>NZ_VISI01000001.1:2500-617500 GCF_007827365.1 Olleya sp. Hel_I_94
ACGGGACTATCACCCTCTTTGGTTAGTCTTTCCAAACTATTCTAATTCATTACAGCTCAAATATTGTAGTCCTACAACCCCAGCATTGCCTTAACAATACTGGTTTGGGCTAATCCGCGTTCGCTCGCCACTACTAACGGAATCACTTTTGTTTTCTTCTCCTCCGGGTACTTAGATGTTTCAGTTCTCCGGGTTTACTTCCTTTCGGATAACATATCTTCAATATGCTGGGTTGCCCCATTCGGATATCTACGGATCAATTTGTATGTGCCAATCCCCGCAGCTTTTCGCAGCTTATCACGTCCTTCATCGCCTCTGAGAGCCTAGGCATTCCCCATACGCTCTTATTTAGCTTATTGTACTATTTGCTTTTTAATGAGTTCTATGCAGTATTATACTACGATTAGTATAATACCACATTAATTTTAATGAGAAAAATCTCACTAAATTTTCATGTATCTTTTTTCAATATGTCAAAGAACTTTTTCAGTTAAAACTGAATAGTGGAGAATATCGGAGTCGAACCGATGACCTCCTGCGTGCAAGGCAGGCGCTCTAGCCAGCTGAGCTAATCCCCCATATAGGAATCCCGAATGTTCTATTCAGAATTACTTATTTAGAATTGACAACTTCTAGAATTTCCTTTTATCATAGTATTAGTAGTCTCAGGCAGACTCGAACTGCCGACCTCTACATTATCAGTGTAGCGCTCTAACCAGCTGAGCTATGAGACTCTACTATAATAGATTATAAATCAACAGCAGGAGAATAAACTTTTTGTTTACATAAAAAAACACAATAATTGTCTTTCTCTAGAAAGGAGGTGTTCCAGCCGCACCTTCCGGTACGGCTACCTTGTTACGACTTAGCCCTAGTTACCGATTTTACCCTAGGCCGCTCCTTACGGCGACGGACTTCAGGCACTCCCAGCTTCCATGGCTTGACGGGCGGTGTGTACAAGGCCCGGGAACGTATTCACCGCATCATGGCTGATATGCGATTACTAGCGATTCCAGCTTCACGGAGTCGAGTTGCAGACTCCGATCCGAACTGTGATAGGGTTTATAGATTCGCTCCTGGTCACCCAGTGGCTGCTCTCTGTCCCTACCATTGTAGCACGTGTGTAGCCCAGGACGTAAGGGCCGTGATGATTTGACGTCATCCCCACCTTCCTCACAGTTTGCACTGGCAGTCTTGTTAGAGTTCCCGACATGACTCGCTGGCAACTAACAACAGGGGTTGCGCTCGTTATAGGACTTAACCTGACACCTCACGGCACGAGCTGACGACAACCATGCAGCACCTTGTAAATTGTCCGAAGAAAAGTCTATTTCTAAACCTGTCAATTTACATTTAAGCCCTGGTAAGGTTCCTCGCGTATCATCGAATTAAACCACATGCTCCACCGCTTGTGCGGGCCCCCGTCAATTCCTTTGAGTTTCATTCTTGCGAACGTACTCCCCAGGTGGGTCACTTATCACTTTCGCTTAGCCACTCAAACCGAAGTTCGAACAGCTAGTGACCATCGTTTACGGCGTGGACTACCAGGGTATCTAATCCTGTTCGCTCCCCACGCTTTCGTCCATCAGTGTCAGTATATTATTAGTAATCTGCCTTCGCAATTGGTATTCTATGTAATATCTATGCATTTCACCGCTACACTACATATTCTAACTACTTCATAATAACTCAAGACAACCAGTATCAAAGGCAATTCTACAGTTGAGCTGCAGGATTTCACCTCTGACTTAATTATCCACCTACGGACCCTTTAAACCCAATGATTCCGGATAACGCTTGGATCCTCCGTATTACCGCGGCTGCTGGCACGGAGTTAGCCGATCCTTATTCTTACAGTACCGTCAAGCTCTCACACGTGAGAGTGTTTCTTCCTGTATAAAAGCAGTTTACAACCCATAGGGCAGTCTTCCTGCACGCGGCATGGCTGGATCAGAGTTGCCTCCATTGTCCAATATTCCTCACTGCTGCCTCCCGTAGGAGTCTGGTCCGTGTCTCAGTACCAGTGTGGGGGATCCCCCTCTCAGGGCCCCTACCTATCGTTGCCATGGTGTGCCGTTACCACACCATCTAGCTAATAGGACGCATAGTCATCTCTTACCGTAACCTTTAATGTCATCTTGATGCCAAGTTAACATACTATAAGATATTAATCCAAATTTCTCTGGGCTATCCCTTAGTAAGAGGTAGATTCTATACGCGTTACGCACCCGTTCGCCGGTCGTCAGCGGAGCAAGCTCCCTGCTACCCCTCGACTTGCATGTGTTAAGCCTGCCGCTAGCGTTCATCCTGAGCCAGGATCAAACTCTTCATCGTTAAATTTTAAGTCTTACGACTATGTTTTAACAATTAATAATGTTTTCAGTACTCAAAATGGTTTATTCTCGTTTGTTTAAATTAATCGTTTCCAATTAATTCTTACGCTGTCAATTCAATATGTTTATGAACTTTTTTCTCTGTCTCTTAAGATGTTATTTCCTTAAGCGGGTGCAAATATAATTCGCTTTTTTAAATCCCACAAGCTTTATTTAAAAAAAAAGTTTTTTCTTTTTTAAACTTCACTTTCAATATATCTTAGAACGTTTTCCTCTACTCTCAGTAACATCAGTTACGTCGTTTTCGGGGTGCAAATATACAAGCCTTTTTCTTTCCCACAACCCTTTTTTTAATCTTTTTTTAATTTTATTTTAATACAAACCTTTAATGCCTTATTGCTAACAGGTTATGAAATATTTTTATTTGAATTGGTTGTGATTTAAACTAATTACGGTGGTTTTAATAGACACTATGTTACTTTTACTAGTATAAATTAGTTTGAGATGCTTGCGTTAAGGATTGAACGGTCTGCTTGAGCTCTTTTTTGTTTCCTATTATATATTGGCTATTATATTGCGTATTACAAATAGACATTATGTATATGTATAATACTTATGTAAAAAAAAGCGAGTAGTGAAAGCCTGACCCTTTGGGTAACGCCATTATTTTATTGTGTGAATTTATTTAGTATTAGTTAAGAGTTGTATTGCCAATTACTAATATCCTATTATATTTGCGGTCTAATATTATATTGATGATAAAAATTACTTTACCGGACGGTAGTGTAAAATCTTTTGAAAAAGATTCTACACCTATGGATGTTGCTAAGAGTATTAGCGAGGGATTGGCAAGAAATGTTATTTCGGCAAGCTTTAATGGAACAACCGTTGAAACATCTACGAAATTAACAACAGATGGATCTTTGGTACTTTACACTTGGACTAACGATGAAGGAAAGAAAGCATTTTGGCATAGTTCTGCCCACGTATTAGCTCAGGCGATTGAGGAGTTATATCCTAATAGTAAATTAACTATTGGTCCTGCTATTGATAATGGTTTTTATTATGATGTTGATTTTGGTAATGAGACCATTACTGATAAAGATTTTAAAAACATTGAAACTAAAATGTTAGAGATTGCAAGAGGCAAACATGAGTTTGCTATGCGATCTGTTACTAAAGCCGATGCTTTATCTTTATATAAAGACAATGAATATAAGACTGAATTAATTGAAAATCTTGAGGATGGGACTATTACTTTTTGTGACCATTCTACTTTTACTGATTTGTGTCGTGGTGGACATATCCCGAACACAGGGATTATTAAAGCTGTAAAAATATTATCTGTTGCAGGTGCTTATTGGAGAGGTGATGAAAACAAACCACAATTAACACGTGTTTACGGAACATCTTTTCCAAAACAAAAAGAATTAACTGAATACTTAGCTTTATTAGAAGAAGCTAAAAAACGTGACCATAGAAAGTTAGGTAAAGAACTTGAGCTTTTTACTTTTTCTCAAAAAGTTGGAGCAGGTTTACCTTTATGGTTACCAAAAGGTGCTGCTTTACGTGAGCGTTTAGAAGATTTTTTAAAGGCTGCTCAGAAAAAAGCAGGTTATGAAATGGTTGTTACACCACATATAGGACAAAAGGAGCTTTATGTTACTTCTGGACATTATGCTAAGTATGGTGAAGATAGCTTCCAGCCAATTACTACGCCAAAAGAAGGTGAGGAATTTTTACTAAAACCAATGAACTGCCCACATCACTGTGAAATATATAACAGTATGCAATGGTCTTACAAAGATTTACCAAAGCGTTTTGCTGAATTTGGTACTGTTTATAGATATGAACAAAGTGGCGAATTACATGGTTTAACAAGAGTTAGAGGTTTTACGCAGGATGATGCCCATATTTTTTGTACTCCAGATCAATTAGATCAAGAGTTTAAAAATGTTATTGATTTAGTGTTGTATGTATTTGGATCTTTAGGATTTGAAAACTTTACTGCACAAGTATCATTGCGTGACCCAGAAAAGCCAGAAAAATATATTGGAAGTTTAGAAAACTGGGAAAAAGCAGAACAAGCTATTATAAATGCTGCGAAAGATAAAAATTTAAATTATGTTATAGAAACTGGCGAAGCTGCATTTTACGGACCTAAATTAGACTTTATGGTTAAGGATGCTTTAGGTAGACAATGGCAATTAGGAACTATTCAGGTTGATTATAATTTACCAGAACGTTTTGAATTATCTTATAAAGGTAGTGATAATGAAACACACAGACCTGTAATGATACACCGTGCGCCTTTTGGGAGTATGGAACGTTTTATAGCAATTTTACTGGAACATACAGGAGGAAATTTCCCGCTTTGGTTAATGCCAAATCAAGTTTCTATATTAACTCTTAGTGAGAAATACGAGAAATACGGTGAAAAAGTTTTAACTTTGCTAGAAAATCACGAAATTCGCGCACTTGTAGATAACAGAAGCGAGACCATTGGTAAGAAAATTAGAGAGGCTGAAATGAGTAAAACGCCTTATATGATTATCATTGGGGAACAAGAGGAAGCAGAAAACAAGATATCTGTAAGACAACATGGTGGTGAAGATTTAGGCACGATTAGTGTAGATACCTTTGCAGAAATTGTTAAAACAGAGATAAATAAAACAAAAAGACAATTTTAAAATTAAGTTTAACTAAAATATATAAGTCATAGCAATACGTAGAAAAAGATCAAGAGGTCCGGCAAGAATCATTAAGGAAGATCAGCACAACATTAACGGTAAGATTAGAGCAGAAAAAGTGCGTCTAGTTGGAGAAAATGTTGAAGTAGGAATTTATACCACTAAAGAAGCAAGAGAATTTGCAAGAGAGCAAGAACTTGACTTGGTGGAGATTTCGCCTAAAGCAGATCCGCCTGTATGTAAAATAATGGATTACAAGAAGTTTCTTTATGAACAGAAGAAGCGGGAAAAAGCATTAAAATCCAAGGCTACAAAAGTTGTTATCAAAGAAATTCGATTTGGTCCTCAAACAGATGACCATGATTACGAATTTAAAAAGAAACACGCCGAGAAATTCTTAAAAGAAGGTGCAAAGCTAAAAGCTTTTGTTTTCTTTAAAGGGAGATCAATTGTGTTTAAAGAGCAAGGACAAATATTATTATTACGATTAGCTCAAGATTTGGAAGAATTTGGAAAAGTAGAGCAAATGCCAAGACTTGAAGGAAAGCGTATGACCATGTTTATTGCTCCTAAAAAGTAAATAGTATCCTTTATTAAGGACCACAATATTATAAGCGAAATAATTAAAACTAGGAAACAAAATGCCTAAAATGAAAACAAAATCTAGTGCTAAAAAGCGTTTCAAGCTTACTGGTACTGGTAAAATTAAAAGAAAGCACGCTTTTAAAAGTCACATCTTAACAAAGAAGTCTAAAAAACGTAAGCTTAAGTTAACTCATGACGGTTTAGTACATAAAGCGGATGAGAACAATATTAAAGTAATGATGCGTTTAAAGTAACATTACCTTAATTGGTTACAAATTATTTATAAACCCTGGAGTTAGGCCTTTACAAAGTGTTAATTAATTAACCGCCTACTACAAAAAACAATTTAAATTATGCCTAGATCAGTAAATTCTGTTGCCAAAAGAGCCAGAAGAAAAAAGGTGCTTAAACAAGCAAAAGGTTACTTTGGACGTCGTAAAAACGTTTGGACAGTAGCAAAAAACGCGGTTGATAAAGCTATGCAATATGCATACAGAGACCGTAGAAACAAAAAGAGAACTTTCCGTGCATTATGGATCACGCGTATTAACGCTGGAGCAAGATTACATGGAATGTCTTACTCACAATTTATGGGTAAAGTAAAAGCTAATAATATCGAATTAAACCGTAAGGTTTTAGCTGATTTAGCAATGAACAATCCAGATGCTTTTGAAGCAATTGTGAATAAAGTAAAATAAAGGGCATTTTGCCATTTGTATAACAATACTTCGCTTATAAAATAGAAAATCCGATTCTTAATTGAATCGGATTTTTTTATGCCATTTAATTATAACTTAACTATAATAATTGTTTTATAACAAACTTATCCACTAGCTTTACATTTTAAATATTGAATTGCACATGTCTTTAAGCCAAATTAAATTAATAGTTTCCGATTTAGATGGAACTTTATTAAACGCTAATCATCAAGTAAGTGATGAGTTTTTTGAATTATTTAAAATCTTAAAAGAAAAAAACATATTGTTTGTAGCTGCTAGCGGAAGACCTTATTATAGCATGCTTGAAAAATTAAAAGTTATTAAAGATGATATTATTATAGTATCAGAAAATGGTGGACTAGCAATAAAACAAGATCATTTACTAATTTCAAATACTTTTAAAAAAAACAGCTTAACTACAATTTCTAAATTAGTAGTTGGATTACAGGATACTCATCCTGTATTTTGCACAAAAAATAAAGCTTACGTAATAAGTAAATCTAAAAAATTGTTAGCACTTTTAAGTGAGTATTACTCAAATTACGACATTATTGATGATGTGTCTGAAATTACAGAAGACGTTTATAAAATAGCATTATATCATGAAGAAAGCTCTGAAAAGCACATCTACCCTTCCGTTAAACATTTGGAACAAAATTTTAAAGTAAAGGTATCTGCCAATCACTGGGTTGATATTTCAGAAAATATAGCTAATAAAGGCTATGCCATTAAACATATTCAAAAGCTATATAATATTAATGAATCTGAAACTATGGTTTTTGGAGATTATAATAATGATATAGAGATGCTAAAGTTAGGACACTATAGTTACGCTATGGATAATGCACATCCAAATGTAAAAACCATTGCTAACTATTTAACTAAATCAAATAATGAAAAAGGGGTAGAAATTGTAATCAAGCAGTTAATTGATAGTTTGATTAATTAAGTTTATTAATTGAAAATAACTTAAGTGTGCTTTCTTTACCTTTTAAAGTAATGTCACCCATTGATTTTAGCTTGTATTTATGTAATTTAAGTTTTTGAAGTAATGATTCGGATATAAGAAGCGTTTCATCATACTTATTACACTCTCCTTGTATTCTTGCAGATGTATTTATAACATCTCCATGGTAAGCAATTTCTTTTTTAATAGTCCCAACTTCTGTCACTATTAATGTTCCTCCATGCAATCCAGCTTTAAATTTAGGTATTATACCAAACTGTTTGAGGTATATTTTTTCTTTTTTAACTAACTTATCTTGAAATTTATAAAATAATTCGACACAATTATTTTGTTTTAAACCTTTCTCAAAAGTCCAACTAATCACAGCCTCATCACCAACATATTGATAAATATTTGCATCAAAATTATTTATTATCGAGTTAAGATCATAAAAGCATTGTTGAATCAATTGACTGTATTTATAGTGGCCTAATTGCTCTGCAATTGTGGTAGAAGATTGAAGATCTAGAAACATAAAAATACGACGTTCTTCTCTTGGTCTTTTATATTTTCCAATTAACTGATTAAATAAAACGCCATGACCAAAGTTTTCTATCGCAATTTTTAAAAAAGAAAATATTAATGAGCATATATTAAAATACACAACTATTAGCCAAAACACTTTATTTTCCATCCACCAACCAGGTTCATTTGGAAGGTTTCTGTCTATTTGAACTTCTATTAAACCAACCACAAAATTTGTTGAAAGTATTAATAAAAGTAAATAAACAATTGTTTTAAGTAATATTAGTAAACCAGTAGAAAATTTGTACAGCAATAATTTATCAGAAATAAACTCGATTATCCCATAAAAAAAGCCAACAAGCACACCTATTAAAATGCTAAATTGTAACCATTGTGTTATTGGTATTACTTGGTCGTAGTTAGTTACAAATGCCTTTCCTCCTTCCGTACCTATTTCAAAATAACGGATAGTAATAAATAAGCAAAACGATAATACCCAAAAAAGTATTGTAATGATTTGTAATTTGAGGAATTGTAGTATTGATTGTTTCAAAAAAAGACAGAATTTAAAGTGCTATTTCGTCAATTGCAGTTTTAAATTCTGACCAACTTATAAGTTGATCTCCATCTAAATCATAACCTTCTATTAATTTTGAAGCGACTATACCTCTAATAAACCCACTAATTTCTGCTTCTTGCAAAAGGTTTTTAATTTCTGATTTTGATAATTTTTTATCACCATCTTCATCAAAAAAATCAAATGCATTTTTTGGAGATTCGAAGTGGTTGGTGATTAATGTTTCAATTTTTTTTAAGATTTGATCTTTTGTTGACATTTTAAGACTGTTTTAGATTAACTGTAATGTAGTAAAAATAATATTCTTATATAATATTGTTTAGTTAAACAACACTAAAATTTAATAATTTGATATTAGTATCCGCTAGTTATATAGCAAAAAAAAGCAGTGTTGTAAATTACAACACTGCTTCTCGAACTGTACTAAACTTCCTTAGTGTTTAATAACTCGATTAATAGCTTCTTTTTGATCGATCTTCGTCTTTATAATATATATCCCATTTTGATAACTGGTTAAATCTAATAGGAATGCATCACCTCTGTTTTTTGAGTTTAAAAGTAATCTTCCGTTTAAGTCGTAAACAGATATTTCAAAATCTTGAACTTTTGATAACGAGATTTTAACGTTATCTGTTGTTGGATTTGGGAATACTTTTACTTCATTAATTAATACAGTAGACACTGATAGGGTTTCATCTGTTACAGTAACTTCATTTGAAATAACATTGCAACTAGCAGTACCATTCATTACAACTCTAAATTGTAAACCAACGATAAAAGAAAGATTATCTCCTGAAATTGTTAACGTATTAGTTGTAGAACCAGAAACATCCGGATTAGTTAATGAATCGTCTAAAGGCATCCATGAACCACCTTCACCATCTTCAAGAAACACTTCCCATTGGTAAGATGTGACATTTGATGCTGAAACAGTAAAAACAACAGCAGTATCTGTTTCTGTAATAGTTTGATCCTGAGGTTGCATTGTAACTATAGGTGCTGCTCCAATAGGAGAGCCAGCTAACCAATTACTAGTATTACCTGTTAAACTAAAGTTTATCAAATTACCATTATATGCATTTGCTGTCGCATCTATTAAAGTTGTTACTGATGTATTATCTGTAGCATCTGTTCCTTGATTAAACTGATAATATGCTAGTAAATTAGCTTCGTCACCTTGCAATTGACAATTACCTGTAGTATTAACATCGTCAATAGATAAGGCTGTATTCCAAATTCTAACTTCATCTATTTCTCCTTCAAAATAAACTCCTGGAGTTAAATTACTTGCTCCTAGAACTATATATCCAAAATTTTGGTTAGAAAAACTAGTATCTGTTCCTATTAATGTACCATCCACATAAAGACTTCTTTCTGAAAACGTAACAATCTCTGTAACATGATGCCAATTATTATCATTAAATGTGGCTGTTGATGTGATATAATTTTCTGTATTGTTATAAACATAAGACACTAAGTTTCCGTTTTGTAAATAAATGGTTTTATTAAAACCTCCAGAGTTAGGCATTCCTGTATCAGAAAAGTTAAAAATTGTACTGTTAGCGCTTGTAGTTTTAAACCAAAACTCATGAGTATAGTTAAAGTTTTGAGTAGTAAATGTTCCTATGTTTATATTAACATAGTCGTCAATACCATCAAAATTTAAGTGCGTTGCTGGCTCTATTACATTTACTACTAATTCAGTTCTTTCACTTTCACATCCATTTGCATTAGCACTTGTTACCCAATATGATGTTGACCCAGAAGTCATTGTGCTTGGTGTAGGCGCAATTGCTGATCCAACTCCTCCTGTTTCTGCTGTATACCATAATAATTCTGATCCATTGGCTCCTAAAGTTGCAGTTAATGGCGTTGCACTATCATTTTGTGTATAATTTACTGGACTACTAACACTTGCTTCAGAAGGAACAATTGATCCACTTTCAACAAGAGATCCTGCTAACCAATTAGAGGTGTTTCCTGTTAAAGCAAAATTAGTTAACGACCCATTATTAGCATTGATAGTAGCATCATTTAAGGTTGTGAAAGCTGCATTTTCATTAGCATCAAGACCTTCATTAAAATTATAATAAGCAATAAGACCTGTTTCATCACCTTGTAACTCGCAATTTTTGCTACCATTAATTTGTTCTTCTGTTCTTACGACATTCCAAATACGAACTTCATCAATAGATCCATTAAATAAGTTACTTGCATCATTATAAGAACCTATATGAATATCATTACCATTAATTGGTGCTGGAACATTATTATTTGAATCTATCAAAATTCCGTCTTTATATAATTTTAAAGTTTGAGTAGCGTAATCATAACTCACCACTACATGATACCAAGTATTTACTGATAATACATTTGAATCTTCGACAGCATTCCAGAAACCATTATGACCAGCAGATAACACTCCATTAGGTACCCAAAAAGCATTTTGTCCAGAACTATCTGAGCCTGAAATTATATTACTTGTCTGATTAATTGCATCTATAGAAATCCATGCCTCTTTTGTGTATGACTCTGTTAATATATTACCACAATCAATAAAATCATCTACTCCATCAAAATTTAAATGTGTAGCTGCTTGTGGTTGACCTATAGTACCAAAGTTTTGCCAAACTGGCTCTGATTGATAAAGTGCCTCAGTGCCAACAGGAACATAAAGGGTTGCGCTACCAATATTTACATTTTGAAAAACATTAGCATTAATAGCTAGTGGTGTTGACCAATCAACAGTAACTGTATTTAAATTAGAACAGTCTTGAAATACAGTATTAGAAATACTTGTAACTGAACTAGGAATCGTTACCGAAGTTAAACTTGAACAATTTCTTATAGCATCTTGACCAATACTTGTTACTGAATTAGGAATATCTAACGACGTTAAACTAGTACAACCTGCAAATACATTAACTGACAAACTAGTTAACGAATTAGAAATTGTTAAAGAAGTTAAACCTGAACAACCTGCAAATCCTCCAATGCCTATAGTAGTAACTGAATCTGGTATTACCATAGAAGTTAAACTAGAACATGCGTTAAATGCAAGTTGCCCAATACTTGTAACTGAATTAGGTATAACTACAGACGTTAGGTTGGTACAGTATCGAAATGCTCCATTACTTATAAACGTTACAGTATTAGGAATTTCTATTGAAGTTAACGTTGTACTGTTTTCAAATGCACTATCTAAAATAGCAATTACAGTATAGTCAACACTTGCATTATTAACGGTTGGAGGTACTACTAATGCACCTTCAAAACTTGCAGATGACACCACACCAACAGTGCTGTCAGCTGCTGAAATGACATAATAATTAACGCCTCCTTCTTGAAAGGTTTGGGCTGAAACCATACCAATAAATAGTACAGCAAAAAAAGTAAAATAAAATTGTTTCATAAATAATAGGTTAGTTAGATTTTTAAGAATCGCAAAACTAACTTTTCCTCTATGAAATACCAATAACACGGGTTGAAACGCGTCACTTTGTATGTAAAATGCTATTTAAATTGTTTGGCATACGTCCTTGATAAAGGAATATCTAAACCATTAATAACTACTGTGTTTGATGTTACTTTCTCTATCTTATTTTTATTTACTAAATAAGAACGATGCGTTTGTTTAAAACTATCTGTAGGAAGTTTATCCATTACACCCATCAATGATTGTCTAATAGTAAATCTTTTAGTAAGCGTATAAATATTTACATAATTACCTTCTGCAACAAAATATCTAATGTCCGAAAAGTTTAAATTAACAATATCGTACCCATCTTTAAATTGAAAGATTTGCGATTGCTTTTTATAAAACGCTAAATTTATTGAAGCTAATAGATCTAATCGTTTTATAGGTTTGGTTAAGTAAGCGTCTGGATTGGATTTTAATGCTTCATTCATTAAAACTAAGTCGTTTTGACCTGTGATAAAAATAATGGTCGCATTATTATTTTTAACTTTGGCTAACTCAATACCCTCATTTTTCCCTTGTAAATTAATATCCATTAAAATAATATCAGGTAAAAAAGCAGTCATTTTATTTAAAGCTGTTTCTTTATTATTGGCAATAACTACGTTTGTAAATTGCTCTTCAAGTAATAACTCCTCTATGTAATCTGCTATAATAATCTCGTCCTCTACGATTAGGATTTTGGTGTCCAGTAATTTATTCATTATTTATTTTTTTAGACATCGAAAAATTAAAACCATTATCTGAATTTATATTATAATCCATTTCTAATTGACGACAAATTTTATCTACCAGTTTAGGTTTTATTGACTTATTAGCCAAGCTTATACCATTATCACTATATATAAATAATAGCAACCCATTATTAACCCTTAATGTAAAATCTATCACCTTATAATCTTGTTCCTTAAAGGCATGTTTGATAGAGTTAATTAATAACTCAGTTAGTAATAATCCAAAATACATTGCTTGATCTGTTGCTATTTCTAAAGAATTGACATCAAAGTTAGTAGTAATATCATTTTCTTTAAACACATCAAAAAAACTAGTTTTTACATCTTTTAAGTAATTAGCAATATCTATAGTTTGTTTGTCTTCGTTTTTATATAAATGTTTATGTAAAGTGGAAATAGCTTCCACCTTTATTAAAATATTTTTTAGTTGAATTTTTTCTGTCTCCGAGGCTTTTTTAAGTTGATTAGTAATAAGTATAACTACTAATTGTAAGTTATTATTAATCCTGTGGTTTGCTTCACTTAATAAAAATTCGTTTTCTGAAGACAGTTTTTGTAATTGCTTATTGCTTTTTTTTGAGCGTTTAAGAAAATAAGCTATTAGGACTGCAACTGCAATTGAAAACATAAACAATACTAGTGCAATATATAAGTTTACCTTATTAGAGGCTAATGCTTTTTTTTGATTTATAATTTCCAAATTATTAATCTTAATCTGACTCTCTTTATCTGCCAGCTTGTATTGTGTTTCTAGATTAAATAATAATTCTTCTTTTTTTATTTCATCATATTTGGTTGTTAACTCTAATCTTTGTTTTAAATACTCGTATGCTTTTTCTATATTATTTAGTCTAAAATATAAATTTTGAATATTTTGATTAAAGATAATCTCATTGTATAAAAACTTATTTTTTTTAGAAAAATCTGCAGCATAAAGTGACGCTTTTAATGCTTTTTCTAATTGATTGCTTCGTGCCAATACCATTACATAACTAATGTAAGCATCTGCTTCTTGCTGCTTCATATTATTGCTTTTAGCAAAAGCTATAATTTCATCCAAATATTTTAGAGAAGTTTTATAATCCTTTTTACGCTCATAAACCCCAGAAATTTCTAATAATGAATAAAAAACAGCATCATTATCGTTTGTTTTTTTTGCAAGTACTAAGGATTTATTTGAATAATAAAGTGTGGAATCATTCAACTGGTAATGCTCTGTAAAAAGTGCGGCTTTACGATTGTAATACTTGGATAAATATAAATCATTTATAGGCGTATTTTTTAATATAACTAACGCCTTATCTAACTCTTTTACTGCATCAAGATGCATAGCTCTTTTTCTAAAAAACTCTGCTTTTTTTACATAGTACAAAAACTCTAATTGCTTGTCTTTAATTTTGCTTATCGTAATAAAAGACTTGCTGTAGTTTTCATTAGCATTAGTATAATCTAATTTTAATTTATAAGCATCTGCCAATCCAAAAAGTAAGTGTACCTGTTGTTTTTGACTGCTTGGGCTAAGCAAGTGCTTTTTGTAGTAAATTATGGCTGTATCTAATTTATTTTGATCAATTAAATTTTGACCATAAATTAGAACACTATCTGTTTGAGTAAAAGAAATTTGGAAAAAAAAGATAGAAATACATAGAAATAAATATTTCATATTACGTTTTCTGCTTTTTCTTTTTAGCAGCAGGAAATAAGACATTATTTAAAATAAGTCTATAACCAGGTGATGTTGGATGCAAGGATAATTCGGTTTTTGGATCGCCAACTTGGTGCGTATAATCTTCTGGATCATGTCCACCGTAAAAAGTAAAAAAGCCTTTTCCTTTTATACCATGGATGTATTTAGCTTCACCATTTGTTTTGTTTTCTCCCATTATTAAAACATTGGACTTAATTTGGTCTCTGGTAAAAGAAGTTGTTTGTCCCATAAAACCTTTTACTAAAGCTGTATGATTTTGACAAAGCATAGTTGGTATTGGATCCCATTTTGCCGAAAAATCCATTAAAGAAAAGTAATCTGTTTCCTTTGGTATATTGCGTTTCATGGTCATATCAATGCTAGAAAACTCATACACTAAAGGACTACGCTCTAGAGTATAATCTTTAAAAGCAAATGTTTTATCAAAATCAATTTTTGCTTGATAGTTACCATCACTAGCGTCTCCATCAAACATAGGTTCGCAAATATCAATTCCATCTGCAGACAAGGCGATATCAAAACTTTCTGTTGCGCTACACATGGCAAACATAAAGCCACCACCAACTACATAATCTCTTATTTTTAATGAAACGTCACGTTTCTCTTCAGATACTTTGGTATAACCTAATTTAGTAGCTAATGCTTCTGCGTCTTTTTTTTCTTGAATATACCATGCTGCTTGGCGATATCTACCATAAAATTTCCCAAATTGTCCTGTAAAATCCTCATGGTGAAGATGCAACCAATCGTACAACAGTAATTCGTCCTTTAATACTTCTTCATCGTAGATCGTTTCGTAAGGTATTTCGGCATAACTTAATACCATAGTTACTGCATCATCCCAAGGTAATTTACCTTGAGGTGTGTACACAGCAATTTTAGGTGCTTTTTCCAAAACCACAGCTTCCATATTTTTACTTGGACTTGCTATTTCTTTTAAAATTTGCTCTGTCTTTGTATCAGAAATAATTTCGAAACTAACACCTCTAATTTTACACTCACGCTGGATTGACTCGCTATCAGGTAATAAAAAAGAACCACCTCTATAATTAAGTAACCACTTAACTTTAACGTCTTTTTCTAAACTCCAATACGTAATTCCGTAAGCTTTTAAATGATTTTTTTGGGTATCAGCATCCATTGGTATTAAGATATAGGATGCAAACCCTTTAGAAACAAACAGAAATAAGAATAGAAATACTGTAAATTTATTCATTTAAAAATACTTTTTTATAACTTGAAAGATACTTAAAAAAGCAACTGTTATAAAAGGATTAATAGTAAATTAACTGGTAGAGCCTGAGAGTAATTCTGAAATAATTTTTGTTCGAGGAAATTGTTCGAAAATAATTTTAAGAAATACTGTAATTGGAATAGCCATAATTAAACCAGGAATACCCCAAATGTAACCCCAAAACATTAACATCACTAAAACAGCAATAACATTAATAGAAAAGGATTTACCCATAAATATAGGCTCTAAAATACTACCATATAATACTTGTGTTCCTGTTATTGAAATTATAAAAAATAATAATTTACTAGATGTTTCTAACTCGACAAATGCAAAAATAGATAGCAAAATTACTGTAATAAACGAACCTACCATTTGAACAAAATTAATTAAGAACGCAAATAAACCCCAAAATATAGGGAAACTTACATCAAAAAAGTAACATGCCACACCTGTAAAAACACCAGTTAAAAAGCTTACTAAAAACTTAACTTTAATAAATTTAATCAAGTCTTTTTCTATTTTCATAAACGTTTTAATGGACGTGTGCTTTTTTCTTAAAATGGTCCTATTAATTAATTTTTCAACATTAATGGACTCTGCTAACCATAAGACCACAAAAAACGTCGTCATTAATAAAGCTGTCAAAAATTTACTAATAAAACTAATTGTTGGTGATAAATTATCTAACAAGGCTTCTTTATTAACTAACCTAGTTAAAGACCTGCTACCTTCTACTTTTTCTACACCAAAAAAAGCTTCGACATTATCAACTAGTGTATTGATTTTTGTTTCTGCTTTAGCAAAAAATTGAGAATCTGATGCTAAAATTTCTCTACTTGATAGCTTTACTAATTCTACTCCAAGCTTTACACCTAAAGCTATAACTAGTAATACAATAAAAACACTGACCGCTTTAGGCAATTTGCGTTTACGTAAAAAACGCATTAATGGTAAAAACAACAATGCTATAAACATTGAAAAAACCAGAGGTACAAATATAAATGACAGTACTTTTAATAAGTAAAATATTATAGGTATTACAATTATTAAAAGTAGGTAGTTAGTTGTTTTTATTTTATCCATTTAAATAGTTACTTATTATTAAAAAGGCACGTCGTTATCATCCTCTTCTGGTGCACCAAAAGCATCATTAGCTGACGGGAAATTGTCTGGAGCAAATGTATTATCATTTGCAGCAGCATTCATTTTACTATGAAATTCTTGACCAAATGGTGTGTCAAAATCATCCAAATTATCAAACTTACCTAAATGACCGATAAATTTAAGTCTAATACTTTCCAAACCACCATTACGGTGTTTTGCTACAATAAACTCACCTTGACCTTCTGTTGGAGAGCGTTCTTCATCATCCCACTCGTCAATTTTATAATATTCTGGTCTGTAAATAAAACTTACAATATCGGCATCTTGCTCAATCGCACCAGATTCACGTAAATCGGATAGTAAAGGACGTTTACTTCCTCCACGAGTTTCTACAGCACGCGATAATTGAGACAGTGCAATTACAGGCAAACTTAACTCTTTAGCCAATGCTTTTAAGTTACGGGAAATAGTCGATATTTCTTGTTCACGGTTACCTCCAGATCCTGCAGCTGTCATCAACTGTAAATAATCAATCATGATCATTCTAATACCATGCTGAGAAGCTAAACGTCTAGCTTTTGCACGTAAATCAAAAATAGAAAGCGAAGGTGTATCATCAATAAATAGTGGTGCTTTTTCTAACGCTTTTACTTTTACGTTAAGCTGCTCCCACTCGTGTTTTTCAAGTTTACCAGTTCTTAATTTTTCTGAAGACAATCCTGTCTCACTAGAAATTAAACGAGTAATTAACTGTACAGATGCCATCTCTAAAGAGAAAAAAGCAACTGGAATATTTGAGTTTACTGCAACGTTTCTAGCCATTGTTAAAGTAAAGGCTGTTTTACCCATACCTGGACGTGCTGCAATAATAATTAAATCACTTTCTTGCCAACCAGAGGTTAACTTATCTAGTTTATTAAAACCAGATGGCACACCACTCATCCCCTCTTTTTTGGAGATTTCTTCAATTTTTTTCTTAGCTTGAATTACTAAGTCTTGTGCAGTTTCACTGGATTTTTTAATGTTTCCTTGTGTGACTTCGTATAACCTAGATTCTGCTTTATCTAAAAGGTCAAATACATCTTGAGTTTCGTCGTAAGCTTCTTCAATTATTTCAGAAGAAATTTTAATTAAACTTCTTTGGATAAACTTTTGCAGAATTATACGAGCATGAAACTCGATATGGGCAGAAGAGGATACTTTTTGTGTTAAAGAAATTAAATAAAAATCTCCTCCTGCTAAATCTAATTTTGAATTTGTTTTTAATTGTGTCGAAACTGTTAATAAGTCAATTGGTTGACTTTCTTGAAACAACATAAATATGGCTTCAAAAATGTGTTGATGTGCTTCTTTATAAAAGGCATCAGCACTTAAAATGTCAATCACTTCATCAACCCCTTTCTTGTCAATCATCATTGCACCAAGTACTACTTCTTCAAGATCCAACGCTTGTGGTGGAATCTTACCTTTTTCAAGGTTTATAATAGTGCTCCTGTCAACTTGATAGCCTTTTATTTGATTGGGTTGCTTCATTTATTGAATATAGTTTTGAGTTATAACTCCGTAATTTATTGATTAAATATTTAAAAAAACCAGATGAAAATTCACCTAATTCTTGACTTAGCGAAAGTAAATAAATTGTTAAGAAATATTAGGATACAAAGTTACTCAATCTTAACAGATCGTCAACATTTATACTGTTAATAAGTCTGTTTTTTTGTTAATAAGCATAAAAAAAACCTGAAGCATTACACTTCAGATTTTGTTAGCAAATGGTTTTATAAGGTCTACCCTTTAAAAACACCCATATCACAATATTTTTCTATACGCTTATTTACTAAATCTTTTGGTGATAAGTTTTTAAACTCGTCGTATGCACCAAGAATAGCTTCTGTTACAGATTTAAAAGTTGTTTCTCTATCAGAATGTGCACCTCCTAAAGGTTCTTTAATGATATCATCTACAATCTTCATTTTTTTCATGTCTGTAGCTGTTAATTTTAAAGCTTCAGCAGCTAATTCTTTATATTCCCAGCTTCTCCATAAAATTGAAGAACAAGATTCTGGAGATATAACAGAATACCATGTGTTTTCTAACATCATAATCTTATCTCCTACACCAATACCTAAAGCTCCACCAGAAGCACCTTCACCTATTACTATTGTAATAATTGGCACTTTTAAACGTGTCATCTCTAAAATATTTCTAGCAATAGCCTCACCTTGTCCACGCTCTTCAGCTTCTAAACCAGGATAAGCACCAGGCGTATCTAATAATGTTACTACTGGTATTCCAAATTTTTCAGCAGACTTCATTAATCTTAAAGCCTTACGGTAGCCTTCTGGATTAGCCATACCAAAATTACGGTATTGTCTAGTTTTTGTATTAAACCCTTTTTGTTGACCAATAAACATAAAGCTTTGGTCACCTATTTTACCTAGTCCACCAATCATGGCTTTATCATCTTTAAAGTTTCTGTCTCCATGTAACTCTAAAAACGACTCTCCACATATAGCTTTAATATAATCTAAAGTATAAGGTCTATCAGGATGACGTGACATTTGTACTCTTTGCCAAGGCGTCAGGTTTTTATATATATCTTTTTTGGTAGCAATAAGCTTTTTCTCGATTTGCTTGCAAGTTTGTGTCACATCTACATCACTCTCTTCTCCAATAACTTGACACTTTCCTAATTGCTCTTCCAGTTCTTTAATTGGTAATTCAAATTCTAAATATTCCATAGGGAACGATAGTTTTGTTTATATGTTAGCATGCAAAATTACATTTTTTTTACTTCAAATTTTAAGATTATGATTAAAATGCGCACATTTTAACGTTAAAATTTGATAATCAATTAGTTTGTGGGCTTTTATTCTTTCTGATTTTTTTTAAATTTTTAAGGACTCCATTAAGTAATACAACCCCTAAAATTATAAATGCACCAATGTAAAATGAAGGTGACATAGTCTCAGATTCTGGAAATAGCATCAATGCCAAAATGATTCCATAAATAGGCTCTAAATTATAAGTTAACACTACTGTATAAGGACTAATATAGCGCATGACATAAACAGAGGCTATAAATGCATAGGCTGTGCAAACGGATGCTAACACAAACAACCATAAACCGTCTGATAGCGATATATTAAAATGATTTAAATTAAAACCATCTCCAAAAAGCAAGATGTAAAGTGAAATAAAAAAAACTCCACTTAAAAACTCGTAAAATGAAATCTTGGTTGCAGAATGCTCCTCTAAAAACTTTCCGTTTAGGACTGCAAATAATGAGGATAAAAATGCAGAAATAATTCCTAAAATCATTCCGTCAATATATTTAAACTCACTTTTTACAATTAAATACACACCTAAAATCACGATAAGACCAAAAACAATCTCATAAGCAATAATTTTACGTTTATAGATTATAGGTTCTATAAAGGATGCAAAAAAAGCACCTGTGGAGAACATTGCTAAAGCAATAGAAGCATTAGCTACTTGTATGGCTCCAAAAAAAGTAATCCAATGTAATGCTATTATTACTCCTGCAATTGATAATTTAATCAATGCTTTTTTGGTAATAGAAATATCGACTTTGGCAATTTTAATGTAAATAAACATTAAAACCGTAGCCATTAACATCCTATACCACACTAGACTAACAGCGTTGATTGTTATTAATTTACCGATAATAGCAGTAAATCCAGCTATAAAAACTAGGACATGTAAGTGAAGGTAATTTTTTAATTTATCGTTTTGCATTGCGTAACAAGAAAAAGGCTAAAACCCCAAAAATTATATTAGGAAACCACACTGCTAGCAATGGTGAAAAGTTAGACTGAGAGGCTAATGTACCAAATATCTTATCAAAAAAGACAAAAACCATGGCTATGCAAATCCCAAATGCTAAATTGACTCCCATTCCGCCTCGACGTTTTCTAGACGATACAGCTACTGCAATAATTGTAAGTATAAATACTGAAACTGGTAAGCTCCATTTTTGATATTTAGCTAACTTGTAACGACCTATATATTTAGAGCCTCGTTTTTCTTCTCTATCAATAAATCTAACTAGCTCATCGTACCTTAAGGTTTCAGCTATGTAACTTTCTGGTGTTAAATCTTCTAAATCAAATGAAAAGATTGTGTCTTTTTTTCGTTGAATATCCAACACATCATCATTATCTCCAATGGTTCTTTTAAAGTAATTACGGAGTATGTAAGCTGAATCCTGTTCGATATATCTTAGGTTAGATGCACTAATTTTATAGGTCATTTTACCTTCTTCAAAATGCTCTAAAGTAAAATTTACTCCTGTTTTATTTTTTGTATCAAAGCTTGTAACGTAAATAATATCGTTGTCATTAATCTGCTTTAATACATTGGTATTATTATTTTCTTTTTTACCTGAGAGGTATTTATATTTAAAATTATTAAACCCTTTACTAGCGTTAGGTGCTAGATATAATCCTAAGACAATGGATAATAAAGCAACAATTACGCCTCCAATTAAGTAAGGTCTTAAAAATCGTGTAAACGATACACCTGAGCTTAAAAACGCTACAACCTCTGTATTATTTGCTAATTTTGATGTAAACCAAATTACTGATAAGAATAAAAATAACGGAAAAAGTAGATGTGCAAAGTATATTGTAAAGTCTAACAAGTACTGCATGACTTCGCCGAAAGGCACATTGTTTTCTAGTATTTTACCAATTTTTTCTGCTAAATGCACTGTAATACCAATTGGTATAAACAACAGTAGCATGACCGCAAAAGTCATTAGATAACGTTTTAATATGTACCAGTCTAATATTTTCACTTATAGACGATTATTCATTTGTTTTACCATTTTATCTTTCCAAGTTCTAAAGTCTCCTGCTAAGATATGCTTTCTTGCTTCTCTAGTCAACCATAAATAAAAACCTAAGTTATGTATGGTTGCGATTTGCTTACCTAATAATTCATTTGTATTAAATAAGTGACGTAAGTATGCCTTACTATATTCCGTGTCTACGTAAGTAATACCCATCTCATCAATTGGCGAAAAATCGTCGCGCCATTTAAGGTTTTTAATATTTATGGATCCGAAGGCAGTAAATAACATTCCGTTTCTTGCATTTCGTGTTGGCATTACACAGTCAAACATATCTACACCTAATGCAATATTTTCTAGTATATTAATTGGTGTACCAACACCCATTAGATAACGTGGTTTATCCCATGGTAGTATATCTGTTACAACCTCTGTCATAGCATACATTTCTTCTGCTGGCTCACCTACTGACAAACCACCAATAGCGTTACCTTCTGCTCCAACACCTGCAATATACTCGGCTGATTGCTTACGTAAATCTTTATACGTACTACCTTGAACAATCGGAAAAAAAGATTGTGAGTAGTCGTACTTTAAAGGTGTTTTATCAAGATGTGTTAAACAACGCTCTAACCAACGATGCGTCATGTGCATGGATCGTCTAGCGTAGTTATATTCGCAAGGATAAGGTGTACACTCGTCAAATGCCATAATAATATCTGCTCCAATACTACGTTGGATTTCCATTACGTTTTCTGGCGTAAAAGTGTGGTAGCTACCATCAATATGAGACTTAAACTTAACACCTTCTTCTTTAATCTTGTTATTTCCTGATAAAGAGTAGACTTGATAACCTCCAGAATCCGTAAGTATATTACGATCCCAGTTCATAAATTTATGTAATCCACCAGCTTTTTCTAAAACATCTATTTGAGGTTTTAAATATAAGTGATAGGTATTACCTAAGATAATATCTGGATTAATATCGTTTTTTAATTCTCTTTGATGCACACCTTTTACAGTTCCAGCAGTACCAACAGGCATAAAAATTGGTGTTTCAATTACACCATGATCTGTAGTTATTACTCCTGCTCTAGCGTTACTTTGTGTGTCTTTTGCTTTTAAATCGAAAGTCATTATATCTCTTTAATCTTCAGCTAGCAAATATATGTAAGAAAAATGCAAAGGGTATTAAATACTTCCTAAAATTGAAAATTTTGTTAATACTTTTTTTAAAATGAATGAATTGTTAAGAAATCTAGCCATTTGGTTAATAAGTGTCCTCAATAATCTTGGTTGTGGGCTATTAAAATCCTAATTTTGGAACAAAATATTTAACCCATAAAACATGGCAAGCACACAACAATTAGAAGATTTAACCACACAGGTACGTAGAGACATTTTACGTATGGTACACAAAGTAAATTCTGGACATCCAGGAGGATCATTAGGTTGCGCAGAATTTTTAGTAGCACTTTATGATAACATCATGGATAGAAAAGAAGGTTTTGATATGGATGGCATTGGAGAAGATCTTTTCTTTTTATCAAATGGACATATTTCACCTGTATTTTATAGTGTACTTTCTAGAACGGGTTATTTTCCTGTAGAAGAATTAAACACCTTTAGATTAATTAACACAAGACTACAAGGTCACCCAACAACACATGAAAAACTGCCAGGTGTTAGGATTGCATCAGGATCTTTAGGTCAAGGTTTAAGTGTTGCTTTAGGTGCTGCCCAAGCAAAAAAATTAAATGGAGACAAACATTTAGTATATAGCTTACATGGAGATGGCGAAATGCAAGAAGGTCAAAACTGGGAAGCAATTATGTATGCATCTGCTAAAAAAGTAGATAACATTATTGCAACTATAGATCTAAATGGACAGCAAATTGATGGGTCAACAGATACTGTATTACCAATGGGAAGTTTTAGAGCTAAATTTGAAGCTTTTGGATGGACAGTTATAGACATTGAAGCTGGTAATAATATTGATGCTATTTTAAAAGGAATGGCAGAAGCAAAAAGTTTAACAGGTAAAGGAAAACCTGTTTGTGTATTACTAAAAACAATAATGGGTAATGGTGTAGATTTTATGATGCATACACATGCTTGGCATGGTAAAGCACCTAATGACGAGCAATTAGCTATTGGATTAGAGCAAAACCCTGAAACTTTAGGCGACTATTAATCAACTTGAATTAAGACAACATGAAAACATATACAAATACAGGAAGTAAAGATACAAGATCAGGTTTTGGAGACGGATTAACAGAGTTAGGAAGAACAAATCCTAATGTTGTAGCACTTTGCGCAGATTTAATTGGGTCTTTAAAAATGGATCAGTTTATTGAAGAAAACCCAGAACGTTTTTTTCAGATTGGAATTGCAGAAGCTAATATGATGGGTATTGCTGCAGGTTTGACTATTGGAGGAAAAATTCCTTTTACAGGTACATTTGCTAACTTTTCTACAGGTCGTGTTTATGATCAAATTAGACAAAGTATTGCATATTCTGACAAAAACGTTAAAATCTGTGCATCTCACGCAGGTTTAACTTTAGGAGAAGATGGTGCAACACACCAAATACTTGAAGATATTGGATTAATGAAAATGTTACCAGGTATGACTGTAATAAACACTTGTGATTACAATCAAACCAAAGCTGCTACTATTGCAATTGCAAGTCATGAAGGACCAGTTTACCTACGTTTTGGACGTCCAAAAGTAGCTAACTTTACTCCAGAAGATCAAACTTTTGAAATTGGTAAAGCTGTACAATTACAAACAGGTACTGATGTAACAATTGTTGCTACGGGACATTTAGTTTGGGAAGCTTTAGAAGCTGCAAAAACCTTAAATGATAAGGGTATTTCTGCCGAAGTAATAAACATACATACTATAAAGCCATTAGATGCTAATGCTATTATAGAGTCTGTTAAAAAAACTAAATGTGTTGTTACTGCTGAAGAGCATAACCACTTAGGAGGATTAGGAGAAAGTGTTGCACGTGTTTTATCACAACATCAACCTACACCACAAGAGTTTATTGCTACAAACGATACTTTTGGTGAGTCAGGGACACCAGCGCAATTAATGGAAA
Organism: Olleya sp. Hel_I_94; assembly: GCF_007827365.1. Taxonomy (NCBI): domain Bacteria; kingdom Pseudomonadati; phylum Bacteroidota; class Flavobacteriia; order Flavobacteriales; family Flavobacteriaceae; genus Olleya; species Olleya sp. Hel_I_94. Next base: position 27,056 of record NZ_VISI01000001.1, read on the forward strand.
AGTACGGTCTAAATGCTGATGCTATTGTTAAAGCAGCAGAAAAAGTGATTACAAGAAAGTAAAAACACTATCTCATTACATAGTAAAGCGTTTAAAACCTTGTGTTTTAAACGCTTTTTTATTTTGTAAAACACTGTCTATTAAGCATTAAAATAATTTGGCATAATTATCGTTATAACTAGTGTTAATCAAAAAACGACAATTATGAACATTTTACAAAAATTTCAGAATGGCTTAGGTTATAATTCAGACTTAAGTAAAAAAGTAATTTTAACATCTATTGGAATACTTATATTTTCAGCTTTAGGTTATGCCCAAAATGGAAATGGATTTGGTTTGAAAGGTGGTGTAAATTACAATGGTAATGGAGATTACTTTGAGTCTATTTCTAACAGTTATCAAAATCCAGATAGAAGCGTTGGCTACCATGTTGGTGTTTTTGGAAAAATTGGCACCAAAATATACTTTAGACCAGAATTGGTTTATACTACTACAAAAAGCGATTATACTGCTGGCGAATTTGAATTACAAAAATTAGATGCTCCATTATTAATTGGCTTAAAAGTTTTAGGTCCTATACAAGTTTTTGCAGGTCCATCCTTACAATATATAATGGATAGCGAATTTGAAAATGCTACAATTAACACTATAGAAGATGACTTTTCTGTAGGATTAAATTTTGGAATAGGATTAAGCTTGGATAAGATTTGTATAGATTTAAGATACGAGAGAGGCTTTAATAATAACGAAGCGACTATTATTAATAATAATGTATCAGTATTAAATCCAAATAGATTAGATACGCGACCAGAACAACTAATACTTAGTATATCTGTTATGTTATAAATTTCAAACAATCATAAAATAAAAGAGCCACTTTATAAAGTGGCTCTTTTTTTATATAATATTTAATTTTTAGTTTGATAAATTAGTATCAAAATCTAAATAGTTTGGTATTCCGTCTCCATCAGTATCGTCATTAGTTGGGTCTCCATCTTGATCGATATCTTCATCAATAGTTAACACACCATCATTATCGTCGTCATTATCAATAAAGTTAGCTACACCATCACCATCAGTATCTTCATTTAAACCATCACCATCACCATCTAAATCTTCTAAATGTGAAGGGATTGAATCTAAATCATAATCGGTATCAATTCTAGTTAGTAATCCAAATGTAAAATTAATAGGAGAGTAACTTGGTATAGATGTTGTTCCTGTTGAAAAATAACCTAACCCAGAAGGAATAAAAGCTGCTCCAATACCATAGTTATGGTTTGTTGTAGTTCCATCACCATTTTCAGTATAGCCATCACGCATTCTAAATTCAACTAAAGCTTCTCTAAAACCATCAACTACTCCAAAAGACGAACCTACAGATGATAAATTAAAAGTAAGACCATCAACATCTGCTCCATCAAACTCTGTCCCATCCAATAAAGTACCATTATATGTTACATTTACTGCATCCAAAGGGTGTGTTGCTTGTCCTAACCCTTCTCTAACACTTAAATAATATAGTTTATAATCTACATCACCTTGAGTAACCGTTTTAAATAATAACTCTGGTCTATCTAGTAATGCTATCGCATCTAAATTGTTATTTGCTTCACTAATTGTATCAAAAACAATTTTAAACGTATCGTTAGCTAATGAGTATGGATTAGCAAAATCAAATTCATCATAATTATATGTATGTGTGGCTAAAAACGCCTCTATCTCAACAATGTTCTCATCATAAACCTCTTGGCTATCTCTAGGCACAAAAGTAAATGTATCTCCATCATCTGTACCACATGAAAATGCAGTAACTAACACAACTAATAACGCAAAAGTGATTTTTCTTAAATTCATTATTCTTATTTTTGATGTGCAAGATACATTTTAATATAATTTTGCACAATAACCTTAACGTCAATTTTAGATAATTTGTATGCGAGTAGATAAGTATTTATGGTGTGTTAGACATTTTAAAACAAGAAACATAGCAACGACTGCATGTAAAAAAGGCCACATTAAGGTAAATGGTAGTGTAGCTAAAGCTAGTAGAGAAGTTTATCCAACAGATATAATTGAACTTAGAAAAGACCAGGTTAACTATAAATTGACCGTTTTGGATATTCCTCCAAACAGGGTTGGTGCTAAACTTGTAGATATTTATCGTGTAGATAACACGCCTAAGTCCGCTTTTGAAGCACAAGAAATGCTTAAATTAGCCAAGGATTATTACCGAAAAAAAGGTGTTGGAAGACCAACAAAAAAAGACAGAAGAGATTTAGACAATTTAAACGCAGAAAACGAGCAATAGTATTATGAGTGTTTTAAAAGATGTAATATTAGATAATAGTGCCATTAACAATAAGTTAAGACGAATTGCTTTTCAAATATATGAGGCAAATATAAATGAGGAAGAAGTTGTCTTAGCTGGTATAGATGCGAATGGTTATATTTTAGCAAAAAAACTGAAAACCATTTTAGCAAAAATATCTCCAATCCAACCAACGCTTTGTAAAATATCCATAGACAAGAAAAACCCAAGAGACCTAATAAAGACCTCTCTAAAACCGGAACAATATCAAAACAAATCGGTTGTTTTAATTGATGACGTGTTAAATTCAGGTACTACTTTAATTTACTGTGTAAAACACTTTTTAGAAGTCCCTTTAAAACAATTTAAAACTGCTGTTTTAGTAAACCGAAATCATAAAAAATTTCCGGTAAAAGCAGATTATAAGGGTATATCGTTGTCAACCTCTTTAAATGAGCATGTTCAGGTAGATCTAGAAGGTAAAGAGTGGAAAGCTTATTTAAATTAACTTTTTTAAAATATTATTAATTGTCTCTTCTTCATCATTAGTAGCTTCAACAACTACGCTTGCTTGATTATAAAAATAAGAGCGCTCAAATAAATGTTTAGCAATAAAGTCTTTTAAAGCAACTTTAGTTTCTAGATGACTAATTAATGGTCTTGTTTTATTTAAAAATAATCGGTCTGTCAAAATATCTAAATTAGTTCTTAAATAAATAGTCTTAAAATCATCTAGTTTATTTAACCATTCCATAGTATTATAAAAACAAGGTGTACCTCCTCCTAACGCAATTATTGTTTGATCTGTATTGGAGGTTATTTGTTTTAAATAGGTCTGCTCAAGTTTTCTAAAATGGATTTCACCTTTAGTTTTAAATATATCAGAAACACTCATTTTTTCAAACTCCTCAATATAATTATCTAAATCAATAAATTTAAATCCCATTTTTTCTGCCATTTTCTGACCAATTGTTGACTTTCCTGAAGCCATATATCCAATAAAAATTAAATTCATTTTTAAGCTTATAAATTGATTATTAAAACCATACATATTTGAGAAACAAAAAAACAAAAAAAAAATCAAAAATAGCCTTGTATTATTAATAAAAGCTATTATATTTGCACCCTCGTAAAACAAATGACCAGATAGCTCAGTTGGTAGAGCATCTCCCTTTTAAGGAGATGGTCCTGGGTTCGAGCCCCAGTCTGGTCACTTATTTTCAAGCTATAGTTTGAATTTATTTTGTGACTATTACAAAATATAAAAATTGTTTTACTGACCAGATAGCTCAGTTGGTAGAGCATCTCCCTTTTAAGGAGATGGTCCTGGGTTCGAGCCCCAGTCTGGTCACAAAAAGCTAAGCGTCTTGCTTAGCTTTTTTTTTGCTTCACACCTAACATTAGGAGCCTATATACATTCTATTTCTTAAAAATATTTAATCTAAAACCGTATTAAAAGATGCAGTTTGTTAATTATTTCAAAATGTTCACGTTTTTATAGCTGAAATTCATTTTGTTTAATTAATTTAGCTAAACAATGAACAATATAAAAACTAAATTTAGTATTAAAGATCTTGAGAATCTCTCAGGTATCAAAGCGCACACCATAAGAATATGGGAAAAGCGATACAATCTATTTGAACCTAACAGAACAGAAACTAATATTAGATATTACAGTTTATCTAGTCTTCAAAAAATATTAAACATAAGCTACCTAAACAATAACGGTTACAAAATATCTAAAATAGCTAATTTGGATAGTAAAGATATACCAACTATTGTTAGGCAGATTGCCGAAAAAAAAGAGGGTAATAACCATTACATTAACGCTTTAAAATTGGCTATGTTCAATTTTGATCAATCGTTATTTTTTACAACTTACGAAGATTTAAAAACAGAGTTAAACTTTGATGATATTTTCTATAAAGTATTTGTACCATTATTAGATGAAATTGGTATGTTATGGCAAACAGACACCATAACGCCTGCTCATGAGCATTTTATAGTAGAACTTATTAAACAAAAGATTGTTTATAACATAGAGACCTCTTTAAACAAAAAGAATTTAGTAGGCAGTAGTGAAGTGTATGTGTTGTTTTTACCAGATAATGAAGTACATGAATTAGGTTTATTATTTACCAATTACGAATTAATTAATAAAGGATTTCACTCAATATATCTAGGACAAAGTGTCCCTTTAGACAGTTTAGAGTTTTTAAAATCACAATACGATAGCATCACTTTTATTTCGTGTTTTACGGTTAAGCCCGAAAAAGACGACATTAACCAATATTTGGCTGATTTTAATTCCAAAATATTAAAAAACACAAACAACAAATTAATAATTTCAGGAAGAATGACTGCTTTTATAGACAGTACTTTAAACCCTAAAATAGCATCGTATCAATCCACTAAAGAGGTTCTTGAATCTTTACAACACGTTTTAGTATAAATGAGTAAAAATATCGCAATTATTGGTTCTGGATTTTCAGCACTTTCAGCCTCTTGTTACTTAGCGCAATCTGGACATAACGTAACTATTTTTGAAAAAAATAGTACTGTTGGTGGTCGTTGTAGACAGTTAAAAAAAGAAGGCTTTACCTTTGACATTGGTCCAAGTTGGTATTGGATGCCAGATATTTTTGATAAGTTTTTTGCAGACTTCAATAAAAAAACATCTGACTTTTATCAATTAGATAAACTTTCGCCTGCATATAAAATATTTTTTAAAGATGACGAAATTACTATTGGTGATACCCTAGAAAAAATATGTGCCGAATTTGAACGTATAGAAAAAGGTAGTTCTGTTCCGTTAAAAAAGTTTATTAATAAAGCTGCCACTAATTATGATATCGCTATTAATAAAGTGGTATTAAAGCCTGGAATATCACCTTTAGAATTAGTAACACCAGAAACTATAATGCGTGTTGACCAATTTTTTAAAACCATTAGCAGAGATGTTAGAAAAAACTTTAAAAACCCTAAATTAATTTCAACTTTAGAGTTTCCTGTTTTATTTCTTGGTGCCAAACCAAACAAAACACCATCGTTTTATAATTTTATGAATTATGCCGATTTTGGTTTAGGTACATGGCATCCTAAAGGTGGCATGTATGAGATTATCAAAGCCATGTCATCATTGGCTGAAAGCTTAGGCGTTACTATAAAAACCGATAGTCCAGTAACTAAAATTAATGTGTCAGACAAAAAAGCAACAGCAATAATTGTTGGCAACCAAACACTTCAATTTGATGTAGTTTTAAGTGGTGCAGATTATCACCATTCCGAAACATTGTTAGACATAAAACACAGACAATACTCAGAAAAATATTGGAGTAAAAAGACATTTGCACCTTCATCTTTACTTTTTTACATCGGTTTTGACAAAAAATTAAACAATGTGCAACATCATAATTTGTTTTTCGATACAAATTTTGAGACACACGCTGAAGAAATTTACGACAATCCAAGTTGGCCAAAAGACCCTTTGTTTTATGCTAATTTTCCATCAATAACAGATAATAGTATGGCACCAAAAGGTTGTGAGACTGGATTTTTTTTAATACCAATAGCTCCAGGAATTGAAGACACTACTGAGATAAGAGAAAAGTATCTAAATATTATTTTAGAACGTTTTGAGAAATTAACAAAACAAGATGTTAAAAATAATATTATCTTTAAAGAGTCCTTTTGTGTTAAAGACTTTATAAAAGAATACAATTCATATAAAGGTAATGCCTACGGAATGGCAAATACATTACTACAAACCGCCTTTTTAAGGCCAAATTTAAAAAGTAATAAACTGAAAAATCTCTACTTTACAGGACAATTAACAGTTCCTGGACCAGGTGTCCCTCCTGCTCTAATTTCAGGAAAACTAGTAGCAGAATTAATTAATAAACATCATAACGTTTAAAATGAAAACATTATTCGATTCTGTCTCATACGACTGTAGCAAGATTGTTACGCAATCTTACAGCACCTCTTTTTCTTTAGCTACAAAAATGCTTGCCAATACCATAAGACAAGATATTTATAATATTTATGGCTTTGTAAGATTTGCTGATGAAATTGTAGACACTTTTCATGAGTACAATAAAAAAGAGCTTTTTAAACGCTTTGAAGACGATTTAGAATTTGCACTTAGAGATAAGATAAGCTTAAATCCTATACTTAACGCTTTTCAACATACCTATCATAAATGTAATATTGACAAGCATATGGTTGACTCTTTCATGAAAAGCATGAGACTAGACCTGTCCAAAACTAAATATACTACTGATCAAGAGTATAAGGATTATATTTATGGATCGGCAGATGTTGTTGGGTTAATGTGCTTAAAAGTATTTGTAAAAGGAGATAACGAAAAGTATGAAACTTTAAAAAGCACAGCAATGTCCTTAGGTTCTGCTTTTCAAAAGGTTAACTTTTTAAGAGATTTAAAAGCTGATCACGAATTATTGGATAGAACCTATTTTCCAAATACGGACTTAACAAATTTAACTGAATCGGATAAGCTATACATAATCAATGATATAGAAAACGATTTTAATGAAGGCTTAAAAGGCATTAAACAATTACCTATTGAAGCTAAGTTTGGAGTTTTTATGGCTTACCGTTATTACAATCAATTATTAAAAAAATTAAAGAAAACACCAGCTTTAGAAATCAAAAACACACGTATTAGAGTTCCTAATTATAAAAAAGCAGAACTCTTAACACGAAGCTATGTTAAATATCAACTCAACTTATTATAATAATGCAAACAATATATTACATATTAGTTTTTTTAGGAACTTTCACTGCAATGGAGTTTATGGCGTGGTTTACACATAAATACATCATGCATGGTTTTTTATGGAGTCTTCACAAAGATCACCACCACAAGGATCACGACAGTTGGTTTGAACGTAACGATGCTTTTTTTATATTTTATGCTATTGTAAGTATGACCTGTTTTTATCTATGGAACTACGAAAACGTTTGGTATTGTCTACCAATTGGATTAGGTATCATGGCATATGGTGCAGCCTATTTTTTAGTTCATGACATTTTTATACACCAACGTTTTAAAATATTTAGAAACGCTAATAATTGGTACGCAAAAGGTGTAAGACGTGCGCACAAAATTCATCATAAACATCTAGGTAAAGGTGATGGTGAATGTTTCGGGATGTTATTTGTACCGTTTAAGTATTTCAAAAGATAAATTATTATATACTTTTTAAATAATGTCTAAAAACCATTATGACTATATTATTATTGGTAATGGTTTAGCTGGCTTACAACTTGCTTTAGCATTTAACAATGATAGCCATTTTGCAAATAAGCGCATCGCTTTAATAGACCCATCCACTAAAACAAGTAATGATAAAACTTGGAGTTTCTGGGAGCAAAATACAGGTTTATGGGAAGATATTATTCACCAAAAATGGTCAAAAGCAACCATTTTTGCTTCAAACAAAACTATTGATTTAAAGCTTAATCCTTACAGTTATAAAACCATTCGTGCTATTGATTTTTATTCGCATGCTTTAGCAATTCTTAATCAGAATAAAAATATAACATTTATAACAGAAACTGCAAACTCTGTAACGGATGACAATATTATAACGGTAAACACCAATAAAAATTCGTACACTGCCAATCATGTATTTGATAGTCGCATAGCTCATGATGCTATTTCAAGATTAGATCAATACACGACCATAACACAACATTTTAAAGGTTGGATAATAAAAACTAACACAGACGCTTTTAATCCTGACACTATTACCATGATGGATTATAGATTAAAAGATGGTGATCAAACCACTTTTAACTATGTATTACCTTTTAATAAACGTGAAGCTTTAGTAGAGTTTACTTACTTTACTGAACATACAGTAGAAGAACATGTTTATGATAGTTATATTAAAAAATACATTAAAGACTATTTGAAAATTGAAGATTACCAAATTATTGAAACCGAAATGGGTCAAATACCAATGACCAATTTCCCTTTTGAGCAATCTAACACCAAAAACATTACTAAAATAGGAACAGCTGGTGGTTGGGTAAAAGGTAGTACAGGTTATTCTTTTAAGTTAACAGAAAAAAAAGTTGCGACAATAATTGCTAATATTAAAGCAAACAATACACCATCAACAGACTTATTTAAAACAAAATATAAGTTTTATGATAAAATATTTTTAAAAGTTTTAAAGGACGAAAACCATAAAGGTGAATGGATTTTTGAAAAATTTTACTCTAAAAATTCAATTCAAACTATGTTTAGATTTTTAGATGAAGACTCGTCGTTTAAAGAAGAATTACAAATTATGTTTTCGTTATTTTCTTGGAGTTTTATAAAAGCTTTTTTTAAAACACTTTAGTCCTTAAGCAATTTATTAATTATTGATTTAACCGAATCACTATTCCAATTTGCTGCACCATTTTTATCGATTACAACTTCTCCCTTTTGATTTATTAAAAACGTTCTTGGAATGCTATTTACATTAAATAATTCTATGTTAGGTGCATCTAACGGACTATAAACCTTAAAAGAATAATTGTTTTTTTTCATGAAGGCTTTAATGGTTTCAGGTTTTTCATTGGAAACAAAAACAAATTCTATTTTATCCTTATAGGCTTCATATAATTTTTGCATACTAGGTAGCTCTGCTATGCAAGGTGGACACCATGTAGCCCAAAAGCTGATCAACACGATTTTATTTTCCGCTTGACGGAAATTGTATACCTTATTATCCAAATCTATTAAATTCCAATTGTAGTTATTAATTTGTACTCTATCTGTTTCATTCTCTACGTTTGGAGCAAACAAAGCTAACCCTTTGTGGATTTGAATTTGTACAAACTGTCTACTTGACGGAATTACTAATATTAAAACTATAGCTAAGTAAACTAAATTTTTAAGCGAAAACAACGGTTTTTTCATGACTATAAAATAAGAAAAGCACCTAATAATTTAGGTGCTTCAAAAGTAACAAAACTATTTGTTTTTATCTGTTTACTGTTCCTGATAATGATTGTACAGGTCCTGTTCCCATTGCTATAGAGGTATGCACAGTTGCATCTGTTGCTACCGTTTGTAATAATGGTTTTAGCGTAAAAGGAGCTGTACTATTATCTGGACTAGGCTCTACTGAAATTACAATAGTTTTTCCTCTTAAATCAGTTGGAAACGCAAATCCTATAGGCGCATTTTGTAAATAATCTTCACCTGGATAACCTGGACCATCTCCTAAATCTCCTTTAAAAGGTGATGTTGATGCATTTGCATCTGCCATCGCTGGATCTGTAAAAGTACCAGTACTTATTGGAGTACCATCAATTACAGCCCAACCTTCATATACCCAACCATCTGATAGTACTGGTAAATCTAATCCTGCAACAGCTGTTCCAGTTGCATTATCTAAAAACCATACTCCACTTTCTTCATTAGTGTCATCAGCGTCTGTTGGTGTTGCTAAAATAAATTTTCCTGCTGCTGCAGAGAAATCTGCAACTAAATTTGAGTTTACATTTGCAGAACTACCTGAAAAATCTCCTGCTAAAATTTTTGTTTCAGCTGGAGCTGGATCTAAATCTAAAGCTGGCTCGATAGACAACACAAATGCTGAAGCAGAAGCTAATTGAGAACTTGATACTTGAAATGTTTTTGGAAACGTAACATCACTAAATGTTCCTGTGGATACTGGAGATCCATCAACAATAATCCAACCTTCATAAACAAAATCATTACCCAACGCTTCTAAATCGGATAGGTTTAATGTTAAAGTAGACGTTTCTGGTTGTTGTGCAGTTGCGTCGTCATCACTACTGCATGATACACTTAATACTCCTAAAGCTAAAACAGCTAAATACATTTTTCTAATCATAATCTTGGTTTTAATTAATTAATTTTTCTTTAAAGAGTCGATTAACAAATCAATACCTTACGTTTTAATCAAATAAATTACATTTTAACCATCAATTATTCAAAATACAGCTACAATTTGATAGAAAATACTCAATAAAAATAGTTTTTATTGATAATTGTATAAAATCAAAATTAAACCTTTAAGTCATTATCACTCAGACTTATAAATTGTAATCGTTTTTAATTATGATCATAAAAAAACTCCTGATAAAAATCAGGAGTTTTAAATTTATAAAAAATCAAAAATTATGCGTTATTCTCTTTTTTAATTAAGTTTAGCGCACTTCCTTCGTTATACCAAGCTATTTGAGCTTCATTATAAGTATGGTTTAAAACAATTGTATCCTTGCTACCATCTGCATGCACTAACTCTAAAGTTAATGGTTTATTTGGCGCAAATTCATTTAAATCTATAAAGTTAAAGGTATCATCTTCTTGGATTAAATCATAATCAGCTTCATTTGCAAAAGTTAATCCTAACATACCTTGTTTTTTAAGGTTTGTTTCGTGGATACGAGCAAAAGATTTAACTATTACCGCTGCAACACCTAAGTGTCTTGGCTCCATAGCTGCATGCTCACGAGAAGAACCTTCACCATAGTTATGGTCTCCTACTACTACAGTTTTAATTCCTGTTGCTTTATACTCTCTAGCTGTATCTGGTACTCCACCAAACTCTCCTGTTATTTGATTTTTAACAAAGTTAGTTTTCATTCCAAATGCATTAACAGCACCAATTAAACAGTTGTTAGAAATATTATCTAAATGTCCTCTAAAACGTAACCAAGGTCCAGCCATACTAATATGGTCTGTTGTACATTTTCCAAATGCTTTAATTAATAATTTAGCACCAGAAATATCATTACCTAAAGGCGTAAAAGGTGTTAATAATTGTAATCTTTCAGAATCTGAAGCGACTTTAACTACTACTCCACTTCCATCTTCATCAGGAGCTAAATAACCGTTATCCTTAACTTCAAAACCTTTTGGAGGTAATTCCCATCCTGTTGGCTCATCAAACATAACTTCCTCTCCATTTTCGTTTAATAACGAATCCGTTAAAGGGTTAAAGTCTAAACGACCAGCAATAGCAATAGCAGCTGTAATCTCTGGAGAGGCTACAAAAGCATGTGTATTTGGGTTACCATCTGCACGCTTAGCAAAGTTTCGGTTAAACGAGTGTACTATACTATTTTTTGGTGCATTTTTAGGATCGCTATATCTTGCCCATTGTCCAATACATGGACCACAAGCATTAGTAAATATTTTAGCATCTAATTTTTCAAAGATTCCTAAAATACCATCTCTATCTGCTGTAAAACGAACTTGCTCAGAACCTGGATTAATACCTAATTCTGCTTTCATTTTTATGCCTTTGTCTAAAGCTTGTTGTGCAATAGATGATGCACGCGATAAATCTTCATAAGACGAGTTAGTACAAGAACCAATAAGTCCCCATTCTACTTGAATTGGCCACTCATTTTCAGTTGCTTTTTCTCCCATTGTTTTACCAACTGGAGTTGATAAATCTGGAGTAAACGGTCCATTTAATAATGGTCCTAATTCTGATAAATTAATATCTATTACTTGATCAAAATATTGCTCTGGGTTTGCATAAACCTCAGTATCTGCAGTTAGATACTCTTTAACTTCATTTGCTGCATCTGCAACATCTGCTCTATCTGTAGCACGTAAATAACGCTCCATAGACTCATCGTATCCAAAAGTTGAAGTTGTTGCTCCAATCTCTGCTCCCATGTTACAAATTGTACCTTTACCAGTACAAGACATTGCTTTGGCACCTTCACCAAAATATTCAACAATTGCTCCAGTTCCACCTTTAGCAGAAACAATTCCAGCAACTTTTAAAATAACATCTTTTGGTGCAGTCCATCCAGATAATTTACCTGTTAATCTTACACCTATTAATTTAGGAAATTTAAGTTCCCAAGCCATTCCAGCCATAACATCTACTGCATCAGCACCACCAACACCAATAGCCACCATACCTAAACCACCAGCATTTACTGTATGAGAATCGGTACCAATCATCATTCCTCCTGGAAATGCATAATTTTCTAAAACTACTTGGTGGATAATACCAGCTCCTGGCTTCCAGAAACCAATACCGTATTTATTAGATACAGATTCTAAAAAGTTAAAAACCTCACTACTTACGCTATTTGCGTGTTTTAAATCTGTTGCAGCACCTTCTTTAGCTTGGATTAAGTGATCACAGTGAACCGTTGTTGGTACTGCCACTTTATCTTTACCTGCTTGCATAAATTGCAATAAAGCCATTTGTGCAGTAGCATCTTGACATGCTATTCTATCTGGAGCAAAATCCACATAGTCTTTACCTCTTGTGAAGGCTTTATTAGGTGTTCCGTCCCAAAGGTGAGAATACAAAATCTTTTCAGAAAGTGTTAAAGGTTTACCTACAACTTTACGTGCTGCGTCAACACGTTCTGTCATTTGGCTGTATACCTTTTTTATCATGTCAATATCAAATGCCATATAGTATGAATTTTAAGGGTTGTTAATTTGTTTTAAAGTCTTGCGAATTTACGAAAAATTGAAGCATTTTAAAAATATATAAGGAAATTGAATATTCATTGAATTAAATTCAATAAAAAAGAATATTAACTACCTAAATGTAGTAAAATGATAAAATAAGATACTATAAAATAATAAATTAACAAGAAATCTAATTTTCAAACCATCGTTTGTACCTTTTAGAATCTCTAAATTTTAGAATTGGATATTCAAAAAAGGTAAATAGCAGGTAGGAAAGCACAAAAGTGATAACTAAATATAAAAATAAAACACCAAACTTACCTACATAAGTTAGTTCTAAGTTTTTTGTAAAATGCTGGATACTTAACAACACAATAGAGTAATTAATTAAATATATTGAATACGACCACAAACTAATATTAGTTATAGTTTTTGATAAAAATTGACTTGATTGCCAATTGGAAAACATAGGAAATGTAAGCAGTATACTTATGGATAAGAGCGATAAATAATAAACATTAAAAAACGTACTAAAACTATCTGGATTTAATTGATTAAATAGTATTAATAGATGAATTCCTATAAATAAGAAGACACCAATTATCAAACTTATATACCTGTAACGCACCCAAGTATTGCTGTAATAAAAAGCAAAAAAAGCACCAATAAAGCCATAGTAAATACTATCTATCCTGTAGACCACGACTTTACGTAGCGACTTACTCCATGAAAAATCTTGAATAGCTATTGATGCCATATTATCAAACAAAAACTTGTGATAAATAGCACTTGCTATAATGACTAATGTAGTTAATAAAAACATCCATTTTGTCACCTTTTTAAAAATCACTCGTAATAGAATAAAACAAACTGGTCCTATTATATAAGCAAATTCCTCGATTGTCAAACTCCAAGATTCAGTGAAAAAATCAGATTGTTTTTGAGATAAATTTTGAAGAAAAAAGAAATACTTATATAATTGATTTGGAGCGTCCAAATTAAACAGGAATAACAACCCAATATTTATAATTAAAACCAGATAATAATTTGGCAATGTCCTTAACCAACGTCGTAACCAAAAATTAATAAAATCTGTAATAGAAGTTTTATTACGTGCTATATGCTTTATTAAGATGGTACCAATTAAAAAACCACTTAAAATAAAAAATAAATCAACACCAATAGTTCCAAAAAACTGTATAGTTTTTATGATACTGGATTGAGAATCCGGAAATAATAGCAACGTGGCATGAGAGCATATTATTAAAATAATAGCCAATGCTCTAACGACATCTAAACCAAATATTCTTTGTTTATATGTTGTTATAGTTTCCAATAAATAAAGGGTAAATCGCTATTGTCTAGCTACTTTAATTAATTTGATAATACCTAAAAATATAGCGCAAAATTCTATAAAAGTACCTGCTGTTAATAATAGACTACCATAAGGTTTATGTTGTATTTTAAACATGGCTCCTACTATGGTTAATATTATACCAATAACTAAAAGCACCAACGGAACTTTAAATTGCTTCAAACTCATATTAAAAAAGGCTTTTAATAATATGTTCGATGGTTACACCTTCGGCTTCAGCCTTATAGTTTTTAATCATTCTGTGACGCAATATACTTGTTGCTACAGCTTGAACATTTTCTATATCTGGAGAAAATTTACCGTTAATAGCAGCATGTGTTTTAGCTGCTAAAATTAAGTTTTGAGAAGCTCTAGGACCTGCTCCCCAATCTACATACTGTTTAACTAGATCTGAAGCAGCTTCACTAAGTGGTCTTGTTTTTCCTACCATAGTTACAGCATACTCTATGACATTATCTGCCACAGGAATACGTCTAATTAGTTGCTGGAAATCTGTGATTTCTTGAGCAGTAAATAACGCATTAACTTTAGGTTTATGATCTGATGTGGTTGCTTTAACTACATCTACTTCTTCTTGAAAAGTAGGATAATCAAGGTTTATAGCAAACATAAAACGGTCTAATTGCGCTTCTGGAAGTGGATAAGTCCCTTCCTGCTCTATTGGGTTTTGTGTTGCTAAAACAAAGTATGGTAAGTCTAATTTATAATGATGCCCAGAAACGGTTACTGCACGCTCTTGCATTGCTTCTAGCAAAGCAGCTTGTGTTTTAGGAGGTGTACGGTTAATCTCATCTGCCAATATAATATTAGAAAATATTGGTCCTTTTATAAACTTAAATTGTCTGCTTTCATCTAGGATTTCGCTTCCTAAAATATCACTAGGCATTAAATCTGGTGTAAACTGTATGCGTTTAAAGTCTAGTCCTAGTGCTTGCGAAATTGTATTAACCATTAACGTTTTAGCTAATCCTGGAACACCTATTAATAAGGCATGACCACCAGAAAAAATAGAAATTAAAATCTGATTAACAACATCATCTTGACCTATAATAACTTTTGCTACTTCTTGTCTTAATGCATTATATTTTGTTACCAGAGATTTTACTGCTGCAACGTCTGACATATGTTTTACTTATTTTTTTAACCAGTTACTACTAAAGTCACAATCTCTGTGAGATTCGCTAATTTTAATGTAAGTATCTAATATTTTTTCGTTTTGCCATTTACCGATAGCATCAAATTGCTTTTCGTTTAAAGCTAATTCTTTAATTTTTAAATAATCACGTGCATAATCAGCATCATGCTCATCAATTCTATCCGTTACTGTTACCAACTTAAACTTGATATTACCTTGTCTGTCAGTATCTGTTAACACCTCACTAATTGTGTTGTTTTCTAGACCTTGTAATTGCCCATATAATTCCGGATCCATTCTAGTTAGTTCAAAATTATAATCCTGAGTTTGTGGATTAATTAATTGACCACCTTGGTATTTAGTTTCTTTTTCGTCACTAAACTCTCTTGCTGCATCAGCAAAAGTATAATCACCTTTAGCTATGTCTGCTTTTATTTTTTCAATTTTTTCTTTGGCTTCTAAAACTTCTTCATCAGATATTTCAGGAACTAATAAAATGTGACTTACATCATATTCTTGACCTCTAATTTTTTCTAAATAGATAATATGGTATCCGTAATCTGTAGCAAAAGGCTCTGATATTTCTCCTTCTTGTAAAGAAAAGGCAACATCTCTAAACTCTTTAACCATTCTTGGTTTAGATCTATTCATTGGAGGTAATTTTCCTCCTGCTTTTTTAGAACCTGGATCTGCAGAATAAAAAGCTGCTCTAGATCTAAAACTTTTACCGTCTTCTTCTATTTCTCTCTTAAATTCTTTTAATCGATCTATAACACGTTGTTTTTCCTCATCGCTTACTTTAGGCTCAACAATAATTTGTGCTACTTTTAATTCTGTTCCAAATCTTGGACGTTCTTCTTTTGGTATTTTATTGAAAAACTGACGCACTTCTTCTGGAGTAACTTCTATATCTGCAATAATTTTCTTTTGCATCTCAGAAGCTAACTTATTGCTTTTGTTAATTTCAAACATTTCTTCTCTAAAACTAACTTCGTCTTCTTTTTTATAAAACTTAAGTAACTCATCCATGTTACCATTAGTTTGTTGTAAAAATTGTTGAACTTGTTGGTCTACGTATGAACGAATTTCGGCATCACTAATAACAATACTATCTTGGATGGCGTGATGTGCATATAATTTATCTTCTAATAATTTACCAAATAATTGACAACGTGATACACCTTGTATAGATGCACCTTGTGCTTTAAGTTGTAAAATCATTTTGTCAATATCACTATCTAAAACAATGTAATCACCCACTACCGCAGCAACACCATCTACTTTAAGTGCTCCACCTGTATTAGTGGTATCTTTAACTTGCTCTTGTGCTGTTTCGTCAATTATTTCTTGAGCCGAAGTAGCAAACGTTGCTAATAATATAAACGCTAAGGCATTTAACGTTTTACTTTTAATTGTAAATTTCAAATTGTTTGTTTTTAATGGCATCTTTAGTAATGTCCTTTTCTAATTGTTTTATTAATTCCAATTTTCGTTTGTTAACAACGATTTGGTTAATGGTTGGTCTAACGTACTCCAATGGAGCAGTATCGTTTCGTAACAACACATTATTTATTTGCATCAAATATAATCCTAATGAGTCTTTGAGTTGTATAAAATTAGATTTTTTTAACAATTCATTTTTGTTATCTAATGTCACGACAGGTATTTTATTAATAACCTGATCAACCCTTATCCATAACGAATCTTTTAATGAATAAGATTTAAATTGTATTGAAATTGAATCTAACTCTTTTTTATCTGACTTATTAAAGCGTTTAAATTTGGTTTTAATTTTTTCTAAATCTAAGCGATTTGCTTCAACATTAATATATCTAAACTGAATTAGATCTTCATTTAACTTAAAGGCGTCTTTATTTAAATCGTAATATGAAGCAGCTTCTGTTACTGATACTGTGGTGTCTAAGTTTTTAGATACTAAGGCTTCCACATAGGCTTTACTGTACAAATCATTTTTGTATTGTTGTATTAACCTATCAAATTTTTCCAATTTTGCATCAGACAAATTAACTTGCGCATTTTGCACAAATAGTTGTTGTGTTGCCCATTTATTAATAAAGTTATTAGCAAAAATAGTACTATCTGATTGGCTTAAATTTTCTGGCAAGGCCTTTTTTAAATCACTTGAATATAAAAAAACTTCTTCTACTCTAGCGATAGCATTTTCTTGTTGTGCAGGTTTAAAATAGTCACAAGACCATAAAACACCTAACATTATTAATATGTAGCTTAGTTTTTTCAATTTATTTTAGTTCTTCTTTTACTTGTTTTAATGCGTCCTTGTTTATTGTAACCTTATACTTTTTAGTTAATTCTAAAAGCCAGTCTTTTTCTTTTTTCTCCTGAAAATCTGATACTACGCTACCTTTAGCTTGCTCAAATGTTTTTTGAGTTTTAGGTAATATACCATTTACTTTAACGACACTGTAAGCATCATTATGTTTAAAGACTTTAGAAACTCCAGTTTTCAGATTCAGCCCTTTTGGTAATGCTTGATGTGTTGTATCTAAAGTATCGATGATAAAACTAACATTTATTTGGTTGTCCGCGTTAATTTGTTTTTTAATATTATCTGTAGCTATATTTTGCTCTAGTAATTTTGACACTTGTTTAATTACACTTTTTTTAGCAGAAGAGGCCACAATTGCATCAACTCTGGTGTCATAATAGTAATTAGCTTTGTGTTGATTGTAATAGTCTAACAATCCTACTGAATCTTGTTTTGCAGCATTCCAAATTTGGTTTTCCATCAAATCAAACAGCAACAATCCATCACGATATTCGCTTAACACTTGTGCATATTCTTGGTTTTCAGACTCTAAGTTTTCTTCTTGATACGCTTTTAAATTACTTTCAACAAAAACTTTAAAATTATCTTCTGCCAATTGTTTTAATGACACTTTAGCTTGTCGTCTACGTTGACTTTTAAATAAAAATTGAGCAAATTCAATTTCTGGTATTTGCTTTGTTCCTATAGTTAATAGTGTTTTTTCACCTATAAATGTTGCAGGAATGGTCCAATTACTTGCAAAATAATCATCCGATAGGATATTAATAATAGGCGTTAAGTCTACTGTTGTCAAATCAACATTATATGTTTGTAACAAATTTTCAATACGCTTATCACTAATAACTTTAGATCTAGAATCACGTTTAATTTTATTTTTTAATTCTAATTCTAAAGCCTCAAAAGGTTGTATTCCATTTTTTTCAATCAGTTTAATAATATGGTAACCAAACTCTGATTTAAAAGGTTTAGACACATCACCAACGTTAGTTAAGCCAAATGCTTGTTCTTCAAATATTTTTGAACTTAATTGACCAGCTGAAAACGCATTTAATTTCCCACCATTACTACTTGAACTTTTATCATCAGAAAACTGTTTAGCTAAAGCACTAAAATCTTCTCCTTGCTTTAGTCTTTTATAGATTTCGTTTATACTATTCTGGGCTGTTTGCTCTGCTTTATCATCTGTTAACATAATGTGTGCAACGGTAACATCACCTCTGTTTTTACGTTTATTATTTACAAAAACTACATGGTAACCAAACTGCGTTCTAAAGGGTTGTGACCATTCTCCAACCGCTGTATTATATGCAGCATTTTCAAATGGATATACCATTTTAAAAGCGGTAAAAAAGCCCAACTCTTCTGCAAATAAAGTTTGACCATTATGGATGTCTTTTTTTACTGGCTCAAAGCCTTCGTTTATAGCTCGATCTCTTAGTTTTTTTATTTCTTGATAGGCTAACAATGTATCTTTTGGGCTTGCGTTTTCATCTATTTTAACCAAAATATGATTGGCATCCACTTCTGTTAAAAGTCTTTGGTAACCTTCTTGAATTAGCTGATCTGTTACCTTACTATCATTTAAATAATTTTTAGCCAATTGGCTTTTATAGCTTGAAAACTCTCTTAAATAAGCTGGTTTTTGATCCATTCCTAAAGCCTTAGCTTCAGCAATTTTAAGTTTATACTTAACAAATAAATCTAAGTAATTATCAATATCCTTTTGAGAGTCGTCTTTGACTAAATCTAAGTTTTTGCTATATACACGCTTAAACTCTGTAGTATAAACTGGCACATCATCTACTGTAAATAAAACAGTATTAGTTTGCCCATTTGCAAATAAACAGGTAAAGAAAAAAGAGAGGAATGTAATACGTAAAATATTCATTTTCATAATTAAGCCACATTTGTTAGCAATGTCTGCAAAAATAGTAATATTACACTATTAAACAATGACTTTTAAAACGATACTTTAAAGTAATTATTATAGTTTTTATACTAGTTATTTTTTAAAAAACTAAGTCCTCAAATTATTTAAAATTTTAGACTTTCTTTAAAAATTAATTTACAACAAAAACTTATATTTACCATCAAACACATATTTATAGATTGTAATTATACAATTACTTTTATTTAAGCTTACGTGTTATTTTTTTATATGAAATATACAATTACAGTATTAATTAGAAAACCTATTGAAGAATGCTTTAGGCTTTTACAAAACCATGAATCCAGAAAACATTGGCATCCTGGTTTAACTAGTTTTGAGCATTTAAGCGGTTTACCTAATGAAGTAGGTGTACAAATGAAACTAAACTACACTTTTGGCAAACGAAAATTGAGTGTTATAGAAACTGTAACTTATATTGAAAACAATAAAACGGTACATTACAACTTTGATTCTGCAGGCATGCATAACATCCAAGAAAACCAATTTAAAGTCGTTGATGATAATAGCACATTATGGACGTGTAACAACGAGTTTTTACCAACTACATTTTCTAAACGTCTAATGTTACTTTTAATGCCAAAAGCAATAAAGTTACAATCGGAAAAATATTTATACGATTTTAAAAATTATATAGAAATAGGAAAGTCTGTTAAAAATTAAACATGAGAAAACTTAAATTAATTTGGGACTTTAGAGGTCCTGATGCTTTAAAAATTGCCCAACACCACGAAATACATCTTAAAGAATATATAACTTTAGAAAAAACTGAATTAAATATTACAGGTTTTGAAACACTTAGCGATATGCATAGTATTGCTTTTATGGTGGTTAATGAAACAGAAATGAAACCCATACGTGATGCATTAAAACCACATCGTGGACAAGTTTACGCAGAATAGTTATAAAACTAATAATAGTACACCATAGTTTTAAGCTATTTAAAACATACTATATTAGTTAAATGTTTATTAATTATAATGTTACCTTTTTGATAGACAAAATACGCTTAAATCTCTTGTCATTACTTATGCACGTTAGGTGATAACACTGGCTATTCTTCTTTTAAAACAAATCTAATTATTGTACCTTGCACTCCTATTTTAAAGGAGAAATTATGAACAATAATAAAATGATAAATTATCTTAAAGATGTACTTCAAAACATGCCAACTGGCTGGTTGAATTTAACAACGCATCGCTTAGATATCTATAACGAAAAATTAGCTAAAACTGAATTTTTAGATCAATTTGAGAATTTATATAATAACAATAATGCTGAAGCTTCCGCTTTAAACCAATTACCAACTGCTTACGATTATATTAGACTTGGTCATCCACTATCTTGTGTATTAGAATGGGTTATTGCTGATTTAAATAATTTAAAACCTGAAGCGGTTATAAGTTTTTCATCTAAAATAACTCCAATTTTATCTGTTTTAAGAAAAAATCTTTTAGCGGATAAAAACACACAAATCAACTACATTGGTCAATTACCAAGTATTTTTGATGCTGAAGTATTACGTAACGTTTATGGTTATAATTTTGAATTAAAGCAAGTAGATTCTGCTCAAGACATAACTGATTTTAATGGTAGTACCATCTTTATCAATCAACAAAACGATATATGTCATGCAAATTTAACCAGTAACATAGACTTTACGGTTAACTTACATAGTGATTTAGGAAGTGTATTATTAGTAAATGGTGCAAAAAACGAAGCTTATATTTCTGACATACAACATGTAAGACGACGAGAAACCATTGCAATGACACCTATTAATTGCTTAGCTGCTTTACAGGATTTAATTAACACAACATCATCAGACTATACAAGTAGCACTTTACAGACAGATAAAGCTAAGGTCCTGGAAACTATTAAAGCCATTACAGAATCACCTTCTAAACCTTTAGTAGGCTCAAGTGGATTATCAATCCAGTATGCTATCATGATGGGACTTATACATGATGCGTTAATTAACCACAAAGGAAAAGACATTAAGTTTATTGTTCCTCCAAACTGTTATGGTGGTACTAACGATCAAGCTAGACGTGTTGCTGCATGTATTGACAATGTAGAAGTAGTAGATTTACCTGTGGATGGAGACAATGACATGGTAACAAGTATTGATACCGTTTTAAACACTATTGCAAGCCAAGATGCAGTACCTTATATTATTGCAGAAATTCCGACAAATCCTAGAGTTGAAGTTCCAGATCTTTTACAATTAAAGGCTGCATTAAGTAAAGTTAGACACACACCAAATGGTGATATAGCAATAGACCCAGTTTTTATTTTAGATCAAACCTTTTGTCCAAATGTTTTATTTTTAGGTGAAAACAAAATACTATCTAGCGTAAGAACAATATCTTATGCAAGCGGATCTAAATTTCCTAGTGGTGGACATTGTACTGCTGGTTATTGTGTAGGTAATACTAAAACGCAAGATTTAATGGCTCACATAGAAAACCATTTAACCCTTTGCGATAATGAAGCGACTAATCTTCAATATGAAATTTTAGCAAAGCAATTACCTTCAATGAATCAAAGAATTAAAGACGCTTACAGCAATACTCGTGAGTTTGTTAATTTTATACACGATACGCTACCAGAAGCTAAAATCAATTTTGTATCAGAAGCACTTGCTGAGCAAGATTTTACACCTTCTGTTTTCTCGTTAGACCTTCCAACAAAAGGAAACACAGCACAAGAAAAAGAAGATTATAAACGCGCTTTAAACTTAAAATTAATTAACCTAATGATTACTCAAATTCCAAATGAGAGTAAATATTGCGTTAGTTATGGTCAATTAAATGGCTGCTACTGGACTATTCCTGCAACCTCAACACAAGGCACAACTAAAGAAGGTGATAAAGATTACATCGTACGTGCCTCCTTATCTCCTAATCTAGATT
Organism: Olleya sp. Hel_I_94; assembly: GCF_007827365.1. Classification (NCBI taxonomy): domain Bacteria; kingdom Pseudomonadati; phylum Bacteroidota; class Flavobacteriia; order Flavobacteriales; family Flavobacteriaceae; genus Olleya; species Olleya sp. Hel_I_94. Next base: position 49,486 of record NZ_VISI01000001.1, read on the forward strand.
TAGAACTTCATAAAAAAGTATTTCTAGACTTTGTAAAAAGTATGTAACCCAATATTATCTCCAAATATATTTTAAAATGAAAAAAAACTACAATTTTAAATTAAACAAAATTAGCATCCTACTGTTATTATTATCCTCTTCTCTATTTGCACAAGTTAATGACGAGAATTTTGATGGATTAACTCCCAGCCTTAGAGGATTAGACTACACCACTAATGGTATTAGATTTCAACAGATAGCACCAAATGTAATTAGTCAAATGGCATCCTTATCGGAAGCTTCAACTTTTATCATTACTCCTACAAGTTCTGATTTAGGCTTACTTTTTAACATAGATAATTCTGGGACTATCTCTGGTCCTAATATTGGCGCTTTTGATTACAGAATTGGAAGTGCTGACGGTTCAGAATTTAAAATGGTATCAATGGAAGCTGATATGTCTGCAAATCCTGCAAGTAATGGTTATACTTTTACAGCAACTGCTACAGGTTACAGAGATGGAGTAAGTGTGGTAAGCGATATTATTGACTTCACAATTAGCGATAATAATGGCACCATAACATACGCCAAAGACGCTATACCAGCTGCCAATGGTGGTACACTTACTTTTTCGGAAGCTTGGAGTAATATAGATGACATTAGATTTACTGGTGGTAATTCTAGCTCAATATCCCTTTTGATGATTGACCAATTAAACTTTTCTCCGCCTAATACTCTAAGTATTGTTGATAATACTTTGGCTTCAAATATTACTATTTTTCCAAATCCAACCAAGGACATAGTTACTATTGACTTTGCAGTAACTACTGTTTCTAATATTAAAGTTCATAATATTTTAGGAGAATTAGTTTTCGAAAAGGATAATATTATGGATAATAAATATTCATTTCAATTAAATCAACCTGCTGGTCTGTATATAATAAGTGTAATAACAGAAAATGAGCAGTTACAACTTAAATTGATAAAAGAATAATTTTCTTTTTAGATAATCAAAAAAAAGCGCGACCTTAAGTCGTGCTTTTTTTATACTAATTTTAAACATTACTAAAATAGATTAACTTAGTATTTATCTAATTTAAAATTCCAATGTATGTTTCAAAATAAAAACCACATAATTTTACTTTTAAGTGTAATACTATTAACCTTATCCTGTGCAAATACTAAAAACAATACTTCTAATTGTTTAAACAGTGTCAAAGGTACATTAGTTAATAAGACTGGTTTAGATGGTTGTGGTTGGATGATTGCATTACAAGATGGTAAAACAGTAAATCCAACTAACCTAAATAGCTTTGATATTAAATTAATAGATAATACTAAAATCACTTTTGGTTATAAAGAAAAAAACGATCTTTTTGACACCTGTATGGCTGGTAAAATTGTAGAAATAACTTGCGTCACTTTGGACTAGTTTGTAACGCTAAAACCTTGTTAAAAGAGTACAAATAGTTTTTAAAAAACAACATTAAGCTTACCTTTAAGTAGTAATATTTTAAACACCAAAACTACTGTTATGAAACAAATACTCCTAAACGATGGTAATAAAATTCCTCTAGTTGGATTTGGAACCTATAAATGTACAGAACAAGAAGGGATAGATTCCGTATCTACTGCTTTATCTAAAGGCTATCGGTTATTAGACACAGCTGCTATTTATGGAAATGAAGAAGCTGTTGGCAAAGGTATTAAAGCTAGTGGTATTGATAGAAAAGATATATATATCACCACAAAACTTTGGCGAGAAAATTTAGGCTATCAATCTGCTAAGGACCAATTTAATAAATCCTTGCAACGATTAAATGTAGACTATATTGATTTATACTTAATACATTGGCCTGCTAACGCTAAAAACTACGATAATTGGCAACACGCTAATGCAGAAAGTTGGCGCGCAATGGAAGAATTACAAGCTGAAGGTAAAATTAAATCCATAGGAGTTAGTAATTTTTTTCAAGAACATTTAGAAGCGTTATTTAAAACTGCAAAGATTATTCCTGCTGTTAATCAAATTGAGTTTCATCCAGGTTATTGGCAAAAAGAATTAACTGAATATTGTCAATCAAAAAATATAACTGTTGAGTCTTGGTCTCCTTTAGCACGAGGAAAAGTATTTGATAATCAAATTTTAAAGGACATTGCCAAAGCACATCAAAAATCGGTTTCACAAATATGTCTTCGTTGGATTACACAGCATAATGTTATTATTATTCCTAAATCTAATTCGCCAGAAAGAATTGAAGAGAATATTAATATTTTTGACTTTGAACTGTCTGAGGACGAAATGAAACAAATAAACAACCTACCAAAAATGGGGTTTAGTGGAGAGCATCCTAATTTTTGGCCTGATCGTATTAGTTAATTAAAATATACTTTAGTTTCACAGTAATTTAAAGCACAACCTAAGCTTTGTGCTTTTTTTCATCTAAATGTGTTAAAAAACATTAGTTAAAAGTTAAATGGTTTTGTCTTCAGTTATTATAACTTATATTATTTTAATGATGTTAATTAAACTAATTATATTAATGCTAATGACAAACCAATTATACCCTAAAACCGTAATACCTGAATCTATAAAAAATGAAATCGAAACTGCATTGTCTTTTTATCCAGATTTAAAAGACACTGCAATTAATTTTGAATTCAAAAAAAACATTAAAAAATCGACTATGCAAGCACAACCAACTGCTAGTAGTTTTTTAAAAAGAAAAGGACAACGATCTTATAATATTTTTATAAGTGAAACTGTAAAAATTTCTGGTGAAGTTTTATACACAGTAGATATGCCACAAGAGGTATTAATAGGGTGGATTGGTCATGAGTTAGGTCATGTTATGGATTACAAAAACCGAAGCAACCTCAACCTGATGTGGTTTGGCGTAAAGTATCTATTATCCGACAATCATATTGCAACTGCAGAGCGTGCTGCAGATACTTATGCTGTACAATCAGGAATGGAACAATACATTTTAAAAACAAAGGACTTTATATTAAGTCAAGCAAATTTAGAGCAATCTTATATTGCACGAATTAAAAAATATTATTTGTCTCCGGAAGAAATCATGGACATTATTAATCAAAGAGATGCCAATCTTTCTGAGTATTAATTTTTAGCAACAAAGGCTTCCCAATCTTTAAACTTATCCTCTCCCATAACACGTTCCATTTTAACCTGACCTCCTTTTTTCTTATTAGCACCACTCCATTCTGCAAAAATCTCTGGACTAATTACTTCTACTTTTACGCCTTCTAAAGCTTTACCTCTTGCAACCTTATAGTTTTTATTAGCATTTTTTAAAAACTCATCTAATACGTTTACAATACTATTATTTGCTTCCTTTAAACTCTCAGATCCTAAATACCAACTATGGTAAAAACCATCTTCAAAACGTTTAGCACATAAAGTATATTCTGGGATTGTTGTATTAAACTTTTCTTCAAGATGCCTAATAGCATCATCCAATTTATTTACTGATAATTGCGATCCTACAGTGTTTAAAAAGAATTTAGTACGACCAGTAATTTTGATTTCAGCACGCTCAACATCAGTAAACTCAATAGTATCTCCAATCAAATAACGCCATGCACCACTTACTGTACTAATAATGACGACGTAATCTTGATCTAGTTGCACGTCTTTTAAAGTCACACTTGGCGCTTCGTTTTTTAACGATCCATCTGGATTAATATATTCTGGTTTAAAGGGTACAAACTCAAAATAAATTCCGCCATCTGTAACCAATTGCATGGCATCAGTCTCTGGTCTAGCTTGAAAAGCTAAAAAACCTTCTGAGGCTAAATAGGTATCAATCACAGTTACTGGTTTTCCTAATAATGCATTAAAACTTTTTTGGTAAGGCCCAAAAGCAACACCACCTGAGGTATACACTTGAAGGTTTGGCCAAACATCGTGAATATTGTCTACTTTATGATAGTCGATAACCGTTTTTAACATCAGTTCCATCCAAGACGGAATTCCGCTTAAAGCGCCAATATCCCATTGTTTAGCTCGTTTTGCTATGGTCTCAACACGCTTATCCCAATCTTCAATTTTAGCTATATCTTCACCTGGTTTATAAAACCCTTTAAACCAAGATGGAATATTACTAGCTGTAATACCACTTATTTCTCCTTCTAAATGATCATCTTTTTCTTTTAAATCTGTAGAGCTTCCCAACATCATCGCTTCTTTACTAAAAAACTCGGCAGGCAAATCAAAATTACTTAATGCTGTGACTTGGTCTATTCCTGCTTGCTTAATTGCAGATAACATATCATCAGTCACAGGAATACGCTTACTAGTTTTTCCTGTGGTACCAGAACTTAATGCAAAATAAGACGGTTTTCCAGGCCAAGTTACATCCTCTAAACCTTCATGTAGTTTAGACCACCATTTGTCATTGATTTGGTTGTAATCAAAATAAGGTACACTATTAGCAAAAGCTACTTCTGGATTATCTGCTTTGCTTATTGCTTCAAAGTCATACGCCTTACCAAACATGGTGTCTTTAGCAGTACTCAATAAGTTTTGTAATACTTTTTGTTGTGCTTCTACAGGGTTAACTTCCGGAGTTAATGCCTCTTTTATGTTTATGGCACCTTTAATAATGTTTCCTATAATTTCCATGCTAAATATTGTTGGTTACGATGGTATATTTTAAAGCAAATACCTTTACTAATTTTATAGTTTGAAAATAGAACTATTTAAGCACTTCTTTAGTGTTGTTATAGTAAAATTAACACTTAGTTATAATTGGCTACAACAACTTAAAAATTTTGAAACAATAAAAAAGCACAACCAATGGTTGTGCTTTTTTTATATAATTTAATCCTAAAACTTATCTAGAATAATTAGGAGACTCTTTAGTAATGGTAACATCATGCGGATGACTTTCGTTGATACCTGAAGCGGTAATTTTAACAAAGCGTCCTGTGTCTTGTAAAGTGGCAACATCTTTTGCTCCACAATAGCCCATTCCTGCTCTTAAACCACCTATAAATTGGTGTAAGCTTTCATATAATTCTCCCTTATAAGGTACACGTCCAACGATACCTTCTGGTACTAATTTTTTAATATCATCCTCTACATCTTGGAAGTAACGGTCTTTACTACCTTGCTTCATAGCTTCAACAGATCCCATACCTCTATACGATTTAAACTTACGTCCTTCATATATAATAGTTTCTCCTGGACTTTCTTTTGTTCCTGCTAGTAACGATCCTAACATAACTGTATCTGCTCCTGCAGCTAATGCTTTAGGAATATCTCCTGTATATCTAATTCCTCCATCTGCTATTACAGGTACTCCACTTCCTTTTATTGCTGCTGCTACTTCTAGCACTGCACTAAATTGAGGGAAACCAACACCTGCCACAACACGAGTCGTACAAATAGAACCTGGTCCAATACCAACTTTTACTGCATCTGCTCCTGCTTCAACTAAATATTTAGCTGCTGCTCCTGTTGCTATATTACCAACTATAACGTCTAATTTTGGGAATTTTTTCTTAATTTCTTTTAACACATTTACTACACCTTTAGTGTGACCATGTGCAGTATCAATTACAATAGCATCAACACCTGCGTTTACTAAAGCTTCGGCACGATCTACAGCATCTCCTGTTACACCTATAGCTGCTGCTACTCGTAAACGACCAAAAGTATCTTTATTTGCTATTGGCTTTTGTGTTAACTTAGTAATATCTCTAAAAGTAATTAAGCCTTCTAACTTATCACCTTCAACAATTAAAAGCTTTTCAATTTTATGTTGTTGTAATATTTTTTCGGCATCTTTTAAGGACGTTCCAACAGGAGCAGTAACTAGATTTTCGCTAGTCATAACCTCAACAATTGGTCTGTTTTTTTCATGCTCAAAACGTAAATCACGATTAGTTACAATTCCTTTTAATAATCCATTATCGTCTACTATAGGGATACCACCAATACCATGCTCTCGCATTGCATTATTAGCGTCTGCAACTACTGCAGTCATTGGTAACGTTACAGGATCTATAATCATACCACTTTCGGCACGTTTTACTTTACGTACTTTAGTCGCTTGTTGCTCTATAGTCATGTTTTTATGTAACACACCAATACCACCTTCTCTAGCCATAGCTATAGCCATTTGACTTTCTGTAACGGTATCCATAGCTGCAGAAACTATTGGTACGTTAATGGTAATGTTACGTGTAAATTTTGATTGAATGTTGACTTCGCGAGGAAGAACATCAGAAAAAGCAGGTACTAAAAGGACGTCGTCGTAAGTTAATCCTTCTCCTACTATTTTATTTTCGTGTGCTGTCATTGCAATTAGAATTAATTGCGAGTAAAGATACGTTTTATATATTAATCAAACTGTATAATTAACGGATTGTTGCTTAAAATTTAACCTCTAAGGTTGTATAAAAATTTCGGTTAGCCGAAGGAATGATTCCTGGTCCAGGATATCCTGTTGCACGTCGCGTAAAATAAGCATTATCCAATAGGTTGTTTACTCCTGCTTCTAGCTTAAATTGTTTGTACTTGTACGACAAAGACACATCTAAGACATCGTATGCAGGAATCTCTCCAATTACACCACTTAAATTACCCTCTGTCGCATTAGTCGCATCTGTAAATTGAGAGGACAAATAGGTATATTGAATATTAGATAAAAAGTCTTTGTAACCTAATCTAACACCTGTTTTAAAGTTATAGTTTGGTATAAACTCCACCTTACTACCTTCTACTCCAAGCTCTTCAGATTTTGTATACTCTGAGTCTACATATGAAAAATTGACATAATAGTTAAGTATATAATCTTCGTTTTTTAGCAGTAGGTTTTCTAAATTAAATTCTACTAAACTCTCAATACCATACATCATGGCATCTCCAACGTTTCCTCTTTCGCTTTTAATATTTCCGTCAGAAAGTACACGTTGCACAAATCCTATTCTGTCATTATAAAATAAGCTAAACGCACTAACGTCGTACGATATATTGTTGGACCATTTACCTCTTGCTCCTGCATCCACAGTAAACCCACTTTCGTCATCAATATCTGGACTAATAATAAATGCTGGATTATTAATACTTATATCAGAAAATGTTACTGATCTGTAGTTTTGCGAAATATTTCCGTAAACCTCAAACGCAGTACTTGGTTTATAACTTGCACCTAAACCTAATAACACAAATGAGCGTTCCTTGGTTAAGTCATCTTCAATTTTTTCATTTAAAATAACATTACCTGCAGCATCTGTATTTATACGTCTAAAAAAACCATCACTTTGGGTATTAATATATTCAAATCTAAAACCAGGAGTTATAGATAGCTTATCGTTTAAATACACAATGTTTTCTCCAAAAACAGCAACATTTAAATTAGGGTAAGTAAAGCTAGATTGGTTACTGTAATTTGGAAATACATCATACTGAAAATCAAAATTTGGATCTGAACCATCACTTCCAGGACCTTGCTCAGAGGTGTTTTCTGCTTTATAAAACTTAGCACCAAGTAAGCCAATGGACTTTTTACCAAACAAATTATAGTTGGTTAAAACTCTGGTTTCAAAACCATAGTTATCAAATTCTCCTTTTATTAAATCTCTTTCTGTATTAGCATCAGGTTGATCCACACGGTTAGTCCTAAACCCTAAAGCGTCTCTAGACGCATTTAATCCAAATGCATTAAATGTAAAGTTTGTGTTTTCAGAAAACTTATGAGACAGTTTTAAATTATACAGTAACCAATCCACCTGAAACCAGTTTCTAGAACGATTACTTTGGTATGGATCTGCTTCAAACTGATCATCGTTTAATCCTCCACCTTGCTTAGCTAAGTATCTTAAATAAGTTACCTCTCCTTCCAACTTAGTATTATCATTAAACTGATATCCTAAATGCGCGTAAAAATTTTTAGATTCAAAATTAGAGTTTGGTCTAAATCCGTCTCCTTTTTTATAGTTAAAAAACGTATAATAACTCAACTTACCTTTGGTACCACTTGCGCTAGTAAAGTTGGTGTATAGTCCATTACTTCCAACCGTGTTTCTTGTAATCAGTTCTAATGGTTTTTCAGTATTTGGTGTTTTCATTTTAAAATTAACCAAACCACCAAATTGTGTTCCGTATTGCAATGAAGCTGCACCTCTAACAATTTGTATTTCTTGTAATGCCTCTGCAGTTGGTGTGTAATAACTCTCAGGATAACCTAGTACATCTGCACTAATATCGTATCCATTTTGGCGTGTATTAAAATTAGCTGTACGGTTTGGATCCAAACCACGTCCACCAATATTTAACTGTAAACCTGCATCGTCATTTTGATAAATGTTTAAACCTGCTACTTGACTGTATAATTGTCTGGCATTATTAGCACCAAGATTAGCCATGGATTGGTCTATTAAAACCACTTCTGTCTTTTTTCCAGCGTAAATAGCAGTGTCTTCAACGTCTGCTAATTGTTTTAGGCTAAATAATTTTGCTTTTCTAACGGTAATTTCTACTTCAGACAATGTTGTTTCGCTTAGAGGTAGTAATATTATTTTTAAGTTTTTAGCTTCGGTTGACGTCACTGTTTGCTCTAAAACTTGATATTCGTAATTAAAAAAAGTTAAATTAAGTGTTGCTTTTTCAGTTTCAAAATTAAAATTACCGTTAGCATCAGACTTGGTTATCAAACCCTTAACGGTATCATAAACGCCAACATCGCTTAGTGCTTCGCCATTTTGATTAGTAATTGAACCAGAAATTTGCTGTTGTGCTAACATGCTAAAAGCAGATAACATCAATAATAGTAATAGGTTATAGTCCTTTAATTTCATCTGTAAATGGTAAAATCCAGTGTTTATGTTTAAACGATTCTTTTTCTTGGTACAAATTTACGCTTTCGTCAATAAATAATTGGCTTAATCGTCCATTTAAAGCTACATAACTTTTAGCCTGCACTTGTACATTTTTATAGCCTTGTTTGGTAAAATGATCGCCTAAGTAATGTGCATATTCTAAAATAAAATCAGGCTGAAAACTCATTTGTTTTTCCTGTAAAGGCGTCAAAAAATCGGCATTATTGACTAAAAACGTATTCCCTTGCTCATCCTTAATTTTAAAGGTTGTGTTTCCCATTTTTTCCATTAACATCACTCGCCATGAGAAGCGATAACCTTCTTCTGTCCAAAACAATTCGCCTGGATACAACATATATCTAAACGGAAGTAACAGTTGCACCACAAAAAATAAACCTAGAATTGGTAGTACTAATTTACGATGACGTACTGTGTAGACTGATTTAAATGCTATAGGTTGCGCTTTCGCGGAAATAAAGCCAAGCAGCGACTTTATTTTTTGTATTATTTTATGATGAAACGAGGCATCAAAAAAGATTAATGCACTTACTATCATAACAAACGGAAACATCCCAATAGGAAACAAAACACGTGTGAATACATGGAAAAATATGACCATTATAAAAGCTACAAATCGTGTACGTTTGTACAGTAAAAAAAACGGAATTAGTAAATCATATAACATACCTGACCAGCTCATAGCGTAATGAAACCAATCTTGCTGCATAATAGTTTCGCCAATAAATGGTAAGTCGTATTTAGAGCGTAACCAAATTTTTAAGGGTTGGACTTTTAATAACCAATCGCTGTTTATTTTGGCTAATCCTGCGTAAAAATAAACAATACCTAACAGTAGTTTTATAGCGTCTATACTCCATTTAGGAATACTTTTATAGCTAATTTTTGTTGTATAGTTATCTAATGAAAAATAGGCGTTAGCTGGTAAAAACAGCATTAAAAAGCTAAGAATACTTATAAAGTAATAATGATTTAAATAGGTGGTTTTTTCGATTAACTCTATATAAGTAAAGCTAATAAAAAAGATAATTATGGCTAATCTGTATTTATAACCAATAGCGACAAATAAAGCTGACAAACCACAAATAAAAAATAGTAAATAGGTATACTCACCTAAGGATTTAACCCATTCAAAACCGTAATACTTAAAATGAAATTGAGGTTGTACATAAACCGTATCAATCCATCCTTTTAACCAATAACGAATCATACCATAACACATCATTAATCCAAAACCAATCCTGAACACAGCCAAAGGAGCTGCATCTGTGGTTTTGTTTAGATATGTTTTTAGGTTTAATTCCATAATATAAAAAAAGGTTGACTCTTTTAAATCAACCTTTTATTTATTATTGTTACTTGATATTAATCTCCATCTGCATCAACGTAATCTACGCTTACATTAAAAGCTTGTAACATATCTACTTTTAAAGATATAACTACTAATTGTAAGGCGTCATACGCTTCAGTCATTTTTACACTATCAACTTCAACTTGCGTTTTTAAATCCGCATTTAAATTTTGTATTTTTTGTCTAGCATCATCAATTCTTGTATTAATTAATGTTGCTAAATCAGTTCTGTCCAATGCTACTAAATACTTATAAAAGCCTTCTCCTGTTGGAGTTGTACTAGAGGCTTTACCATTATAGATATTTTGTACATTATCTAAAGCTATAATTGCTAAATCTCTGGAGATTGTTCCATTATAAATAGCTTCTGCTTTGTCTGATAGTGAGGTTGCAGAAAATACACCTGCGGGAATACCAAACTTATTAGCACGTAATCCTTTTTCGAAATAAAAAATATAGTCGTTTATAAATTTATTTACTGCACTTGATGCTGTATTTTCTGTACTGTTAATAAATACAGTTCTGTAATTTGTTGTCCAATCCGTTAACACGTTTTGTGTTAAGCTATTCATTTGTGCAATTAAATCTGTTAAGTATGTTACGTAGTTTGCGTTTGTATACTTATTTAAAATGTCTGCATCTGTTGTTGCTATACCATGTAACATGTAATCTACAGCAGGAAAACCTACAGCATCATTATTAGCAGCTGCTAATAAATCGTAGTTTCCGTTAGCGATATTAGCTTCAATGTCTGCTACTGTTGTAGGATAGACATTCATTTTAAAGTTATATTGTAATATTTCGGCTTGACCGATATTAAAAGGCTCTACTAATTGCCAATCTTTATATGCACTTACAAAAGCAGCTCTAATATTATCCAAATTAGCTTGGTTTGGCGTTGCTGTAAACGTATTATTTACATCAGATAAGGTTTGTAAAGCTGATTTTAAATTTTGAATCCTTGGTATAATTATATTGTCCGCTAAGTTGGTTTGCATAGCAACCCTATTATAATTATCAGGCGTAGCACTAGTGCTGCTTCCTGTGTCATCAGACTCTGAACATGCTACTATTAATAACATAATAGCAAAGATGTAAACTAACTTTTTCATAATTAAATTTTTTTCTTTTTCAGTGTGCAAAAATAAAACATAGCAGTCGTTTAAATAAACGACTGCTGTAATAAATTATATATTTTATAAACTACCAGCTTGACCTGCAGTAAAATAAAACTGAGCTGCTATAGTATTAGAAATGGCATCTAATGAAGACGCTGTTACATCCCAAAATCCATCTCCTAACATTAACTGATCTAACATTTGTTGTACCTCGTCTTTAGTAAAGTAAGGATCGTTTGTACCTGGTTGTCTTGTAAATTGTAAGCTATAAATAAATCCGTAAGCTTCTGACAATGCATGAAATGCTGATGCCTTATCTAAATCTAAATTAGCTTTACCTTGTTGTAAATAATAGATGGCTCTAATACCAATAACAGCAGATATTTTTCCTCTAATTACTTGTGCTTGTACATCACGTAATTCATAATCTTTAGCAACGATTGCTGCACGACCTAATTTAAATGCGTTATAGATATCTAATGCTATACCTTCAAAATCAGGATCTTCATTTACCTTAGCAACATATTCACTTAAAAATTTATCTGCTTCGTATACTGGTACAGCTGGATTGTCTTCATTACCATATAAGTAACCGTAAGCCTCATCCCATTTATGCTCCATGGTAGTATAGTTATTTGTACCATCTAATACACCAGCCGAATTATTAGCTTTGTTATCAGCTTCGTCTAAAACAGATAGACTTAAATAATTATTTAACATTTGGTCTACCATCAATGCACCAATTACACCTTTTGCAAATGCTTGATTATACTCTAAACCTCTGTCATTTACATAACGTGTTGCTCCACCACCTACTTGCTGTAATTGTCCTGCAACTCCTGCTGTTGCTGTTGTTGACCAATTAGGGAATACTGTATTTACTTGTTCTTCAATAAAAAAATCAAAAGTCGCTTTGATGTTATTGGCATCTGTTGTATTTGCTGAATAAAAATCTGTAGATGCTGCAATTTTACTTCTTACGTTTTTATCTGATGCGTTTAAGTTTGCGTCTGAAAAATCGTTAGCATCTTGCACGTGTGCAAACATGTTATCTAGAATAGCTTCTGTATTAGAAGGGTCTACCATACCTGAAACAATTTCTTGAGCCATTTGGATACGTGTTGTTTGACCACCAAAGCTAACTGTTGAGTTTCCATCTCTTTCAAACGTATACGTATCTGGAGCTGTTACATTATTAGTAAAAACCAGATTGTTGTCATCGTCACTGCTACAAGACGTTAGTGCTAACGTAGCAAATGCAGCTAATCCTAATGCGATTTTTTTCATTTTTTTGTGTTATATTAAGTTTAATTGTTATTTAGACTAATTACAAATAGATTTGCAATTTGACTGCAAAAATAAAAACGAAAAGCATTTCATGCAAGTTTATTTAGAATAAATTTAAATTAAAAACACACAAAGCCATTAATAGTTTGTAAATCAAAAAGTTAAATCTGTTAAAATTCTTTCATTTTTAATGAAAGTTAATTAGTTATAGGATGGTTAGTGGTAGGCTTTAAATATTTTAGAGGCCTCATTGTAAGCACTTTCAAAAGACATCGCATTTAAATTATTAACCTTTTTTGAAGTTAAATAGGATAACACTTTTTCGGTTGGCATATTACCTGTTAAATCGTCTTTAGCCATAGGACAACCACCAAAACCTTGGATTGCACCATCAAAACGTTTACAGCCTGCTTTGTAAGCAGCGTCAATTTTTTCAAACCAAGAATCTGGTGTGGTGTGTAGATGTGCACCAAACTCAATATCCTTATAATGCGGAATCAAATTAGAGAAGAGGTACTCTATATTTTCTGGATTTGAGGTTCCGACAGTATCACTTAATGATAAGATTTTTACTCCCATTTTACTTAAACGCTCAGTCCACTCTCCTACTATTTCTACATTCCATGGATCTCCATAAGGATTACCAAATCCCATGGATATGTAAACTACAACTTGTTTATTAGCTGCATCTGCTTGATTTAAAATATCCTGAAGTAAAACGATTGATTGTGCTATAGTCTTATGCGTGTTACGCATTTGAAAATTTTCTGAGATAGAAAACGGATAACCTAAATAGTCTATTTCTGGGTGTTTGCAAGCGTCTGCTGCACCTCTAGAGTTTGCTATAATAGATAACAATTTACTACTAGTAGTACTTAAATCTAGTTTAGATAATACCTCTGCAGTATCCACCATTTGCGGAATTGCTTTTGGAGATACAAAACTACCAAAATCAATTGTATCAAAACCAACACGAAGCAACGATTGTATGTATTGCACTTTTTGATCTGTAGGTATAAACTGTTTAATGCCTTGCATGGCATCTCTTGGACATTCTATAACTTTTACTTGATTTGACATTTTGTATATAATTCTTCTATAAAAATAGTTTAATTTTCTGAAAGGAATATAAAAATAGCTATACCAATAAACACAACAATCTGTAACCACTTTAAAACCAACCCAATATTTTTACTTTGTTTTAAATAATCCGAAATAAATCCTGCCAAAATTGCGATTAATGCAAAAACTATAAAAGACGTAGCCATAAATAATAAACCTAACACATAAAATTGCGTAACAGTATTAATGGTATCACTATATAAATACGCTGGAAAAAATGCCAAAAAGAAAATAGATACTTTAGGATTTAGCACATTCATGATCACACCTTGTTTAAACAACTGTATCAAGCTTTTTTTTGGAGCAGCATCATTACTTAGGCTCACAGTTGCATCACTTTTAAAAACTTTAAAAGCCAAGTATAGTAGGTATATTGCACCTAAGCTCTTGATAATAAAAAACAACGTATCACTTTCTTTTATAATAGCAGACACTCCAAAAGCAACTAAAGTAGTATGCACTAAACAACCAGAAATTAAACCGCAAACGGTCGCTATACCATATTTACGTCCATTAGTAATGCTTTGCATTAAAACGTAAATATTATCAGGTCCTGGTGATAACGCTAATGCTGTTGTGGCTAAAATAAATCCGAAAAGTATTTCGTAATTCATTTACACTTTGTTTAAAATAGCTTTATTAATTTTTTTAATAAGACTTGGTCCTTCATAAATAAAACCCGTATAAATTTGGACTAAGTCGGCTCCTGCTTGAATTTTATCTAAAGCATCTTGTCCAGAATGGATACCTCCTACGCCAATAATTGGGAAGGCTTTATTGCTTTTATCTGCAAGGTATTTAATCACTTTAGTAGATTTATCTTTAACTGGTTGTCCGCTAACACCACCATTACCTATTTCGACTAGCCTTTCTGCGGAAGCTTTTAAATTAGAGCGATCCACAGACGTATTACTTGCAATTACACCATCTAAATTAGTTTCGGCAATTAGCTCGATAATTTCATCTAATTGAATAGTATTTAAATCTGGTGCAATTTTAAGTAAGATTGGCTTTTGTTTTTCAAACGTGTTATTCGCTTTTTGCACAGTACTAATAAGCTCTAACAAATAGTCTTTATCGTTTAATTTAGCATGACTACCCACATTTGGGCAACTTACATTAAGTACAAAATAATCTACATATGGATGTAACCCATTAAAACACGCCAAGTAATCCTTGGTATAATCCTCAGGCTTAGTTTGTGTGTTTTTTCCAATATTACCACCAATAATAAGTTTCCCTTTGTTTTTTTTAAGTTGAATAATGGCTTGTTCTAAACCTTCGTTATTAAAGCCCATTCTGTTAATAATCCCTTGATCGTCTTTTAGCCTAAACAGACGTTTTTTTGGATTACCAACCTGACCTTTTGGCGTAACAGTACCAACCTCTATAAAACCGAAACCAAAGTTTGCCAATTCATTATATAACACCGCATTTTTATCAAAACCTGCTGCTAATCCCACTGGGTTTTTAAAGGTTAAACCGAAAAGTTTACGTTCTAATTTAGGATCTTCAATAGTATACAAACGTCTATACAATGACGCCATACCTGGAATCTTAGACGTAACTTTTACTAATGAAAATGTGAAATGATGAATTTTTTCAGGATCGAAACTAAAAAATAAAGGTCTTAGAAGGGATTTGTACATCTTAATAGGTTTGCACAAAAGTAATTCTAATTAAAAAATTGAGCAATTCAAAAGCTAAAAAACTTAATAATTGTAACTTTATACCCTGAATTAAAAGTTAAAGAAAAATGATTTCAAAAGAAGATATAATTAAAAGATTTGTAGGTTACGTAACTGTGGATACTGAGTCTGATCCAGCAAGCGACACAACACCTAGTACTGCTAAACAATGGGATTTAGCAAATGCATTAGTAGACGAGCTAAAAGCTATTGGTTTAGAAGAGGTCACTATAGACAAGCACGCTTATATAATGGCAACTTTACCTAGTAATGTGGATCATGATGTGCCAACTATTGGATTTATTTCTCATTTTGATACAACTCCAGATTTTACAGGTGCTAATGTAAAGCCTCAAATTATAGATAGGTACGATGGTAAAGACATTATTTTAAATAAAGAAGAAAATATTGTATTGTCTCCAGATTATTTTGAAGACCTACTATTATACAAAGGTCAAACATTAATTACAACAGACGGAACAACACTTTTAGGAGCAGATGATAAAGCTGGTATTACAGAGATTGTATCTGCAATGGAATATCTTGTTGCTAACCCACAAATCAAACACGGAAAAATTAGAGTTGGTTTTACACCTGACGAAGAAATTGGTCGTGGTGCACATAAATTTGATGTTGAAAAATTTGGTGCAAATTGGGCTTACACAATGGATGGTAGCCAAATTGGAGAATTAGAATACGAAAACTTTAATGCTGCAGGAGCGGTTGTAAAAGTAAAAGGAAAAATTGTACATCCAGGATATGCCAAAGGTAAAATGGTTAACTCAATGTACATTGCTACAGAGTTTATCAACTCGTTACCAAGATTAGAAACTCCAGAACACACTGAAGGTTACCAAGGATTTTTCCACCTGTACTCTATTTCTGGAGAAGTAGAAGAAACTGTTTTAGAATACATTATTAGAGATCACGATTTAGGTCATTTTGAAGCTAGAAAAGAAATGATGCAAAAACTAACCGATGAGCTTAATGAGCAATATGAAAGAGAAGTTGTGACTATTGAAATTAAAGATCAATATTTTAATATGAAAGAAAAAGTGGAACCTGTAATGCATATTGTTGATATTGCAGAAGAAGCTATGAAGCAATTAAATATCAAACCATTGATTAAAGCCATTCGTGGTGGTACAGACGGATCGCAATTAAGTTACATGGGCTTACCTTGTCCAAACATCTTTGCTGGAGGACATAATTTTCATGGTCGATATGAGTATGTTCCTGTGGAAAGTATGATAAAAGCAACAGAAGTGATTTGCAAGATTGCCGAAATTACTGCAGAACAAAACAAGTAAAATAAACAACTATGAAAAAGTTATTTCTTTTAACCTTTATTACGTTTAGTCTTATAGCCTGTAAAACGGATAAAACTAAAACAACAATAGATACCGTAAACCAAGCCATAAAGCAAGATAGCATTATAGTTACCAAAGTAGCAGAATTTACAGGTCAACAAGTAACAGGTGTTACAGTAAGCGATTCTGGTCGTGTTTTTGTTAACTTTCCGCGTTGGAGACCTACAGTTAAACATTCTGTCACAGAAGTAATTGGCCAACAATCCATTGCTTATCCAAATCAAAAATGGAACAGTTGGACCACTGATGCTAAAATAACAGATTCTGTTTTTGTAGCTGTGCAATCTGTTGTAGCTTCTAAAAATCAACTGTTTGTAGTAGATACTAGAAATCCATTTTTTAAAGGTGTACTATCAAGCCCAAAGCTATTTGTATTTAATTTAGACAACAACAGTTTGCAAAAGGTCTACACCTTGACTGATGCTGTATTTTTTAAAGACTCTTACATAAATGATGTACGCATTGATAGAGAAAATAACATGGCTTATTTTACAGATTCTGGACATGCAGGTTTGTTAGTTTTAAATTTAGAAAGTGGACTATTTAAACGTGTATTAACAGACCACAGCTCTACAACCTCTGAGACAGACCATCTAACTATTAATGGTACACAGTGGAAAAATACTGTTCACTCTGATGGTATAGCACTAAATCCATTAGATAATAAACTGTACTATCATGCTTTAACTGGCTATACATTATATGCCATACCTACGACATTATTGATTAATGGAAGTGATGAAGCTATTGAAGCTGGAGTAGAAACTATAGCCAAAACAGCTGCTCCTGATGGAATGATATTTGACAAATATGCTAATTTATATTACGCAGATTTAGAAAATAATGCTATTATAAAAAGAACTCCAGATGGTCAAACAACAACAGTTGTTGAAGGCGATTTAGTCCGTTGGGCAGATACTTTTAGTATTTTTAATAATGAGTTATATTACACTAATTCTAGGATAAACGAAATCACAGGACCAATAGCTACCATGACGTTTCAAGTAAATAAAATAGCTTTAGAGGAGTAGTAGAATACTGATTTTCATTGTAATAAAAAGCCAAAACAACTGTTTTGGCTTTTTGTTTTGTAACCCTTTGGTGTTCTAATAATTTAATATATTTTAGTTTAGATGGAAAATTATTTTTTTTTCAAAATCAATTCACTATAAATCAAATAATTAAATTAAAAAACCAAACCAATGAAAAAACATTTACTATTTTTTTTGACCACTATTTTAAGTATAAGTGGCTATTCCCAAATCACTTTTAATAATGGCTACTATATAGATAATGCTAATCAAAAAATTAATTGCCAAATTAAAAATATTGACTGGAAAAATAATCCAACTGAATTTGAATATAGATTGTCAGAAAATAGTGATTACCAAACAGCTTCAATAACAACAGTTAAGGAGTTTAATATTAATGACGACATAAAATACATACGAGCAAAAGTTGATATTGATAGATCTAGTAATAAACTTGAAAAATTAAGTAATAATAAAAGACCTACTTTTAAAGAGGAAGAACTTTTTTTAAAAGTATTAGTTGAAGGAGAATTTATGTTATTTCAATATGTAGACAACAATCTATCACGATATTTTTACAGTAAAAATAATAGCGATATCGAGCAGTTAATTTACAAATCTTATAAATCTGATTATAATAAAGTTAATACAAATAATAGGTTTAGACAACAGTTATGGAATGATTTAAAATGTCCAACATTTGAATTAAGTGACATTGAAAATTTAAAATACAAGAAACAATCGTTAGTTAACTTTTTCGAAAAATATAACACGTGCAATAACTTAGAGTATAAAGTCTTTGATCAAAGTAAAAAGGATTTGTTTAATTTAAACATTAGACCTCAAATAAGAAATACATCACTTGCTTTTCAACACGACAATACTGACAATAAAGACACTGACTTTGGTAGTAAAACAGGTTTTGCAATTGGATTAGAAGCAGAATT
Source organism: Olleya sp. Hel_I_94 (assembly GCF_007827365.1). Classification (NCBI taxonomy): domain Bacteria; kingdom Pseudomonadati; phylum Bacteroidota; class Flavobacteriia; order Flavobacteriales; family Flavobacteriaceae; genus Olleya; species Olleya sp. Hel_I_94. The sequence goes on from NZ_VISI01000001.1 coordinate 68,244, forward strand.
TATACTTCCTTACAACAAAAACAAATGGGCAGTTATAGTTGAGCCAACATACCAAAATTTTAATGTAGAAAAAACCTCAAATGTAAGAGAAGTATCTGGAGGCATTTTAATCACTTCTATTAAATATAGTTCTATTGAAATTCCTTTAGGGCTAAGACATTATTTCTTTTTAAATAATGATTCTAAAATATTTTTAAACGCCTCATACGTTATTGATTTAGGGACAAATTCCATAATAGAATTTGAAAGAAAAGATGGCTCTAAATTATCACCTTTAGAGATTGAAACTAGACCAAATGCAGCCTTTGGATTAGGCTACAAACATAACGACAAATATAGTTTAGAAATAAGATACCAAACTAACAGACAGTTTTTTGGTAATGACCTTTCTTGGACTTCTGATTACAAATCAATAGCAGTAATTTTTGGGTATACCATATTTTAAATAGCTATACAGTACAAAAGCAATATAAACCTAAGCTATAATTTTATAGTTTAGGTTTTTACAAAGCATTATCTTTAATGACTATTAATTTATAAGTTGTTTTTTTATCTTAAAACAGTTTAAATTTACTATACTTAATTATCAAAACAACTATTACACAAAACAATACTATTGACGCTTTAGAAGCAGACTATTTATACGTCAAAACCTCTCAGATACCAGAAGCAGGCAATGGGTTATATACTGCTATAGATATATATAAGGATGAAATTATTTCCATTTTTAAAGGAGAAATTCTTGATGCATCAGAAGCAGCACACAGAGCGCAACAAAACTTAGATCGTTATTTTATTAATTTATTAGATGGTCGCATCATGGATAGTATGCATACCGACTGTTTTGCTAAATATGCAAACGATAGTAAAGGCAAAAACAATAGTCCATTAAAAAACAATGCTAAAATAGGTTTAGACGATGATGGTAATGTTTGTATTATAGCAACGAAACAGATTGTTTCTGGTGAAGAAATTTTTTGTGGTTATGGTAAGCGATACTGGAAAAAACACAGGTAATTTAAAACGAGATAAAGTTTTATCATTAATTTTAAAATAAACATCTACAATTGATTTTTTCTAAGGACAAAAAAAATTAAATTTGCATCAAAAAGCAACTAACCCTATTTTAATCTTACCCTTTGGAAAATAAACAAGCCATTACTGTAATAGACCGTATTCTGAAAAACTTAGACGCTACAGGTATTACTTCAGATACATTAATAGACGATATTAAAACTTTAAGAACTTATACTATTGAGGTAGAAAACCCTTTGGCAGTAAAAGTCCTTCGTTATACTTATGAGCATATCGAAAATAACGACTCTTTTCTTATACCAATACCAGAGGATACACCATTAGAGGATGAATCATTAGAATCTGATACAGAAGATGTTATAGAAACAGAATTAGATCCAATAGAGAGTTTAAAGTATGTGATTTCATTAATTAGAAATCTTGACAATGCTTCTAACATATCAGATTTAAAATATTACAAAAAAGCTTTAGTAGATTTTTAATTTATTAAAAGCAATTATAAGTTTAATATACTTATTTATATAAATAAAAGCCTTTATCAGTATATCTGTTAAAGGCTTTTTTTATTCTGAAATTATATTCAGACATATCTTAGAATAAATAAAATTATAACGCATAAAAAAGCCTTCTTAAATTTAAGAAGGCTTTTTAAAAATGTGGGGAGAGCAGGATTCGAACCTGCGAAGACGTAGTCAGCAGATTTACAGTCTGCCCTCGTTGGCCGCTTGAGTATCTCCCCAAAACTGATTGCAAATATATTTAAGTTTTACTATTAAACAAACAAAAAAGTACTGTTTTTTGATGTCATTTTTTTCGGTATTGATTTTTAATAAGTTAGCTTCAATTTATTTTTAATTAAAAATAATAAACTAAAAAAAGCGTAACATTTTTAGTGTTACGCTTTAAAGACTAACTCAATTTATTTAAAATTTGTAGGTTAAAATTCCTGCAAAATTTCTTGGGTCTGTTTGATTAATATAGCTGGTTCTATAAGCGTTGTAACCTATTGAATCAAATACATTATTAACCAACACTCTAAAATTCCAATGGTTATTTAAAGTATAAGCAACTTGAGCATTGACCTGTGTGTAAGCTTCAACATTAAAAGGCTCTTGATTTGGAACAATCCCTTGGTGAGTAACAGCACCTGAACTCCAGTCATTAATAGGTCGTTCGCCAGTATAATATACTCCTCCTCCAACAGACAAACCTTCAAGTTGTTGTTTAAAGCTATAGTTAGCATAAATATTAAAAGTATGCTTTGGTGTATTTAATGGTGCAGATCCATAGACATAAGATGTATGCTCCTTATACTGTGCATCAATGTATGAATATCCCGTAATTACTTCCAAGTTATCCAAAACACGACCACTTAATTCCACTTCAACACCTTTTCTCTCATCATTACCACCTTTTGCATAATATCCAGTTTCTTCCCAGTTAATATCATAAACAGGAAGATTAATGTCTTTATTATTTATTTTAAAATAAGTTAAGTTAAAACGCAACCTACTATTTAACCAATTTGTTTTAATACCAGTTTCAAATTGATCATAACGTTCGTTACCTAATTCATTACCATTAACATCTAATCTAGTTCCTGTTCTAGGATACGAACTGTTTGTATAAGAAGCAAACAGATTAATGTTTTGAAAAGGTGATATAATAATACCTCCTAATGGATTAAAAGCATCACTTTCGGTAGTTTCAGTGTCTGTAATTGTTCTTGTTTTACTGTAACGTAAACCAAAAAAACCTTTTAAATATTTATTAAAAGTAACCACATCCTGAGCAACAAAACCAAAAGCTTTAGATTTTGCAGCTAATGCGGATTGTGTAGACAGTGTAATATCATTTGGTAATTTATCACTATTACTTGCAAACACGTCTATAGTATCTATAATAGATACATTTTGTGAAGTTGTGTTATAATTAGTCGTACGATAATCAAAACCAACTTGAAATGTATGAGAAATAGTTCCTGTTTTTAATTGATCACCAACTAAATCAAATTGCAGCACACTGTTATTATCTGCTCTTGTTGACACTGAATAACCTCTAGATTTTTGATTATATATTGCGTTACCATCAACATCACTAACAACACTACCTAGACTTGCACCTTTGTCATCCAAATCCAAATTTGACTTATAATAGGCACCTTTAAGACTCAACTTATCAGATAACTCACGATCAAGTCTAACTGCATATGTTGTGTTAGTTGTTAATGATTTATCATTCTCAAAACCTAAAAATTGATCATAAGGTAAATCATAAATCAAATTCTGGTCATTATCTCCAAGATTAACAGTACCAACGTCTGGTGTCCTACTATCTTCAAAATAATCCAACTCAAAAGTTACAGTCGTTTTGTCGTCAGCCTTCCATTGAAATGAAGGATTGATATAAAATCTATCAGAAGTAATTCCGTCTCTATAGCTATCAGCACGCTCTAATGCACCATTTAATCTAAATGCAGTCGTTTTGGATGTATTTAAAGGTCCATAAACATCAAAAGTTGTTCTTGCTTGACCAAAGCTTCCTCCTCTAAGTGACACATTGCCTCCAAACTCGTATTTAGGTGTTTTGGTTACAATATTAATTATTCCACCTGGACTTCCTAAATCTGTAGCAACACCTTGTGTAACTGATGCTGCGCCTTTTAAGACTTGTATATTATCAACACCTTGCATATCTGTTAGTATCCCTTGACCTCTAAAATCTGAATGTACTCTAACTCCATTTTTTAAAATAGGAATCCCTCTAAATCCACGAGAAGACATACTCTCCCTTTTATTACCATATGTTGCAAATGTATAAACTCCAGGTACATTTTTTACAGCATCCGAAATGGTTAAATTACCTTGTTGCTCAATCACTTTTTCAGAAATAATAGAAATACTCTGAATTTGTTCATAAGGCGCTAAAGGCAATCTGGTTAAAGCCTCAATTTTATCTGGATGTGTAAAACGACTTCCAAAAACTTCAACTTCGTCCAAATCGCCATCATATTGTAATTTAAATGATATAGATTTCGTTTCATTATCCGTAATAGTTATGTCTTGTTTAATTGACGTATAACCTACTGAAGATACTTTGATAGTATAACTTCCAGCCTTTACATCTTCAAGGATAAAAAACCCATCAACATTAGCTGATACTCCTACATTAATCTCTTCTAATAAGATGGTTGCAAATGGAATTTTTTCGTCGGAATTACTAGTCACAACTCCTGTAATTTTGGATTGCGAGAATGATAATTGAACTGCTAAAATTAGTATAAAACTTATTTTTTTAAACATGACACTATTTAGATTTATTATAAATAAAGCGCAAATATAAATCTCATTTTGATAATCGCAAAGTTTATTTAGACTAAATCAAAATAAAAAATCATACTTATTTGATATAGAATAGAATACCCTTTTAAAAAATATTATCTTTAAAATTTAACTTAAACAGCAAATGAAGAAAATATCATCCATAGAAGAGTATATACAAGATCATCCCAAATTTATAGACTCCCTTAACCATTTAAGACACTTACTTTTAAAGGCTGGCTTAAAAGAAACTATAAAATGGAATGCTCCTGTTTATATGATTGAAGGAAAAAATGTGATTGGTTTAGGTGCTTTTAAACATCATTATTGCTTATGGTTTTTTAATGGCAGCTTATTGACTGACAAACAAAATATATTACATAATGCGCCAGAAGGAAAAACTAAAGCTTTGCGACAACTACGTTTTAATGATACAAGTGATTTATCCGAAACGTTACTAATGTCTTACATCGAGGAAGCCATAATAAATCAAAAAAATGGTAAGAACATTAAAACTATTAAAACTACAGTAAAAGATATTGTGATACCTGATGAATTACAAAGTGTTTTTAAAGAAGATAACATACTTTTAAAGGCGTTTAAAGCTTTAACACCATCTAAACAGCGTGAATACTGTAACTATATAAGTGAAGCCAAAAGAGAGGCTACAAAACTATCTAGAATAGATAAAATAACACCTATGATTGTTAAAAATAAGGGTTTACATGATAAGTATAAAAATTGCTAAATAAAAAAGGCGACCAATTGGTCACCTTTTAATATATAATCTAGCTGTAAATTACTTTTTTAATTCAACAGCTGGCTTGTTTAAAGATTTACTCATTTCCATAGAAATAGCAGAACGATCAAACTTTAATTTTCCAGACATAGTTTCTATAACGCAACTATTATCCTTATCATTAAGCTGTGCAATTTTTCCATGCATTCCGCTTTTAGTAATTACCTTATCACCTGCTTTTAAATCCGAAGCAAAACGCTTTTCTTGTTTAGCACGTTTCATTTGTGGTGCAATCATAAAGAAGTACACTACAGCAAACATTGCTATTATAGGTAAAAATCCGCTAATTCCTTCCATTATTGTGTAAGTGGTCCTGGGTTAGCATTTGGATTTGTTCTAAGTGGTGCCTGCTTAACAGGTGCGTTAGGATCTGGAGTAATAAAAGCTGATATTTTTACAGACTCTTTACCAGTAGCTGTGTTAGCTGTGATGTTAATTACTTTAGATGTTTTGTTAGCTCCTTTTCCGTTAAATTTAACAGTAAAAGAATCAGACTCTCCAACAGCTAAAGGTGCTCTAGACCAATCTTGAGGAACTGTACATCCACAAGTACTTTTAATATCTGTAATAACTAAAGGTGCTTCTCCTTTGTTTGTGTAAGTAAATACTGTCTCTTGAGGTGTACCTGATACTATTTGACCAAAATCATGTTCTTTTTTATCAAACTCGATTACTGGTAACTTACCTGATTGTGCATCTCTCTCAGAAGCTGCTACTACATTGTTTGCATCAATTTTTGCTGCTGCATCTTGCTTACAAGATGATAAAGATATTAAGCATACTGCACTTAATAGAATCATTACTTTTTTCATAATACTTATTTTAGAATTTGTGTAGTTTATTATTAAACTGCCACTTAAATTAATTTTTGGTTTGTAAAAATAATAATATTTTTTGACTACATCAATCCTCGACCAACTTTATTTAATTTTCCTTCTTCTTGATATTCTTTTAACAATTTATCTAGAATTCCGTTAATAAAAATACTGCTTTTAGGCGTTGAGTATTCTTTAGCAATTTCTAGGTATTCATTAATTGTTACTTTAGTAGGAATTGAAGGAAAACTAGTTAACTCGCAAATAGCCATTTTTAATAAAACCATGTCTATAGTTGCGATACGTTCTGTATCCCAATTTTTAGTTTTATTAGCTATTTCTTCGCTTAATTTGGATTGGTTTAACATTGTTTTTTTAAACAAGTTAATTGCGTATTGTTTATCCTCGATATCTTTGTACAACTTAGGTGTAAGGAAACGCTCGTCTGATGTTTCTTTAATTTTTCTAAGTAATTTTAAAATAGCTGTATTTACTGTTGGAAGATCATCTAACCAAGTAAGGTTTTTATCTTCAATATAATCGTAAAGTTTCTCGTTAGGAGCTATTATTTCTTTAAATACATCTACTATAAAGTTTCTATCTTCTTTAAAGGTAGACAATTTAGTTTGCATGTATTCTTTATATAAATCACTAGCAATTATTTCTTTATAGATAATATCTACATACTCATTATCTAGTTGCCAATTTTTAATATTGTTGACTTCAAAAGCTGTTTTTAAAGCCACGTTATTAGACAGTAGTTCTAAAACTTGATTGTTTATAAATTTTTTGTTGGGATTTTTTTCTTCTGCTGTAGCTAAATGCTTTTTCTGAATAGTTTCTAACTGCGTTTTAGATTTTTTACCGACCTCTATCATTAGGGATAGTGTCATTAGATATAAATTATACATATTGTCTATACTGTATAATAAAAATTTTTGGTCTTTAGAAAAATCATCACTTTCTGTACCATCAAATGCATATAAAACTTGCATTACTTTAACACGAATATGTCTTCTACTTAGCATACTTACAAAGAACTTTAGATTTCAATTATATTGAAATACTTTTAAATTATTAATTAAAAAAGGCGAAAGCTTTCACTTTCGCCTTGCAAAAATAGTCTATTTTATAAGATATCTATTGCTGATTTTCTTTTTTTCTAGCTTCAATTCTGCTTAAAGCTATATTTAATGCTGCTTGATGTGTTGTTATATCATTAGTTTCAGCATTACTTAATATCTCCAAGGTTGTATTGTAGATGTTTTCTGTCTTTCTCATTATTTCTTGTTTACCGTAGTTTTCTAATTCTGCGTAAACATTAATAATTCCTCCTGCATTAATTAAAAAGTCTGGTGCATATACAATACCTTTTTCTTGTAATATACGACCATGCTTAAGCTCGTCTGCTAATTGATTATTTGCTGCTCCAGCGATAACTTTAGCTTGGATACTGTTAATTGTAGCATCGTTAATTGTTGCTCCTAAAGCGCAAGGTGCGTAAATATCTACAGCCTCTGCATACACATTACTTCCTTTGTATATAGATGCTCCGTATTTTTTACTGATTGCCTCTAAACGTTCTTGATTAATATCGTCGATAATTACTTTTGCACCATCATTTGTTAGGTGCTCCACTAAAGATTCTCCAACATGTCCAATACCTTGTACAATTACTGTTTTATCCTCTAAGACATCTGTACCAAATTTAAATTTAGCAGCTGCTTTCATTCCCATAAAAACACCATAAGCTGTAATAGGAGATGGATTACCTGCTCCACCTTTGTCTTCAGAAATACCAGTAACATAAGGTGTTACTTCTCTAACTAAATCCATATCTACAGTTTCCATTCCTACATCTTCTGCAGTAATATACTTTCCGCTTAAGCTATGCACAAACTCTCCAAAACGCTTCATTAATTCTGGCGTTTTTTGTGTTTTTGCATCACCAATAATTACTGCTTTTCCACCACCAAGGTTTAAACCTGTAATTGCTGACTTAAAGGTCATTCCTCTAGACAAACGTAAAACGTCATTAACAGCTTCCCATTCGTTAGCATATTGCCACATTCTAGTACCTCCTAAAGCAGGTCCTAAAACTGTGTTATGTATTCCAATTATTGCTTTTAATCCTGTATCTTTGTCGTTGCAAAAAACGACTTGTTCGTGATTATCAAATGATAATTGTCCAAAAACAGGATCTGCTTTTGATAATTGATTAGTGTTGATTACTTCTGAAACCATTTAGTTGACATTTAATTAATGTATTGAAATTACACTATTTGTAATTTCAGCATGCGAAATTAGCTTATAATTAATATTAAAACAATAATTAGCATGTTAAAATGTGAAATTGTTAAAAACTTTTTAAACTTAGGTTTTCATTTAAATGAAAGAATTACAACATATTAACAAATACTTTTACAAATATAGAACACAAATTATAATTGGTGTTTTAATTACCATCGTTTCTAAACTATTTACTGTATTTGTTCCCAAATTTATAGGTTCTATTATAGACGTGGTTAACGACCAATTACAAAATCCGGAAAGTAGTGAGGTTGCTTACAAAGCCAAACTATTGAAGTACATTTTATTTTTGGTAGGTTCTGCAATATTGTCTGGTATATTAACCTTCTGGATGCGTCAAACAATAATTAATGTATCGCGTTATATTGAATATGATTTAAAAAACGAAATCTACCAACAATACCAAAAACTATCTTTAAATTTTTATAAAAAAAATAGGACTGGTGATTTAATGAATCGTATAAGTGAGGACGTGACCAAAGTACGTATGTATACTGGTCCTGCAATTATGTATAGTATTAATACCTTAACATTGTTTATTGTAGCTCTAGTTTTTATGTTTAGACAAGCGCCAATGTTGACACTTTACACAATTATTCCGCTACCAATTTTATCCATAATTATTTATAAAATTAGCTCAGAAATACATAAACGTAGTACCATTGTACAACAATACTTATCCAAACTATCCACGTTTTCTCAAGAAACTTTTAGTGGAATTTCTGTAATTAAGGCTTATGGTATAGAGCCACAAACCTCAGCTAATTTTGATGAATTATCAGAAACCAATAAAGAGAAACAATTAAGTTTGGTACGTATACAAGCCTTGTTTTTTCCGATGATGATTTTGCTTATTGGGTTAAGCAACGTGTTAGTTATATATATTGGAGGTAAACAATATATGAATGGCGAAATTAGCTTAGGTACAATTTCTGAATTTATTATGTACGTTAACCTTCTAACTTGGCCAGTTGCAACTGTAGGTTGGGTGACCTCTATTGTACAGGAAGCAGAAGCTTCTCAAAATAGAATTAATGAGTTTTTAAAAACCGAACCAGAAATACAAAATAACAACGCTGAATTATCAGAAATTAATGGCGAAATAGAATTTAAAAATGTGTCTTTTACTTATGATGACACCAACATACAAGCCTTAAAAAATGTTAGTTTTAAGGTAAATACAGGTCAAACTTTAGCTGTTATAGGAAAAACTGGGTCCGGAAAATCTACAATCTTAGATTTAGTAGGACGTTTGTACGACGTAGACTCAGGCACTATATTAATAGATCAAAAACCTATTGAAACCCTAAACCTATATAGCCTAAGGGACGCTACAGGTTATGTACCACAAGATGCCTTTTTGTTTAGCGACTCCATTAATAACAACATTAAGTTTGGTAAAGAAAACGCTACAGATCAAGAGGTTATAGATGCTGCTAAATTAGCACAAGTGCATAAAAACATAATCAAATTTAACAAACAATACGACACTGTTTTAGGTGAGCGTGGCATCACGCTTTCTGGAGGACAAAAGCAACGTGTATCCATTGCTAGAGCTATTATTAAAAAGCCTCAAATTATGTTATTTGATGACTGTTTATCTGCAGTTGATACTGAAACTGAAGAGAAGATTTTAAATAACTTAAAAACAATTACTAAAGGAAAAACAACCATAATTGTAAGTCACAGAATCTCTTCTGCTAAAAATGCAGATCAAATTATAGTTTTAGACGATGGTCAAATTGTGCAATCAGGCACACATGAAAACCTTATAAACACTGATGGTTATTACAAAGAGCTCTATTTAAAAACAACTAAGTAAAAAGATTTACACTAAAATGTTGTTTCATTCAACTTTTTTTTTGACTTTTGAGTTTACGAATTAACTAACAACACAAATCAAGGATTATGCATAATAACGAGATGATGGAGAAGGAAGAAATTTTTTCGAAAGTATTAAGAGCAGGAAGACGAACTTATTTTTTTGATGTAAGAGCTACTAAAGCAGATGATTACTACCTGACTATTACAGAAAGTAAAAAGTTTACAAATGACGATGGATCATTTCATTATAAAAAACATAAAATTTACTTATATAAAGAAGACTTTAGTGAGTTTAATGACATCTTAAAAGAAATGACAGATTACATCATCAACGAAAAAGGAGATGAAGTTATTAGCGAGCGTCACCAAAAAGATTTCAAGAAAGAATATGATACTCCAGCCACTCCTACTTCTGAAGCTAAGACTGAAACATCTGAAACACCAAGTGCTGAAAGTAGATTTACAGATGTAGATTTTGACGATATTTAATATAAAAATCACCTTATATCAAAAAAACCTTTTCTAAATTTAGAGAAGGTTTTTTTTATGCTTTATTGTAAATCAAAATTAAAATTAGACTTCCCAAAATAAATATAAAACTTGCAACAAAATTAAAGGTAAGCCAAATAATAGCAGATATAACAAATAACCAAAGTGGTACTAAAGTTATACTTATAGCAAACCTAAAGGTAGATAAAAACTCAGCTTCCTTAATTTTTGGTTTTATGTTGTGTCTCCAAACCAAAATAGGCACACATAATAACAAATAAAGGATTGGCTTTATTAAGACTTTAAACTTAGATTGTTTTACACGCTTAACGTGACACGTTTTAAACTGACTTACAATACAATGATAAACACTATTGGGATTGGTAAAATCCACATTTAACTTATTAAGTTTTTCTACGATAGAAGCATAATTACTTTGTGGTATGTGAGTTGTTAAACTTATTAACGAATTAAAAACATCCTGTTTAATTTGTTTAGTCGCAATAAAATCGTCTAAATGATTATAAGATTTAGACGCTAAAGCTTCTCCAAAACAAATAGAAACAGTACTACCCATTGCTCTAGGTTCTTGGTAATTTAAACCCACTGGAATTAAATTTATTGACTGCTTAGGATACGTTTGCCTGTGTTCTAAAATAATTCTTGTAAACCCCTTACTTAGTGGTCTAACTCGTCTTTCTAAATTGTGATTTCCTTCTGGAAAAATAGTCACTGCTTTGTTATCATGTAACAAATTAACAGTATTACTAAAAACAGATTTATTTTTAGCAATCGTGCTCTAGCCATCTCTAACACGATAAATTGGTCGCATATTCAAGCTATGCAATAACCTACTTACAAATGGTTTTTTAAAAACACCAGCTCTAGTTAAAAAATAACTTAAGCGTCCAGACTTTGTAGCCAATAGCAAAGCATCTATTAACGCATTTTGATGATTGGATAAAAATAAAACGGGTTGGTCTTTTGGTATGCTTTTTTTTCCGTTTACAATTATTTTTTTATAGTAAAAAAACAATCCTAATTGAATATAAATCCTAACGGTATGTAATCCTATTTTATTCAAATATCTTAACCAGACTACTATGATACAGAAGTTCCGTTAGGAACTTTGGTTTCTGGATTTAACAAAATAACATCTTTAGCATTAACCGCTCCCAATACTAAACACTCACTCATAAATTTTGCAATCTGCTTACGCGGAAAATTTACCACTGCAACTATTTGCCTATTTAGTAAGTCTTCTTTTTTATAAAGCTTTGTAATTTGCGCACTAGTTTTTTTAACACCCAAACCTCCAAAATCTATGATTAATTGATACGCAGGGTTTTTGGCTTCTGGAAAATCATTAACTTCTAAAATAGTACCTACACGTAAATCTACTTTGGTAAAATCTTCAAATTGAATAGTGCTCATAATTACCCTTGGTTATATTTAATTTAGGACTTTAAAATAAAACTAATTTTAAGCCAAAACAAACAATTATTAATCTAAATCCAGCCTTTACTTTTTAAAACACATTCTATATGCGCATAATGATGATTACTATGCCAAGCATAATTACCTAAATTTTTATCTAAAGCTATCATTTGATTGTTTTCCGGATGAATAAAGGTACGTTGGAATTGTTCTGCTGTTAAGCCTTTTAAATAATGCACTAATTTAGCATGTACTACTTTAATATGCAATAGAGATAGCGCTATTGGCTGATTATAATCATGCTGAGAAGCCCATGTGTTTTCATCATAGGCTTTTATTACTGGGTTATCTTCTGTCATTGCCCATTTAAATCTTATATAACTATGATGGTGACTGTCTGCAATGTGGTGTATTACTTGTCTAATAGTCCAGCCTCCTAACCTATAAGGTGTATCTAATTGCTTGTCTGACAAGTTAACCACCAACTGCTCCAACCTATTTGGAAAATGTTTTAGTATTGATAACCAAGCATCAATACTCGCTTCCGTTATTGTTGATGGACATTCAAATTTTCCGATAGGATATTTTAACCTTTCTAATTCTTGATCTAACATGGGATTAATGTAATTAAAAAACCTCAAAAGATATTACTCTTTTGAGGTTTTAAATATTTATAATTTTTGTTTTAGAATATCTAAATAGAGCAATAAATAATTAATTATTATTTAACGTCTACAAGTTCTACATCAAATACAAGTACAGCATCTGGTGGAATTGCTCCTCCTGCACCTCTTGATCCATAACCTAAATCTGAAGGTATAACAAAACGGGCTTTATCACCAACTTGTAATAATTGAATCCCTTCATCCCATCCAGAAATAACTTGACCTACTCCTACTTGAAAATCTAAAGGTTGATTACGCTTGTAAGAACTATCAAAGACAGTTCCGTCCGCTAATTGTCCTTTATAGTGTACAGAAACTTGGTTACCTTTTTCAGCTTTTTTACCATTACCTTTTTGGATAATTTGGTAACGTAAACCGCTTTTAGTTTCTTCAAAACCTGCAGCTAATTTATCTAATTCTGCACGCTTAGCTTCACGTTCTGCAGCTACACGTTTTTCTCTTGCACCTTCAAATGTTCTAAAGGCTTCAATTGCATTAAAGTTTTCTGCATCAGCACCAACTCTAACAATTTCTAAAGTTTCAATCTTATCGCCTTGTGCAATAGCATCAACGATGTCTTGTCCTTTTACTACTTTTCCAAAAACAGTATGGTTACCGTCTAACCAATCTGTAGCAACATGAGTAATAAAAAACTGACTTCCGTTAGTACCAGGTCCAGCATTTGCCATACTTAATATTCCAGGTCCACTATGCTTTAAATCTGGGTGAAACTCGTCATCAAACTTATATCCTGGATTACCTGATCCGCTACCTTGTGGACAACCTCCTTGGATCATAAAATTATCAATTACTCTATGAAACTTTAATCCATCGTAATAAGGTGTCCCTTGTGGTTTAACATCGTTTTCCATGTTACCTTCAGCTAAAGCAACAAAGTTACCAACTGTTCCAGGAGTTTTCTCAAATTCTAAAGCGACTAAAATTTCGCCTTTATTCGTATTAAATTTTGCGTATAAACCGTCTTGCATTACATTGTTTTTTAATGAACTGCAAAGATATAAAGAAGTTAAAAGTAATAAGTAATGACAGATGATTTTTTTTATCCAATCCTGTTTTACTAAATTTTGTTAGATTTGAAAAAATAAAAAATTATTATGGGTGTATTTAATAAGCTATTTGGAGGTAATGATAAAAAATCAAAAAGTAACCAATTAGCTAATACCAATTACATTGAGGCTATTTTAAAGCATAGTGAAGACCAACCTGTAGCTATTGCAGATCAAAATGTGATTTATGCAGGTTATGCAGAGCTTGGTGGTTATTATTTTTTACAAACTTTTATTGTTGGAAAACTAAATATTAAAGCAAAAAAAGGCGCTAGACTTTTAATGGTTAACAACAATCACACTTTAGATTTAAAATCAGACATGGATGAGTTTGAGTCTGAAAACATGGGTGTTTTTGATGGTTATGTTACTAGAATAGATTTTGAAATTGAAAAAGAAGCTGCCGAAAATATTAAACGATCTGAAATCAAAAATATAACACTACAAGTAAAAAAACACTCCATTACTTTTATACCGCTTGCGATAGAAGGGTTAGATGAATTACAAATAGCAGAAGAAAACAAAAAAGACCTAACAAATTAACTTGTTAGGTCTTTAATACAGTGTTTTTTGGTATTATAATTAGTTTGCGACTTCACTTATAAATTTAATACGATATAATCGTAACTCTTCATCATCATAATCTCCATCAAACTCGTCTATTGCAACGTCAATCTTATCTGTTTGTGACTCCATAAAATAATCATGGATTTCTTCTTGTTGGTCTTCATCTAAAATATCATTAATCCAGTAATCAATATTTAGTTTTGTTCCTGAAAAGACAATAGCTTCCATTTCTTTAATAAATGCAGACATTTCCATTCCTTTAGCAGATGCAATATCTGTTAATGGTAATTTTCTGTCCACATTTTGTATGATATATAATTTAAGTGCAGAGTTGCTACCTGTAGATTTAACCACTAAATCATCTGGTCTTACAACGTCGTTATCTTCTACATATCTTGCAATAAGCGCGACAAAATCTTTACCATACTTTTTAGCTTTCCCTTCTCCAACACCATGAACGTTAGATAGCTCTTCCACAGATACTGGATATTTTAAAGCCATATCCTCTAAGGATGGATCTTGAAATATAACAAAAGGAGGTACACCTAATTTTTTAGCATTAGTTTTTCTTAAGTCTTTAAGCATTTTCATTAATGCCTCATCCACTACTGCTCCACCACCACTTTCTGCAGTGATTATAGTATTGTCTGACTCGTCACCAAACTCATGATCTTTAGTCATCATGAATGATTCAGGATTTTTTATAAACTCTTTTCCTTTATCTGTAAGCTTAATGACACCATAGGTTTCAATATCCTTTTTTAAAGATCCTGATACTAATATTTGTCGTGTTAAAGCCATCCAATAGGATTTATCTTTATCTTTTCCTTTACCAAAAAAGGGTTGATCGTCGGTTTTATGAGAGCTAATTAACGCGTTAGATTTACCTACAATAACGTTTACTAACTCTTTAGCCTTATATTTTTCATTGGTAGCATCGACAATTTCTAGGACAAGTTTTACATCATCTTTAGCTTCTTGTTTTTCCTTTGGATGACGCATATTATCATCCATATCTCCACCTTCACCTGTTTTGTTATCAAATGATTCACCAAAATAATGCAATATGAATTTACGTCTTGATATTGAAGTTTCCGCGAAAGCGACTACCTCTTGCAATAGTGCTTGACCAATTTCTTGCTCTGCTACAGGTTTACCTGACATAAACTTCTCTAACTTTTCTATATCCTTATAGGCATAATAAGCTAAACAATGACCTTCTCCTCCATCTCGTCCTGCACGACCAGTTTCTTGGTAATAGCTTTCTATACTTTTAGGAATATCGTGATGAATTACAAATCTTACATCTGGTTTGTCTATTCCCATACCAAAAGCTATGGTTGCAACTACCACGTCAATATCTTCCATTAAAAACATATCTTGGTGATTGGATCTTTTTTTAGCATCCAAACCTGCGTGATATGGTACCGCTTTAATCCCATTAACTTGTAACACTTGAGACAACTCCTCTACACGTTTACGACTTAAACAATATATGATTCCGGATTTACCTTCGTTTTGCTTTACAAAGCGTATGATATCAGCATCTACGTTTTTAGTTTTTGGACGTATCTCGTAATATAAATTAGGTCTATTAAATGAGGCTTTAAAAGTGTTAGCGTCATTCATCCCTAAGTTTTTCAGGATATCTTCTTGTACCTTAGGTGTTGCAGTAGCTGTTAGACCAATTATGGGAATATTATCTCCTATACGTCTAATTATAGATCTTAAATTACGGTATTCTGGTCTAAAATCGTGACCCCATTCACTAATACAATGGGCTTCATCCACTGCCATGAAAGAAATTTTTACCGTACGCAAAAACTCTACATTTTCTTCTTTAGTTAAGGATTCTGGTGCTACATATAATAATTTTGTAATACCATTTGTAATGTCTTCTTTGACTTGTTTAATTTCAGTCTTATTTAAAGATGAATTTAAAACATGAGCCACACCATTTTCATTGGAGACACCTCTGATTGCATCAACCTGATTTTTCATTAATGCTATTAAAGGAGACACAACTATAGCTGTACCTTCTTGCATTAATGCAGGTAATTGGTAGCATAAACTTTTACCACCACCTGTAGGCATTATTACAAATGTATTTTTTTGTTCTAGGATACTTTTAATGACTTGTTCTTGAAGTCCTTTAAACTCGCCAAAGCCAAAGTATTTTTTTAGTGCTGAATGCAAATCGCTTTTCACTATGTATAACTTTCGTATTTAATTAATTATTTACACTTACATACTTTTGACAAACTATAAATAGTTGCTAAGAATTGAATTCCCCTCTCAATTTTTTCGCTAAATTTGTCGAAATTATTAATCTAATAATCTTAAGGTGATTTAGATTAAGACTAAAGATAGTAAAATCTTTATAAACCAAAAAAAAATAAACACATTGAAAACAAAAGCTTCCATTATTAGTAGTGCCAAAGAAACTATTAAACTTGAAGGACAGTCCATATTAAATTTATCAAATTTAATTGATAACGACTTTGCTGAAGCTGTGGAATTGATTTATAATTCTAAGGGTAGAGTCATAATTACTGGTATAGGAAAAAGTGCTATTATAGCAACAAAAATAGTGGCTACGCTAAACTCGACTGGTACTCCTGCTGTATTTATGCATGCTGCAGATGCTATCCATGGTGACCTAGGATTAATACTTCAGGATGATGTGGTGATTTGCATTTCTAAAAGTGGAAACACACCAGAAATTAAAGTTTTGGTACCATTAATTAAAAATGCAAAAAATAAAATGATTGCTATAACTGGTAATAAAGATTCATTTTTAGGCCAGCAAGCGGATTTTGTTTTAAATGCATTTGTAGAGAAAGAAGCTTGCCCAAACAATTTAGCACCAACAACCAGTACTACTGCACAACTAGTATTGGGTGACGCATTAGCAGTTAGCCTTTTAGAATTAAGAGGGTTTTCTAGCAAAGATTTTGCTAAATATCATCCAGGTGGTGCATTGGGTAAAAAATTATATTTAAGAGTTCAGGATATTTCTTCTGTTAATCAAAAACCAGAAGTAACTTTAGACACTAACATTAAACGGGTAATTGTTGAAATATCTGAAAAAATGCTAGGTGTTACAGCTGTCACTGAAAACAAAAAAATTGTCGGAATAATTACTGATGGTGATTTAAGACGAATGCTAAGCAAAGTGGATAACTTTAGCGACTTAACTGCTAAAGATATTATGAGTGCCAATCCTAAACGTATCGAAGAAGACGCTATGGCTATTGATGCTATGGAGGTTTTAGAGACCTATGGTATTTCTCAATTACTTGTGCAAAAAGATGGCAAGTACGCTGGTGTTGTGCATATCCACGATTTAATAAGAGAAGGAATTTTATAATGGCAAAAAAAAATGTAAACGAGATGTCTTTTTTAGATCATCTTGAAGATTTAAGATGGCATTTAATTAGGATTGTATCTGCTGTAGTTATTTGTGGTACAATCGCTTTTTGTTTTCCAAGTATACTATTTGATAGCATCCTATTTGCACCTCAAAAAATGACGTTTCCCACTTACCAATGGTTATGTGAAATGTCTAAATTTTTTGGATTGGATGACATGAGTTTTTGTGCAGATTCGTTTCCGTTTATAATACAAAACCGTGAAATGGCTGGACAGTTTTCTATTCATATATGGACGTCCATTTATGCTGGATTTATTGTAGCATTCCCTTATGTAATTTACCAATTATGGCGATTTATTAGTCCTGGTTTAACCTCTAAAGAACGTCGTACATCTACAGGTTTTATTATAATATCTTCTTTACTGTTTTTTATGGGTGTGTTATTTGGATACTACATTATAACACCTTTATCCATAAACTTTTTAGGAACCTACTCCGTAAGTACAGAAGTATCCAACGAGATTGATATTTCATCATACGTTGGGTTAATCAGAGCGTCTGTTTTAGCGTCTGGAATAATATTTGAGCTACCAATATTAATCTACTTTTTAACTAAAGTTGGTTTGGTAACGCCTCAGTTTTTAAAAAAATATAGAAAATTTGCTTTAGTTATAGTTCTAATTTTATCTGCAGTCATAACACCTCCAGATGTAGCAAGTCAAATAATTGTAGCGATACCTGTACTAATTTTGTATGAAGTCAGTATTCATATCTCTCGAATTGTAGTGAAAAACGAAAATAAAAAACAAAAAAAAGATGTCAGAACTAGTTAAAGAATTTAACGACTATCGCGAAAAAATGAATGATAAAATTCTAGGCGATAACAATAAAATAATCAAACGTATTTTTAATTTAGACACTAATGCTTTTACTGAAGGTGCATTGGACGTAAAAACTAAAGAGCTATTAGGTTTAGTAGCCTCTACCGTTTTACGTTGTGATGATTGTATTAAATACCATTTAGAGTCAAGTTATAAAGAAGGTTTGTCTAAAGAGCAAGTAATGGAAACCTTAAGTATTGCTACATTAATTGGTGGTACTATAGTGATCCCACATTTAAGACGTGCGTATGAGTTTTGGGAAGCTTTAGAAGCACAGGATCAAGACCAACAAGGTTAAACTTTATATAAATTAAAGCGCCTTTTTAATAAGTTATATTGAAATGCTTATTTTTACGACAATTAAACACACCAAATGAAGCTAAGAGCCGAACATTTAATGAAGTCCTACAGTGGACGTAAAGTTGTAAAAGACGTATCTCTTGAAGTTAGTCAAGGTGAAATTGTTGGGCTTTTAGGTCCTAATGGTGCAGGAAAAACAACATCATTTTATATGACTGTTGGTTTAGTAAAACCAAATGCTGGAAACATCTATTTGGATGACACTAACATTACCAATTACCCTATGTATAAACGTGCACAAAATGGTATTGGTTATTTAGCACAAGAAGCATCTGTATTTAGAAAACTAAGTATTGAAGACAATATTTTAAGTGTTTTACAAATGACCAAACTGAGCAAAAAAGAACAATTGCACAGGATGGAAGCATTAATTGAAGAGTTTAGTTTAGGTCATATTAGAAAAAGTAGAGGTGATTTATTATCTGGAGGAGAACGTCGTCGTACCGAAATTGCACGTGCCTTAGCAACTAATCCAAGCTTTATTTTATTAGACGAACCATTTGCTGGAGTAGATCCAGTTGCAGTGGAAGATATACAACGTATTGTAGCGCAATTAACCAAAAAGAACATTGGTATATTAATTACTGACCACAACGTACAAGAAACGTTAGCTATTACAGATAGAACTTATTTAATGTTTGAAGGAAGTATTTTAAAAGCAGGAGAACCTGAAGAATTAGCTAATGACGAAATGGTACGAAAAGTATACTTAGGTCAGAATTTTGAATTACGTAAAAAGAAGATTAGAGATTAATCTGAATGTTGTAAATAAATAATTTATAAATAAAAGCCCAATTGAAAATTCAATTGGGCTTTTAGTATTTAATGACCATTTATGTCACTATATTTTTTCTTCAGACTTAGCTTTAATCTTGGCATTCTCTGCCAATATCTTCTTTTGATAACGACCTTGCACAACATCTACAATAATTAAAATAAATAACACAAAATAGAAGGTTGTTTTACTCATAGACTCAATTGGGTTTCCAAATAGCTTTAAGTGTGCTAAATGTCCACCTTCAGTAACTAACATTATACCTACAATAAATAGGATAAACAACCCAAGCACTTCATACATTCGGTTTTTTGCTAAAAACACAGAGATTCGATCTGCCAAAAACAACATTAATAATCCGCTAATTACAATAGCAATAGCCATTACAATAAAGGCTGTTGTAGCGTTTTCAATATCACTTGTTAACCCTATGGCTGCTAAAATAGAATCAAAAGAGAATACTAAATTCATTATTACAATACTGGTTATAACAGCACTTGCAGACTTACCTCTCGTGCCATCACCTTCAATATCATGATCTAAATCATGAGCACCAATCATATGCCAAATTTCTTTTATAGCTGTATAAATAATAAAACCTCCTCCAGCTAATACAATTAAACTGTGTCCATTAAAAGCAAAGCTGGCCACATTACCTAATTCACCTGTCATAAACGAAAAAGGCTCTTTAAAAAAATCAATTATCGATACTAATACAAACAATAATATGATACGTAAAACAATC
The DNA here is from genome assembly GCF_007827365.1 of Olleya sp. Hel_I_94. Taxonomy (NCBI): domain Bacteria; kingdom Pseudomonadati; phylum Bacteroidota; class Flavobacteriia; order Flavobacteriales; family Flavobacteriaceae; genus Olleya; species Olleya sp. Hel_I_94. The sequence goes on from NZ_VISI01000001.1 coordinate 88,706, forward strand.
GCAATTAAAATACCAACTTTTCTAACGCGCTTTTGTTCAGATTCTGGTGCTTTTTTTGACTCTAAAGAGATATATAATAAGTTATCAAATCCTAAAACAGCCTGCAACAAAACAAGCATTAAAAGCGTAAAAATAATTTCTAGCATAGTGGGTATTAATTGATGTTATTAAATAAGGATAGTAATATGTATAGTATTATTATTAAAGGGATTGCTGCAAAATGCAACACCACTAAAAGCACAATACTTAAGATTATAAAAATGTAACGTACTGCATTTGACTTAAAACTCCAGTTTTTAAATTTTAAGGCAAATAGTTTTACAGATGAATTTAATATGTAACAACTTAAAATAGTTAACACAATTAAAAACCATTTATTAAGTATAATACTATTTATTAAATCATTATTCTGAAATTCTAAAATTAACGGTAATGATAAAATTAGTAAGGCATTAGCAGGTGTTGGTAGTCCTTTAAAATAACTTTGTTGTTCTTCGTCAAGATTAAAACGAGCCAATCTATAAGCAGATGCTAATGTTATAAACAGCCCAATAAATGGTAATAAGTTAAATGTATAACCTGTCCATTGCATAGTTTCTGACCACTCATCAATGGATGTTACTGCTTTACTATTACTAGCTAATTCTAACAGTTTAAAAACTACTATTCCTGGTACTAATCCACTAGTTACCATATCTGCCAAACTATCTAATTGTAAACCTAAATCGCTTTGCACATTTAACTTTCTTGCTAACAAACCATCAAAAAAATCAAAAAAGATACCTAAAAACACAAAAAAGGCAGCAAAATTAAAGTGGTTATTAACAGCAAATATGACTGCCACACTTCCGCTAAATAAATTAAGAAGTGTGATAAAATTTGGTATAAAAGCTTTGATGTTCATCAGTTAGTTTTTTGTAAAAATAACAAAGTATTTGAGTCTATTCCAAACACTATGCAATATAGTATTAAAATTGAAGTTTAATATATAGAAAAATTATAGCATCTTTGTAAAAAAAAATTGAAATTGAAAGTAAGTTTACTAGCCTTTTTATTACTGAGTGTCTCATTATCTTTTGCTCAAACCCGAAAATATTCAAACGAATTTATGAATATTGGTGTGGATGCAGCAGCTTTAGGGATGAGCAATGCTACCGTTGCTAGAACCAACGATGTAAATTCTGGCTATTGGAATCCTGCTGGATTAATTAAACTAGAAGACAATCAATTAGCCTTAATGCACTCTAGTTACTTTGCTAATATTGCAAATTATGACTATGCAGCTTTTGCAATGCCTTTAGATGATAATAGTGCTTTCGGAATCTCTTTAATACGTTTTGCTGTGGATGATATCCTAGATACTACACAGCTTATAGATGAACAAGGTAATGTTAACTATGACCGAATCAGCTTATTTTCTACAGCAGATTACGGTTTAACTTTATCTTACGCTAGAGACTTACCGCTAGAAGGGTTAAGTTATGGTGTTAATGCTAAAATTATTAGACGTATTATAGGAGACTTTGCTTCAAGTTGGGGTTTTGGTTTGGATGCTGCTATTCAATTTGAAAGTAATAATAATTGGAAATTTGGTATCATGGCACGTGACATTACCACAACTTTTAATGCTTGGACTATTAATGAAGATGAATTTGCTAAAGTCCAAAATGCAGTAGAAGGTCAAAATCAAGAATTACCAGAAACCACCGAAATTACAATACCAAAACTACAATTAGGTGTAGCTAAATTATATCGTTTTCATTATGATTATACACTGGAAGCAGAGCTAGATTTAAACGTAAGATTTGAGCAAAATAATGATGTTATATCAACCTCTTTTGCTAGTATAAATCCTGCTTTAGGTTTAGAGTTTGGCTATATTGATATGATTTATCTTAGAACAGGTGTTGGTAATTTTCAAAATGAATTACAGATAGACAACTCTGAAGATTTAACGTTTCAACCAAGTTTTGGTGTCGGTTTTAAATATAAAGGCATCCAAGTAGATTACGCGTTTACAGATATTGGCGATCAAAGCGTTGCTTTGTATTCTAATGTATTTTCGTTAAAACTAGATTTTAGCGTTTTTAGATAAGTTATCTTTGTAGCATGAGACTATTATTATACATTGTTTTTGTACTTAGTACAACTACAGGATTTACACAAGCAATACCTTTATCCCAGGACACGACAGTAAGTGTTATCACATTTGGACCAGGCAGTAACTTAAACGATGCTTTTGGGCATAATGCCATCCGTATTAAATCCCGATTTGCCGATATTGCATATGACTTTGGCAGGTATAATTTTGACGATCCAAATTTTTATTTAGATTTTGCTAGAGGAAAACTTAACTATCTACAAGGTAAATCCAATTATAAAAACTTTATAGCGTTTTATATTAGTGAAAATCGCACAATAAAAGAGCAACAACTGCGCTTAACACAAGCTGAAACCAAGCAACTATATGATTATTTAGAGGCTAATTACAAGAAAGATCAAGGAGCTTATCTATATGATTTTTTTTATGATAATTGCGCCACTAAAATAAGAGATGTCATTGAAACTACTTTAGACGGAAATCTAGAGTATAACCTACCAAAAGACTATAAACAGCAAACTTTTAGACAATTAATTGACCATAATTTACATTGGAATACTTGGGGAAGCTTTGGGATAGATATTGCCTTAGGGTCTATAATTGATAGACAAGCAACGCCAAGAGAACAGCTTTTTTTACCTGAAAAAGTTAATCAGTTTTTTGAGCTTGCTACTTTAAAGGATTCAAAAGAAAAATTGGTTACTGCATCTAAAACAATCTTTACTAAAAAAGGAGAAAACGAAAATAAAAACAGCTTTTTTCTAACTAGTCCATTACTGTTAACATTGGTTTTAGCATTGGTTATTCTTTATATAACCTATAGCGATAATAAAAATAACGCTAGAAACAAAGGGTTAGATTTAGCCCTATTTACAGTCACAGGACTAATAGGTATTTTACTATTTTTATTATGGTTTGCAACAGATCATACAGGTACTACTTACAACTACAATTTATTATGGGCTTTTCCTTTAAGTCTGTTTTGTATCCTACAAATTTTAAAGACTAGTCCTAAAAAATGGTTTATAGCTTATATTAAATTTTCAATTTTAATGTTATGCTTGATTGTGATGCATTGGACTATAGGTGTGCAACGCTTTGCTCCTGCTTTAGCACCTTTATTACTAGCGTTAGCAGTTAGGTATATATACCTTTTAAGGTTTTATAAATTAACCGAAAATAAAGCCTAATTATTGTCCTCTAAAAAAGATGACAGTACTTAACGTTTTAACTATAATATTGATGTCTAATAAAAAGCCTCTATGCTTAATATAGTACAAATCATATTGTAATTTTAATAAACTATCATCAACGCTTGAACCATAGCGTGCTTTAACCTGAGCCCAACCTGTTAGTCCTGGTTTAACGATATGTCTGGTTTCGTAAAAAGGAATGACTTGGGACAATTCGTCTACAAAATAAGGACGCTCTGGTCTAGGACCAATCAAACTCATATCACCTTTTAAAATATTTAAAAATTGTGGTATTTCGTCCAATCTAGTAACTCTTAAAAACTTACCAAAAGCTGTAATTCTAGTATCATTTTTTGTTGCCCAAACAGCTCCTGCTGCTTCTGCATTTTTAACCATAGTCCTATACTTAAAAATCTTGAAAGGGATTCCGTTTTTTCCAACACGTTCTTGAGTGTAAAATAACGCACCTCTATTACCCAAAGCGTTACCAATTAAAATAAAAGGTAAAATTAGTAATCCTAAAAACAAACCAACTAGTGATAACAAAATATCAAAAAGACGTCTGTAGGCTAAATATAATTTATTTTTATTGTTTCGACTAAATGGAAAATATTTATAAAAATCCTTCCCAACAAACTGTACAGGAACACGATAGGTTATATCTTCATAAACCTGAGTATACTCTTTTATTGGAAACCCTTTTTCTAATAAAGTAATTAAATCGGAATATATATTAGAAGTAATGTTTTCTGAATTATAGCTTGCAATTACGACTTCAGATATATTTTCATCTTTAATTATCTGATGCATTTTAGAAGGCTCGTATTCCTTTAACCCTTTATATTTTATAGTGTCTTTGTTACTTGTTTCGCAATTAATAAATCCAATAATCTTATAATTAGGATCTGCACTTGCAAAAGCATCAACAATAGTTTTAATATTAGATATTTCGCCTACTAAAAGCACCCTTTTAAAAAATCTAGGGGAAGAAATGAATGTGATATAAGCCCATCTCCAAAAATATAAACCAAACAAAATAGCCAAATAAAAATATAATATTTGTAATCTATTTTCGGGTAACGATGGTGTGTAAAACGGAGTTAAAAGATAAAATAAAACAGTTACTGAGGTGGTAAGCAAAACCGTACCAAGGACGGTATCCAATCGACTTGATTTTTGTAAATCATACAATTCTAAGACGGTTCCAAAAACGGTTATATAAATAGCAAGCACAATAAACCAAGTCCAATGTTGGTCATACACTTTAAAGTAGTCAAAGTCAAAAAAAGTACTGACTGTAAAAAGTGAAGCACCAATAAAAAGCAAATCAAATAAACGTAAAAGAATTTTGCGTTCAGAAATTTCAAAGTGGATACCACTACTTTTATTCATGTTAACGGATTGGTAGAATTATTTCAAAGATAACAAGTAAATGTTTTAAACCAAGTTTTTTACTTTAAAGTGCTAATCCATTTTTGTTTAACGGTATTCCAATTAAATTGTTCTGATTTATTCCTGGCAGAAGTAATTACAGATTGTGTCCATTTTGGATTGTTCTTATAATATAATACGGCTTTAACAAATGCCTTTACATCATTTGCAGGCACTAATTGTCCATCTATAGTATTATCAATTAAAAAAGGTAAACCACCTACATGTGTTGACACTATAGGCAACCCTAAAGCCATAGCTTCGATAACGCTTACAGGTGTATTATCAAAATTAGTGGTATTAATAAATACATTGTAATTTTTAGATAAAGCAATCCATTCTTCTTTAGTCAATTTCCCTGTAAAGGATACCTCTAAACCTAGATTGCTGGCATATTTTTTAACTTCTTGTAAACTACCATCATTGTCTGGACCAACCATGCACAACGAACAATTGTAACCTTTTTTCTTTAATTCAGATAAGACATTGATTGCTAATTTTGGATTGTACAAATTTGAAAAAGAACGTACCCAAAGTAGATCTATGGTATCTATTTCTCTAACTAAAAAAGGATAATTTATAATGTCAATACTATTTGGTATCACTTCTACATTTATATAACCTTTTTCTTTAAAAGATGCTTTAATATAATTTGAAGGTGCAATATTAACATATGCATTTTTAAAGATAGTAGCACTTAATTTAGGGTTTTTAATAAGCCGAATAGGTAAATTCCCTCCGTGTAAAATAGGAATGTATTTTAAGCCTAATATTTTACATAACTTACTTACAGCATAGGCGTAATAAAAATTTAGCGTACTGTATGTATCGATTAATACATAGTCGGTGGATTGTCTGTGTTTAAAAACGGTCCATAGCATATGGATTAATCTCAAAAAGATATTTTTATAACTAGAGGCATAAGTTATTTTAAAACCAGATGCTTCAAGATTTGTACCTAAAGTATCAATGGTTGTAGCTGTTTTACCTGAACTAATTAATTTGTTGCCTATGTATACTAGGTTTGTCATTTATAATATGTAATAAACTTAATGCGTAAATAAAGGCTGGTGCAGCAATTCGCATCGCAGAATGATTTATTGTAAGTAACCAAAACAAATAGCAAGAAAAAAATAAAACATTATTCCTGTTTTTTAATCTATAAAACAAAGGCACTAACAATAGTATACTTAGCGCTAAAACACCCAATAAGCCATGCTCTGAAATAATACGACCTATCTCATTATGTGACGCTGCATGTATACCAGTTCTCTGAAAACGCAAATCTTTTACTCGTCCTACGCCTACACCTAAAAAAGGATTAGCAATAAATTCTTCAAATTCAGCTAAAAATAAGTCACCGCGACCGGTTGTTACATCACTTTTTTCATGACCCATAGCATTTTGATTAGAATATCGTTTTTCAATCATGCCATTAGTTTGATCAGTCGAAATAATCCATGTCAAAATTGCAATACTTAAAAATAAAAAAATAGAAGTTATCATTCTTTTTTTATTTTTTTCATCCATGGATTTATATTGAAAAAAAATAAAAAACAAAATCATCAATATGGCTGTATATACACCTCCTCTACTAAAAGTTACAATTGCCCTAAAAGCGAATATTAATATTAAAAACAGGTCTAAATACTTTACTAATTTTGTTTTACTAAAATAAAAAAAACGAACTGTCATTAAAAAAAAACCTAACCCTAACACTGTAGACATTTGATTAGGACCAAAACCTCCCGAGGTATCAAAATTAGAACCTGTTCCTGAAGATACTGCTGCGACATTTGGATTATACATAATAACAAAGACCAAAGTGCTTATTAATGGATAAACAATAAAGTTAACTATAGACTCAAGTTGTTTTTTAGTAATGGACAAGTCATAACATAATAAAGCTGAAACACCTAAACAAACCGGACCACTTAAATTAAAAGCTATGGCTTTTCTCACATTACCACTAATATCTAACAAATATAACGACAGATAAATACTTGGAATTAATAATAATATATAAAGTAAGTAAGGTGAAGCTTTTTTATTAAAGCCACTATAAAACAACCCTGTAATTGAAAATATTATAACAATATATTTACTTGCCTCATAAAAAGGTCCGCTATTAGTCATACGAAGGATTACCTCTGCTCCAATAATATAAGCACAAGCCCTTACAACTTCAAAAGACTTTAAATTTGGTTTAGCACTTATTATTCTATAAAATAAATACAAAACTATGCTATAAAAATAAAGATTTCCTAAAATTCTTGAATAGTAGATTAAAATCCCAATTATTATATGTAAGCCTAATATTTTTAGATAGTTATTTTGCATTTAGATTATAATCGTGAATACATTTTTAAAATTGAATCTAGCTGGGAACATTCTGAAAAATTAGTTTTGACTACATCTTTTAAGTTTATCGAACAAGCGTACCTAAGCCTTAAGTCTTCAATATATAATATTATAGCTTGACTTAAAGAGATAGTATCTTCTGATGGCACTATTAATCCCGTGATTTTACTTTTTACTACCAAACTACAATCCCCTACATTTGTACAAATAACAGGTAGTCCTGCTAATCCATACTCTAACAATGCCAAAGGTAAGCCTTCAGATTTTGAAGACAAAACACCTATTGTACTTTGCTGTAAAATAGCAGAAGTATCTGCACAACTACCATAAATAAAGACCGACGTTTCTAATTTATTTAAATTAATAAAGTCAAAAATAGATTTAGAATATGCATCTTTAAAATCTTGACCTACTAAATGCAAAGTCCACATTGGTTCAGTTATTAAAACCGCTTTAAAAGCTTTCAATAAATTTAAATGATCTTTTTGTGGTCTTAAATTTGCTAAGCAAACAATACGCTTACCTTCTACTCCTTTTAATTTTGTAGTTAGCGGATTATTATTTTTTACTGCATAATTAGGTAAATAACTAACCGATTTCACTTTAAGTGTCGTTTTTGCCCAAGCTTCTAATTTAGAATTTACACTAAATATGTGGTTAAAAAAACGCGAACAAAATTTTAAAACCTGCTTTGGTCGTTGCTTTAAAAATTCGCTTTTACCATAATGATCATGCCAAACCAATTTTAATTTGGGCTGTAACAACTTAATTATAGTTGCTAAAAAAAAAGACGAACCATGTGCATGAACAATTTGTATTTTTTCGTCCTTAATAAATTGGTATAAAAGCTTAATAGCTTTACTATCTAAGGTTGTTTTTTTATTTAAAAATAAATAGCCAACGTCTTTATTTAATTCGCCTTTCAAAAGTCCCTCTGCTCTGGTAGCACACAAATAACTTGCATCAACAATATCTAGTAAACCGTTTGCGTAATTAACAGCAACGCGCTCTGCTCCTCCTGCTTCTAAGCTATCAATTAATTGTAGTACTTTCATTAGTTAGAGTTTATTAAACGTTTAATTTCAGTCTCAAACACATCTAAAGTGTACTGTTGTGACCAGTCTGACGCCTTTATAGATTGTTCGCGTAAAAAGGCTTTATCTAACAAACAGCTTTCAATGTTATTAACTGCAGACGCTAAATCAGGTGTTATCAAGAGGCCTCTTTTTCCATAATCTAGCATATTAGGGACACAAGATATTGACGTTGCAATGGGTATAACGCCATAAAACATAGCTTCGGCTAAGGCTTTTGGCCAACCTTCGGACTTTGACGCTAATATTGAAAAATGTGATTGTTTTAATGCTGCTTTTATGGTTTCACCGGTTTGATTTCCGTTTAAAACGATATACTTCCCTAAGTTATTTTGATCTATGTATTGCTGTAATTCGTTTTTTAAAACGCCATCTCCATATAATGCTAAGTGACTTGCAATCCCTTTTTTAATTAATTTTTCAACGATTTGTATGGCCAATAATGGACGTTTACCTTCAACCAAACTACCAACAAAAATAAAATGTAAGTCAGCAGAATAATCTCTTAAAGGAATCGCTTCTCGGTCTTCATTTTTAAAGGTTGCTGTAAAGAATGACTTGATATTTTTAGTTTGATTTTTCCATTCTCCATAAACTAAAGCAGTCATGTTTTTAGTCAAAGTGGTATTTGAAAGTATTTTTTTTTGAAGTTTGTAACTTAAGGGTTGTTGTGCATTTGGATCCCAATTACCTGCATATTTGGCAGTTTTTAATTTATTCGGAAAAAATAGCTGAACCAAACACCCTAACAATCCAATGTTTCCTGGACATCTTAAATGAATATGATCTGCACGTCTACAAGCCTGAAATAACCTATATAAAATAAATGGGATAGCCAATAAAGACTTTAAACCACTACTAAAATTGATAAAAGCGATGGATGGTATTGGCGTAAATTTAATATTACTATGCTGATAAGCAATATCGATTTCAGAAATTGGTATATCTGTTATAGGAGCTACAATTTCAACCTCATCTACATAGTTTAACCACAAATTCATTTCACGCACATAAGGTGCGTAAGCAAACCATTGCTGATTTTTGGGCTTATGGAAAACATGAGTGATGATTAAAAATCGCATTATTGAATTTTGGGTTTGTTAAATATAAGCGAAATCCAACCAATGTTACGACCTAACGTTTCGGTTAATACTTTTAATTTTTCTTTGGAAGTAATTATATTTGTCGCTCTAATGGTGATCAATAATAACTCGGTAGCATGAAATTTAAAGCTAGCTTTTAAAGTAGGATTTGGATATTTGACGCGCCACACATACCAACTGTTTCTAACTACCATTTTACCATATTTATACTGGTTTGGTCGTCCAGAACCATCATGATAATGAGCCAGTTTAGCATTAGTATTAATATATAATGGTCCTAATTTAGCTAGTCTTATTGAAAAATCGGCATCTTCATACAAGCCATAACCTTCAAAATAAGTTGAAAATGATAAACGCTTAAAGACTTCTTTTTTATAACTAGACACGCCACCCATGAGTTGTTCGACTTCATAAATTTTACCTGAAGGAGGTAAAAAACTAACAGAACGTCCATGAGCAAAAGTTGGTAAAAAACCAGGATTTATATCAGGTTGCAAACCAAAAATAGTTCTAATTTTAAATCTTGAAGGCTCTTGACGCATCCAATTATCAAAATAGAATTTTGAAGCGTTATTAGTTTTGTCTGAGACTTCCCAATTGACTTCGTTTGTGATGTAACCTCCAACAGCTAGGGCTTTTGGATGGGTTTGATATGTAGTAATTAATTGCTGAAAATAATCACTTTCTAAAACAACATCATCATCCAAAAAGCAAACAATGTCAATAGATTTATCGACTTTACTAATTCCAAAATTACGTTGCTTGGTTAATCCTCTATTAGCCTCATCAACTTTAAAATAACTAAGACTATGGAATGTGTTTTCACTTAAAACTGATTCAGTTCCAGAATTGGTAGAGCCATCTATTACAAGAATTTCATTAGGATACAAGGTCTGCAAGGCTACGGACTTTAAAAGCGTAAGGATAGCTTTTGGTCGCATATAGGTACAAATGACTAATGAAAAAGACAAATTCATGAATTCCTATTTAGTTTTAAACTGATTATAAATCTTTAAAAAATAAGCGTCGCGTTGCAACGTATTAAGCCATAAGTTACGATTAGAATGTTGGATATTCTCAAATTCAGATGCTGATAACCCTTTATGAAATTCTAAAATTTGATCTGCTATTTTAATGTGACTTGATGCATCCAAAATTAAACAATGTTTAGTCCAATCTATGCGATTACTCAATGGTAACCTACAATCTGTATTTAACAAAATAGGAATGCGTCCTACAGCCAAAGTTTCGTAAAATCTAACCGAAAAATTCCCAACACCTCTTATACAAAAAGTATAGGCATTGTTAAATAGATTATTATAAAATTGCTGAGTAGTCTCTTGTTGTGTTTCAATAGTTTGCGAGCCTGCTCTATATTTAGTTCTAAGTATAAAATTGGTTTCTAAATCTTCATTTACAGCTAGTCGTTTTAAATAGTTGGCACGCTTTACACTTGATGGGTAAAACCACTGTTTATCTGCTAGTATTTTGTTACACTTTCTTTTAACTTGATATTTTAAATGATTGGTATAGTCTTTTAAATATTTTAAAACGCCAGATTGTGCATGACCAACAAAACCAATACTTGGCTTATTTGTTTTTTTTAAAACAGAAAAACCTTGAGTCAAAACGGAAGCATACGGATCGTTTATAAAAGACGGTAAAACATAAGTATTTGTATCCATTTTACTATCAAAACCACCTAACCTAAAGGTATAACTATTAGGTATATAATTAGTAAACCCATAGTCTCCAGCAGTATAAATCCATATAGGAAGCTTTGCTGTTTTAGCAGCTTTTAAAAGATCTAAAAAGGGGGACCTTTGTTTTAAAAATATTGCATAATCTAATGGTAAAACGACAATATTTGCGTCTTCAATATTAGAAACAATACTGTACTTTTCAAGTAGTCTTTGGTTTTGCTTAAATACCAAATCAAATAACAACGGAAAGACTTGACGTCGATACGCTTCGGTTAAAAAATTAGTATTTGTGAATAGTTTAAGCATTTGGGTTTATATCGTTTTTAATAAAAAGTGTATTAAATTTATGCCTATTAAACGTTTTAATCTTTGTTATTTGCTTACTTTTGGGTTCATAAAGGGCAGGTATAAAGTTATGTTTCGTTATTAAATCAAAAACTGCTTGATCCTCAAAATTAAATTTAGAACCCGAGTTATTAAACTCAACTAACAAATACTTTAAACTAGGGTTAGACAATGTATAATGTGCTCCTTTTAACACCTTATACTCATAACCTTCAACATCAATTTTTATAAAAACTGGATTTTCATTTTTAAGTATTTGATCTAAAGTTTTTACTTCCACTTTAACAGTATTACTATTTTCTTCTAGCGACACACTATTCATTACTGTGTTATTAGTTGTAAAACTAAGCGTCTCACTTTTATCTCCAATACCTATATTTAATAAAGTTATGTATGAGGTTAAATTATTTAATTTAATATTTCTATTCAGTTTATCCATTGTCGTTTTTATTGGCTCTATAGCTATAGATTTTGCTTTACAAATTCCGCTTGCTAATAAACTAAAGTGCCCTAAATTTGCTCCTACGTCTACAAATAATTCATCTTTTTTAAGGCTATCTATCAAAAACATAGAATCTTCATAATCCATTAATTTATAATAGATATTTCCAACTAAACCAGCATCGCCTTTTTCTGCATAAAACTTTAAACCATTTATCCAATTATACATTCTTGGTTTTTTAAATATAAATTGTGTGATATTAAATGAAAAATAACGCATTAATGCAACTAAAGAGGCATCTTTAGTTAAAGGATGTTTTTTTATAGTGTTATATCTTAATAAAATTCTTTTTATAGATTTACTTACATTCATCTTAAACATTTGGTAATTTAGCACACCAAAATTGACTACGTTTCCATTGTTTTTTATAATAGGTAATATAGGTCCATGGGTTTTTAATATCACTATTTTTATAGCTGCGTAAACCTAATAATAGTTTATAACCTAATAATTGTTTTGGTGTAAAATAAGTTTGATACAACAACTGTATGGTTGGTGATGGTTTTGGTGCAATTTTATCATCTGACCATGGATGTGTAACTTTAGTACGATAACCACCAATTGGTGCTTTAAGATGGTCTATTTTTATGTCTGCAAAGTACACCACATCTTCTCCTAAATTTCGCAACTGCATTCCAAAATCGGTATCTTCTCCATAGTTAAACTCGTAGTTTAAATTAAATTTCACCTTTTGGATTAGGCTTGATTTTATAATACTATTTCCTGCCCCAAAAATACTAGTCTGTGCTGTTTTTAAATAGGTTTGCACCTCATTGGCTTGCAAATAAACTGTTATACCTACTTGGACACCATATTGGCCAATATGGTTAAATAAAGACTCAATTAATTTGGAGTCAAACCTATTATCATCATCTCCTAAAAAGGTCCATTCACTGTCTACTTGAGATAAGGCTAAGTTACGTGCATTACAAACACCTGATTGATGCGTAAAGGTGTGTTTAATTGTAAAAGGCCACTCTTGATTGTTTAAATAATTTAATTCTGACACAGATCCCTCTAAAGGATTTTGCTCTACAATAATCACATTTTTAGGCATTAGCGTTTGGGCAGCTAAATCTTTTAAAACATCGTATAAATATTGTTTTCTACCAATGGTAGGGATGATAACATCAATCTCGTGTTTAGTAATTACAGTTTTGGTGGACTGAATTGGTATTGCTTCTAAATTAAATGTTGTGCTGAGTTTTTTTACAAATAGGCTTCTGATTAATGGTAATAGCGTTATTTTTTTTTCAAAAATCAATAATCCAAAACTTAAAAAAAATACCCAAACCCATTTGTAATGTTGCTTAACAAACTTAAACAGAGTAAACGTTGAAGCCTGCTTTATTATGTCCAATGATTTAGAACCAGGTTTTAGCAATCTAGGTTCTGAATAACAAAATAGACCTTCTGAAGTAGTCAATTTAGCTAAAGATGTTAAAAAATAATCAGCGTTTTGATTAAAATTTAATTGTTTGTTTAATAAAATTAACACTGCTGTATTGATTCCTCCTACATGACTACTCATCAGCCAAGTTGGAAAGGTTACAGTTTTATTAATTTTTAACACAAAAGAACGCTCTATATAACCTAATTGCTTAGGAAAATAATCTGTCTCTGTCGGGTTAAAACTTGCTAAAACACGATTATGATGAAATATATCATTTAAAGCCTCACTATTCAAATAATTTAAAAGAATTTGATGACACCATACTACTAATTGATTATCAAATTGCAATGCAATTAATTGCAAAGTTTTAGGCATAGATTTACCCAACTCAAAATTAGATATAGGCTTAAAGTTATCATCTAAAATTGAAATTACTTTATTCTTGTTATGAACTATAATCAATGCCATTAATATCTTAAACTCTTTTTAAAATTACATCGTTATAAAAGGTAATATTTTTATCTGCAATACAATTAATATCGAAAGATAATTCAGTTTTTTTTCTAGCAGCACGACCTATTGTTGCCGATAACTCAGGATCTTTAAATAATCTTAATATGGTTTTACTGTAAGTTTCAATATCCGAAGGATGCACTAAAAATCCATTCACACCATCATGAATCAGCTCTTGTGCCCAACCAATGCTAGTATTTACCACCGGTTTTTGTAAAGCCATACTCTCTATAGTAACCATACCTAAAGTTTCAGCAAAACTAGGAAAAGTACAAACATGGGCTTTTTTAATATGTGCTTTAACATCACTGTAAGGTATTTTACCTAAATACTCTACATTTTGTTTTGCTTGATCTGTAAATATAGACTGCATTAAGGCAAAAGTGGACTTGTGTCCTGTTTTTATGTCTGGAGCATCACCTCCTATTAATTTTAATTTAGCGCTAGGTTCTGTTTTTAATATTGTATTAAAAATTTCAGCTAGCTCTAAAACACCTTTTTTCCTAATAATTGTACCAATACATAAAATGGTTTTGTCTTCGTAAACTTTTGGTGTTTGATTCTCAAAGTGACTTAATTGTAAACCATAATGAATAGTTTTAATTTTTTTTCGGTTTAAACCAAAAATCTTAGCAGTCTCTTCTCCTGCAAATGTTGTTGGAGCAATATAAGCTGATGCTTTTAATAAACCCATTTTCTCAAAGAGAAAATTTTTAAACTTTTGTTTGCGTTTATCTAATTTACAAAAGTAAGCATCACTTCCATGTAGTCTAATTACCAACGGAATATTAAATTTCATAAAAGCTGTAATACCAGTCCAATCTGGTGCTTCAATTAAATCTATAGCTTCATACTTAACTACTTTATTAATATAATACTGAAGCTGTTTTCTGTAAAAATACCAAGTAAAGACTTTGTACTTTTTTTTCTTAATTAAATGAATCGTAACACCTTGGTCATCTATGATAGTGTCTTCATTTTGATGATACACAAAAACAGTAACTTGCTCACCTTTATCAACTAAAGCAACTGCTAGATTTTTTATACTAGTGGCTATTCCTGCAGCGTGAGACACTTTAGGATGTGGATACTCTGATGTTAAAAAAGCGATGTGCATGAATTGATAATTGTAAATTATGTTTAGACTGATCTATCAAAGATTTGTAATTCCTTTTTATTTATGTATCAAACTTAATTAAGTATTACGTCAATTGCCTTCCAAATATTTTCTGAGGCTTTAGTGGGTGTGGTACCAACGATAATCTCGTACCATCTTTTTCCTTCTGCCACATTTGATAATTGACCATCTAATATTTGTTTTACTAAATGCTCCAAATCGTTTTTATCGGTACAAAACACTGCTGCTTTATCACTTGGCATACTTCTAAAATGCACGTAGTTATAGTTTTGACATATATCTCTAATCCCTTTTTTAAGTTGCGGTTGCTCATAATTATAATAAATGCAAGCTTTATTATGCGCAACAAAATCAAAAACTGTGGATGAACAAACGTTTGTTACAAACTCTGAATGTTCGCAAACATTATACAACATTTTAAAGTCTTCCTTTGCTGGTAATACCTGGTTCCATTGGTCTCCTATTGGCTTCCAAACGGGATCCAAAACCTCGATAACATCTTTATTAGCTTGGATTACAGCATCGTATCTGGTTGTAAAATCCACGGGACACTTCCTGTAAATAATACCTAAATTTTCGCCTTTAGCATTTAAACGCCTGACTGTATTTACTAAATCTTCTAAATAATATTGATCTAAAGGTGACGTCGTTTCGTCATCACCAGAATAACATATATATTTTTTATTTACGTCTAAATTGTATTGCTTAAAAAAGTCTGCTCGACTTTGTTTTAAGCTAGTATCATAATGTGGTTCAAACTGTGGCGTCCCTGTTACAAACACTTGTTCTGCTTTTACAAAAGGATAGTATTGTAACACTTCACGCTTCATGTGGTCACTCCAAACACAATAATAATCAGTCTCCACCACTTGCATCGCTTTGGGTACATTATCCCATGAGTAAACAAAAGCAACCGTAGGAATGCCTAAATCTTTAGCAGCTAATAACGCACTTATAGATTGTGTGGCACGTTGTGTTGTGCAAAATATTAAATCGGGTTTATGTTGTTGTAATTGTGCTTTACAATAGGCGTATTTAGGATTTTGACGCTCTAATGTATTTATTTTTTGTCTGATTTTTTCAACACCTTTTTCAGAAGAATATAACCCTATAAGTAACTTGGTATATAAACTTTTAAGCGTGTTTTTTACACCTTTATAATTAAAAGGAAACTTATAAGTAGGATACACGTCATCATTAAATTTATCCTGAGACACATTCAATTCGGCTCGCTTTCTAGCACGAGAATAAATTGGTGTTAATGGATGGATTTGATGGTTATCTATCTTAACTTCATTAAAACCCAAATGATCTTTTAACGAAAAAACAGTATTATTCCAATACGTGATATTAAAACCATGCTGTTCTCCAATAGATTTAAAATCTGTGAAGGCAAAGTTGCGTAAACCAACACCATCAGGAAAAAAGACAAATACTTTTTTTTTCATTATAATAAAATCAGATTATCCTTTTTGATTTTTTAATTTATCACGTTGCACTTGCTCTATAGGTAAAATGTCTTGGCTTTTAAATGTTAATGCTTTATGCACTGCATTTAAATCTCTTGATAATTTACGTAATCCCATAGGCTCCAATGACGCAGCATGATCCGTTCCTTTCCAAGTACGATCTAAGGTATAATGACGCTCAATAATTGGTGCACCTAAGGTGTAAGCTGCAACATCTACTGCAATACCTAAATGGTGTCCAGAAAAACCAATATCCTTGACTTGATTACCGTAGTTTTCAATCAATAGATTAATATCTAATAAACAAACATCTTCAAAGGGTACAGGATAGCCAGAGGTACAGTTGTATAATACTAAATCTTTGGCTCTATTGTGTTTAGTAAACAATTTTACTAAATCTTCAATTTCATCTTTAGTGGTCATTCCTGTAGAAATATGAAGTTCGCCTTTGTAATTTTCACATAACCATGCTAACATGATAACATTATTATTACAAGCCGAAGGTATTTTGATAAACTTTGGCTGTAATGAAGCAATCTCTTTTGCTGATGTTAAATCCCAAACAGAGGTTGAATAATCAATACCAATAGATTCGCAAAAATCTTTAAGTTCTTGATGTTGAGCTACATCAAACTCTAAATACTCTCTATGTGCACCATAAGTGTCACCATACGAGTTGGAAGGATTTGGGTGTGGACTATTATATTGTTCTTCCGTTAGCAGCTCAATATTATGACGCTTCTGAAACTTGACAGCATCTACATTACAAAATATTTTAGCCATTTGGATTAACTCTTTAGCAATTTGCATATCGCCTTTATGATTACATCCAATCTCTGCTATGATGTAAGGTTTTTTGTAGGTATTCATGTATTTACTTAATATCTTTTATTATAATTTTTAATAAACTGACAAGCTTCTCTGATGGCTCCTGCTCCAGATGGTTTTGATAATACAACGTCTGCTATGGTTTTAATTTCGGTCATGGCATTTTGTGGTGCTAATGACCAACCAACGCTACAAATATTAGACATATCGTTGACATCATCACCTACATAAGCCACATTATTTAACGAAAAGCCTTGTTGTCTTGATAAGGTTTGAAGTAACGTGTATTTATCTTTTACACCTAAAAACACTTGCTTAATTTGAAGCTTCTGCATGCGTTTTGCAACCAACTCGGATTGCTCACTTGTCATAATCATAACCTCAACGCCAAATTGTCTTAAAATCTCTAATCCCATGCCATCACGCATGTCAAAGCTTTTGGTATGTTCGCCATCCTTGGTATAAGTTATGGTTCCGTCCGTAAAAACTCCATCAACATCTAAGACTAAATGTGTGATTTTCTCAGCTTTTTTTAATTGTTGTTGACGTGCTATTAAAAGGTTTTCTACTGTAATCCAATCGGATTCCGTATCAATTTCGTGTAAACTATCTTCTGGCATTTTAACAATACCTATGTTATTTCCTAGTCTATTTTTATGATCTTGTAACACCTGTTTATTACAAGTATAAACTGCTCCATTCTCGATTAACAAGCCTTCAAAATCTTGACGTCTAGGACGCTTGCTAGGATTGTAGTTTATAGCTGTACCATCTGCATTCCATAAAAAACGATGGGTATTAACAACAGTTAATGCGGAATCTTTCCCGTTATCCAAAGCGGTCAAACAATTATTAATGTCTTGTGCTGTAGTAAAAGGTGACGTCGCTTGTAGTAAGCAAAATACATCAAAATCGTAGTCTATTGTTTCTGCAAATTCCAACATAGCACTTTCTGTGGAAGCAGTATCTGTTGCGCTACTGTCACTTCTTAAAAGCCCTTTGATTTTATCTGTATAATGGTATTCTTTTGTAATAAAATCTAATATGGATTGGTCGTCTGTATACACATAAACCGCATCTAAATTAGAGTGTAATGCTTCACCTAAAACCCAAGTGTACAATGGTCTTCCAACCATTTTACGTTTATTTTTACCAGGAATACCTTTTGACCCTTTACGTAAAGGAATAAAACCTATTGTTTTCATATATTGGGTGACTTTAAAACTTTTTAACAATCGCTAAAATACATAATTTAACAGCGAAAATCTTTCAAAACGTTAATAAAATAAAGCAATCTTATTATTTATTTGAGTTTATAAAATCACTAATTTCTGAGGTGAAAATTTTGGCGCCATCACGTATTAAATGAGATTCATCAAAATAAATAGACTCATTTTTATATATAGGATTTAAGGTGTCATAAATTATAACTGAATTTTCAGAGTTATTTAATTGAATAAAACGTTTCATAAACCCAAAATCAAATGCTTTATAATTTGGAGGAAAAACGGTTATTAGCTTAATGTTATTTGTTTGACATAACATTTGAATAGTTTTAAAAGCTTCTATTTTTTTAGGATTTTCATTGTTGACTTGATAAATCAGTTTTTCATCCTGATACTCCAATGTTATTGGTCTTTTTATTGGGTTTGGCATAGAGCCACAATCTGTTAAAACCTCATTAGGTAATACTTTTTTCTTTTTAGTTGAAAAATCTTTTCTATTAAGCCTTAATAAACCAAAAATTTTCGAACCATAATTACGCTTACCTCTAGCTATTAATTTATTGTTTATATAATTGTATTTTGAAAACGGAAACAATACGTCATCTCTAAAACGCAATGGATTACCCTTAGCAAAAGTATATTTATGGTCTAATAGAAGTAATACTTTTTTAGGTGGTGGGTTAAGTTTAAGATAGGTTTCCAGGATAAATAATTGAAAAATGATATCGACTCCTTTATAAGACAGATTATAGCTAGACAAACCTGTTTCGTTTTCTAACTGACAAGCTAAAATATTATTTGCGCCTCTAGAAGAGCCTATAATAATTAAATCTTTATTAAAACTTCGTGTAACTACTTTTTCTAAACGCCTATCATGTTCTTTTTCTGGAGCATTATTAATAAAGTACCAACTTGCTTTTTCCAATAAAAAGAAAACTATAAAAAACGATAACACCGTAAGTAAAAAACGTTTCATGCTTAAAATTGAAAATATATAAACTCTTGCTGATTATCACTACTAAAAACAAAAATGATAGCGATTATAATCATATAAAAAGCCCATCTAATAACTCTAGATTGTTTAAGCAATAACACTTCTATTGCATATTGCTGACGTCTTCCAATCCATTCTATTCCTATAAAAAATAGAATAAGCACTAGTAAATTAGTTGGTCTAATGGTTGGTGCAGTTAATAAACTAGTACTAAATAGACCTTTTAAATACGTAAATGCATGTGTAACGCTTTCTGCCCTAAAAAAGACCCAAGCAATAACGGTTAGACCAAAAGTAAGTCCCATTTGCACCAGTTCTTTTATATTTGGTAATTTTGAATCTTGTGCTACAACATCTAAATTAGTTCTGTTACGTTTGACCAATAATAATGGTAAAAAATAAAGCGCATTTAAAAATCCCCAAATAATAAATGTCCAATTGGCACCATGCCAAAACCCACTGACTAAAAATATTATAAACGTGTTACGCACTTTCATCCAAGTGCCACCTTGACTTCCTCCTAATGGAATGTATAAATAATCCCGAAACCATGTGGATAAGGATATGTGCCAGCGTCGCCAAAATTCGGCTATATCTCTTGAAAAATATGGAAAGGCAAAGTTTTGCTTTAAGTTAAAACCAAATAATCTTGAGGTTCCGATTGCAATATCAGAATACCCAGAAAAATCACCATAAATCTGAAAAGTAAAAAATAATGCACCTATTAGCAAAGTACTACCAGGATGTTCCGATGAGTTATTAAAGATCTGATTAGCATACTCGGCACAATTGTCTGCAATAACTACTTTTTTAAAAAATCCCCAAAGTATTTGTCTACATCCATCCACAGCTTGACTATAATGAAATTGGCGTTTTTTATAAAACTGTGGCAGCAAATTGGTAGCTCGTTCTATTGGTCCTGCCACTAATTGTGGAAAAAAACTAACAAAGGCTAAAAATGATACAATATCTTGTGTTGGCTCAAGTTTTCGCTTATAAACATCTATGGTGTAACTTAAGGTTTGAAAGGTGTAAAAGCTAATACCAACAGGCAAAATAATATCTAAAGTATTAGGCTGAATTGGACTCCCAAAAAACGAGAAGGCGTCAACAAAACTATCGACAAAGAAATTATAATATTTAAAAAAACCTAAAAACCCTAAGTTAACAAGGATACTGGTCCATAACAACAACTTTCTTTTAGAGGGTTGTACTGTATGGTTTAATTGTAATCCAATGGTGTAATCCACAAGAGAACTAAAAACAATTAAAGATAAAAAACGCCAATCCCACCAGCCATAAAACACATAACTAGCCAAAACTAATAACGCATTTTGAAGTTTTAAATTTTTATTAGTTACAAACCAATAGAGTATAAAAACTATTGGTAAAAACAGGGCGAAGTCTAGGGAGTTAAAATACATTTATCCTGATTTGTTTATAGTTTTATCTTATTTTTTATTTTTCTAATTATTCTAGTAACCTCAATACTTTTTGGATAATTATCAAAATAGTCATTCCCGCCTTTAATGGATATTATTTTTTTCTTTTCATTAGATTTAATACCTTCTCTAGATACAATTGCGTTAATTTGATTGCTAATAAAAGGAAAAATTTGATACTTATCTAACACTAAAGTTCTAGCAGCTTTAAGCGCTTCAATTTTTTGGTTATAATTATTTGAGTGTACTATCTCTTTTAAAAATTGTTTAATATGTTTATCCTTTGGATCAATTTGAATTATTGCTTCTTTTGGAAAATAATCTTCTATCCTATCACAACCAAAATACAAAGGCACTGTATAACTTAAAAAACAGTCCGATATTTTTTCTGTCCAATTAAATGGGTTTTTAAAATTCTCATAAGCAATAGCATATTTAGCGTTCCTCATGACATCCCATTTACTATCTACTTCTTTAATTCCTCTTCCGTATAGCTCAATAAATGATAAATCTGAAATACTCTCCAAAAAATCCATTCTTTTATTATGCTGAATAGAAGCACGTTGATTACTTGTAACCCAAACAATTTTATCTTCTTTTTTTAAACTTTCCGGTTTTAATTTTTTAAAATAGTTATAATCTTTATCCAAATGCCAAGGTAGCGCTGGTTGAGATTTTATGTATTTACCTCCTTCTTGTATTTGATTATACACAACTGAAGATTGCTTGTTAGCAAATTGCCTGTATTTTGATATTTCATTAGCGGGCTCTAAACATATATGTAGGATATGATTTGGGTTTACCTTAACAGTAACATCAGACTTTGGATAATCTAAAATTACTAAAAAATCACATTCGGCAACATCTTCCTCAGTAAACGTAATATTATTCCACTTAAAAGACTGATTTGGAGTTTGTCTTTTTATATCTGGATAGGGATAATATCTGCAAATTTTAACTAACATATAATGTTTAAAATGTTTATGATTAATAGTTCAATCCTTTTAAGCGCTGCTTTTTCTCAATAGTTTCTTGTTTGACGGGTTGCCTAAATTTTAAAATTTTAAAAAGATTAATAATCACTTTAAAAACAACTGTTATAAAAGATTTAAAATATCTTATATCTGTTAAGGCATACTTTTTAAAATTGTGTAACAAAGTTTTTAAAACCTTTTTAATTGGCTTTGGATAATACACTAAATAATAACGTATAGCGTTATTTAACTGACGTTCAAATCTAAAATAATTTCTTCCTTGAAGCTTTCGTTTTTCTATATCAATACGATGATTTACTATAATTCTTGGATCATAAATTATTTGATAACCCAAATCCAAAACCTCTAAAGCTAATGCAGGCTCTTCGCCATAAATATCTATCCAAACCGGAAAACCGTTTGTAGCAGTATAGACCTCTTTTTTAATAGCAAAGCCACAACCAATAAAATCATTAGTATAATAAGATTCTATTGATTTAGACTGCTGCAATGCTTCTTCATCTGAAATAAATACACCACGTACTTCCTGAAATGCAATAATACCGATATTTTTATTTGTGCTAAACCTAGCTTGAATAGTGCTAATAAAATTTTGACTTAAAGGGTGTGCATCGTCATCTAAACCAACAAATAAATCTCCTTGTGCTTTTTTATATAATATATGTCTAGCAGGCGAAGCACTAATGCTTTTTTTAGACACGGTCCAATTAACCCAGTCAAAATCATTAGTAATGGTTTCGGTTTTTGAACAACCATCAATAAATACCAACACTTCATGAATAGAAAAATCCATTAAAAATTTTAGCTTCTTTAAAGTTAAAACTAAATCTTCGGGTCTGTTTTTTGTGACTATTAAAAATGAAATCTGCATCCTTTAATTTAATTGTTTTTTAGCTTTTGGTAAAGTTGAACAATTGTTGGTTGCAATATACTACGTTTGTAATTTTTATTAATAAAATTGATATTATATTCTTGAGCCTTTACCCTTAAAATTTCATCTTGCAAAGCTTGTTCTATCAAGGTTGCTATAGCTCTAAAATCTAATGGATTATGGATTAAAAAACCATTGACGCCATCATTAATCACTTCTTCTGTTGCGCCTCCAGGATTTGATTGAATGGGAAATGCTCCCATTGCCATAGCTTCTAAAAGCGCATTAGGCATGCCATCGGAAAGGTTATTTCCTAAATGTAAAACACTACTACCCATTATTTTTAATAACTTTTTATTGTCTAGTCTTTGGTGTCTTGGGTATATTGTATAATCTAAAAGTTTAAAAACATCTGATTGCTTGATATAATCTATAACCTCAACATCTGCACTATAACAATGTATAGTCATGTTTTTAAGTAAATTAACAGCTACAATTTCTAAAGCTTTTACAATTTGAATAGCTTCTCCAACATCATATTGATAGCCTTTAAAGATTATATTTTTTCTTTGATTTGTTTTTTTTATATGCTCCGTATTAATAGCTAATCCTCCATTACCAGGTAAGACGTAAAAAGGATTACGGTATCCTAAGCATTGTATTATGTCAACATCCCTTTTACAATCTGATATTAACAAATCAATACGCTTAATAAACGTGTTAACTTTTTTGGGATTTACACCATGTTGTTTATAATAAAACACATCGCTTCCCCATGAAGAATAAATTAAGGGTATTTTATTTTGTGACATTACAGGTAAAATAGGCAAACCTGATAATTTCATTTCAAAACAATGGACTAAATCTGGTTGAATTTGTTCTAATGCCTTTTTAAAAGCATTAGTCACATCCGTTTCATTTACTTTTTGAATCTTGCTATATAACTTAGGTAACTTTTTTTTTACTTGAGTCCTAAACGGAAAATTCCATTTTAATTTCCATCCTTTTATTTGAGTAACCCATTCAATTTTTGAAGATTTAGGTCCTCCATCAGTGATATCGAACCAATACACCTCATAGTCAGAATGCTTCAATTGGTTAACCCACTGAAAAAAATGATGGTTTGGAATGGCGACCATTAATAACTTCATGGCTTTTTTCTAAATAAAACTTGATAAGAAGTGTTAAATTTATCAATATTAAAATTATCTAATGCATAATTGTTAGCGTTAGTTGATATTATTTTTAAATATTGTTCATTTTCTATCAAATAGGAAATGTTTTCAATAAACCTCTCAACTATGGATGATTTGTGTTCTGAAGAAATTAACAATCCATTTTTCATGTGATTAATATGTTGGCTAATTCCGCCAACATTTGTAGCTATTGGTATGGTGCCAAATATCATAGACTCCATAATTACCATAGGAAATCCCTCATATACTGAGGTTATAACTACTGCTGTTAAACTTTTATACAACTCATCCAATTTTTTAGGATCTGTAATTTCTCCTAAAAAAGAGACTCCAGAATTCTCAATTTTTGATAGATTAGATTTCATACCTGTTCCAGCCATAACAAACTCAACCTCAGGGTGTTTATGAATAATTTGTTTAGCAACGTCTAAAAAAATCTCTGGTCTTTTTTCAGCAGACCATCTACCAATAAAACCAAATTTTAAAATTCGGTTGTCATCTTTCTTATAGTTTAATCCTTTATTAACATCTACACCATTTTGTATTATTACTAATTTATCACTTATTTTTTTACTTAATTTATTGTTGGTATAAATTGAAATTAAATCTTCTTTAGCTTTAGTATTAATACAAATTCGAGAATCAATAAATTGACAGCTGTTTACAAACTGTAATTCTCTTGGATCATTTTCGCTTAACGCATGTATTAAATCAACTTTATAAATATCTGATTTAATTTTAGGCAATAATTGATAAAAATAATCTGTATTGGAACCAAATACAGAATGTATTGATTTACTTTTATTAATAATTTTTAAAATTTTATTTTCTAAAAACTTATTAAGAACCGCAGATTTTTTATTTTTAATATTATTAATTTCTACAATATTTGCAAGAGTTTTAAAAGCACTGTGATAATTTTTGGTTGCTGACAAATGGGTAAAAATAATGTAGATATTTTGTTTCTCTAGAGCTTTAACAATATTCAAATGCACTTTTTCAGCACCACCTGTATGATAATAGGGAAAGAAAAAAACCAAATCTGCATTTCTAATTTTGTTGGTTTCTAAAAGGCAGAATTTACAAAAATAATAAAACCCTAAAAAAAACTTGTAAATGGTTTTTAACTGCTTCACTATTTATACATTTTTACTTTTTATAGCTTTACAACAAACCATTGTATCATCATTTAAAAGGATAACATCTGTAACTATCAAGTTTGAATACTTTTCGATTTGATTTTTTAAGGTATAAGGACTGTACCAACAATTATGATCTGGATGTACAACTTCTATGATTTTATTCTTTCCATAAAAATTTCGTTTCATATGGACTTGAGCAAAACAATTTGGTGCTGTGATATAAAAAACATCTGCATTGACCGTTGATAAACCTTGTAAAAATATTCTAACGTTATCAACATGTTCTATAGTTTCTGGTACCAAACAAATATCATAATGTTGATTGTTTAGTTGTTCAAACTCTGAGTAAAAAGGTTGGTCAACATATTTTTTTAGATTGTCAATCCCTTCCTTATCAATATCAAAGCCATGAATTTTTGAAGTTACTTTGGATAACTTAATATGCAAATTATAACTTGGATCAAAAATTGGCCAATCAGTGCATCCAAAATGCAAAACTTTTTTGGACTGACACAAATCTTCAAAATACTTAAATCGGTTATTAACCGATTTAAAAAAAACTTCTTGTTGCCAAAACTTATCGTGCTTTTGATACAGCGCTCTAGTATCAACTTTTAAAATATTTAAAATTTTATTTATCATAGTTTAATGTTAATGACTTACATAATTAGCTACCTGCTTCTTATTTAAACCTTTTTGTTTTAGAATAAAACGTAATAAAGGTCTAAACTTTATCACATTCTTAAAAATCTTATGAGCTAAAATATACTTAACTGTATTTTTCTTTAAAGTTTTTAAAGACGAGTAATCAATGTATTTTTGTTCTCTTGATTTTAAAGCATCAAAGTTGTCTTGCATCCAAGGTTCAAATACATTACCTAAATGGTAAGCATTATTTGTATACGTTGACAAACGATAACCATCCACTAACACCACTGGCTTATCCATGTATAAAAACTCGCTATCTCCATCTATTAAATAAGCACTATTGTCTTCTGGAAGCGCTTTAAATACTTCTGATTTATAGGTAGCAACAAAATGAGAACAGCCTAAAACTGCTACAGTATTGTCTTTGGCAATTAATGTACCTATGCTGTCACCAAACTCTTCTGGTAAATGGGTCCAACCTATACTTTTTACAAAATTCTCTAAGGCATCAACATCTTTAACTGCTCTAAATTTTAATTTATTTGAAAACAAATACTTACTCCAAATATTGGCTGTTAAATCTAGATGCTTTCTGTAAAGTGGGACTGGACAAACAGCTCCTGCTTTTGGAAAAGATTTGAAAACAGAAACGACCTCATCCTCCCAATGATCTAAAAATAATACGTCTGCGTCTGTTATGGTTACTAAACGCTCTTCAACTGTACGTAAAGCTTTTAAAAGGCTATTAATTTTTCCTATGCCTTCCTTTTCTATAATAAGCTCATCAATCTCTTGTTCTTTGTATAACTGCAAAAGTCTTTGATTAACCTCAAAAGAACATTTATTGCTAATAATAGAGATTTTTAATTTTGAGCTTGCAGTTTTTAAGATTGAAAACAGACATAATTCAAAAATCTGATAGGCATCTTTAAAGTAATCATTTTCATGCGGAATGTGTAAAGGTATTATTACCCTATGATCACATGGCTCTTTAACAACTAACTTACCGCCTTTAGTAGGGTTATATCCTTTACGCATATTATATTTTACTGTAATGTTTAACTAGTTTTAAAACACCATCTTCTAACGACATCAAATCTCTGCCTAAAACTTTTTTCATTTTTGAAGTATCTGGACAACGTCTAGCCATATCACCTTCTTCTAATGCTGGCAAATAAACAATATTACTTTTTGAGTTGGTAAGCCTAATAATCTCTTGAGCAAGAGATAAAATGGTTTGTTCTAAATCACTACCAACATTTAAAACCTCATTAACACAAGATTTATCTGTAATAGCTTTAATACAGGTCTCAACATTGTCGTCAACGTAACAAAACGATCGTGTTTGCAATCCATCGCCATAAATATTAATATTTTTATCTTGCAGTGCTAATTTTAAAAAACGTGGTAATACAAAATCTTCACTTTGATTTGGGCCATAGGTATTAAAAAATCTAAAAATGGTATACTCTAATCCATATTCTTGATAGTAAGATTTAAAAAAAGCTTCACCAACATTTTTGACTATAGCATAAGGTAATCTAGAATTTAATGGCGTCGTATTTTCATTTTGAGGGATTTCAAAAGGCTCTCCATAAACTTCTGAAGAACTTGAATAAAACACCCGTTTTACACCAGAATTTTTTGATAACGATAGCACATTTTTAATACCTTCAATATCCTCAAGAACACTCATTGGGTTTTCTAAAGTACGCTTAACACCAACCATGGCTGCATAATGAAACACATAATCAAAATCATAACGTGCAAAAATTGGAGCAATGTCATTATATGTATTAACATTGGCTTTAATAAATTTTACATTATCTAGTTTTGGCACTTTATTAAGGCTTCCTGTAGATAAATTGTCAACAATAATAATCGTATTTGATTTATCCCTAGCCAAATGTTTTGCCAGTGTACTACCTACATTTCCTGCGCCTCCTGTTATTAAATATGTTATTTTCAATTATTCTAATATTTAGTTGTTAATATAAATCTGCTAAAAAAACCCAAACCTATTGATTTTAATATCTTAATTACAAATAGCTTGACTTTAATCGAACGTCTAGAACCCCATTTCTTATGATAAGAAATGACACCCTCTACCATCTTTTTATCCTTTAAAATCCAAGTCCAATTTTCATTTATTAAATACTTTGGTGTAGCTGATGGTAATTCACTATAATTTATATTGTTTTCTTGGTTATATGAAACACTTTCTAAATGATTTACCCTAGCATTAGTCACTAAGGCATGTTTTATGTTATATTTTTGTAATTGCATAGCATAATCAAAATCTGCGTAATAAAAATTAAATTCTTCATCTAACTTCTTTATTTTATCTATAACATTTTTGTGCAAAATTATACACCAACCCGTTAAGTGCTTTTGAATTTGGTACCCTAAAATAAACGAATTATTCTTTATACTTTCCATTGGTAATTTATTAGATTTTTGATCATAAGGAGAAAATGATTGTATTTTAGGATTATTAAAAGCTACATTTTGTAAATTTGCCAACCATTCTTTTGTGTATTTTACGTCATTATTACTTAAAATATAATAATTACCAGATGCCTCTTTTATTCCAATATTCAAAAATTTATGAAAATTAAAATCTGCTTGTGGTGTTATAATTTTCAAATTTTGAATTGAGTAAACATAATTTGCTTTTTCATTACTTTCTATCAGTATGATTTCAAAAGTACTATCTATGTATTCTATACTTTTAATAAAGGTGTTAAAACAGTCTTCATTCATTTTAAAAATAAATTCAGAATCTGTTTTGGAAAGTACTATTAAAGAATATTCTACCATTTACTTCTTTAACAGTTTTTGTATGGCAGTATCCATTTTATCTGAATCTGACCTGAATTTATTTCTCCCTTTTAAACCATCAATATATATGTTTGGTAAATGATGTATTAGATTGTCTTCAAACTCTGAAATACAAATTAGTTTTTTCATACCACCATAATCGTAGACATCTGTGTTAACTTTACATTTCACACTATAATTGTTCGGATGTTTTAATGGTAATTTTAGTATTTTTTTTATTTTATTTAAAAATTTATCTATAAAACTTAGAGGTATATCTTTTACTAATTTATTAAAATCAAAACGCTTTCCTATAGTTAATAATTGTTGTTTAGTTAAAATAAAACCTGCTTGATGTGTATTAGTAAAATGTGCGAATTTTTTTCCATCGTAATTCTCTACTGAGTCATACCTCCAATCAAATTGAAGATGATATCCAGGATAATAACGTCCAGTTTCATTTTCTTCAAACTGAATCAACCCTGTAATTCTATTTTTTGGAAGTATTTTGACGTATTCTAAATGCTTATCTATATGTTTTTCAAGAAACATATGGTCGTTCTCACCAAAAATAAAAACATCAAAATCATTTTTGTTTTCCCAAATAATTTTTCTACAGGTTAGTGGTAATAATTGATAGTCCTCTAATTCTATAACATTAACTTTGTCTACACCTTCAATATTTAATGGTATATTTGATTGAACAATAATTGTTACTTTGTAGTTTTTAAAACTTTTAAGTTCTGATACAACTTGTTCTAGATAATTCAATTGTTCATCTCCATAGTTAACTAATACAGCAAGTATATCCATATCTTAAAATGTAGTTGAATATTTATACTTATTAGAAACAATTAGGCTTACTGTTTTGACTCCTGAATATTTAGCCTTAAAGAAAACAATCTCTTTTTCTTTAAAAATCATTTGTAATGCGTCAAAAGTATCCTGTTCTCCTTTTCTTTGACAATCATCTATCAAAATTACAAACTCGCTTTCTTTGGTGAATTTTTCTGCCAAATAGAATATGTCAAATCTTGAGAATCGTTCACTACCATGAGGTCCATCCACAATATATAATTCTGCTTGAAAATCTATTTGATTTTTTAAGTCTTTGTAAGTATTGACACTAAATCCATTAATCTCTTTCCTTTCTAAAGGACAATGTATAAGACTCGTATTATTAGTTAATTGAAAATTAGATTGAAAATGAATTTTCCAATCCATATTTTGCTCAATAACCACATATTTGCAATCATAATTTAAACCTTTAATACAAGATGAAATAAACTTAGTAGATTCACCTAAACCAAATTCAATAATTGTTTTTGGTTTAAAATCATGCATTATTCTATTCAAAACATAAAAAAAAGCATAGTTACCTGCCCATCTACCGATATTCAAACTCAGATTTTCTAAATACGATTTACCTCTGATACTATCATGGTATACGTTTGCCCAATCTAACTCTTTAAGCCAATCCTTTACAGTATATTCTTGCACCTCTTGTTTAATGTTCTTTCTTTTAAAAAAATTCATTTAACTATGTTTTATTGAATAATCAAGCAAAATTTTACCTTGATTGTTAGGTACTTTTGCATCTGACTCATAATATTTTCCGTCTAAAATTTCAAAATCAAAAGCATTTTGTATCCAATCGGATACTTCTCCTTTACATTCCAAATATGTTGTCACATAATATATTCCTTTCTGTAGATTAAGCTTTTCTAATTCGAAACTAATTGTTTTTACAACATTGTTTTTTGATTTAACATCATAGGGAATAACCGATGTACTGAGCCAAGCATATTTTTGACCTAAACTATCATCTATTCTAATATCTAATCTCACATCACAAACTTTAAAATTACTATTGTTAGAAATGTCAAAACTTATAGAAAATGGAAGACCAACTGTACCATGGAAATCATTTCCTATGCTCTTAGTTTTTACAGAAGTAATTTTAATAACTCCATTACCTTTTCTTTCTAAACTTTCAAAATTTTCTTTTTCCTTTCG
Source organism: Olleya sp. Hel_I_94 (assembly GCF_007827365.1). Lineage (NCBI taxonomy): Bacteria > Pseudomonadati > Bacteroidota > Flavobacteriia > Flavobacteriales > Flavobacteriaceae > Olleya > Olleya sp. Hel_I_94. The sequence continues at coordinate 119,230 of NZ_VISI01000001.1, forward strand.
CATCTGACTAAGGTATAGGTTGATAATATTATCCACGCTACCTGTAGACCTTATTCTTCCTTTTTCTACTAAAATTGCTCTAGTACATAAATTTTTAATTGCCGACATATTATGACTGACAAACAAAACTGTTCTCCCCTCTCCACGACTTATATCTTGCATTTTACCAATAGCCTTTTTCTGGAATTCGGCATCACCAACCGCTAACACCTCATCAATCACCAATATTTCTGGTTCTAAAAAGGCTGCTACTGCAAAAGCTAATCGTACAGTCATACCAGAGCTATAACGTTTAACTGGCGTATCTATATAGCGCTGACAACCTGAAAACTCGATAATTTCGTCAATTTTAGAAGAAATTTCTTTTTTAGTCATTCCTAAAATAGCTCCATTAAGATAGACGTTTTCTCTACCAGTCATTTCGCCATGAAATCCTGTACCCACTTCTAATAAAGACGCTATACGTCCTTTAGTTTTAATCTCGCCTGTTGTTGGTCCTGTGACTTTAGATAAAATTTTGAGCAAAGTAGATTTTCCTGCTCCATTCTTACCAATAATCCCTAAGACTTCACCACGTTTAACTTCAAAATTAATATCTTGTAAAGCCCATACATACTCTGACTGTGCTTTAGTACTACGATCATTACTCTCGCCTACTTTTAAATAGGGATCTGCTTTACCTCGTACTTTATGCCACCATCTATTTAAATCGTGACTGATGGTTCCTGTACCGACTAATCCTAAACGGTATTGTTTAGAGATGTGTTCTGCTTTTAAAATAATGTCTTTTTCTTCCATATTACACAGTATCTATAAAAGACTTTTCGGTTTTATTAAATATAACTAGTCCTATTAAAAACAAAATAACACTTATAACACCTGCGTAAATAAAATTGCTAAACGCAAAGCTTCCAACGCCCAAAGTCATCTGTCTAAATAACTCTATAATGGTTGTCATTGGGTTATAGGCTACTAACCATGAATATTCTGGTAATTTCTCTTTAAAATAGGATAAGGGATACATCACTGCAGAACCATACATTAACAACTGTACACCAAAACCTACCAAAAAGGTTAAATCACGATATTTAGTGGTCATTGAAGATATAATCATACCTAAACCTAACCCTATTAAACCCATAAATATAATTAGTATAGGTAATAGTATAATAGTCAGTTGTGGTACGGCATTACTGGCTGTATCTGTAAAAAACACAAAGTAGATATAAAACGAAATAAACACTAATAGCTGAATTCCAAATTTTATAAGATTAGAAAACACAATAGATAAGGGTGTGATAACTCTAGGAAAGTACACCTTACCAAATATACCTTGATTAGCCTTAAAAGTATCACTTGTTCCTGTTAAGCAAGAGCTAAAATAGTTCCAAGAGGTGATGCCTGCCAAATTAAATAAAAAGGAAGGAATACCATTACCTGTAGGTATAGCAGCTAGATTGTTAAAGATTAGTGTAAAGATTACTGAGGTAAACAAGGGTTGTATAAAATACCACAAAGGGCCTAATATGGTTTGTTTATACTGTGTGATGATATCACGCTTTACAAATAAAAACAATAAATCACGATACCTCCATATCTCTTTAAAATTGAGATTTATAAGCTTTTTTTTGGGCGAAATGGTGTATAACCAATCTGATTTAATATGTTTACTCTCCAAATTTATTATTTTATTGCTTATTTAAATGGATTTAAAAATGCTATAATTTTTTTAGTAAAAGATGTATTCTTTTTTTCCTCCTCATGATACCCATTACCATAAGCACCATAACCATAGCTATATCCATAACCGTAGCCATAACCATATTTTCCTTTTTGGTCATAACCATTATATAAAAAACTAATATTTTTAACCTCTCCTTTTTTATGTTTATCGGTTATTAGAGATAGCATTTCTTTTTTGGTATAATCTTGACGGACAACATACAAAGAGGCATCTACATAATCTTTTAGCTCCAATGCATCAGCAACTAAGCCAACTGGTGGTGTATCCAATATAATATAGTCATACAACTCTTTTAATTCAGCAATAAACTGATCCATTTGTGCACCAATAAGTAATTCCGATGGATTTGGTGGAATAGGTCCAGAGGTTATAACATCAAGGTTTTCAACTTTAGTGTGTTGCACAACTTCTTGCAAAGATTTTTGCCCAATCAAATAATTTACTGCACCTGTAGTATTGTCTATATCAAAATCTCCAAATATTTTAGGTTTACGTAAATCTAATCCAACTAATACTGTTTTTTTACCACTTAAAGCAAATACAGTTGCAATATTAATTGAGCAAAAGGTTTTACCTTCTCCACTAACTGAAGAGGTAACCATAACAGTCTTAGTACCATTCAATTCATGCTTTTTATACATAAACTGCAAACTAGATCTAATAGCTCTAAACGCTTCTGCAATAGCAGATTTAGGCTTATTATACACTGCTAAATTGTTTTCAGAGTCATTTTTACCAACAACACCTAATAATGGGATTTTAGCTAATTTTTCTAAATCATTTGGTGTATGAATTTTATTATCAAAAAATGTAATAATGAAAGACAATAACAAAATAGGGATTAAAGCTGCTAAAATAGCAAATACATAACGTATATTAAGATTAACAGCATTACGTCCTTGACCAACATCTTTAGCTGGCTCAATAAAAATAATATCAGAAATATTTGAAGCTTTAATTAAATCAGCCTCACCTCGTTTAGCTAAATATAAATTATAAGTACTTTGACTTAATAAATATTCACGCTCAATAGCTTCTAATTTTTGCTGGTTTTCTGGTAGAGTTGAAAATTCTCGCTCTGAACTATATATTCTAGAGTTTAAGGATTGTAACTGAAAACCTATATTCGCTCTTACTGAAGCGATGTTTTCAATCATGACATTTTTAAGCGACTCTATTTGATTATTCAAATCATCAAATACAGACACATTATCCCTTACAGAAGTTTCTAAAGTAGATTTTTGGACAGATAAGGCTACTATATTAGAAATTCCTCCTATTATATTAGAATCATCAATACCTTGCAGAGCTGGTGCAGGAAAACTAGTAAAATCAGAACTAGTCAATAGATAATTTTTCAATAAATCATACGACATTAAACTTTCATTTAAAAGTTCTTTTTGAGTGTTATAGTCTTCTATTTTACTTGATAAAATCTCACTCTCACCTTTAATATCAAAAATTTTATTACTACGTTTAAAATCATTTAAGGAGTCCGCTTTTCTATTTAATTGCCCTTTAACACGAGCTAATTGTTTATCAATAAAAGCAACTGTATTAATTGCATATTGATTTTTTCGTTGGAGTTGGTCGCGCTCTAAAATAAAAACTGAAGTGTTAATATAGTCAACTATCTTAGATTTATTTTTATTAGTTAATCTGACTGTTAATAATGGTGAATTTTGCTGATTAGAAACCACATAACTATTTGAAAATTCAGATACGGTAGCATTAAAATTATTGTATTCTATAAAAAACTCCTCATTTTTTTTAATAGCTACATTACCTCTTTTTATTAGACTTCCTTTTAAAAAAGGCAAGTCAATGTATTCCTCAAACTTATAAATTTGAGAGAAAACCGAGGAAGACACTGAAAAAGATTTTATCTCTTTAGTATAAAAATTTTGCGCATTTACAGTTTCAGACTCTCCTAAATCATAAGATAACTTAAACGTTTCAGAATCTAAAAACTCAAGTTTTATAGGATGTCCGATCAATTGGTAAGCACTATCTAAACCTACAAATTTAAACTGATGACTGCCATATATATCTGTTTTGTAAAAACGACCTTGCTTTAGATAACTTAAATATAAATCTAAACTATCCACGACTTTTTCGTGATGCTTTCTAGATTTTAAATTTAACAGTACCTCTTGTACTTTTCCAGATATTCCTCCATAGTTAAAAATCAAACTAGTATTGGAAGTAAATAAAGGATTCTTATCATCTTGCACTGTAAGAGAAGCTTCTATTGTATAAGGAAACTCCCTTCTGATATTCTGCTGATAAACAACATATAAGCCAACAATCAAAGCCAACAAAAACCATTTCCAATAACTAATAGATCTAAAGATAAATGCTTTAAAATCAAAAATCTGACTATTATCTATCCCTCTTGGCTGTTCCATATTTTATAGATTTTTAGCTAAAAAATAAGTACTAACTAAAACTGAAAATATACTTGCTATAGTCGTTAAAGTTTGTGTCGCAGTTTGGCCACCTCCTAAAGACTTTCGCTTTAAAGGCTTGACCATAATAATATCGTTAGGTTGTATGTAATAAAACTCAGATTTCATGGCAGCCATATCAGTCAAATCAATATGATGAATTTTCTGTCCCTGTGGATATTGTCTTAATATTAAAACATCTTTTCTATCACCTGTTTGAGTTATATCACCAGCGTTAGCAATAGCTTCAAGAATATTTACTCGATCTTGATACAAAACCTGTGTTCCTTTGTTCTCTATTTCTCCTAAAGTAGAATATTTTAACCCTGACAATTTAACGGTAACAAATATTTTAGCAGTCTCTTTTAAGTATTTTTGTAATATTACAGTTTTAATTTTTTCTTCAACTTCATCAGTTGTAAAACCTAATACATTTATTTCTCCTAAAATTGGAAATTCAATATTACCGTGTAAATCAACCGTAAACCCATCATAATATAATGATTGATCAGAATTACCTATTTCATTTGTTGTAGGATTAAAGATTTGAACTAAATCAGAAACCTCTTTCTTTTCAGCTTTAACATTTACACTTAACAAATCATTAACCTGAACACGATAAGGAGATGCTAAAGCCTGCAATTGCAACGAGTCGTTAATAACCGTACCTTTATCTTGCAAGTAAACAACATCTTTTTGAGTAATACATGAGGTACTTACAAGCCCAAGCACTAGGACAAGACACATTACAATTTGCTTCATTTTTACAGGTTTGTTAATTCACAAATATAACCTTTAGCACTTTAAAACAAAACAACTAACAGGGTTTTTGATTTTAAATTCAAAAATTAAGCACCATCCTTAACTATTATTGTTTTTAAAACCTTTTTTTAGTTACTAGATTATTAACCAAACAACTTTTCACTTTTAAATATTCTACATTTCACTTATAATAACCATCTTTGCTAAAAATTACACGCATTGAATTATTTAACTGTAGAAAACATTGCCAAATCTTATGGCGAATTAACATTATTTGAAGGCTTATCTTTTAGCGTCCATAAAGACCAAAAGATTGCTTTTGTAGCTAAAAACGGAACAGGAAAAACCTCCATTTTAAAAATGCTTGCTGGTTTTGATGTTCCTGATACTGGTAATATTATTTACAGAAAAGATATTAAGGTTGCTTTTTTACCTCAAGAACCAATTCTAGACCCGGAATTAACCATTGAACAAACCATATTTAATGCCGATAATCCCGTTTTAGATATTATTAAAAACTACGAAAAAGCATTACTTAATCCTGAAGATGAAGATGTTTACCAAAAAGCGTTTGAACAAATGGACAGACACAACGCTTGGGATTTTGAAACACAATACAAACAAATACTTTTTAAGCTAAAATTAGACAATTTAGATCAAAAAGTTAGCGTACTGTCTGGAGGTCAAAAAAAACGTCTTAGCCTAGCTAATGCGCTAATTAATAAACCAGACTTACTAATTTTAGATGAGCCAACCAACCATTTGGATTTAGAAATGATTGAATGGTTAGAAGCTTTTTTTGCCAAAGAAAACATCACTTTATTTATGGTTACTCACGACCGCTTTTTCCTAGAGCGTGTGTGTAACGAAATTATAGAGCTTGATCATGGCGAATTATATAGTTACAAAGGAAACTACTCCTACTACCTTGAAAAAAAAGAAGAACGTATAGCTAGAGAGCAAGTAGAAACTGGTAAAGCAAAACAACTTTTTAAAAAAGAATTAGTATGGATGCGTCGCCAACCAAAAGCACGTACTACCAAATCTAAATCTAGAATTGACGATTTTACCGAAATTAAGCACAAAGCATCCCAACGCAGAAAAGATCATGTTGTAGAGTTGGAACTAAACATGGAGCGTTTAGGAAGCAAAATTGTTGAATTAGTTAAGCTATCTAAATCCTTTAAGGACAAAGTCATTTTAGACAATTTTGATTACAACTTTCAACGTGGAGAACGCGTTGGTATTATTGGTAAAAACGGAACAGGAAAATCAACATTCCTAAATATGTTAACCCAGACAACTGCTCCTGATAGCGGAAAAATATTAATTGGAGAAACAGTTAAATTTGGATATTATACCCAAGCAGGTATTACGCCAAAACCAGACCAAAAAGTAATTGATGTAGTTAGAGACTTTGGAGATTATATTCCGTTAAAAAAAGGAAGACAAATTAGCGCACAACAATTATTAGAACGCTTTTTATTTGACAGAAAAAAACAATATGATTTTGTCGAAAAACTAAGTGGTGGAGAACGTAAACGCTTATACCTTTGTACCATTTTAATACAAAATCCAAACTTTTTAATTCTAGATGAGCCTACTAACGACTTAGATATTGTAACCCTAAACGTGTTAGAAGACTTTTTATTAGATTTTCCGGGATGTTTGATAGTCGTCTCTCACGACCGCTATTTTATGGACAAAATTGTGGATCACCTATTAGTTTTTAAAGGCGAAGGTGAAGTAGAAAACTTTCCAGGAAACTACACAGATTATCGTATATACGAAGACAGTAAAGCACCTGAAAGCGACACTGATGCAGAAGATAAAAAAGAAAAGAAAAACTGGAAAAAAGACAGCAGCAAAGCAGCTCTATCTTACAACGAACAGAAAGAATATAATAATTTAGAAAGTAAAATAAAATCTCTAGAATTTGATAAAAAAGAGATTGAACAAAAATTCTTAAATCCAGATTTATCTCAAGATCAAATCACAGAATTGTCTGCTAAAATCCAAAAAATCATGGATAGCATCGAAGAAAAAGAAATGCGCTGGTTAGAATTGTCCGAAAAAATGGAAGAATAAAATTAGACAGAAAAAGAACGATTATAACTAAAACAAAATAAAGCTAAAAGGGCTACTCCCAAAATCAATTAATAGAATTAAACATTGAAATGCAGTACTAATGAATGAAGCAATGAAACTATAAAGCGTAGCTTTAAGCACGCCATTGCGACAGTGAATGATATTTTAGTAATTTCCTCATTTCAATATGATTTTTTGGATTGGTTTATACTGAGCGTTGTCAATGAGTTTGTATCAAGACAAAGTGAACAGAAAGAATTTGTAACGATCTAAAAAGCCTTTCAGGAATAAACATTTGATCTTAATAAAAGAAAATAATAGCAAACAGCTATCAGATGAGTAAGACTTACCAAATACAATCCTACTTTAATTTTTTAAAACGCTCCACTAATCAACATGGTGTGCACTCCCCTTTTGTTTATGATTTAGTTACCAAGTGTTTTTATGACAAAAAAAAGCACGCTGCTTACCTAGATATTAAATCCTACAGAAAAAAGCTTATAAAAAACACTGCCAGCATTAACGTCACTGACTTAGGCTCTGGCAGTCAAGTGTTTCAAAACAATAAAAGATCCGTTTCTAAAATGGCTAAAGTAGCTGGATCAGATTATAAAGAAGCCAAATTACTATATCGATTAACCAATTATTTTAAAAGTAATACCATTTTAGAGCTTGGTACATCTCTAGGTATTGCGACTCAAGCTTTAGCGTTGGGCAATCCAAAAGCAATAATTACAACCGTTGAAGGCTGTCCTAGTATTTCGGCTGTAGCCCAAACCCAATTTCAAAATTTCGACTTAAAAAACATTACAATAAAAACAGGTGATTTTGCTCAGGTTATTAGTAATTTAAATTCGCAAACCTTAGACTTAATTTATTGTGATGGCAATCATACCAAGCAGGCTACATTGCAGTATTTTGAAATGCTACTACCTAAAACGCACAACGACACAGTACTTATTTTAGATGACATTTACTGGTCAAAACAGATGACTGACGCTTGGGAAATTATAAAAAACCACCCTCAAGTAACCGTAACTATTGACACCTATAAATTTGGTTTTGTCTTTTTTAGAAAAGAACAAGCTAAAGAGCATTTTACCATTAGACTTTAAATTAATTATTAGTCGCGTCGCTTAGTTTTTAACTTTCTACTTTTAAACTTTTCCCTTAACTTTACATTCATGAAAATATATACAAAAACAGGAGACAAAGGTACTACAGCTTTATTTGGAGGCACACGTGTCCCTAAACATCATATTAGGATTGATAGCTATGGTACTGTTGACGAGCTAAACTCTTACATAGGTTTAATTAGAGACCAAGAGATTAATCAACTATATAAAGATATTTTAATTGACATACAGAATAAGTTATTTACTGTAGGTGCAATATTGGCTACAGATCCTGAAAAAGCGATTCTTAAAAACGGAAAAGAACGCTTAAACATTAATAAAATTTCTGATGAAGATATTATCTTGTTAGAACAAGAAATGGATATTATGAACCAGGACTTACCACCAATGACACATTTTGTACTTCCTGGTGGCCATCAAACTGTGTCATTCTGTCACATAACCAGAACCGTATGCAGACGTGCAGAGCGCTTAGCATCAGCACTTAACGATTTAGAGCCTTTTGAAGCCAATGCGTTAACGTATTTAAACCGTCTTTCTGACTATCTTTTTGTATTGGCACGAAAGTTGTCTCATGACTTACAAGCAGACGAAGTAAAGTGGATACCTGAAAAAAAGTAACCCACGTTATAAAGCGCTGTGATTAGTAACACTGCAAAATACTTTAGTATCAAGTAGTTTCAGTTTAGAAGACGTTCTTTTTTTTAATGAAAAAATAATTCACTTTTTTCTTGACTATTTAAACTAAAAATTTATTTTTGCAAAAATTAAAACCGCATAAGAAATGTATTGGACATTAGAATTAGCATCTTATTTAAGTGATGCACCTTGGCCAGCAACTAAAGATGAGCTTATTGACTACGCTATTAGAACAGGCGCTCCTTTAGAAGTTGTAGAAAATTTACAATCAATAGAAGATGAAGGTGATTCATACGATTCTATAGAAGAAATTTGGCCAGATTATCCAACTGACGAAGATTACCTCTGGAATGAGGACGAGTATTAATAACACACAAATAGTATCAAAAAAGTCTCAATTAGAGACTTTTTTTGTGCTTTTTAATATAGCTAAACGCAGCTAAAAACGTATATTTAAGCCCTTTTTAAAAAAGGACAAAACATAAAGTACTGTTATTCTATGCAATGCATAGAATGGCATCTCAAATAAAACACAAAAACTATGAGTTTTTTAAATTCCGTACTAAAAGTATTTGTTGGTGACAAGTCTAAACAAGACGTTAAAGCCATCACACCAATAGTAGACAAAATTAAAACCTTTGAAAAGGCTATGATAGCCTTGTCTCACGACCAATTAAGAGCTAAAACTGACGAGTTTAAAGCCATAATAGCAGAAGCGCGTCAACCATTTTACTCTAAAATTGAAACACTACAAGCTGAGGCTGAAGCAACAGAAGACATAGACAAACGTGAAGATATTTATCAAGAAATTGATAAAATTAAAGAAGAATCTTACACTGCCACAGAGGATACTTTAAACAAAATATTACCAGAAGCCTTTGCTGTTGTTAAAGAAACTGCTAGACGTTTTAAAGACAATACCACTATAATCGTTACTGCTAATGAGTTTGACAGAAGCCTTTCTGGAGACAAAGACTTTGTTACTTTAGAAGGTGATAAAGCAACTTGGTCTAACTCATGGGATGCTGCTGGAAAAGCCATTACTTGGGACATGGTACATTATGACGTCCAATTAATTGGTGGTATTGCAATGCACCAAGGTAAAATTGCAGAAATGCAAACAGGAGAAGGTAAAACTTTAGTGGCAACATTGCCTGTATATTTAAATGCCTTAGCTGGTAAAGGTGTACACTTAGTAACAGTAAATGACTACTTAGCTAAGCGTGATAGTGCTTGGATGGCTCCAATATTTAACTTTCATGGGTTAAGTATTGACTGTATTGATTATCACCAACCTAATAGTGATGCACGACGCAAAGCATACAACGCAGACATTACTTATGGTACCAACAACGAGTTTGGTTTTGATTACCTACGTGATAACATGGCACATGCTACTGGAGACTTAGTACAACGTCCACACCACTACGCAATTGTCGATGAGGTCGATTCTGTATTAATTGATGATGCACGTACACCATTAATTATTTCTGGACCTATACCTAAAGGTGATGAGCATGAATTTACAGAGCTTAAACCTAAAGTTGATGACATCGTTAATATCCAACGTAAATATTTGACTCAGGTTTTAGTTGAAGCTAAAAAATTAATAGCAGAAGGAGATACTAAAGAAGGTGGATTAAAATTATTAAGAGTTTACAGAGGTATTCCTAAAAACAAGGCATTAATAAAGTTTTTAAGTGAAGAAGGTGTAAAACAAATTCTTCAAAAAACGGAGAACTATTACATCCAAGACAATAATCGCGAGATGCCAAAGGTTGACGCAGAATTGTATTATGTAATAGAAGAAAAAAATAATCAAATTGAATTAACAGATAAAGGCGTTGAGTACCTTTCTGGAAAAGACAATCCTGACTTTTTTGTCATGCCAGAAATTGGTATTGAAATGGCTAAAATCGAAGCAAAAGGATTATCTACTGAAGAAGAAGCTGAGGCTAAAGAAGATTTATTCCGTGACTTCGGAATCAAATCAGAACGTATCCACACGCTTAATCAATTATTAAAAGCGTATGCTTTATTTGAAAAAGACACACAATACGTGGTCATGGACAATAAAGTAATGATTGTGGATGAGCAAACTGGTCGTATTATGGATGGTCGTCGTTATAGCGATGGACTACACCAAGCTATTGAAGCTAAAGAAAACGTAAAAATTGAAGATGCGACGCAAACTTTTGCAACGGTAACCCTTCAAAATTACTTCAGAATGTACAAAAAACTGTCAGGTATGACAGGTACTGCTGTTACTGAAGCTGGTGAATTCTGGGAGATATACAAATTAGATGTTGTCGAAATCCCAACAAACAGACCAATTGCTAGAGATGACAGACAAGATTTAGTCTACAAAACTAAACGTGAAAAATACAATGCAGTTATTGATGATGTTACCAAACTATCTGAAGCAGGACGTCCTGTTTTAATTGGTACAACATCTGTAGAGATAAGTGAGTTGCTAGGAAAAATGCTAAGCATTAGAAAAATACCTCACAACGTATTAAATGCAAAACAACATAAAAAAGAAGCTGAAATAGTTGATCAAGCTGGTAAATCTGGACAAGTAACTATTGCAACCAACATGGCTGGTCGTGGTACAGATATTAAATTATCTGACGAAGTAAAAGCAGCTGGTGGACTTGCAATTGTAGGAACAGAACGTCATGATTCACGTCGTGTAGACAGACAGTTACGTGGTCGTGCTGGACGTCAAGGAGATCCAGGAAGTTCACAATTTTACGTATCGCTAGAAGACAACTTAATGCGTCTTTTTGGATCAGAGCGTATCGCTAAGATGATGGATAGAATGGGATTACAGGAAGGTGAAGTGATTCAACATTCTATGATTTCTAAGTCTATTGAGCGTGCACAGAAAAAAGTAGAAGAAAACCAATTTGGAGTACGTAAGCGTTTACTAGAGTATGATGATGTAATGAATTCGCAACGTGAGGTTGTTTATAAACGTCGTTACAATGCCTTGTTTGGAGAGCGTCTACGTGTAGATTTAGCAAATATGATTTATGATACCTCTGAAGGTATTGCAGAATCTAACAAAGCTGCGAATGACTTTAAGAATTTTGAATTTGAATTAATCAGATTTTTCTCAATGTCATCTCCAATTACTGAAGCCGAATTTAATAAAATGTCAGCTTTAGATATAGCGCAAACCATTTACAAAGCTGGTTTTACACATTATAAAGAAAAAATGGAACGCAATGCAGATATTGCCTTTCCAATTATTGAAAATGTATACGAAAACCAACGTGATAAATACAAACGTATCGTAGTACCTTTTACAGATGGTGTTAAAAACTTGCAAGTTGTAACCGACTTAGAAAAAGCTTACCAAACTAAAGGAAAACAGTTAGTAACAGACTTTGAGAAAAACATTTCGTTAGCTATAATTGATGATGCTTGGAAAACACATTTACGTAAAATGGACGAACTTAAGCAATCTGTACAATTAGCAGTACATGAGCAAAAAGACCCTTTATTAATTTATAAATTTGAAGCTTTTGAATTATTTAAGAGCATGATTGACCAGGTTAATAAAGAAGTGATTTCTTTCTTATTTAAAGGAGAATTACCTACCGAAACTACCAATGCTATTAGCGAAGCTAGAGAAGTACGTAAAAAAGAAAACCTTCAAACTCAAAAAGAAGAAATTCCTAATTTAGATGAACGTTCTGCACAAAACAGAGCTGCAGGAAATACACAACCGCAACAACAAGTTGTAGAGACTATTGTTAGAGATCAACCTAAGATTGGTCGTAATGACAAAGTAACTATAAAGCATGTTATGTCAGGAGAAAATAAAACGGTCAAGTTTAAACAAGCTGAACCTTTAATTGCAAAAGGTGAATGGGTTATTGTTAATGAATAGGCTTAACAAATACTAAATATTAAAAATCCTAAAGTATATACTTTAGGATTTTTTTGTATTTTTAAATACTAACAGATTCCGATTTAGGACCAAAATTTAAGACTATGCTTAAAAATATATTAGCAACAATTTTAGGTTTTATTACTGCAGCAGTTGTAGTATATATAATAGAAACGTTAATTGGTCACACGGTTTTTCCATTACCAGAACAAATTGATCCAAACGACATAGCCTCTATAAAAGCTAATATGCATCTTATACCAATAGGCTCTAAAGTTTTTGTAGTAATAGCACATTTTACAGGTATAATCTCAGGAATGACACTTGCAGGCATGGTATCAAAAACTAGCATGATTCCTGCTTATATTGTTGGTGCTTTAATGGTTATTGCAACAGCAGCTACCATTTTTATGTTACCAAAAGCGCTGTGGTTTTCGTTAAGTGATGGCTTATTAGCAATTGCTGCTTTCTTTTTTGGAAAGTCATTGGCTTCTAGATATGTTTTTGGAGCTTTAGTCTAAACACAAACCAGTTTAAAACAATAAATTACTACCTAAGAGAACTTAGCATTTAATGCCTGAACAATAGACTCTAACTTTTCATTTTTTGCCTTTTTATCTAAAAAAATAGGAGCTACTTCCCTAACCTTACAATCCATAATAGCGCAACGCTCACAAGTTACACCTACATTTTTAGATTCAATTTTAGGGTCATTTAAAAAATTAAGCTTTCGTTGTAATTGCTTATTAATTAACAGTCCTACACTTATACTCCTGTACTGATTATCTCTAAAAGGATCTTTAGTAGCAGAGGACAACACTAAATACTTCATCCCATCATTTTCATAATTAGAGATCTGCATATCAAAGACATGCTCTGATTTGCTATTACTAATATCTTTAAGCATTTTTATGGATACCCAACGTCTACAATAATGCTCATTAGTTTCGTTGGCATGAGGTGATTGTTGATGCGATAAGTGCAATTCTTTTTTAAGATAAAAACGCTCACTATTTGCTCTATGCGTAAACCTTAAAAAAAACAAATTCTGGATATTATATGCTTTAGGTAAAATATTAGTTAAGCGTTGATAAAATGATTCTGGAGAAGCATTATAAGCTTCAATAGCATTTAAAAACAACTCTGTATCAAAAGTTTCTTTTTCAAAGATTTTATTTAACTGCGTCTTAATCTTTTCGCTCGGTATAATCAAAGCGCCTGCAAAATAAGAAGCATAAAAATTATTTAATACCTGATCAAAGGTGTCAAATTTTATCCATGGAAAAGTAAATAAACGCTCTTTTATTTCTAAAAAATTATACGCTAACTCTTTAGCGTAAATAAAGGTTCTTTGCGCTTCGTCTATCTCATTAGCCAATAATAGTGTTTTAGTTTTTGGCACAAACATAGATCGTAAATTACCCAAAGCTTCATACTTACTAAGCTCATTAACTTCTATAGTATAACCATATTCTTCAACTAAAACTTCCTCCAAGTCTTGAGAGGTTATGGTTTCATTTAAATCAATATGATACGCTTTAGCAAATTTTAAAACACTCTGCTCTAAATCTTCAAAATAATTATTATTCGCTTCCTGAAAAGACCGTACAGAAGCTAAATAAAAACTTTCACGACTAAAATTATAGTTCTGTGCTATTTCTATAATTGTACTAATAAAAGCATTCACTTTTGCTGGAGCATTAGCTACAATATCGATTAGATTACTTTCTTTAATACCAAATAGCTCTAACGGAATTTCTTTTAAAATTTTAGACTGTAAAATATCACCAATTGGTGCTAAATTTTTATCCAATTTTAAAGACACCATTTGGTCGTATGGTACATCCAACTTTTCTGATAATATTGCAATTTTATCTGGTTTAGGATATTTTTTACCATTCTCAATTTCGTTTAAATACGATTTTGACAAACCAGAAAGTTTGGACAAACCTAATAAGGATAAATTCTTATCAGTCCTTATCTGCTTTAGCTTAAGCCCAAAAATTAATTTAATGTAATCTTCTTCCATAATAACAAATATACTCTTTTTTGCGAATATTCAATTTTGGCGAAAAACCATTTTTAGCGAACGTTCGCTTGTTTTTTAAAAATCTTTGTTTTAATATTGTCATATAAAATCATAACATCATGGAAGACACACTTTTAAAACAACCTAAAATTTCGTTCTCAGAAAACGTGACTAATTACTATCCTGAGATTTTAACTGATGAGGCTTTACTATTTTTATCCGAATTGCATAAAAATTTTAATTCCAAACGATTAGAATTATTAAATAATCGTGTTAGTCAACAACAATATTTTGATAAAGGACATTTTCCTAAATTCCCTGAAGACACAAAAGCGATTAGAGATGGACAATGGACTGCTGGCTCTATTCCGCATGATTTACAAGATAGACGAGTAGAAATCACAGGTCCAGTTAACCGTAAAATGATAATTAATGCATTAAACTCTGGTGCTAACACATTTATGGCAGATTTAGAGGACAGCAATGCGCCTACTTGGTCAAATACAATCCAAGGTCAACAAAATTTAATAGATGCAAACAATAAAACAATTTCATTAATAGATTTAAAAAAGGACAAAACATACAAGCTAAAGTCCAAAACAGCTGTTTTATTGGTACGTCCTAGAGGTTTACATTTAAATGAGAGCCATTTAATATTTAACAATCAAGAGGCTTCTGGTAGTCTAATAGATTTTGGTTTATACGTGTTTCATAACACCAAAACACGACTTAAAAACAATACTGCACCTTACTTTTACCTACCTAAATTAGAGCATTATTTAGAGGCTAAATGGTGGAATGACGTTTTTATGTTTGCTCAAGATTACTTAAATGTGCCAAACGGAACATTTAAAGCAACGGTTTTAGTAGAGACTATTACTGCTAGTTTTCAGCTTGACGAAATTATATACGAACTAAAAGATCACATAGTAGGTTTAAATTGTGGACGTTGGGATTACATATTTTCTTATATCAAAAAATTTAGAAACCATCCTAATTTTGTAGTGCCAAATCGTGATCAGGTTACTATGACAACGCCTTTTATGGATGCCTATTCCAAACTAGTAATACAACGCTGTCATAAAAGAGGCATTTTAGCTATTGGTGGAATGGCAGCACAAATACCTATTAAAAATGACGAATATGCAAATATTGCTGCTCTAGAAAAAGTTAGAAAAGACAAAGAACGTGAAGTTAAAAATGGTCACGATGGGACTTGGGTAGCGCATCCTGCTTTAGTTAATGTCGCTTTATCAGAATTTAATAAACACATGCCTACGCCAAATCAATTACACGTAAAGCGCGATGATGTTGTTATTACAGAAAAAGATTTAGTCGAAATACCAAAAGGAACCGTAACCGAAGCTGGAATAAGAAAAAATATTAATGTAGGTATTTTATACACCGAAGCTTGGCTGAGAGGTCATGGAGCTGTTGCGCTTTATAATTTAATGGAAGATGCTGCTACTGCAGAAATCTCTAGAACACAAGTTTGGCAATGGTTAAAAAATGAAGTAATCCTAGAAGATGGACAAAAGTTTACAACACAATTATATACCGAATTATTTAATGATGAAGTTGAAAAAATTGTAACCGAATATGGCGAATCCGAAATTAAAAATACCAAGTTTAAGCTTGCGATAGAGCTGTTTAACACGTTGGTTACTTCAGAGCAATTTGAAGAATTTTTAACAATTCCCGCTTACCAATATCTATAAAAAAACAATCCTGCGATTGCGGCAACAATCAACAGGATCTAATTATTAATAATAAATAACGTATCACAAAATTATGAAAAATTTATCACAAACAAATTATGGTTCTGCATTAGAGACAGTACGACAATTAAAAGCAAAATATGGAGCTACTTGGGATGCTATAAATCCAGAAAATGCTGCCAGAATGGTAAATCAAAATAGATTTAAAACAGGATTAGACATTGCAAAATATACAGCTTCTGTAATGAGAGAAGATATGGCTGCATATGATACCGACTCAAGTAACTATACACAATCATTAGGTTGCTGGCATGGTTTTGTGGCGCAACAAAAAATGATTGCGGTAAAAAAACACCATAAAACAACTAGTAAACGCTACTTATACCTTTCTGGTTGGATGGTTGCAGCGTTAAGATCAGAATTTGGTCCTTTACCTGACCAATCTATGCACGAAAAAACTGCAGTCCCAAATTTGATTGCCGAAATTTATGATTTTTTACGCCAAGCAGATGCAATTGAACTGAACGATTTGTTTAGAAGATTAAAAAATGGCGAAGATGTACAGCATCAAATCGATAATTTTGAAACACATATAGTCCCAATAATAGCAGATATAGATGCTGGTTTTGGTAATGAAGAAGCAACCTATTTATTAGCTAAAAAAATGATTCAAGCTGGTGCGTGTGCTATCCAAATAGAAAATCAAGTGTCTGACGCCAAACAATGTGGTCATCAAGATGGTAAAGTAACTGTGCCACATGAAGATTTTATTGCTAAACTAAATGCTGTTAGGTACGCTTTTTTAGAATTAGGAATTGACGATGGTATAATTGTAGCACGAACAGACTCCGAAGGTGCAGGATTAACCCAAAAATTACCTATCAGTCAACAACCTGGTGATTTAGCATCACAATATTTAGCGTTTGTTGACGCTGAAGAAATTGCTATTACAGACGCCAAAGAGGATGATGTCCTACTGAAACGTGATGGTAAATTAGTACGACCAGTTAGATTAGCTAATGGGTTATACAAATTTAAAGAAGGCACTAATATTGATCGTGTTGTTTTAGACTGTATTACAAGCTTACAAAATGGTGCAGATTTATTATGGATAGAAACTCCAACGCCTAATGTAAAACAAATTGCACATATGGTAAATAAAGTAAAAGCAGTAGTACCCAATGCTAAATTAGTGTACAATAACTCGCCATCATTTAATTGGACGCTAAGCTTCCGTAATCAAGCTTATGAAGAAATGCTTATGGAAGGTGAAAACATGACTGCCTATGATCGTAATAACTTAATGGATGCTGAATATGACAATACCGAACTATGTTTTAGAGCTGACCAAAAAATTAAAACGTTTCAAATGGATAGTGCTAAACAAGCTGGTATATTTCATCATTTAATAACATTACCAACTTACCATACCACTGCATTACATATGAATGATTTAACAAAAGGCTATTTTGGTGATCAAGGTATGTTAGCCTACGTTAAAGATGTACAAAGACAAGAAATCCGTAAAAATGTATCATGTGTTAAACACCAAAGAATGGCTGGATCTGATCTTGGTGATGACCACAAAACATTTTTTGCTGGTGATAAAGCTTTAAAAGCTGGAGGAGAAAAAAACACCAGTAACCAATTTGAATTAAAAACAAAAGCTAATACAGTTAAAAATAAAATAGCTGAAGTTGCTTAAATTAAGATTTTAGTCAAATTAATCACACAAACCTACTTAAAACTAGTTGTTTGTGTGATTTCTTTTTTATTACAGACACACTTTAATTATTAGTAAAAAGATTTAAATTAGACCTAGATTTTAAATAATAAAAATCTAATTACATTTACTTAAATAAATCGCTAGTACAATCACTAACATGCAAGAACAATTAAAGATCTTTAAAATCATCCATATAGCATTAGTCGCAGGTCTAATATTAGCTTACTTTTTTTTAGGAAACCTTTCTGATATTACCCAATTAAAGTTACCTAAGGTAGATAGCGACAATACGGTATATTTAGCTATTCCTATTGCTGCTTTTATAGTTAGTAATTTTCTATTTAAAATGTTGGTTTCTAAAATTGACAGCAACTTAAGCTTAAAAGAAAAATTAGTACCTTATCAAAGTGCTTCTGTTGTACGCTATGCCATTATTGAAGGCTCTGCTTTTCTTATATTAATAATAGCACCAGACTTTATTATATTTGGTATGCTTTTAATTGTATACTTAATATTACTAATGCCTACAGAATATAGGATTAAAAGAGATTTAAAACTATTGGATTAGCCTTTACAAACCTAAAATTGGTTCAGGATTTATAGTATTGGATTTATAAAACTCAAGATCATTTAAGCAACAAACACCTGGATAATCTCCAACTTTATTTTGTATATCTTTTATTATTTGAAAATGTAGATGTGGTGCATAATCTCCGTTTACAGATGCTTCTCCAAGATAGGCAATTGTTTCGCCTTGAGCGACAGTATCACCTACTTTTAAATTTCCGATTGAAGCTTCATTTAAATGACCATATAATGTGTAAAATGTTTGGTTATTGATGTTATGTTCCAATATTATGGTCGGTCCATAATCTCCAAAATTAGTGTTGTTTTTAAAACTATGAATGACACCTTCAAAACACGCCAAAACTGCTGTATTAGCTGGACACCATAAATCTAAACCAATATGAATATTACGCTGTTCTGCTTCGGCTTGAGCCGAAAAATAAGCACTTCTGTTATATAGATTTCTAGTCTCTAAATAACCACCAAATGCAACTTGCTTTTTACGTGATTTAAGGTACTTGGCAATGTAGTCTTCCCAAGCTGAAGATGATGCGATATCAAACGTATTTAAGTCTTGATTTGCTTTGGATAAATCTATAGCGATATAATCCGATTTTGGAATAGATGCGTCAATGACATTTAGGTTTTGTCCTGTCCATTGACTTAAAAGAGAAGTAGTTGTAGTAGAATTCATTTTAATTAAAAATTGAATTCAAATTTAGAAATTTTATTTAGCAATTACATTACTAAATTTTGCATTTATAATTATGGTTTTATTGGTATTACTATTGTTATTTGGATAATTTTTAATGGTTTTATTAGACGCTGTCACGCTATTAAATTTTGAACGATTACCATTAAAAAAAAGATTATAATCAGTATTTGGAAGCTTTAGTTTGGCATCACTGTTTTCTAAAACTATATTAAGATTGTTAAAATCTGAAGCAATATTGTTGACTAACAAATCACCAAAACTTCCGTTTATAATAGAATTTCCTGACAGATTATTTATCTGAATATCGGAGGACACAGCATTTAATATCAAGTTTTTGGCATTAGCAATTATAGCGTCATCCACATACTTTAATTTTAACTGACCAGACATCCAATCCTTTACTGCTACTTTAGCATAAGACACATTAATGGAGGTGTTACCTCCATTAATGTGATTAGCTATAAATGACCCATGAGCCACTTCTCCTTTGGCGTTTTCCAGCACATTGGCTAGTTTTAACTCGCCATGCCTTACATTTAGTTTTAACTTAGCTTTTTTAGGCATTTTAATAATAATGGTCTTAGTGGTATTGTAGTCTACATCGTCAAAAATTTTGTTTTCCTTACTACTACTCTTTTTTCCATCTTGATCAAACTGCGCTTCCATTTTACGTTCAAACTCTTCTCCAAACCGTTTACCCCAAGCTTCTAATTTAGGTGCGACTTCTTTTTCAAACTGTGCAGCCCAAGCTTCAATTTTTGGTGCGATTTCTTTTTCAAATTGTTTACCAAAATTTTCTCCCCATTCTTCCATGCTTTTTTCAAAATCGTCATCAAATAGTTTTTCAAATTGCTTACCAAAGTTTTTCCCCCAAGCTTCCATTTCTTTTTCAAACTTATCAATATCTTCTTGCTTGATACTTTTTGCCCAAGTACGCATTTCTTGCTCATAGGCTTCACCATACTCTTTGCGGTATTTTTTACTCCAAGCATCTAGATAGGGTTCGCCCTCTTTTTTATACTTGTCATAATCAAAATCTACATTATAATTTCCATCTGGAGATTTTGGAATACGTAATGTTTTTAAGGTTTCAGGCAACTCGCCTAAAACATCCATATTTTCTAACTTTTTTAATAATGGACCTAAATTAAGCTCTAACTTTTCAGGAAGATTAGCTAAAGCCTCAATAGACGCTTCATCCAATATCGTTACGCTCATGTCATCTGACCAAATACCTCTTGATCCTTTAGACGTTATTTTTACATAATCCGAGTCTCCTGTTAAAGCAACGTCCCAATTGTCCAATGCTTTTTGCATCTCTTGTTTGGTCAACTTTTTACTTTCAATATAAGCTTCAACCTCTATATAATCCTTATTCCAAGTTTCTACAATAATATTGGTATGACTAGTATTTAGATCTACGGTTACGTCTTTATTTGCCCTAACCGATTGGTCAATTTTACTTAATTTTTGTTGCGCTGTAACACTTACTGTAATAAGCAGCATTAACGCAATAAGATATCTGTATTTTATAGTTTTTAATTGTTTCATTTTGATTGTCTTTTAACGACTACCCTTGGGAAGCCTTCATGTTGTTTAACTGATTAAGTTGTTCTTTAAGACGATACATCAAGTTTAAACGAAATTTTAGATTTTGGATTAGTGCATTTACAGTATGCTCATCTGGACCATTATCGGTCAACTCTGTAGACAAGCTTTTGTATTCTGCATTTAACTCTTCTAACCTTAGCACGTAACCATCAAACAATTCTTTATTTTCTGGTGTTAGCTTAAGTTTAGACAATTCTAAATTAATATTTGCCACGTAATAATCTTCTACCTTTTTTAAATCTGGAGAGATATCTCCAAGCGTCATGGTTTTTGTAGTTTTATTAATTTCTGGTTTTGGTTGCTCAGTATCTACTACTATAATAGGATTTACGTCTTGTTTAAAAAACGTATATCCTCCAAAACCTAATCCTAAAATTATCACGATGCTTGCTGCAATGTTTAAAAACGTCCAATTAGATTGCTTTTTTTGTGGCAATGCTTGGTCTAACTTGTCTAAAAATCTAGCTTCATGTCCTTGTGACATTTGCTTATCAGACTGTTGGTTATCATTTTTAAATAATTCTCTAATATCTTTCGCCATAATCGTTTTGTTTTAAAAGGGCTTGCAATTTTACTTTTCCTCTGGATAATTGGGTACGCGACGCGACTTCGGTAATATTTAAAATTTCTGAAATCTCTTGATGGTCATACCCTTCTATTAAAAATAGCATGACTACGTACTTATATTTTTCCGGAAGACTATTAATGGCTTGCTTTATTTGGTCTAAAGTTGTTGTGTCTTCTACTAACCATTTGTCATCAGTATTAGTATCTATTACTTTCAGATGCACCTCATCTAATTCAACTAAGCGTTGTTTTTTAGATTTTAAGTAATCAATACTTTTATTAATAACAATACGTTTTAACCATGCACCAAAAGTAACGTCACCTTTAAATTGATGTAGTTTTGTAAAGGCTTTTATAAAAGCCTCTTGTACGACATCTTCAGCTTCGGCAGTGTGATTTACAAAACGTAATGCAACATGATACATAGCATCGCAATATTGCTGATACACTTGTAATTGTGCCTTACGGTTATTTTGTTTACACAACTCGATGTTATCTAAAGTAACGACTTTCACTTGTTGGTTTTTGGTTAGTGTTCAGGTTAAAGACGACACAAAAAAAGCAGTGTTGCAAAAAAGTTGTTTTTTTTTTCAATTTAGCACAAATATTTAGAATAATTTAAGGGTAATCCTTCTATATGTACTAAATTTTCAGTTAATTTTGTTGCATTACTAAGTGCTAATATTAAGAAACCCGTACATGAAAAAACTTATATATCTATTAATTATCGTTGTAATTGGCGTTTTAGGCTATCAATTTACTACAAAAACAGGCTTATTTAATCAACCTTTAAGTCCAAAGGACACTGCTGGTATAAAAATTAACGACTTAGATTTAAGAGTAGTTTATAATAGACCATCTAAACGTGATAGAGCTATTTTTGGCGCTTTAGTGCCTTTTAATAAAGTTTGGCGTACTGGAGCAAATGAGGCGACTACCTTTGAAACCAATCACGATTTATCTGTAAATGGTGTAAAGCTTCCTAAAGGAAAATATACACTTTGGACTGTACCTATGCAAAACAATTGGAAAGTTATGTTTAACTCCAAACAATATGATTGGGGAGTTAACGAAAAAATGGAACCAAATTGGGATCCAAATTATGACGTTGTAGAAGTAGAAGTGCCTGCACAAATCTTAGATAAACCAGTCGAGCAGTTTACAGTAGCATTTGACAATAGTACAGACGACTTAAAAATGACTATGGCTTGGGACGTTGTAAAAATTGAAGTGCCTTTAAAAGATTAACCTTAGTCTAAAACTAATTTTAACAACGCTTTCGCGGAAATTAAAGCAACTATGTCCAAAAAAAAATCAGCATTAAGCGAGCAAGATGGTGTATCCTCTCCAGAGATGACCAATGCAAATGCTGTTTTAAAAATTAAGGCAAAACGCAAACTGCAACGTACAACACAAGACTTAGTAACCGCTATTTTAAAAGGTAATATAACTGCTTTAAGCCAAGCCATTACTTTAGTAGAAAGCAAAAACCCGAAGCATACAGATCAAGCCAATGCTATTATTAAAGCATGTTTACCTCATGCCAATACTTCTGTTAGAATTGGTATTACAGGTGTTCCTGGTGTTGGAAAAAGCACTTTTATTGAAGCGTTTGGAACACATCTAACAA
This sequence comes from Olleya sp. Hel_I_94, assembly GCF_007827365.1. Classification (NCBI taxonomy): domain Bacteria; kingdom Pseudomonadati; phylum Bacteroidota; class Flavobacteriia; order Flavobacteriales; family Flavobacteriaceae; genus Olleya; species Olleya sp. Hel_I_94. The sequence continues at coordinate 142,507 of NZ_VISI01000001.1, forward strand.
CTTTAAACAAAAAAGTTGCAGTCTTAGCTGTAGATCCAAGTAGCAGTATTACTAAAGGAAGTATTTTAGGTGACAAAACCCGAATGGAAGAGTTGGTTAAAAACACCAATGCTTTTATACGTCCATCTGCTTCCGGAACCTCTTTAGGTGGTGTTGCTAGAAAAACACGAGAAACCATTATCCTTTGTGAAGCAGCAGGTTTTGATACAATTATTATAGAAACCGTTGGTGTTGGACAAAGCGAAACTGCAGTACACAGTATGGTCGACTTTTTTCTACTTTTAAAATTAGCAGGAGCTGGAGACGAGTTACAAGGTATAAAACGAGGTATTATTGAAATGGCAGACGCCATAGCCATTAATAAAGCAGATGGTGACAATGTTAAACGTGCTAAAATGGCTAAAGTCGAGTTTAACAGAGCTTTACATATGTATCCAATAAAAGACTCTAATTGGCAACCTAAAGTAACGTTATGCAGTGCCTTAACAAACGATGGTATAGATGCGATTTGGGATGTGATTTTGGATTACATAACACTTACCAAACAGAATAACTATTTTAATACCAAGCGTACAGAACAAAATAAATTCTGGTTACTTCAAACTATTGAAGAGCAACTTAAAAGTGTCTTTTTTAATAATCCAGAAATTAAATTAGAACTTAATAAACAACTAGCTTTAATTGAAGCTAATAAAACCACTCCTTTTGCTGCTGCAGATTATTTATTGGGATTAGGGTAATGTTGTAAATTAGTAATTTGTCATAAAAAACTAACAAAAAAAAGGACAGTTTTATAACTGTCCTTTTTTTTGTATTTCTCTGTATATTTAAATTATAAAAAATTAGCCTTATACCATTCGACTTGCGCCTTAACACCTTCTAATAAAGTAGTTTGCGGATTATAATCAAGTAACTGTTTAGCTTTATCTATGTTTGCTTTAGTACGCAATTGGTCTCCTACTCTAGCCTTAACATGATCTATTTTAATGGACTGACCAATGACTTGCTCAACCGCTTCTATTCCATCTTGTGTGGTATGTTCAACCTCTGTACCAAGATTAATAATTTCGCCATCTACTTTGTTTTCTTTTCCTATCACGCTTACAATTCCGTCCACAATATCACCAACATAAGTAAAACTTCTTAAATGGGTTGCGCTACCTTCGTATAATGGAAATGCATCTCCATTAAATGCACAAGCAATTAATTTGGTGTACATTTTTTCTGGACGTTCTCTTGGTCCTATAACAGAATATAGTCTTAACGAGCAACTTTTAAATAATTGCTCTCTACTTTTTTGCAATACTAACTGCTCGGCAGTTAATTTAGTAACACCATAGTACGATGCAGGTTTAGGCGCTTTGGTTTCCGGAAAAGTTGCTTCTAATCCATAAATGGAGGAAGTCCCTATATTTACAAATAATTCTAAATTTGGGCATTGTAATGCATAATCTGTAAGATTCTTAGTCGCAATAATATTGTTAGTAAAATAATCTTCAAAAGTTGAACTTGCCGAAATACCTGGTTGTGCTGCAAAATGAAAAATATAGTTGATGTCTTTTGGTAAAACGTCTGCTAAATCCTGGTTTCTTAAATCGGCAGTAATTACTGTAATACCTTTTTGTAACAGTGCTTTTTCGTTTAAAGTTTTCAGCGCTAAGCTATAATAATTATTAAAATTATCTATACCAACAACTTCATGACCTAAATCGTGTAAATGCTCACAGGTGTGAGAGCCTATAAAACCTACTGCTCCAGTGACTAATATCTTCATATGTATTTTTCTGTATTACAAAGAAACAGATTTTTTTTCGATACTAATTTCAATTCTATAAAAAACAATACATTTGTAACACTAAAAAAGGTTTATGAATTACCAATTTACCATCGTCGTTCCTGTTTATAATGAGGAAGATAATTTACTTAGAGTGGAAAAAGAGTTATTAGCTTACACGCAAATAGCAACCAAAACCACTAAAATATTATTTGTTAATGATGGCTCAAAAGATAAAAGTCAAGATTTAATTGAAGCTATTTGTAGTAGACACGATGCTTTTGACTATATATTATTTAAAGACAATCGTGGTTTAAGTGCTGCTATAAAAGCTGGTTTTGACTACACTACCACGCCTTTAGTGGGATATATTGACTCTGATTTACAAACTGCACCAGAAGATTTTAATTTACTACTAGCACATATAGGCGAGTATGATTTAGTTACTGGTGTACGTGCTAACCGTAAAGATAGTTTTGTAAAAAACATGTCGTCTAAAATTGCAAACGGAATTAGACGTGCATTTACTAAAGACGGAATGGATGATACTGGTTGTCCATTAAAAGTAATTAAAACGGACTATGCTAAACGTATTCCAATGTTTAAAGGATTACACCGTTTTTTACCTGCTATGATTATGTTGCAAAATGGAAAAACTAAGCAAATACCTGTACAACATTTTCCTAGAGTTGCTGGCGAGGCTAAATTTGGCGTTTGGAATAGGTTACTAGGACCTTTAATGGATTGCTTTGCGTATTTATGGATGAAGAAAAAATACATTAACTACGAAGTCGCTAAGCAAAAATAATGAGTAATTGGATTATTCTTAGCATAGGCTTTTTAGCGCAAACATTATTCTCTTCTCGGTTAATAATCCAATGGATTACTAGCGAGAAACAAAAACGTGTAATCACGCCTACTTTATTTTGGACGCTTAGTTTAATCGCTTCGTTTTTGCTATTTATTTATGGGTATTTACGCGATGATTTTGCTATTATGCTTGGTCAAGGGTTAACCTATTATATTTATATCAGAAATTTACAATTGCAAAACCAATGGAAAACATTTCCGGTTGGTATACGTTATATCTTATTATTAATGCCAGTATTTATAACTGTATTTTATTTTAATAATAATGAAATTGATACTGTTAAGTTATTTAAAAACGAAGCTATTCCGTTTTGGCTGTTAATGTTAGGGATCGTCTCTCAGATAGTGTTTACATTACGTTTTGTGTACCAATGGATATATTCTGAAAAAAACAAAGAGTCCTCTTTACCACTTGGCTTTTGGGCTTTAAGCTTAATAGGGTCGTTATTAATTTTAACCTACGCTATATTTAGGGTCGATTATGTGCTATTGGTAGGACACTCTTTAGGTGCTGTAATTTACTTCAGAAATTTGTTAATCTTAAAAAAGCAAGATGCCTAAATTATTAAAAGATTATCCAATCATCTTTATTTGTTTGCTATTAGCAGTTATGCTATTACCTAACTTAGAGACCATACAAGTAACTATAATGGAAGCACGTAATTTTATTACTGCTAGAGAGATGTTATTGGATGATCATTGGATATTAACTACCATGAATGGCGAAGCACGTTACGAAAAACCACCTTTACCAACATGGCTTACCGCTATTTCTGGAATTATTTTTGGTGTAAAAAGTGTTTTTGGAATGCGTTTACCTGCTATTATTATGATAATGATTTTGGCTGTTTATAGTTTTAAATTATCCAAAACCATATTAAAAAGCAGAGCACATAGCATGATTAACACGTTAATATTAATAACATCGTTTTACGTTATTGGTATTACTATTGAAGCTCCTTGGGATATTTTTACTCATGGCTTTATGATGATTGCAATCTATCATTTATTTAAATTTTTTAAATCAGAAAACACAGATTGGAAACATACTATTATTGCTGCTTTTTGTATTGGTTTTTCAATATTAAGCAAAGGACCTATTAGCTTTTATGCTTTATTACTTCCTTTTTTACTAGCTTTTAGCTTTAGTTTTAACTATAAGAACATCAAAACTAAAGTGCTACCAATAATTGTTATTTTGATATTATCATTAGTTGTTGGTGGCTGGTGGTACTTTTATGTAAGATTAGAGGATCCAACTACATTTGCTGCTATTACTAGTAAAGAAACAGGAAATTGGACCAGCTATAATGTTAGACCTTTTTATTACTACTGGAGCTTTTTTACACAAAGTGGATTATGGACTATTCCGGCTTTTATTAGCTTATTATTTCCGTATTTAAAACGACGTGTAGTTCATTACAAAGCCTATAAGTTTACTTTTTTATGGACCCTATTTGCAGTTATTTTGTTATCTATAATTCCAGAGAAAAAATCTAGATATTTGATGCCTGTTTTAATTCCTTTAGCTTTAAATATTGGATTTTATATTGAGTATTTGATTCGTAAGTTTAAAACGCTAAAAGACAAACGCGAAACCATACCTGTGTATTTTAACTTTGGCTTAATTGGTTTGATTGGTCTTGTGGCTCCTTTTGTGTTGTATTTTCAGTTTAAAACACAATTAAATAATAGCTTATTCCCTTTTATAATATTTGCAATTATCGTGTTTACTTTAGGCTTGGCTATACTTTTGCAATTAATAAAAAAAGAGATTAAACATGTCTTTTTGTTAACTACTGCTTTTTTTGGAGCTTTATTTTTATTTGGCTTACCTGTTTTCAAAACGTTTACAAGCGACAATTTTAAACCCATAACTACGCTTTTAAAAACACATAAACAAAAGGACATAAAATTGTATGCTATTGACTACGTTTCGCCAGAAACCATATGGCAATATGGAGCTAAAATACCTCAGATTAAACAAGGAAACAATGCTTATAACTTTCCGCTTGAAGCGGAATTTGGAGTTTTATCCAACGGAATCAATCCTAAAAATCAAGCTATTCTTTTTGAAAAATATAATATCAAAGAAATGGCTATTTACGATTTAAATGAGAGTGAGCCAGATAGCAAACAATACAAAGATCGATTGATAAATACCTACTATTATTTTACTAAAAAGTAATTATTTTAATTGAAATCTAGATTGTAAGTATTTATCAAGTTTATAAAACATAAATCCTGAAAGTCCACCAAATAGCATTCCGCTTAAAACATCTAATGGATAATGTACACCAATGTATATTCTACTATATGCCATAGTTATAGACCAAACAATTAGTATATAAATTAGATATTTATATTTATATCTTAACATTAAACCAGAAAAAATAGCGACAGCCATACTGTTACTTGCATGTCCAGAAAAGTAGCCATATTTACCACCACACCACGATTTAAGCAATCGCATGGCTTGCACTAAATCGTCCTCATGACATGGTCTAGGACGTTTTACCAAGAAATTTTTAAATAGGTTAGTAATTTGGTCTGTAAATAAAATCATTAAAGCTATAACCACTAAGGTTAGTACAAACATTTTAGTATTTAATTTTTTGTACATTAAAAAAGCTAAGACAGCGTAAAACGGAATCCAATGTAATTTATCTGTATAAAACAGCCAAAATCCATCCCATGACGTTGTTCCTAGGTTATTTAAAAATAAAAAAAGTTCTTTATCGTATTGTACTAATTGGTCTAACATAAAATTATTTTGCAGTTACCTAAAAGTTAGGTTATTTATATCATTGAAATGATTTTATGAATGCTTAATCTTCATAACGCTCCACTTCTCTATCGTAAAATGCGGTCGCTTCTTTGATTAGGTTTTCTGTCTCCATTTCCAACTCTTTTTCATCATGTTGGTCAAAATCTTCAAACCACTCAACTTCATCATCTTCTAGATTGATTATAAATCTAGGGAATTCTGTATGAATCACAAAGATTGCGTTTGGTAAATCTGTATTATCACCTAAAATGAATTTTGGTAATTCCATAATATATTTGCTTTTTAAAGGTTAGCGACTAGTTATTTTGAGAGTCCAAAATTAACCTTTTAGTTAGATAATTAAAACGTATAAACAATAAAATAGCAGCAGTAGTTAAGCCTGCTAGTAATCCTAACCAAATTCCAAAACTACCATAAGCATGTGCTTTACCCAAATACCAGCTTATTGGAAAACCAATTAACCAATAGGAAATAAAAGTAATAATTGTTGGTATTTTAACATCCTGAAGTCCTCGTAAAGCACCAAGTACAATAACTTGTAAACTATCACTTATCTGGAATATAGCTGCTGCAATTAATAATTGCGAGGCTATTGTGACCACCTCTAGATTATCTTTAAAGTTTACTGCATCATCAAAATCTACATATAACCTTGGGAAAAATTGATTAAATATTAAAAATAAAGAAGCAAAAATGACAGCAAATATAAAGCCCATTAAAAATAGCGATACAGCTACACGACGTAATTCTATATATTGATGTAATCCTTTTTGGTTACCTACTCTAATCATAGACGCAACACTTAATCCCATAGCAACCATAAAGGTCATTGAGCTTAAATTTAGGGCTACTTGATTTGCTGCTTGAGAGTTTTTACCTAACAAACCACTTAACCAAATAGCAGCAGTAAAAATTGCAACCTCAAAAAACATTTGCATAGCACTTGGTGTCCCTAATCCTATAATTTTTTTAAGCATTAATTTATCTAAAACAAAAAACTTAATATTAGTTACATAATCTTTAGACTTTTTACGACCTTTTAATAACCACCATAAATAAGCGACCATAATAACACGCGACACTAAAGTACCATAAGCTGCTCCAACAATACCCATTTCTGGGAAACCAAACTTACCAAAGATTAGTAAATAGTTTAAACCAACGTTAACTAGGTTAGCTACAATAGTAGCATACATAGGATATTTAGTTAAAGATAACCCATCACTAAACTGTTTTATTCCTTGAAATATTATTAAGGGAATTAAAGATATTGCTACTAAATCTAAATACGGGATGGCCAACTCTACAACCTCAACAGGTTGCTTCATTAAATACATTAAAGGTTTGGCTAATAGCAATAATAAAAAAAGTAAAACACCTAAAACGGTACATAAAAACAAACCATGTTTAAAAGCTGATTTACCTTTATCAAAATCGTTTGCACTGTCTGCTTCCGCCACTAAAGGCGTAATGGCAGTACTAAAGCCAATACCAATAGACATAGCTATAAACATAAAACTATTACCTAAAGATACAGCAGCTAACTCTGCAGTTCCAATTTGACCAACCATAATGTTGTCCACAAAACTAACAAAAGTATGACCCAACATCCCTAACATTACAGGAGCAGCCAATTGCCAATTATATTTAAATTCTTTTGTGTAATCAGATAAAACCATTGGGCAAAAATAAGATTTAAAGCTGAATTCTATTGCTTTTATTTGATTTGAAACAGACTATGTTTATTATTTGATAATACTTGATTGTAATGAGTGGTAAAAAATAAATCTAAATTTTTAAATTCTTGTAAATAAGCATTTTGAACTAACACGAATCTGGTTTTGCTACTTAGCAGATTTTTTAGAATATCTTGTAGCATCATGTCGTCCATATAATGTGTGTATATCCATTTTGAAGGAGAGTTTATATTTAAATTAAAATTGACTCTTAAATAACTAGCATCAAAGGAATAAAATTGTTTGTTTTCACCTTTAACGGATTCTACAATTTTTAGAGTATCTGCTAAAAAAATAGTCTCTTCCTTTTTGTATGGGATTTGATTAAATAAATACCCTCCTATGGATAAGCTTAAACCTACCAGTAGAAATTTTAAAACAGTATCCTTAATATTATTAATAGAATATATTATCAAGAGCATGATATAAGGTATAAACATTAAAAAATAATGCCCAAAAGTTCTGCCTGAAATTGAAGTTGATATAATTTGAAATACAAAAGCAATGGAGACAATAATCAAAGGAATAGTTAACTTTTTATTTTTTAAAATTGAAAATGACACACCGTAAATTATAACTATACTAGCTAATAATAATGGAATTAAATAAACGAGCTTGACACCAAAAGCATATATAATTTTTAGCACTTTAACTAAAATAGAACTTTGCTGAATGTAATTGTCAAAATTGAATAAGTAGGCTTGATTTATAAATTGGCTAAAGTTTTCCCAATTATAAATAAGCACTAAAATAATTACAAAAACAACACTTAAACCTAGTAAAAAAAGCAGACTGTTTTTCAATATTTCTTGCCAAGTATTTATCCTAAAGTCTGACTTAAACATCAAATAATAAGCGACTAAAACTGAACCTCCTAAAATTTCGTTTTGTTGTGTAAAAAATATTAATCCTAATAAAACACCAAGTGACACTATACTGATTTTAGATATTGATTTTGTAAAAACCAAATACATTATAACGATAGTTAAATAGGCTGTAAATTGCCTAGTATAGTTACCACCTTGCAAAAACACATGACTATTGATTAAACAAATGTAAAGGCTTGCAATGACTATAGACAAAACTCCCTTTTTGTTTTGCTTTAATGCTATTTTGTAAACTAGTATGGTGCTAAATAAACCAAGGATATTTAATATTATAAAAACACCCCATGTATTATTGGGTGTAATCAAAAAACCCAAATAATTAAGGAAATAGATTATTGGTGGTTTATGGTCAAATACGTCTTTATACGGGACTAGACCGTGATCTATTATCATCCCTATATATTGAAAAATCTCTTGATCGTAACCTAAACCTATATAAGCAGGAGTAAATGGAAAAGCAAAAGCTACATACAGTATAGCTAATAAAAAATACACCAATCTATTGTTATACCTAATGTTTTTTAGCATAAGAAATAATTTGATAAAATGATTTAAAACTAATTTTAAACAATTTTAAAATGCTAGTATTTAAAGTAGGGACACCAGTTGTACGTTCTGTAAATTCTATATCAATAGACTTTACTTTAATATTATTTTTACAAGCCATTCCTGCAACAATTATATTAGGCGCAAACGTATCGTCTGGAATACTTTTAAAAACAGTATTAAATACTTCTGTTTTAATTAATCTGTAAGGTGAATTTACATCCTTTATCCCTTTACCAAAAAATAGTTTAACTACGACGTATGATATGTATGTCATTATTTTTCTAAATAAAGGTGAAATGCGGTTAACACGTTTACCTATTAAAAAATCATAATCCTCTTTTTTATTCCAAAACTGTTCAAAATATTTGGCTTTCATTTCATTATCAGAATCTACTTGAAAAATCCAATTAGCGTTTAAACTATCCTTGTAAGCTTGTAATATTGTTGGACCGTGTCCTGAATTTTTTTTATCTATTACTACTATTCTATCTTGATATTTTTTTTGAAGACTAGTTATAACATCTAAAGTATTATCCTTAGAACCATCATTGTAAAGTTTAATCTTATAATTAATATTAAGCTTATCAAGATGAGTTATCCAATCGACTACTACAACTTCAATAATTTCATCTTCGTTATAAATTGGCATAACCAAATTTAAATCTAACATCCCTTTTTTATTAAATTGTTGTAAGTATCTAATGCATTTTCAATAACATGATGCATATCGTAATATTTATAATCGCCTAATCGACCTCCTATAATTAAATTAGGATACACTTTTTTGACCTCTTTTAAATACTTAGCATATAAGCTTTTGTTAACCTCACCACCTATGGGATAATAGGGTTCTTCACGATTAGCTTCTTTGGAATATTCTTTAATTATAAGCGTCTTATCTAAATTATAGGTACGCTCTGGATGCAGATGCTTTGGCTCATGAATTCTGGTATATGGTATCTTTTGATTACCATAATTCATCACTGAAGTGCCTTGAAAATCTTCATAATTCACAACTTCAAATTCAAAATCTAACGTTCTATAATCCAACTCGCCAAATCTATAATCTAACAGTCTATCTATAGATCCCGAATAAATAATTGTAGCACTCGAATTTAATTGCTCTTTAATTTCAAAAAAATCGGTGTTTAACTGTATATCAATATTATTGGAAGCTAATAATTTATCAAAAATAGCAGTAAAACCATCCGTTGGAATACCTTGATAGGTATCAAAAAAATAAGACTCAGAATAGTTTTTGCGGAATGGCAATCTTTTTATAATTGAAGCAGGCAAATCCTTAGGATCACGCCCCCACTGCTTGATAGTATAACCTTTTATAAAAGCATCATACAATGGTCTACCAATAATATTGATGGCTTGCTCTTCAAAATTTTTTGGATTGGTATAAGATTCTTTTTTAAATTCTTGTTCTAAAAAGTCATCTACTTCAAAAGGTTTTAAATTAATATTATAAAATGAATTAATCGTTTCTAGATTAATGGGCATTTGATACACCTTACTGTTGTACGTGATCAAAACTTGGTGATAGTAACTATTAAAAGTAGTAAAGTTTGAAATATATTCCCATACTTTTTTATTTGAAGTATGAAAAATATGTGTTCCATATTTATGAAACTCGATACCTGTTTCAATATTAGTTTCAGAAAAACAATTTCCCCCAATATGGTTTCGTTTTTCAACGATTAGCACTTTTTTTCCTAAATCATTAGCGATACGTTCTGCAATTATCGAACAGTAAAAACCAGCACCAACCAAAACGTAATCGTAATTTTTATTCATGTAAAATGGTATCTAAACGCAAATAAATAGCTATATTTTTTATTGCAGAAATTTGAATTATTTTTGAAAAAATTAAATTAACTATGAGATTAAAATCCAAATTACTAGTTAATTTAAAACTTCAATACTAAAAATTAATAACATCAAGTTTAGCCTTTTCAAACTCTGCTACAATCTCCTCTACTATTTCTACAACAGGTTTTATATCGTGAATTAGTCCAGCTATTTGACCAATTTCTAATTCGCCTTCCTCTAAATCTCCTTCAAACATTCCTTTTTTAGCACGCGCACGACCTAATAACTCTTTAAGTTGTTCTGGTGTTGGACTTGTTTTGTACAACTCTTGTAATTGATTATAAAATTTATTTTTCACTAGCCTAACAGGCGCTAATTCTTTTAAAGTTAATTGCGTATCACCTTCTTTTGCATCTACTACAACTTGCTTAAATGCTTGATGTGCACTACTTTCTTCACTTGCAACAAATCGGCTTCCTACTTGCACAGCATCTGCACCTAAAACCATACAAGCTAACATTGCTTTTCCTGTAGCAATTCCTCCAGCTGCTATTAATGGAATATGTAGTTGCTCGCTTACCATAGGAATAAGTGTAAGCGTTGTAGTTTCATCACGTCCATTATGTCCTCCAGCCTCAAAACCTTCTGCAACTATGGCATCAACTCCAGCGTCTTGAGCCTTTAATGCAAACTTGACACTACTAACCACATGCACTACTGTAATCCCTTTGTCTTGTAACCATTTAGTCCATGTTTTTGGATTTCCTGCGGAAGTAAAAACGATTTTAACTTCTTCTTCTACAATTATATTCATGATTTCCTCAATGTTAGGATATAACATTGGGACATTAATACCAAAAGGTTTATCTGTTGCTTTTTTACATTTTTGAATGTGCTCCCTTAATACGTCAGGATACATGCTTCCTGCACCAATTAATCCTAATATTCCAGAATTACTTGCTGCTGAGGCTAACTTCCAGCCACTATTCCAAATCATACCTGCTTGAATGATTGGATATTGTATATTAAATAGTTGAGTGATTTTATTTGGCATTTACTATAAATATCTTGTGGTTATTATTTTTAAAAACGAAGGCGATATACGTTAGTTGTAACCTCTAGTTTTTAATTATCTTTTTAGTGATCGCTAAACCTTCAGATTCAACCTTAACTAAATAAACGCCTTTAGAAAATGCGCTTGTATTTATTGTTTTATTGATTGCTGTTATCTTTGTATCAATAATTTTCTTTCCTAAAACGTCATATAGTCTAACTCGAGCTTCTTCATATTGACTAGGAATTTGAATAGTTAATTGATTAGACACTGGATTAGGATATAACTTTAATGTTACGTTTTCATCTTGAAACTCGCTTACAGACAAACCTTGTGCTAAAGCCAAAGATAAATCAGGAATACCATAGCCTAAAAAGAAATCTGGCGCATTGTATTGCGAAGCAGATTCACGAACTAACTGCATGATTTCGGCATTTGAAAGATTAGGTAGCGCTTGCCATAAACAAACGATTCCACCTGCCATAATTGGCGAACTAAATGAGGTCCCATTAGATGTGGTAACCACATCCGAAGTTGTAATAATATAATTGGCTTGACCTTGGGCCACGACATCTGGTTTTTGAGTTGGTTGTGCACTACTACCTCTAGAGCTAAATGATGCATAAGTACCATCTGCCTTTACAGCACCAATACTAAATACACCAGCTGCATCTGCTGGAGCTCCAACAATCTGCCAGCTTCCGCTACCAGAATTACCTGCAGAATTAACAACTAAGATCCCTTTTTGAAAAGCAATATTTGCTCCTTTGGTAATGTAGGCTGTATTACCATCCATTTCGGCAGGAGTATAACTGTAATTAGGATTATCAAAAGTGGTATATCCTAAAGACGAGTTTATAACATCTACTCCTAAACTATCTGCACGCTCTGCTGCTTCAACCCATAGACTTTCTTCTAAAGGGGTTTCAGTAGCTGCATCTTCTGTTCTAAATAAATAATAATTTGCATCTGGAGCAGTTCCTACAAATTGATCTTGTAAAAAACCAGCCATATCGCTTAATACCCATGTTCCATGAGAGTTTCCTGTGTAAGCATATACATCTGTGTTTCTGTCTACAAAATCATAACCTCCTAAAATACCACCATTATCACGCAAACGCTGAAAACCATTCATGGTGCCTACATTGGTAAATCCTGCATCTATAACTGCGACGGTCATACCAGAACCTGTATAACTATCTGGATGTTGGTGCAAGTCGTCTGCACCAATCATCACTGCTTGATTTGCTGCATTACCATAATTAAATGTAGTTAGACTAGCTTCAAACTCATGCTTATCTAGATTTTGACTTATTCTGGCGTCAAAATTATCGTCCGCAAAATCTATACTACTAACTATAGTAGTACTATTAACGGTTAAGGTATTTAACGCCATGATGTCTGATGGATTACCTATAACATGCAAGGCATTAAACCATTTTGATTTTGACATTACAGTAACACCTGGTTGAGATTTGATAAGTGCAATGTAACTTTCTTCCACAGGAACGTCTTTAAAATCTACAACAACATTATGAGCTGATTTACGATCCAGCGCTTTTTGTGTTAAAATTGTATTGGGATTTGCTAATGCTGCTGCGCTATTAGGTTTATCCGATAAATAGACCCAAGCATGCTCTTGTCCAAATGACAATGCCGAATAGGTTAAAACGAAAAAAAGAAGTAGGTTTTTCATAACAGTAACTTTTGTTACTGCAAGTTAAGAAATTACACCTGAACCAACTAATTCTTCCTCTAAATACCAAGCAACAAATTGCCCCTCAGTAATAGCTGATTGTTGGTTTTCAAATTCTACATACATACCACTTTCTACTTTATGTAATGTTGCTTTTTGCAAAACTTGTCTATATCTTATTCTTGCTAACACTTCCATGGTTTGGTCTGTAGCTAATGCTAAGTCCTCTCTAACCCAATGCAACTCTTCATTAGATACAAATAAAACATTTTTATATAATCCTGGGTGTGTTGTCCCTTGACCTGTATAAATAACATTTTCTGTAACGTCTGTATCTATCACAAATAATGGTTCTGCTGTACCACCTACTGCTAATCCTTTACGTTGTCCTTTAGTAAAATAATGTGCGCCTTGATGCTTTCCTTTTACTACACCTTCAGCTATACTATAGCTAGGTTTTCTAGAACGATATTTTAATTCTTCTAATTTATTATTGAAGCTAGGAAGCGTTTCATTATAAAATGAATTATCTCTAGGTATTTCTACAATAACACCTTCTTTAGGCTTAAGTTGTTGTTGTAAAAAGTCTGGCAATCTAACTTTACCAATAAAACATAATCCTTGAGAATCTTTTTTGTCTGCAGTTATTAAATCCTGAGCTTTAGCTATTTCTCTAACTTCTGGTTTTAATAATTCACCAATAGGAAACAATGCTTTAGCCAATTGCTCTTGAGATAATTGACATAAAAAGTAAGATTGATCTTTATTTGGATCCTTACCTGCTAATAATTGGTGTACCTCTTCTCCGTTTTTTGTAATGGTTGTTTTTCTGCAATAATGACCTGTAGCTACATAATCTGCACCTAAATCTAAGGCGATTTTCATGAAGACATCAAACTTAATTTCTCTATTACATAAAACATCTGGATTAGGTGTGCGACCTTTTTCATACTCGTCAAACATATAATCTACGATGCGCTCCTTATACTGTTCGCTTAAATCTACAGTTTGAAAAGGTATTCCTAATTTATCTGCGACCAACATTGCATCATTACTATCATCCAACCAAGGACACTCATCAGAAATTGTTACACTGTCGTCGTGCCAATTTTTCATAAAAAGACCTATAACCTCATAACCTTGCTCTTTTAATAAATACGCAGCAACACTAGAATCCACTCCTCCTGATAATCCAACAATAACTCTTTTTTTCATGACTAATTTTAATAGACTGCAAAGATAAGTCTTTCTAAAAAAAATCAAACACATATATATAAATGGAATGACTTAATAAATGACTGACAAATAAACATTTAAATAACTTTAACAAATCTTTAATTATTTTTGTTTAATCTTTTTATAGATTTGTTAAACAAACCTATTAAAAAACTTTATTATGAAAACGATTAAAAAATTATCGCTACTATTTTTAGCAACTTTTGTGTTATGGTCATGTAGTGACGATGACGATGCGTCAACATCAACGCCAACAACTTTAAATATTGTTGAAACAGCTCAAGCAACAGCAAGTTTAAGTAGTTTAGTTGCTGCAGTAGTGGAAGCAGATTTAGCCATTACTTTAAGTGGACCTGGACCTTTTACAGTATTAGCACCAACAAATGAAGCTTTTGCAGAATTTATGTCTGATAATGGTTGGGCAACTGTACAAGATATTCCAGATGCAGCCTTAGCACAAACATTACTAAATCATGTAATAAGTGGTACGGTTACATCAACAGACCTTGTAGGTTTAGGTAGTGGTTACACTAATACTTTGGCTGATGGTGCAGGAGATAACAAAATAAGTTTATTATTTGACACTTCTAATGGTGTCGTATTTAACAATGTGTCTGAAGTATCAACTGCAGATGTTACTGCATCTAATGGTATTGTACATATTGTAGATAAAGTAATTGCTTTACCTACAGTGGTAGATCATGCAGTAAATAATGCTAATTTTTCAAGTCTTGTAGCAGCTTTAGGTGCTGCAGATGGTGATTTAGTAAATGTTTTATCAGGAGCAGGACCTTTTACAGTATTAGCTCCAGACAATACTGCATTTGCAACATATTTAAACGGAACAGCTTTAGCAGATGTACCTACAGATGCATTATCTGAGTTATTATTAAATCACGTTGTTGGTGGTGCATTATCGTCTACTGACTTAACTACTTTAGTTTCTGGATACACAAACACCTCTGCTAGTGGTCCTGGAGGAAACGCTTTAAGTTTATATTTTGACACTACAAATGGTGTTAGTTTTAACGGAATATCTACTGTTACTGCTGCTGACGTTGTAGGAACAAACGGAATTATCCATGCAGTAGATACTGTAATAGATTTACCAACTATAGCAACGTTTGCAACTTCAAATCCTGCATTAAGCAACTTAGTTGCAGCATTACAATACGCAGATTCTGGGACACCAACTGTACCTTATATTACAACTGTTTCTGATGCAACAGCTGGACCATTTACTGTATTTGCTCCAACTGATGCTGCTTTTGGAAGTTTATTAATGGAATTAAACGCAACTGCTTTAACAGATTTAGATACTGCAACAGTTGACGCTGTACTAACGTACCACATTGTTGGAGCTAACGTACAATCTAGTATGCTAATGAGTGGACCAGTAACGACATTAGGTGGAGATATTACTGCAGACGCAACTAACTTTACTTTAACTGATCCTAATGGAAGAGTAAGTAACATTGTTACATCATTAGTAGATATTCAAGCAATAAATGGTGTTGTACACCCAATTGATAAAGTAATTTTACCATTACAATAAGAATATAAAGTCTTATTTAAATAGTTTATTCCCTTTAAAACCAACATTTTGATAGCAAAAAAAAACGCCTTAAGACATTAAGGCGTTTTTTAATTTATAATAACTAAAGCTTATTTTTTTGCTTTTTTATCTAAGTCTTTTTCTTCGACTAACTTCCCATCTTTATAACGTTTCCATACACAACATTTTACGTCGTCCTTGTAATAACCTTCTACAGCTATAACACCATCTTTAGTGTAAGTTTTATAAGGACCTTCAAACTTATTAGCGTTATAAGTTATTAGTTTCATTATAGTACCATTTTCTGCATACCATTTAGATTCGCCATGTAATAATCCGTCCATGTAATATGCTTTTTCGGCTATTTGACCATTTAAATAAAATACCAAACGTTCTCCTTCAAGCTTACCTTTATCATTATATAATTCTTGCGTCATAACTTGGTCTACATTTTTATGATAAATTACCCATTTACCAATATAATCATGACCACGCATTTTACCTTCACTTATCTTTTTTCCATTACTAGAATAAAAGGTTACTAAAGCAACATCATTATCTGCATTAAAAACCTTGGTCGCAGTTAATACCGCTTTATTATCTATATTTTTATAAAATTTGAATGTTCCTACTTCCTTACCATGGTCAAATTGGCCTTCATATCTAACCACTTTAGTATTGTCAAAATTCTTTTTCCAAGTACCATGACGTTGTGCATTAGCGTCAAACTGATTTAAACTTTGAGCCATCACTAGACTTGTGACAAATAAACAGAATAATAAAAAACTTGTTTTTTTCATTGTATCGTTACTTTATATCGCTTTCGCGGAAACCATGCCTTCCGGTTTAACGTTAAAATTAAACATTTGTTATAACAAAAAAGCTGCCAAACTAAAATTATAGCAGACAGCTTTTTTTTATTAATTTTAAATAAAGAGATTATTTACCTTTATTTTTTTGTTGCATTTGTTTTTGTTTTTCAGCTTGTTCCATCATTTCTTTCATTTTTTTCTGAAACTTGCTTTCTTTTTTAGGCTTAGCTTTTTGAACCTGAATATTAGCATGAATCTTATCTTCATCTAATATAAAATTCTTAATTACCAATAAAATACCAATACTAATTAAATTAGAGATAAAATAGTATAAACTTAGTCCTGAAGCGTATTGATTAAAGAAAATTAACATCATGATTGGAGCAAAGTATATCATATACTTCATCATCTTAGCCATATCAGGCATGCCTTCTTGTTGTGGCGCTGACATTTGGTTTTGACCAGTCGTTAACTTCATGTAAAAGAAAATAGCGATTGCAGCTAATATTGGAAATAAACTTACGTGATCTCCATATAATGGGATATTAAAAGGTAATTCTGCAACAACATCATAAGAAGATAAATCTTCTGCCCATAAAAACTTTTTCTGTCTTAAAGCAAATGCAGTTGGGAAAAACATAAATAAAGCATAAAATACTGGCATTTGAATAAATGCTGGTAAACATCCTGCTAAAGGACTTGCTCCTGCTTTGTTTTGAAGTGCCATAGTTTCCTGTTGCGCCTTCATTTTGTTGTCTTTATACTTTTCTCTGATAGCATCAAGTTCTGGTTTTAAAACTTTAAGCTTCATTTGCGATAAGTATTGCTTGTATTGCACAAATGACATAGCCAACTTAATAAGTACTGTCATTACAATAATTGCAATTCCGTAAGGTAAAAACGAACTTAATCCGTTAAATAATGGAATAAATAAAAACTTGTTAATCCATCCAAAAATTCCCCATCCAAATGGGATACTTTCCACTAAATTATCATCGTATTTTTTTAAAATCTCGCTATCTGTTGGTCCATAATACAACTTTAAATTGTTGTTAATTGAGGCTCCATTTAAAGCTAATGCAGTTTTAGTAGAAAATTGTTTTGTAAATACAGAATCTACCGCTTCGTCTTCTACTAAGTTTTTAGATGTAATTGAAACTTCCTTAAACGCTTTATCAGACACTAGAATAGTACTAAAAAAGTGTTGTCTGTATGATAACCATGTTACGTCCTCTTCAACCTCATCATCGTCACCCATCTGAGATAACTTGTCTACATCACCATCTGTTTGGTAGGTTAAACGTGTGTATCTATTCTCGTAACTAATACTTTGGTCATGTCTTATTGTTTTTTGTGTCCAATCTAAATTAATAGGATTTGACGTATTTATAGCAGACTCTAAACCTTGAGATTTAATGGTAAAATCTACCATATAATCGTTTGGCTTAACTACATAATTATACTCCAAAAATTTATCTTCTGCAGTTTTTAACTTCATGGACACTACTGTGTTTTCTCCACTTTTACTAACTGTAGGCTGAAAATATAAATCTTTAGTATTTAAAGTACGATTATCTGTTGTTTGGAAATTGATATTAAATACCGAATTACCATCCTTTACTAAGTAAATTGGAATAGAATCAAAGTTTACAAAGTTTTTAAGTTTAACCTCTGATAAATGACCACCTTTTGTATTAAACTTTAATGCTAACAAATCACTTTCAACCAATACCTCACTATCTGTAGCAGTTGTAGTCGCTAAAGAATAAGCAAAATCACCGATTTTTGATTGTAATGCTGCTACTTGAGTAGAGTCCTTTGGTTTAGAAAAATCTAATGCAGTAGTAACTTTAGTCTCTGATGGAGCTGTAGCATTTACTTTTTTCTGAGCCTCAATTTGAGCTTGCTTTTCTACCTCTTGCGCTTTAAGCTCTTCAGGAGATGGCTGGTTTTGCCACATCATGAATAATAAGATTCCGAAAATTAATACAAATCCTATTATCGACTTAACGTCTAGTTTTTTTTCTTCCATAATTGTTTGGTTCCTCTAACTTATTCAAGGAATAATTAATTAGTCAAATATACGACCACTTTTAAATTGGTGTCAAATTGACACTTATTTTTTCTTACTGTGCTTTAAACTTGCTTTTACAAATGCCACAAATAAAGGATGTGGATTGGCTACTGTACTTTTATATTCTGGGTGGTATTGCACACCAACAAACCAAGGATGAGATGGATTTTCAACAATTTCGACCAATTTTGTATCAGGATTATAACCAGTTGCTTTTAATCCTGCAGCTTCAATTTGAGTTTTAAAATTACTATTAAACTCATATCTATGTCTGTGACGCTCTTTAATATCTTGAGATCGGTAGACTTTATAAGCTATAGACTCTTTTTCGATATGGCAATCCCAAGCACCAAGACGCATTGTTCCTCCTTTGTCTGTGATGGTTTTTTGGTCTTCCATAATATCAATAACTGGATTTGTAGTCTTAGAATCCATTTCTGTAGAGTTAGCATCTGCTAATCCCATGACGTTACGACAAAACTCAATAACTGCCATTTGCATACCTAAACAAATTCCTAAAAACGGAATGTTGTTTTCGCGTACATATTTAATTGCTGTTATTTTTCCTTCTATACCACGCTCTCCAAAACCTGGAGCTACTAATACACCATCAAGGTGTGATAACTTCATTTTAATATTGTCTGCATTTAAATACTCAGAATGTACAGACTCTACATTTACTTTAACTTCGTTTTCTGCTCCAGCATGAATAAATGCTTCTAATATAGACTTATAAGAATCTTGTAACTCTACATATTTACCTATTAATCCAATTGTAATTTCAGATTTTGGATTTTTATGTCTTTGTACAAACTTATTCCAAGTTGTTAAATCAGGAACGTCACTATTTAATGCTAATTTTTTAAGTACAACTTGATCCAGTTTTTCTTCAAGCATTAAATTTGGCACATCATAAATTGTTGATGCATCAATAGATTGTATGATTGCCTCTTCGCGTACATTACAAAATAAAGCTAATTTTCTTTTTAGATCTGAAGGTAATTCATGCTCTGTACGACAAACTAATATATCTGCTTGTACACCACTTTCCATTAATGTTTTTACACTATGTTGGGTTGGTTTTGTTTTTAACTCTCCAGCTGCTGTTAAATATGGAATTAATGTTAAGTGAATTACTAATGCATTATTATCACCTAAATCCCATTTTAATTGTCTTACTGCTTCAATGTATGGTAAGGACTCAATATCTCCAACGGTTCCACCAATTTCTGTAATAACAATATCATAATCTCCAGAATTACCTAGGATTTGGATTCTGTGTTTAATTTCGTCAGTAATATGAGGGATAACTTGTACTGTTTTTCCTAAAAACTCACCTTTACGTTCACGATTTATAACGCTTTGATAAATACGTCCAGTCGTAACATTATTAGCTTGACTAGTTGGTACGTTTAAAAAACGCTCATAATGTCCAAGGTCCAAATCGGTTTCTGCACCATCATCTGTAACATAACATTCGCCATGCTCATATGGGTTTAGCGTACCTGGATCTACGTTAATATAAGGGTCTAATTTTTGGATTGTGGTTCTGTAACCTTGCGCTTGAAGTAGTTTAGCAAGAGATGCTGCTATAATTCCTTTTCCTAAGGAAGATGTTACTCCTCCTGTTACAAATATGTACTTAGTTTCTGATGTCATGTTGCGTTGTTAAACGCGAGCAAATTTACGATTTTTAAGTAGAAACTGTTGGTCTTTCTTGTTTTATTTTTACAACTCTTTTTTATATTTTTTAAAGAGCTACTTAGCACTTACATCTATTAATTATTTAAAAAACCTAAACTTTGCTTGTTCACTTAGGCTTTGAAAAACAACTGATTAGATTTTAATTTCATCAAATTACTTAGTGACACCTTTTTTAACATGGTTATTAATATAACTTTACGTATTTTTTAGAATGATTAAAAAATCAAACCTACACAATGACTAACGAGCAAACTGCAATACGAACAACTTACTTTAGTATTATCGGAAACACATTGCTTGCGCTTATTAAGGGACTTGCTGGTGTTTTTGGAAACTCTTATGCATTAATCGCAGATGCTATTGAGTCTACAACAGATATATTTGCTTCACTATTAGTATTATTTGGTTTTAAATATGCAAAACGACCTGCAGATGATAATCATCCTTATGGTCATGGAAAAATCGAACCTTTAATCACTTTTGCTGTTGTTGCCTTTTTAGTTGTGTCTGCGACCATTATTGCATCAGAGAGTATTCATAATATTTTAACACCTCATAAAACACCTAAATCATGGACACTAATTGTTTTAGGTGTGATTATTATTTGGAAAGAAATAGCGTTTCAGATTGTAATAAAAAAAAGTAAACAAACCAATAGCTCATCATTAAAAGCAGACGCTTGGCACCATCGTAGTGATGCTATAACGTCAGTGATGGCATTTATTGGTATCTCTATAGCAATAGTATTTGGTAAAGGATTTGAAACTGCTGATGATTGGGCTGCTTTATTTGCGTCAGCCTTTATATTATATAATAGTTATTTAATTTTAAGACCTGCTTTAGGTGAAGTCATGGATGAGCAAGTTTATGATGATCTAATTATTGACATTAGAGAACAATCCTTAAAAGTGGAAGGTGTTTTAGGTACTGAAAAATGCTTTATACGTAAAGCTGGAATGAAGTTTAATGTTGATTTACATGCTATTGTGGATGGTAATATTTCAGTAAAACTAGGACACGACATTTCTCACAACTTAAAAGACTATTTGCGAGAACAAATACCAAATTTAGGACACGTGCTTATTCATATAGAGCCTAATGAAAACTATTAATAAGCTTAAAATCTACTAAGAAGTCTATTTAGGATATTGTTTTTTTATGTTACGAATTAAATCTTCCAATCCATTTAATTTAACCGTATAAACGGTTTCTAACATTTCGCCTAGCTTTCCTTTAGGGAATCCTTTATTATGATACCAAACAATATAATACTCTGGTAAGTCTATCAAGAAACGGTCTTTATATTTACCAAAAGGCATTTTGGTATGTGCCAATTTAATTAAAAAATCTTTGTCTGGTTGAAGCAAATTATCCTTTAGATTTAAACTTGTTTACAGCTTTTAGACGCACAGCAATACTGTCCTTCCATTTTTTTTGACCATCGACGTTAATAGAATATTCGCTTTGTAAGTCGTACGTGTTTTGCATCTCTGCTAATTGACTATCAATCGCATTATGCATATCTTGAAGTGTTTTAGCCAAATCTTCATGTGGCCTAATTGCAGCGATGCGTTGCCTAAATAGCCTTGCATGCAACTCTGTAATATCAAAATGTAATTGCTCGTGACCTAAAACGTGTTTATCTACTTGGTCTGATTTACACCAAGAATGTTCTGGATAAAAAAACGCTTTAACTAAGGTTTTAAAACCATAGACTTTATCATCACGTTTGTTAATAGAGTAACTAAAAGTAATACCAGATGCTGTTACTGCAACAGCATCTGTATCCTGATTAGGTTGTCCTTTAAAATCATCCCAATTAAGTTTATAATTTTCACTCCAGGACAGCTCCTCCATTACATCACTGTGTAACAAGAAAAACCCCAAGCAAATAAATACGTACTTAAACATGATTATAAAAACGACTACTTTTTAATTTTTTACTTCTACTATTTTTAAATCTTGGTATTTAACAATGTATACTGTATTGTTGTAATACCCTCCAAATAATTTCTTTTTGTATGCAAATTTATTTTCTACATAAGTTGTCAATGGTGACTCGTTTACAGAGGTATAAATATCCTCTGAAGTTACTAAACGTAAAACAACATCCATTGTTAAATCAAATCCTCTTACAGCGTATGTGTTTGGTGACTCATTATACATTGCTTTGTAACGTTTTGCAAAACTGTTATTTTCGTCTTCGCTAAAAGACTTATTAATGGACGCATAGGTAAATCCTAAATTAGACAAATGCGTACTTCTAACCTCATCATCCTCAAACGCACTATTTTTATCTGTAGTTGTTAATACGACAGACATATTTGGTTTAATTTTAGAATTTAAGATACTAGAAACATTTGATACAAATCCTGCATTTTCAGTTTCTAAAAAGACAATATTTTTACCTGGTTTAAGCACATTAACCATATCCTGATCAAATACATAATAAGCATCTGCTCCTGTCTTAGCAACTTTTCTAGATTTTACCATTGCTGCCTTAGGGAAAGACACCTTAAGCGCATCTGCTGTTGCTTTATTTTTCATATCAGAGACGATTATAAAGTGTGATGTGCTATCTGCTTTAAAATAATTTAATAGTTTTTCTTTTAACAATGCCTCGTCTGGTCTAGACTGAAACACATTTTCTTGTAAGTCTACCGTTTTTGTTATTGGAGATACTAATGGTATTTTTTTACTTTTTAGTGTTGCTGCTGCAGTATTAAAAAGTTTTGGCATTACTGGTCCAATCACTACATCTACATCGTCAAAATTATTAGATTGTAATAATGACACAACTTTACTTTCTCTATTTTCTGTATCATAGATATCTACCTTAAGATTTATTCCTAAAGTTGCTAAACTATCTATTGCCATTTTTGCTCCTGAGTAAAAATCTAAAGAGGTACTAACATAAGGATCGTTTTTTATTAGCTTTTTAGCGTCGTAAACTGAGTCTGCATCTACCTTACTTAATTTAAAAGGTAGCATTATTGCTATATGTTTTGTATTTACATCCAAATTACGTGTTGTTAAATCTGATGTATACAACTTCTCTCCTGCCAAAGTGATACCTAAACCTTCATTTTTTGCTCTAACATTAGCATCAAAAGGTATTTTTAAAACCATACCTTCTTTTAAGCCTGTGGTTAAAAGCTCTGGATTTAATTGCTCTAATTGCTCCTGTTCTAA
This sequence comes from Olleya sp. Hel_I_94, assembly GCF_007827365.1. Taxonomy (NCBI): domain Bacteria; kingdom Pseudomonadati; phylum Bacteroidota; class Flavobacteriia; order Flavobacteriales; family Flavobacteriaceae; genus Olleya; species Olleya sp. Hel_I_94. Next base: position 166,252 of record NZ_VISI01000001.1, read on the forward strand.
TCCGGTTTTAAGTTTTAGTCTATAAAATCCTTCAGATTTTAAAACTGTGTAATAACTGTATTTTTCATCTATTGTTTTTACTTCTTCAGCTTCTAGATTAGGAACATTTATAACTTCTCCTGGTTGTAAAACAGCTGACATATCAGGATTTAAATCTTCTAACTCTTGTACTGTTATACCGTATTGGTAAGCTATACGCCATTTTCCTTCTTTTGGATTAACAGTATGTGTTTTTGTCGCTAATTTTGTCTCAACAATAGCTTTAGTTACTTTGTAAACTGGAATTTTAATTTTATCACCTTTACGCAAATTGTTAGCATATAGTTCTGGATTATGCTTTTTAATTTCCTCTTGCTCTACATCATATTTTTTAGATAAACTATATAGTGTTTCTTTACGCTTAACCTTGTGGGTTTTAAAGCCATCTAATGTTTTAACCTCTGTTAATTTTGGTGATGTTTGTGCAGCTTTACTATTTGGAATAATAAGTACAGAATTTACTTTTACTTCTTTTCTAGCGTCTGGATTTAATGCATAAATCTGAGATTTTGTAACACTATATTTAGCAGCAATTTGCTCTATAGTTTCTCCTGCATTTACTTTATGCGTTTTGTAATTTTGCGCTTTCGCGGAAGCACAGCCAAACATTACGACTACGCTTAAGATATATATTAATTTTCTCATATGTTATTTATACGTTTCAAACTGCGTTAGCGGTTGTAATGGCATCCTTTTTTTTGCTGCCATATATGGCAAAAAAAAGATATAATGGAAGACGCGACCCTTGTGGTAACGCCCAACATTTTGATACTATTTTATCAAGCTTAAAAAATTACTTAAAGTGACGGTATTACTCTTTATTCCCACTCAATAGTTGCTGGTGGCTTACTGCTTATATCGTACACTACTCTATTAACGCCTTTTACTTTGTTTATTATATCGTTACTTGTTTTTTGTAAAAACTCGTATGGTAAATTTACCCAGTCTGCAGTCATACCATCAGTACTTTCTACTGCTCTTAGTGCTACACATTTCTCGTAAGTACGCTCGTCACCCATAACTCCTACACTATTTACTGGTAGTAAAATAGCACCTGCTTGCCATACTTTATCGTATAATCCTGCGTCGCGTAATCCGTTAATAAATACTGCATCTACTTCTTGTAATATACGTACTTTTTCTGCAGTGATATCACCTAAAATCCTGATTGCTAGACCTGGTCCTGGAAATGGATGGCGTCCTAAAAGGTCTTTATCCATACCCATACTTGCACCTACACGTCTTACTTCGTCCTTAAACAAAGCGCGAAGTGGCTCTACAATTTTAAGTTTCATGTAGTCTGGTAATCCACCTACATTATGATGACTTTTTATTGTTGCACTTGGTCCTCCTGTTGCACTTACACTTTCTATCACGTCTGGATAAATAGTCCCTTGTGCTAACCATTTTACGTCTTCTATTAGGTTTGCTTCTTGGTCAAAAACTTCGATAAACGCGTTACCAATAGCTTTACGCTTTTTTTCTGGATCACTCAGTCCTGCTAATGCATCCAAAAAGCGTGCCGAAGCGTCTACACCTTTTACGTTTAAGCCCATTCCTTTGTATTGTTCTAATACATCAGAAAATTCGTTTTTACGTAATAATCCGTTATTTACAAAAATGCAGTACAGGTTTTTACCTATTGCTTTGTGCAATAACATGGCAGCTACTGAGCTGTCTACGCCTCCTGATAATCCAAGAACAACTTTATCGTCTCCAAGTTTTGCTTGTAAATCCTCAACGGTTTCTTGCACAAATGCATTTGGTGTCCAATCTGGATTTACATTTGCGATTGATACTAAAAAGTTTTCTAGTAATTGTTTACCATCTTTAGAGTGGTAAACTTCTGGATGAAATTGAATCGCGTAAGTCGACTCGCCTTCTATCTTATAAGCTGCATTTTGCACATCGTGTGTGCTTGCTAATAATTTTGCGTTTGTTGGTAGGTGTTTGATAGTGTCACTGTGACTCATCCATACTTGACTACCTATTGTTATATTTTTAAAAAATGTATCCTCCTCTACAAAACTTAAGTTGGCACGACCATACTCGCGTGTATTAGATTCGGCTACTTCACCTCCAGAAAAATGGGCTAAATATTGTGCTCCGTAACAGACAGCTAGCATAGGCTTTTTACCTCTAATTTCTGACAGATCCGGATGAAAAGCATCCTTTGATCTTACAGACATTGGGCTACCAGACAGTATTACTGCTTTGTAGTCGTCTACGTTTTTTGGTGGTTTGTTAAAAGGGTGTATCTCGGAATAGATGTTAAGCTCTCTAACTCTGCGCGCAATTAGTTGTGTGTATTGCGATCCGAAATCTAAAATAAGTACTTTGTCGTGTTGCATGCACAAAAATAGTAATTGCATTGATAAATACTATTTATGATTTATGAAAATTTGCACTATTTTTTTAACAATTAACAAATACTATTTCATGGACTCCAAAATCGCTTTAATATCTTGAGTAGTTGTGTCTGGATTTATAAAGCAAAAACGAGAAACTGTTTCAAAAGTAGCTCCAGTTTTCCATTTGGTTGGTGTTACTAATGCAAAGCCTTTATCGTGATTTTTAAAAGTCCAATCTCTGTAGTCATTTGCTGTCCATCCCTTGCGTCTATAAAGTACACAAGATAAGCTTGGATCTCTTACAAGCTCTACATGATCCATATTTTTTATTAATTGTCCAGCTATGGTTGCTAATTCCAAACCACGCTCCACAGCTTCTTTATACCTATCTGTACCATGAGTAGCTAAACTAAACCATAAAGGTAATCCACGTACACGACGTGTTAGTTGTATTTGGTAATCTGTTGGATTAAAACCATGTGCTCCTTCGTCTTTAAAAATATCTAAATAGGAACCTTCCTGTGCGTGCGCTTTTTTAGCTAATTCTGGTTGCTTATATATTACAGCACCACAATCGTATGGAGAAAACATCCATTTGTGTGGATCAATGGTAATGCTGTCTGCTTTTTCAATTCCGTTAAATAAGTGCCTAACAGAGTTTGCTGCTAACGCACCACCACCATAAGCTGCATCTACATGCAACCATAAATGTTCTGTTTCGCAAATGTTTGCAATACCTTCTAAATCGTCAATAATTCCTGCATTTGTAGTTCCTCCTGTTGCAACTACCGCAAATAGACGTTGTCTTTGGTGTGTTGTTAAGTCTGCAATAGTTTGCTTTAAAGCGTCCCCTTTTAAACGGTCTTCTGTATCTACCAATAATACATCCACATCCACCACTTTAGCCATAGCTTTGATTGAAGAGTGTGCACCAATTGAGGTAATGATTAACCCTTTTTGATTTTTGTTGTCATCGTTTAAACTTCTCCAATACTCGCGTGCTGTAACAATTGCAGACAAGTTTGCTGCAGTACCACCACTAGTAAATACACCAAAAGCACCTTGTGGTAATCCTGTTAAGGATACAATCCACTTCATAGCTTCGTTTTCGCAAAAAATACCACCTGCTCCTTCCATCCAATACGCACCATGAATACTTGATGCTGAAGTTACCAAATCAAATAAAATAGAGGCTCTGGTTGGAGATGCTGGCACAAATGCTAAATGACGTGGATGATCAATTTTTACATTGGCATGCATTAAGTGTTGCTTCCATAGGTTAAAAGCAGTCTCGCCACCAATACCTTTGTCTGTCACTGTTTCTCCTACTAGTGCCTTTAAAGTTTCGGCTTTTTGAGGTTTACCAATGACGTCTTCAGTTTTTGAAATACGATCTATTGTATATTTCATGACGTCTAGCGTCATTTCAACTAAATCTAAATCTATTTTATGCATGCTTATAATTCAAGAATTAAAAATTGACCTTGCAAAGGTTTTAAATTTTTAATTAACTGAGGTATTAAATCTGCACCAAATTCTAAATATAATTCTGAAAAATTAGTATTACGTTCTTGCAAACTATAATTAGGAAACAATTGGTATTGTAAATCGGTAATACGCTCTACATGATCTTTAAGTTTTCTTTTTTGAGCAGTTAACAATCTTTTTTCAAGATGTGCCAACCCATTAATTTGCTTTTTTTCTTGAGAAGCTACAGCACCAACAAAAGACTTATCCGTTGATTCTGCAAGCTTATAAAGTTGTTGAAACTGTAATTTTAGATGTTGAATTTGCTCAGAAAAATCAATATCAATATTAGAAATTTCTCGTACTTTTTTGTTAATAAAACTATCACGTTTTAAAAACAAATCCTTATCAGATATGCTTAGTTTTTTAAGTTTATCCGCTTGCTGTTTTGTTTTTATTAAAACCGAATTACGTAAAAGTAATATTGGAAAAACTACATTATTAGCTTCAAAATTAGCTTTTAACTGAAACCAGTAAGCTAGCTCACCACCTCCACCAATGTAACATAAATTTGGCAAAATAACTTCTTGATACAATGGACGCATAATTACATTAGGACTAAAACATTCTGGAGTCTGGTCTATATGTTTTGACAACTCTTCTTTAGTCCAAGATATTGACGTGTTTAAAACAGAATATTTTTGATCTTTAAAAACTATACGTTCTCTTACATTTTTAGTGATGTAAAATAAATTTATATCTCTAGGATTTACTTGTATAGAGTAGTTTTCTGATACTTGACTTAATTGATTTGATGTTTCAGTAACTTTTTGAAATGATGTATTATTAAATAACTCTGTTTTAATTTGAGGTATAAATAATGTTTTTAAATCTTTATTATTAGCATCTATAATTACCAAACCATGCTCACCAAATAATACATTTGCTAAATAATGTGTAGCTTTAGCTAAATTATCATGTTTTAAGTATGCGTTTTCAAATAGTGTTTTTAAAAATTTAGCATTTTGACCAATCCCTAACTCTTTTGCAAAAAGGTCTAATACGTTATCTAAATCAGTAGTATCTAAATCTCCAACTGCTCCTGAAGCAATTTTGTTCCAACGTATCTTTTTACCTTTAAAATTGAAATAATTTATTTCTTCAAAATCATGATCCTCTGAAGCCATCCAATAGATAGGCACAAAATTATATTCTGGATATTGTATTTTTAATTGCTTAGTTAAATTAATTGTTGACACAATTTTATACAAAAAATATAATGGTCCTGTAAATAAATTAAGCTGATGACCTGTTGTAATTGTAAAGGTTTTATTGTCTGCTAATAACCTAATGTTAGTGTCTGTAGCTTCTGAAGTTTCCAGAAGGTTATATTGCTCTTGCAAAGTTTTTACTAAGACAACTCTACCTTCTTGAGAAAAATTATCTTGCTTCTGTTTTATTTGAGCTTCAAAGTTTTTGATATTAGGAAACCTATTATAAAACGGTTTTAGTGATTCAGCTTCAGCTAAATAATCACAAATTAATTGAGAAAAATATCCTGTTTCTTTAAAGGGTATACAGTCTGTTGGCATAGTTACAAATTAATCTGCTGTAAAGATAAGGCAGTTTGCCCTTTAGTATGTCTTAAAATTAACATAAAACCCAAGAGTAAAGTGTTGAAATTTGAGTAACTTTATAAGATAATCTGCAAACACAACACTAGTGAAATCAACTGTACTACCTTTAAACATTAAAAACTACATAGTCTATTTTACACTACTAACTTGTTTTTTTGGTTTTAGTCAAAATATAACCGAATTTAAAGGAATAGTTTTAGATAAAACTACCAATAATCCTTTAGCATTAGCCGATTTAATTATTACCAACTCCAATGTTAGTACTATAGCTAATAGTGATGGTGAGTTTACGTTAAAGGTTCCAGAAGACCTGTTACAAAACAATGTAACAATATCTTATTTAGGGTATCAAAAATTAGAAGTTGCTTTATCAGAATTTAAACCAACTGATACTAAAATATATTTACAAGAAGCAGCTACAGTATTGGCTGCTATAGATATTGCAGCACCTAAAGATGCAGAAGAATTAGTAAAAAAAGTACTAAACCTAAAAGGAGACAACTATGCTACTGAAACTGTGTTTATGACAGGTTTTTATAGAGAAACTATTAAAAAACGTAACAGAAATGCATCATTGTCTGAAGCCATTGTTAGCATTAATAAATCGTCTTATAACTCTAGCAAAAATGACGATGTTACTTTAATAAAGGCTAGAAAAAACACGGATTACTCAAGGTTAGATACCATAGCACTTAAAATTCAAGGAGGTCCGTTTAGCAGTTTACACACTGACATTATTAAGTATCCTGAATACATTTTTAATGATGAAACCCTGAGTGACTACACGTTTACTTTTGGTAGATCTACTCAGGTTGATAATCAATTAGTTTATGTTGTAAATTTTAAACAAAAAGAAAATGTTTATAGACCTTTGTATTATGGCACACTTTTTATTGACGCTAATAATTATGCTTTAACTAGTGCTGTTTTTAATTTAAATGTTGAAAATCAAACCGAAGCTACCAAATTATTTGTTAGAAAAAAACCAAGAAAAGCTAATGTATATCCAACTGAAGCTGCTTACAAGGTTAATTATAGAACAAAAGATGGCAAATGGTATTTTGCTTATAGCAATATATTAATCTCTTTTAAAGTTAATTGGGATAACCGATGGTTTAATAGTAGATATACATTACAAAGTGAAATGGCTATAACAGATTGGAATATTAATAAGAATTTATTAACCAATACACAGTCTAAAAAACTTAAACAAAATAGTATTTTACAAGACCAAGTTTCCGGCTTTAGAGATCCCGATTTTTGGGGTGAATATAATATTATAGAGCCTGAAAAATCTATTGAAACTGCTATTAAGAAAATTAAAAGGCAAGTCGAAAAAAACTAGATTATTTTACTTTTGGTGATTGATTATAATATTAAAATAATTTGGATCGTAAAACGTTTTAAGTGTATTATATTTTTGCTGATCTGTAATACTATCTGCTACTTGCATAATTTTTAAATTATGCTCATATATACGCCAAATTAACTCAGAGCAATAATGCTCAGTAGTATCTTTATAATTAAAGCTATGATCAAACGGTAATTGTTTTTTATAGTAATAATCAATTTGCTTTACAATTTTACTTTGTTTAATTGTATCTATATTTTTTAATCTAGTGACTAAAATAGTGCTGTCATGAGAATTGTGCACAAAAGAATCTATTGCCTGCAAACGTAAACCATCCTGATTAGATACGCTACTTGACAGCGCATGTGCAATTTTTAAACTATCATTTTGCTTGATTACAACACCTAGATGCGTGACATCATAGTCCTCACTCATCATTTTAGAAATCATTGTACTTACAAAACCATAACCTCGTCGTAAAATAATATCTCCAGTTTGAAGTTTAGCTTTTTCTTTAGGCGATAATTTATACAAAAAAGACGATTCATACGGTCTGTTTGAATCGTCTTTAAAAAATTTATATGCTAAAAAAATAACAGCTAAGACTAGTGATATTTTTATAGTGGTTTTTAACATTTACTCTGCAGCCTCATAATCATCTTCCTCAATCATTTCCTCATCCATATCGTCATCAGACTCCATATCAGGATTTCCTGTTTCTTTATTAGCTTTATCTAAGCCTTCTTTATTCATTGACTCTTTGTCCATACTTACCAACCATTTTCCTTCTTCTTTAATAAGATTCATTGGCATGTCTTGATCTTTTTCATCTTGACTACTTGACATTTTTACAGTACATACTGCTTTGTCTCCATCAATTTTAGTATCAACTACTTTAAAAGAAATATCTGCTTCTTTCATCTTATCTGCAAATTGATCTTTTGCGCCAAAAGACTCTAGCATAGACAACATAGATTTTGTGTCCGTAGTTGCATGTTTTTTAGCTGTTTCAAAATCTCCAGAATACATAGCTTCTAAAAAGCTAATTGTAGCACCTTCTGGTCCTCCACCACCACAAGCTGTTAACATAAAAAAGCAAGCTACTACTACTGTTTTTAATACTGATTTTTTCATTTTTTGGTTTGTTTAGTTTTGTAAATATACTTTTTTAGATTTAACATTCAAATTGTTTTATTTTGAATACCTTAATTTAAGCTTTTACTAACTCACCATAAAGATCAAAATCTTCTGCTTCAGTCACTTTAATATTGTAATATTCTCCTGTTTTTAAATACGTGTCAGTTGCATCAATTAACACTTCATTATCTACATCTGGACTATCAAACTCAGTACGACCTACAAAATAAGTACCTTCCTTACGGTCTATAACCACTTTAAAGGTTTCTCCAATTTTTTCTTGATTTAACTCCCAAGAAATCTGAGATTGAATTTCCATAATTTGGTTAGCCCTGTCTTGTTTCACTTCTTGTGGCACATCGTCTTCCAAGTTATAGGCATGTGTGTTTTCTTCATGAGAATAAGTAAAACAACCTAAACGCTCAAAACGCATATCTTTTACCCACTGTTTCAATTCTTGAAAATGTGCTTCCGTTTCGCCTGGATAACCAACAATTAATGTTGTTCTAATAGTCATCTCTGGGACTATAGCTCTAAACTGCTTAATTAGGTTTGTTGTTTTTTCTTTGGTAGTACCACGACGCATACTTTTAAGTAAATCGTCACTAATATGTTGTAATGGAATATCTAAATAATTACAAATTTTTGGCTCTCGCTTCATTAAATCTAACACATCCATTGGGAAACCTGTCGGAAAAGCATAATGCAATCTAATCCATTCAATACCTTCAACTTTAACTAAGTTTTCAAGTAACTCTGCTAAGTTTCGTTTTTTGTATAAATCTAAACCGTAATACGTTAAATCTTGGGCTATTAAGATTAACTCTTTAACGCCATTTGCTGCTAACTTTTCAGCTTCCGTAACTAAGTTTTCAATTGGTGTAGATTTGTGCTTACCTCTCATTAAAGGAATCGCACAAAAACTACATGGTCTATCACAACCTTCTGCAATTTTTAAATAGGCATAGTTTTTAGGTGTAGTTGTTAAACGCTCTCCTATTAACTCATGTTTATAATCTGCACCTAAAGCTTTAAGTAAACCTGGCAACTCTGTAGTCCCAAAATATTGGTCTACATTAGGTATATCTTTTTGTAATTCTGGCTTATAACGCTCACTTAAACATCCCGTTACAAAGACTTTATCAACCTCTCCATCTTCCTTTTTTTGCATGTACTCTAAAATAGTGTTCACGCTTTCCTCCTTTGCATTATTAATAAAACCACAGGTATTAATAACTACTACGTTACCTTCTTCCTCATGCACAACTTCTTTTCCGTTAGCTTTTAATTGTCCCATTAGGACTTCGCTATCGTAGACATTTTTACTACAACCTAAAGTTATTACGTTGATTTTGTTCTTTTTAAGTGACTTTGTTCTCATACCTCATTTTTGGATTGCAAAGATACTATCAAATTTTAATATAACAGATATTAAACCATTTTGATTTATATTGGTCTAATAAAAAACTAATAGTATGAAACCAATCTATTTAATTTTTAGTTTACTAACCTTCATTAGTTTAAGTTGCACATCAAAAGATGACACTGATTTAAAAGAAAATCATGACGCGCAAAACATATATTTCCCTCCTTTAGATAGTGATACTTGGGAAACTAAATCACCTTCCGAGTTACAATGGAATACTTCAGCTTTAGCTGAATTATCTTCATTTTTAGAAAACACAAACACCAAATCGTTTATAATTTTACATAAAGGAAAAATTGCTTTTGAGCAGTATTTTAATGATCATGCTTTAACTGATCCTTGGTATTGGGCAAGTGCAGGAAAAACATTAACTTCAACTGTTACAGGTATTGCTCAAGACCAAGGATTATTAGAGATAAGCAGCAAAGTGTCCGATTATTTAGGAACAAATTGGACTAGTGAAACTTTAGAACAAGAACAACTAATTACATGCCAAAATCTGTTATCCATGGACTCTGGTTTGGATGATAGTCTAGGCGATAGTGTTGCACCAGAAAATTTGCAATATATTGCAAACGCAAGTAATCGTTGGGCATACCACAATGTATACGTCAAATTACAAGATGTTGTTGCTGCAGTTAGTAATCAAAGTTGGTCTGATTATTTTAATGAGAACTTAAAAAATAAAATTGGTATGACAGGTACTTGGATTACTATAGGAGACTTAAGTGTTTATTGGAGTACTACCAGAAGTATGGCTAGATTTGGTTTAATGATTTATGCAAATGGCCAGTGGGATAACCAACAAATTGTATCTGATGCATTTTTAAATCAAGCAACAAACACTTCACAAAGTATTAATGAGGCTTATGGCTATCTATGGTGGTTAAATGGTAAGTCTAGCTATCATCTACCACAAACTCAGGTTGAATTTACGGGTGAATTAATTCCTAATGGTCCAAGCGGTATGTATTGTGCTTTGGGTAAAAATGACCAAAAACTATACATTGTACCAAGTAAAGATTTGGTTATTGTAAGAATGGGAGAAGCAGCTGACGACTCTAATTTTGCTTTATCAAGTTATGATAATGCGCTTTGGGAGAAATTAAATAATGTATTTAATTAATAAATTTATATTCCATAAGGATTAATGCTGTATAGTCCATCAAATACAATATTAGGATAGAAAAAATAGAATAAACAGATTGTAAAAATCAAAGTAATTATTACCTTATTAAGTGTTTCTTTTAATAGACTTCTCCAACAATACCAAATACAAAATGCAAAAAGCGGTATTATAACTACTAAAGGAAAAAGCGAATAGTAGATTAACTCTTCAGGAATTAAAGGACTTTTAGGTTGTATAAAAAAAATTATAGCGAAAACCACATGACTACAAATTGCTACTAACAAATAAAGTATTATAAATACAGTAATAATTCTAAAAATTCGATCGGAATTAAAAGACATGCTTATTTAAAGAAAGAATCTACGAACTCAAACTTATTAAACACTTGCAAATCTTCAATACCTTCTCCAACACCAATATATTTTACAGGAATTTGAAATTGATCACTTATACCTATCACAACACCACCTTTAGCAGTACCATCTAATTTAGTAACTGCAAGGCTTGTAACCTCTGTTGCAGCAGTAAATTGCTTGGCTTGTTCAAAAGCATTTTGACCAGTACTACCATCTAAAACTAATAATACATCGTGTGGCGCATCACCAACAACTTTTTGCATGACACGTTTAACTTTAGTAAGCTCATTCATTAAGTTAACCTTATTGTGTAAACGACCAGCAGTATCAATAATAATAACATCTGCATTTTGATTAACTCCAGATTGTAGGGCATCAAATGCAACTGAAGCTGGATCGCTTCCCATATCTTGACGTACCATAGGTACATCTACACGATCTGCCCAAACTTGTAATTGATCAATAGCTGCAGCTCTAAAAGTATCTGCTGCACCTAAAACTACTTTTAACCCTTGTTTTTTAAATTGATAAGCTAATTTACCAATAGTGGTTGTTTTACCAACTCCATTAACACCAACAACCATTAAAACATAAGGTGTCTTAGATCCATCTTGTTGTTTAGGTAATTGCGGAATTTTATATTCTGTATCTTCACCAGAGTTAGTTTCTGACAGTAAGCCTGCAATTTCCTCTCGTAATATTCTATTAAGCTCATCTGTACCAAGATATTTATCCTTAGATACTCTAGCTTCAATACGTTGTATTATTTTTAAAGTGGTATTAACACCAACATCACTTGAGACTAATACTTCTTCCAAATTATCTAAAACTGCATCATCTACTTTAGACTTTCCAGCGACAGCTTTACTTAATTTACCTAAAAAGCTTGTACTTGATTTTTCTAAGCCTTTATCTAAGGTTTCTTTTTTTTCTGAAGAAAATATTTTTTTAAAAAAACTCATTTCAAATTATTGTTTTTGTTTATATACTGATCCCTAAAAAGAGATCAAGGTTTAATATACTTTAATAATTATAAGTAAATCTATCACTTATAAATGTATATTTTACAACTTTAAATTGATGTTGTATACTATTAATCACTTTATATAATAATCAACATAACAATTATGAAGCCTAATTTACAGGACTGCTACATTGTCATATTTATATAATGTAAAGTAACGTAATATTTTAAAAACAAAAAAGCCACTTTCCAAAGGTAAGCAGCTTAATACTATATTAAAATAGAGTAAAATTATTTCTTATCTAAGAAATCTTTTACTAATTCAGGTGACATGATTGACTCAACAAACATGTAAGCTCCTGTTTTTGGAGACTTCACCATTTTAATTGCTTTTGATAATCTTTTAGACGATGTCTGTAAAGATGCTACGGTTTTCTTTGCCATGACTTATATGTTTTAGTATTCCTTAAAAGGAATATTATTTAATTTCTTTGTGTACGGTCATTTTCTTCAAGATAGGATTGAATTTTTTAATTTCCATTCTATCAGGAGTGTTCTTTTTGTTCTTCGTTGTAATATAACGAGACGTTCCTGGCTTTCCAGACTCTTTGTGCTCTGTGCACTCTAATATTACTTGTACTCTATTACCTTTCTTTGCCATAATACTTTAATTTACCTAATTGGGTAATTATTTTATAAATCCGTTTGCTCTAGCTTTTTTCAAAGCAGCAGCAATACCTATTTTATTGATTGTTTTTAATGCTGATGTAGATACTTTTAAAGTTACCCACTTATCCTCTTCTGGAAGATAAAAACGCTTTTTTATCAAATTAGCATCAAATGTACGCTTTGTTCTATTCATAGCGTGAGACACGTTGTTTCCAACCATTGCCTTCTTTCCTGTAAGTTCACAAACTCTTGACATTACTTTATAACTTTAAAAATATGTTATTAAAAATCGAGGTGCAAATATACTAATTATTTACTATTTGGCAATAGCTAAATAATTAATTTTCAAAAATTTCTTTTTGAAGCAACTCTAAAGCCTTATTTACTGTTTTATTTATGACGCGTTCTCTATGGTTTCCCATATTAAATTTATAAGCCTTTACTCCGTTTTTTGAAGCTATTGCTATAAAAACTGTTCCAACCTCTGCGTCAGAGTCTCCTTTTGTTGGTCCAGCGTTACCTGTTGTAGCAACAGCGTAATCTGTTTTAATTATTTTTTTAATATTGGCTGCCATAGCTTCTGCAACCTCTAAACTGACCACAGAATGACGATTAATCAACGCTTCTGGAACACCTAAAAGATCAATTTTAGTCTGTGTGGCATAACTAACAATTGCGCCTTTAAAAAATTCTGAAGCACCAGAATGAGACGTAAATTGCTCTGCTAATTTTCCGCCTGTACAGCTTTCAGCTAACGCTAAAGTTTGTCCTTTTTTTGTTAATTGTCTTGCAATACTTAGCTCTAAACCTTCATCATTGTCCTGAAATCCAACAAAAACATCTTGAATTAATGGTAATATTTTATCAATTTCAACTTGAATATCTAAAGCTAGATTAGCCTCGTCCTCACCTTTTCCTGATAAACGCAATCTTACTTTACCTAAACTTGGTAAATAGGCTAATTTAATATGTTTTGGAAGCGCGTCTTCTATAGCTTCTATACGTTCTGCAATTACGCTTTCACCTAATCCATAGGTTAGTATGGTTTTATGCAAAATATATGGTCGTTTATACTTTTTGACTAAATTAGGTAGCACTTCATTATCTATCAATGCTTTCATCTCGTATGGCACACCTGGTAAAGAAATAAAGGTTTTATTTCCTTTTTCTAACCACATACCTGGAGCTGTTCCAAACCTATTCATTAACACTTTTGCTTTAGTTGGCACTAGTGCTTGTTTTTTATTAATTTCGGAAATAGGTTGGTTGATGTACTTTTTAAATAACTGCTCTACGTGGAGTAAAACCTCATCATTTTGAACTAAAGTATCTTCAAAATAATCTGCTAAAGTATGCTTTGTAATATCATCTTTGGTTGGACCTAATCCACCTGTTATTATGATAATATCTGCATTGTTTTCTGCTTCAGCAAATGCTTTTAACAAATGCTCTCTATCGTCTTGAATAGAGGTTATTTGATAAACAGAAACACCAATAGAATTTAATGCTTTACCTATAAATGCTGAGTTTGTGTCTACTACTTGCCCAATTAGAATCTCGTCACCAATGGTAATTATTTCTGCTTGCATTATAAATTAAAATCTTGAATAATCTCGTTAGTTGCATTATCAATAGCTGCTAAAACGATGTTTAATTTATCTGTAATATCGATCTCTTTTTTTTCAAATTTACCCCAATCTTGCACCTCAATTATATCGTCAAGTATACCTAACTCAAACATATCAACTGTAGGTTTCATTTTGTGTGCTGTTTGATAAGTCAATAGATAATTTTTGTTTTCTACTGCCAATTTAAGCACTTTAGCATCACTTGGTACTTCATCTATAAAGGTTGAAGCTAAAGCTAAAATAAACTCTTGATCGTCGTCTGCTAATTCTTTTAGTCTATGTAGTTTGTAATGTTGTTCCATGTATTATTTAACTGTTATAGAAAATAGTTCTTTATCCTCTAGATAACCTTTTAATTTATCATTGGCAACTACCTTGCCAACTCCTGAAGGTGTTCCCGTAAATATAATATCTCCAATCTTTAAAGTAAAATATTTTGAGACATATTCTATCAATTCGTCAATTTTCCAAAGCATAAGGCTTGTGTTTGCGGTTTGAACCACACTTGAGTTTTTCTCTAACCTAAAATTTAAACTATCTACATCAGAAAATTCTGACTTATCAATCCATTTACCAATTACTGCAGCTCCATCAAAAGATTTAGCTTTTTCCCATGGTAAACCTTTTTCTTTTAATTGTTTTTGTAAATCACGCGCAGTAAAATCTATTCCTACACTTAATTGATCATAATATTTATGAGCAAATTTTTTATCAATATGTTTTCCTAGTTTGGTAATTTTAACTAAAACCTCAACTTCATGATGCACATCGTTTGAAAAATCTGGAATAAAAAAAGGTTGTTTTTTTAAAAGTATGGCATTATCAGACTTAATAAACACTACAGGATCTGTAGGTTTTTCGTTTTCTAATTCTTTGATATGATCTGTGTAGTTACGACCGATACAAATTAATTTCATATTTTAAAATTTATTATTTAAAGCTCTTAATTTAATTGCTGTCAACACTTTTTTAGTGTACAACGGAAAATCTGCATTAAGTAACCATCCAAAATATCCAGGCTCTTTGTCTAAAACCTCTGTTACTAATTTGCCTTTATGCTTTCCAAAAGAAAACACTTCTTGTCCTTCCTTATCATAACTTATAAAACCTGCAAAATCTGCAAATTTTTTGCGAGAACTAAATTCGGCTAAAAATTTTGTGTCATTTTCAAGTTCGTCATAACGCTCTACCTGAGCTTTTAAAACCTCGTATGTTGCTAACGTATCCGCTTCTGCTGTGTGTGCATTTTCTAAACTTTTATCACAATAAAACTTATACGCTGCACCTAAAGTGCGTTGTTCCATTTTATGAAAAATTGTTTGCACATCTACAGCAACACGACCTTTCATGTCAAAGTCTAAATCTGCGCGCAGCATTTCTTCCGCTAAAAGCGGAATATCAAAACGGTTAGAATTAAAGCCTGCTAAATCTGCATCTTTAATCATCGCATTAATCTCTGGTGCTAATTGCTTAAATGTAGGCTCGTTGGCAACTCTCTCATCAGTAACACCATGAATTGCAGACACCACAGCTGGAATTGGCATTTCTGGATTAACTAACCAGGTTTTACTCTCTTTATTTCCGTTAGGAAACACTTTTAATATAGAAATCTCTACGACCCTATCGTTGGTAATATTGATTCCTGTAGTTTCTAAATCGAAAAAGCAAATTGGTTTTGTTAAGTTTAATGACATAAAAGAATTTATTGGTATGGTTTATGCAAATATAATTCTAATCTGTTACTTTTACTTTGTAATACTTTGAAAATGATTAGAAACCTTATCCTGCTGCTTATCACTTTTACTACTATGACTGTTTACTCCCAGAACAATCATAAACATGTCTCTATAAAAGAAGAGGTAAAAGGAAAACGATATGAGCTTTATATTGAAAATACCGACTCCATATCCTATGATGTTTTTTTAAAAGTTGAAACTAATGATTTTAGACGTAGTAGTGAGCGTCCGATTTTAGAGACTATTCCTGGTAATAGCAAAAAACGTGTATTAACCATGGTGAAGCTAAATAATACCGAAGGAAAATACACCTACATTTTAGTGGTTAACGAGGTGTCTTATAGCCTAGAGATTGATAAAGATTTTGAAATTATAGATTTTAAATTAGACAGAGCATTACACAACAAAGAGGTCACACTTTACACTAAAGACGACTGCACGATTTGTCCTGATGCTAAACACATATTAACAAAAAACAAGATTAATTATACTGAATATAATCTAGATAAAGACACGACACATTATGATAAAATAATTAAAGAATTTAAATCCATTAATTCTAAAAGTGACTTTAGCCAAATCCCGATTTTAAAGATTGATGACAAACTTTACAACAATATCACTAGTTTAGACGAGTTTATTCAAGCTTTACGCGAAGGACTAAATTAACAAATACTGCTACCTAAATTGGTTTTAAATTAATTATTCTTAGCCTATTATGAAAAAAATATACTTTGACAACCTTTCTAATTTTAAGAATTTGTGGTTATCTAAAACTGTTTTTATAGTGGCACTATTATGCATCTTTTCAGGTTTTATTTTTCCAGCTACTGATGCAATTGATGACGTTTGGATTAAAAGAATACAACGTTTTGGCTACATACTTTTTGCACTTTATTTTTTGAATAAAGTTTTTAGAAAAAACTATGTGCAATGGAACAAATTAGGAATGACTATTCGAATTAATAGTTATTTTAAAGAACACCGATTGACTTTTTCAAAATTTAAATACCATACGTTTGAAAATAATAACTTAACGGTCTACCAAATAGACAACACGTTTACTGTAAACCTAAGTAATACAAACACATCTGATACTGATCAATTAGTAAAAATTATTACCGACAATACAACTAATACATAAGCCATGAGGATTAACATATTGTTTTCTAGCTTAGTCGCGTTATTAAATGTGTATTATATAGGTACCTGGATATTTGTTTTTAATACTATTAGTAATCAAACGGATAGACAGCTCTCTTTTTTAAACGGTTGGTTTAATCTTTTTAAAACATTAACCAATTGGATATAACATTAGTTGTTTTAACACTAACCTCTATAATTTCTACTATTTATATACATAAAACAAATTTAAAACGGTTTACCAAAATCGCATTACTTATCCATCTACTATTTTTAGCGTACATGCTATGGTCACATTTATAAGATGCGTACTATTATAACCTAATGTTATTAAACACAAAAAAGCACAATCAAATGATTGTGCTTTTTTTATAAAATACTTTATGTTTTTTATATCTCTCTGTTTTTATCCCAAGACTCTAAGTAATCTTTAACCGATTTAACAAACTGTCCTCCTAATGCTCCATTTACAACTCTATGGTCATAACTGTGCGATAAATACATTTTGTAACGAATTCCGATAAAATCACCTTCTGGTGTCTCAATAACTGCAGGCACTTTACGAATTGCTCCTAAAGCTAAAATACCAACTTGTGGTTGATTAATAATTGGAGTACCCATGATACTTCCAAACGTACCAACATTAGTTACAGTATAAGTTCCACCTTGGATATCATCAGGTGCCAACTTACCTTCTCTAGCACGTCCAGCAAGATCATTTACTTGCTTAGTCATACCTACTAAGTTTAATTGATCTGCATTTTTAATAACAGGAACAATTAAATTACCATCTGGTAAAGCTGCTGCCATACCAAGGTTAATATTTTTCTTTTTAATAATCTTATCTCCTTGAACAGAAATATTCATCATTGGATGGTCGCGTAACGCCTTAGCAATAGCTTCCATAAATATTGGAGTAAAGGTTAAGTTTTGACCTTCACGTTTTGCAAAACTATCCTTAACTTTTTTACGCCAGTTCCAGATATTAGTAACATCTGCCTCAATAAAACTTTGTACGTGTGCACTAGTTTGAGTAGACTCTACCATATGATGAGCAATTAATTTACCCATTCTAGTCATTTCAATAACTTCATCTCCAGCAGCAACTTGCATTGGCGCTTGAGGTTTAGCTTGTTGTTTTGGTGCAGGTGCCGAAGTAGCAGGTTGTGCTGCTGCTTTGGCTGGTTGACTACCTCTATTTTCTAGATAAGTAACCATGTCGTTTTTTGTAACACGACCATCTTTTCCTGTTCCTGTAATTGCATCTAGTTCTGATTGCGCAATACCTTCTGCTTTAGCCATATTTTTTACTAATGGCGAATAAAAACGATCATCGTTTGATGCTATTGGAGCTGCTGCTTGTTGTGCAACTTCAATCGTTTTAGAGACTTCTTTTGCAGCTTCTGGTTCTGGAGCAGAACTATTGTCTTGCTTAACAGCTTCGGTTGTAGCACCTCCTTCTCCTTCTGTTTCAATTATAGCTATGGTCTGACCAACCTGAACCACATCGTCCACATTAAATAGTACTTCTACTAAAACACCGTCAACCTCACTTGGTACTTCGCTGTCTACCTTATCTGTTGCAATTTCTAAAACTGCCTCATCTGCTTCTATAGTGTCACCAACTTCTTTTAACCATGAGGTAATCGTTGCTTCTGCAACGCTCTCTCCCATTTTTGGTAATTTAAGTTCAAATCTTGCCATATTAATAATCTAATAGTCTTTTTACTGTGTTGAATTGCAAAATTAATAAAAAAATCAATCAAACGGTTAAATAAGTTTAAAACATCAACTTAAAAAAACGTTAATAGTGTTTTTATTATACAATATTAAAAAATATTTGGTTTTGTTTTAAGATATTTTTAGTCTCTTTATTGGGATTTACTAAAATAACGTGTTGAGCTATCTTAATTAATGGTAAATCATCAAAATGATCTGTTACTACAGTATCAACGCAATTGCTACCCAATGTTTTTAAATAAGTGGTAACTGCCTGCTTTTTAACATCTCTAACATTTTCAAAATCGGATTTATAGTTTTTTTCTGGTGTATTAGTTGCCAAACACACATCAAATCCTTCGTTTAAAGCAATGATTTTTGAATAGCAATTTGGCGCTGCAGTTGCTAAAATTTTAATATCAAAAGTTGTGTCTTCAATTACTTTTAAATGGTTTTTATAATTTGACAAACTAGACACAAAAGCCTCATAATTTATTTTTTCATTTCCTTTAATTACCTTTAAAATAATATATTTCATTTTAGAGTGATTAATAAAGCCAAACAACCTTAAAAACATAGCTTTTATAAGATTAAAAAGCAGTATAATATTGAATGTTTTTATACTAAAACGCACCAAATATTTGATAAAAAAGTGAAAGGTATTAACGCTATACAACGTACCATCCAAGTCTACTACAACAACTTTTTTATTTGATTTATTTTCGTTTATAATCATTGGACCAAGGAAATCTTAATAATGTATTATTATACAAATAATAATCTGGTTTTATTATTGAACTATCAATTGTCCAAGCTAATACTGCAATTTTTATTTTTGCTTTAGGAAACTTTTGCTGCAAATTACTTTTAACAACAAACATGGTTTTTCCACTATCAATAGCATCATCTATAATAAGCATGTTTTTTATGGGTTTTGCTATTGTATTTACTGTATCAAATGCTATAATATTATCTTGTAATTTTTCTAAATCTAAATTAGAAATTTTAGCTTTCACACTATTAGACTCTAAAATACGAAGCCAATTTAAGATAGAATATGGTAATATGGATAAAACAGGTTTTAAAAAGCGCTGTTTAACATTTGTAGATTGTCTTTGTAAGGTTACTACTTCAAATAAACTACTTTTTACATTGGGATGCTGTTTGATAGCTTCCAACACATGACCTCCTCCTGACAATATACCAACAACTAAATCTGGATTAACTTCAAGTTTAGAAATTAATTTGAGACTCTCTTTTTCAAAAGTTTCAGTATTTAATGTTAATACTTTCATTTATTTATAAAAAAAAGTTTTTTTAAAGTATAGTAAAATACTTTTAGGTATAAGACTAGTCGCAAAAGCCCTAACCAAACCTAAAGTTGCAGTAAATGTATAATTATAATTATCCTTAAGTAGTTTAATTCTGCTTTTAGTTTGCTGCTTTCTTTTTAAATTAGAAATACTATTTGGATTAACCTCATACTCTAACAATAACTCTGGCAGCACCATAGTTTTAAAATGTTTAATTACTTTAAAAAAATAGGCATGATCTTCAAGAGCTGGATAATTTTCTGGATACAACCCAATAATTTTAACAACTTCCGTCTTATACATTACAGCAGGATGGATAAATGGGTTGTATTTATAAATGGCTTCTTGTAATTTACTATGAGTTACTGGTGGTTTAAAATTAAATAAAAAGCTATTATCCTTAGCTGTAAAAGTAACGTAGCTAGAGACTAATCCTAACTTGGGATCTAATTGTAATGCCAGCAGTTGTTTTGCTAATCTATTATTTATACACTTATCTCCTGCGTCTAGTCTTGCTATATATTTAAAATGAGGTTGGTTTAGAATATAATTTAAACCATTATTTAAGGCTGCAGTTACACCAAGACATTTTGTTTGCTTTATTAAGGTAATATCCAACTTGGACTTAAACGAAGCTATTACGCCATCTACTTGCTTCTGGTTATTACTACCATCGTCGATAATAATTAATGTAAACGGTTCTGTTTCGGTTAATAACGAATGTAATGTAGCAGTTAACCCTTCAATATTATTGTAGTGAGGCAATAAAATGGCTAATTGATGCTCCATTTATTAGCTTATAATTTTAATGAAGACTCAAACGGAATTCTATTAATTATACTTCTTCCTAAGGTAATTTCATCTGCATATTCCAACTCATCACCAACAGAGATTCCTCTAGCAATCGTTGATGTTTCTATACTATAATCCTTAATTTGCTTGTAAATATAAAAGTTGGTTGTATCACCTTCCATAGTTGGACTTAAAGCAAAAATCAACTCTTTAACCTGTCCACTTTTTATTTTTTGGATCAAACTAGGAATGTTTAAATCATGTGGACCTACACCATCCATTGGCGATATTTTACCACCTAAAACATGATAAAGCCCTTTATGTGACGCTGTATTTTCTATAGCCATCACATCTCTAATATCCTCCACAACACACACGACATCATCCTTTCTTAATGGATTAGAACAAATATCGCATAGTTCGTTATCACTTATATTATGGCATGATTTACATAGTTTTAAATCATTTACCATATTTAATAAGGCATGACTTAAATTATGTGTGTGCTCTTTAGGTTGACGCAACAAATGCAAAGCTAAACGCAAAGCTGTACGCTTACCAATACCTGGTAATTGCGAGATTTCGTTTACTGCATTTTCAAGAAGTTTTGAAGAAAATTCCATAGCCACAAAATTAAGGTTTTTACTAATGATTCACGAATTTATTTTTGTTAAGAATACACTAATACTCAACAAACTTTTCAAAACAATTTTACTTACCTAAAAACTTTTAAGTGTTATAAACTAAAGTCCTTTTTAGTAATTTTGTACTTTGGCACTGATAAAACCCTTTTATGAATTCAATACAAATACTATTATTAATAGCAGCCTATTTTGGAGTGCTAATTTTAATCTCTTATTTTACAGGTAAAGACGACTCAAATGACGTGTTTTTTAAAGGTAAAAAACAATCACCTTGGTACGTTGTCGCTTTTGGTATGATTGGCGCATCACTATCTGGTGTAACTTTTATATCTGTTCCTGGTTTGATTGCAGGACAACAGTTTGCCTACATGCAAGGGGTTTTTGGTTTTTTTGTGGGTTATCTAATCGTATTACTAGTACTTTTACCTTTGTATTACAGGCTTAATGTAACATCTATTTATCAATATCTAGAACAACGTTTTGGAACAGTAAGCTATAAAACTGGTGCCTTTTTCTTTTTGCTATCTCGTGTTACAGGCGCTGCGTTTAGATTATTTTTAGTGGCTTTAGCAATGCAATATATTGTTTTTGAAAAATTAGGTGTTCCGTTTTGGATAACCGTAGTCATATCCATTGCATTAATCTGGTTATATACTAATCGTGGTGGTATTAAAACTATTGTTTGGACAGACACCTTGCAGACCTTAGCTATGTTAACTTCTGTAATTGTGGCTATATTTTTAATAGTAAACAAATTAGACTGGTCCATAACTGAGGTTTTTAGCCAAGCATCTTTTAAATCAAAAAGTCAATTATTCTTTTTTGATGACGTAAATAGTAGTACTTACTTTTGGAAATACTTTATTGGCGGAATTTTTATAACCATTGCTATGACTGGTTTAGACCAAGATATGATGCAAAAAAACTTAACCTGTAAAAATCCTGAGGATGCTAAAAAAAATATGTTTAGCATGTCTGTACTATTGGTCTTTGTTAATGTTATATTTTTATCATTAGGTGCTTTACTTTTTATTTATTCAGAGCAATTTGGCATTTCAATACCTGAGGTAGAAGGTAAAGTACGTACCGATTTATTGTTTCCTGAAATAGCAATGAATCAAGGGTTAGGTCTAGGATTACAAATCACCTTTTTAATTGGACTTATTGCTGCTGCTTATAGCAGTGCAGATAGTGCGTTAACCTCATTAACAACATCATTTTCTATAGATTTTTTAAATATTGAAAAACTGCCACTAGCCCAACAAAAACCTTTACGCAAAAAAGTACATATTGGTGTCTCTTTATTACTGATTATTGTTGTTGTTATTTTTAATGAATTAGAAGGAAGCGTCGTTAATAACCTTTTTAAATTTGCAACCTTTACATATGGTCCTTTATTAGGATTATTTACTTTTGGTATACTTACCAAACGAAGCATTAAAGACAACTACGCTTGGATAGTTGGCTTGGCTTCCATACTAATCACCTATTATATTACAGAGCTTCCTGCAAACTTTCCGGATAGTTTTATTGGGAAATACGCCTTCCATTGGGAAATCCTTCCTCTTAATGGACTTGTAACTTGTTTAGGCCTGTATTTAATTTCCGCGAAAGCGAAACCTAATACTGATTTGTAGATAATAATACCAAAGTACAAGCAACCTCATAGTCTATTCCGTTTGCTTTTAATATTTGATATAATTCTGGATTTTCTGTACCAGGATTAAATATTACGCGCTTTGGATTTAGGCTTACTATATAATTGTAGTAGTCTTTTTGTCGTGAAGGATTTAAATATAATGTTACAGTATCTAAAGCGTCATAGTGTTGTAATTGCGTATCAATGGTAACTCCAACCACCTCTCCTGCTTTCATCCCGAAAGCCAAAGTATCATGATTATACTTAACCAATTTGCGTAACGCAATGTTGCTATATCTATCTAGCTTTAATGAAGCGCCAAGTACTAAAGTTTTCTTATTCATAAATGTTAAATTTTAAAATAAATGTTATTCAAGCGTAACAGATTACTAATTAAGGCGTCTTTATAGCATAACCAAGTTTCATCAATCAATCAAAATCACAAATGAAAAAACTACTCACCATTGCTTTACTATTGGTAGCCTTTAGTATTCAAGCACAAGACAACACAAACGATTCGCCCAAAATAGGAACCATTACTGGTACTGTATTAGACGTAACACTTGACCAACCCTTACCTTATGTAAATGTAATTGTTAAAGACACTAATAACAAATTAATTACTGGTGGTATTACAAATAACGATGGACAATTTGAGGTTAAGCAAATCCCAGAAGGCACTAATATTGTTACTATTGAATATCTAGGTTTTTTACCTCAAAACAAAACTATTGTTATTAGTAATGACAACAAAATAATAGATTTAGGAACTATAAATTTAGAAGAGGCTGCAACCAATTTGGACGAAGTAACTATTGTTGCAGAAACCTCAACAATACAGCAAAAGGTAGACCGTAAAGTCATTACTATTGGTAAAGATTTACAGACTGCTGGTGCTACTGCTAGCGAGATTATGAACAACCTACCATCCGTTAGTGTGGACCAACAAACAGGATCTATTAGCTTACGTGGTAACCAAAACGTTAGAGTTATGGTGGATGGCAAATTGTCTAACATTCCTGCGGAGCAATTACTTAAACAAATACCGTCCTCTTCTATCAAAAGTATCGAGTTAATTACTAATCCAAGTGCTAAATATAATCCTGAAGGTATGAGTGGATTAATAAATATTGTGCTTCATAAAAACACAAAAATTGGATTTAACGGAAACATAAATATTGGTCTATCGCATGATATTGAAGCTAAATTTAACAGCTCAATTGATGCCAATTACCGTAACGGAAAATTTAATGTCTATGGATCATACAATAATAGTGTGACTAAAAACTTTAATTTTGGTGAAATAAACAGAATTGAACAGGATATCCAGCAAAAATTTGAAATTTTAAATAATAACAAATCACACTTATTTAAGGTTGGTGTGGATTATTATTTAGATGAAAAAAATACGATTTCAGTTTTTACCAATCAAAACTTATTTGATGGTTGGGTTAACGTAAATTCTGGTATTAACTATTTAATTAATCCGTCTTTAAACGAATCTCAGTTTACAAGAAACGACAACGATAACAATTTTGAACAATACAACTTTAACTACAAGCATGACATAAATGATGAAGGTCATAGTATCGAGTTAGAAGTTGATCATGATACTTACAATGGTTTTGGATATACAAAAAACACTTTTTTTAGCTCGCAACGTCCAAATTTTATTGAAGACACAGATACAGACAGACAAAGTACTACTATAAATTTAGATTATAGTAACCCTTTATCTGAAACTGCAAAACTTGAAGTAGGCTTGCAAGCACGATTGTTTAATACCAATATTTTTTATCAATCTGATGCCAGAGAAACTAATCAATTAGGTCAATATATACCTACTACAACAACGTTTGATTACACTAGAGACATCTATTCTGCTTACGCAACATATGGAAAAACCCTAGACAAATGGAGCTACCAATTAGGTTTACGTGCAGAGACTGTAAATGTAGACTCTGAGGCTTACAAAAAAGATTTAGCGTCTAATGAGCAAACTAACATTCCGTTTGAAAATGATTATTTTAGATTATATCCTTCTGGATTTTTAACCTACACACCATCCGAGAAAAACGCTTATCAATTTAATTACAGCAGACGTGTAGATCGTCCTGGTATAAATCAGGTTAATCCACTACCAGAATGGAACACACCTTTAATCTCTCAGTTTGGTAACCAAGCGTTACGTCCACAGTTTACAAACTCGTTTGAAACTAATTACACAAGACAATTAGAAAATGGAAGCATTACAGCAGGAGTATTTTACAGAATTATTGAAGACGAAATACAACAAGCCATATTAATTGACAGAACAGATACAAATAGATTAATTTTTACAGATCTAAACTTTGATAACTCTACTGCTTATGGTATCGAGTTATCTTCAAACTACAGGCCTACAAAATGGTGGAGTTTAAATGCTAGTTTTGATTTGTTTTCGCAAACCCAAAAAAGTTTAGCCGAGTCTTTTGACACCAATCAAAATATTGTTTTAAATACCGTTAAAATAGATAATGTTGTTTGGAATGTTAGAGCATTTAACAACTTTAAAGTTACAAAAGATCTTAGCTTTTCTGCTTTTGGAATGTATAGCGGAAAAAATAAAAACATTCAATTTGAAATGAATGATATGCTTATGGTAAACCTAGGTATGCGTTATAGCTTTTTACAAAACAAAGCGAGCTTTAGCTTAAGCTACAACGATATTTTTGATACTATGTACGCACAATTTGAAGGTGACAGACCTTACGCTCAAGTGGGACGTTTTAATTGGGAAAGTCAACAAATTTCTGGACGTTTAGCGTACCGTTTTGGTGGCGGAAACTATAAAGCAAAAGCAAGAAAACAAAGAGATGATGACACTAAATCTGGAAGCGGATTTATGTAAACCTATAAACAATACCTTCTAGAGGTTATTTAGTAGCTAATAAACAGTTAATGGTTAGTGTTTAAGTTAGTTGCTAAATAAAAACCCCAAAGCCTGATCAGCTTTGGGGTTTTGTTTTTAACACGCTTTTTAGTTTATATACTTAACAATGTTAAATACATGTTAAATACTGATTTTCAGCGTAATAAAATTCACTTTTTGGCGTCTTAATAATAACAAGACAGTAAATCGTTTTTATTTTTTATTTGAATTAGTCTTCACAAAAAAACCAAGACAAAGATTTATAAAGTTAAGTTTAAGTAGTTAGTTAATAAAAAAAGCCAGAAACATAAATATATGTTTCTGGCTTTTCGTTTTGTATCATTTAGGTGGCTTCAAAAGTATATTAAAACACTTGAATTGTTACCATTTAATAATTGCACTTCCCCAAGTAAATCCACTTCCAAAAGCAGCCAACACGACGTTGTCGCCTTCATTAATTTTTCCTTCTTCCCAAGCTTCCGTTAAAGCAATAGGTATGGATGCTGCAGTTGTGTTACCATATTTCATAATATTGTTAAACACTTGATCATCCGTCAACCCAAATTTTTTCTGGATAAACTGTGCAATACGTAAATTAGCTTGATGCGGAATTAACATATCAATTGCGTCTTTATCCATATTGTTTTTAGCTAATCCTTCCATAATCACTTCGCTAAAACGGACCACTGCATTTTTAAATACAAACTGACCATTCATATGCGGAAAATAACTAGTATCCTCAGGATCGTTATCTGCTATAATATCATTTACCCAACGTTTACCCATTCCTGGTGCAACTAAAACAAGCTCTTCTGCATGCTCACCTTGACTATGTAAATGTGTAGATAATATACCTTTATTAGTGTCTTCTTCTCTAGTTAAAACTGCTGCTCCTGCTCCATCTCCAAAAATTACAGTTACACCACGACCTCTTGTGGTTTTATCTAATCCATGAGAGTGCAGCTCGCTACCAATTACCAATATGTTTTTATACATACCAGTTTTTATAAAATTATCTGCAACAGATAATGCATATACAAAACCAGAACATTGGTTACGTACATCCAAAGCACCAACCGTTTTAATATCTAAAGCGTGTTGTACTTGCACACCTGGACCAGGAAAATACATGTCAGGACTTAACGTTGCAAAAATGATAAAATCTATATCATCCTTATCTATTCCTGCACGTTCTATTGCTTGTTTGGCAGCTTTTACTCCCATTGTTGCAGTGGTGTCACCAGAGCCTTCTTTTACCCAACGTCTTTCTTTTATTCCAGTACGTTCTGTAATCCACTCATCATTAGTATCCATCATTTTGGATAAATCCGCATTTGTGACGATGTTGTCAGGTACATATTTACCTAAACCAATAATTTTTGAATTGTACATTAATTTTAATTTTATTAATTCTAAGCTATTTTTCTGTTTAAAAAAAATAGTATCGCAATTTACTGCTTTCATAAATAACGAATTCACAATTATTTTTTATTCGTTATGCATGCATAATACTTTTATGATTATTTTAAATGTCATCTTGTCACCTTTCAGCAATTGGCATTTTTGTTGTCTATTACCTAATCAGAAATTAATAGAAGGGTTTCGCTTAAGCGGAACTTAAAAAAATAAACATAAAATCATGGCAAAAGGAAATATTAACGTTTCAGTAGAAAACATTTTTCCGTTAATCAAAAAATTCTTGTACAGTGATCACGAAATCTTTTTACGTGAGCTAATCAGTAACGGAACCGACGCAACATTAAAATTAAAACATTTAACTAGTATTGGAGAGTCTAAGTCTGAGTACGGAAACCCAATAATTGAAGTTAAGATTGATAAAGAAGGTAAAAAACTTCATATTATCGATCAAGGTTTAGGGATGACAGCAGACGAGGTTGAAAAATACATCAACCAAGTGGCTTTTTCTGGTGCAGAAGAGTTTTTAGACCAATATAAAGATAGCGCTAAAGATTCTGGAATTATCGGACACTTTGGTTTAGGATTTTACTCAGCATTTATGGTTGCTGAAAAAGTTGAAATCATTACAAAATCTCATAAAGAAGGGACTACTGCTGCACATTGGACGTGTGATGGTTCGCCTGAGTTTACTTTAGAACCACATGATAAGACTGACAGAGGTACTGAGATTATCTTACATATTGCAGAAGACTCTACCGAGTTTTTAGAAGAAGCACGTATTAGCAGCTTACTATATAAATATAACAAGTTTATGCCTATTCCAATCAAATTTGGAACTAAAGAAGTAAACGATCCTGACCACAAACCAGAAACGACTACAGATGCTGAAGGTAAAGAAACGACTGAACCTCAGAAAAAAATTACTGTAGACAACATCATTAACAACCCTAATCCAGCTTGGACTAAACAACCAACCGAATTAGAAAACGAGGATTACAATAACTTTTATAGAGAGTTATATCCATCTCAATTTGAAGACCCATTATTCCATATTCATTTAAATGTGGATTATCCGTTCAACTTAACAGGTATTTTATACTTCCCTAAGATGACTCAGGATATGGCTATGCAAAAGGATAAAATTCAGTTATACCAAAACCAAGTTTACGTAACAGATAACGTAGAAGGGATTGTACCAGAGTTTTTAACTATGCTACGTGGTGTGATTGACAGTCCAGATATTCCGTTAAACGTATCTAGAAGTTACTTACAAGCAGATGGAGCAGTTAAAAAAATTAGCTCGTACATTACACGTAAAGTAGCAGACAAACTTAAATCACTATTTAATAATAATCGTGAGGAGTTTGAAGCTAAATGGAATGACATTAAAATTGTTATCGAATATGGAATGTTATCTGAGGACAAGTTTTTTGACAAAGCAGATGCTTTTGCATTATACCCAACCGTAGATGGTAAATATTACACTTACGAGGAATTATACAATGCTATCAAAGCAAAACAAACAGATAAAGACGGTAAATTAGTAATCCTTTACACAAGTAACCAAGATGAGCAACACAGCTATATTGAAGCTGCTAAAGACAAAGGTTACGAAGTTTTATTATTAGATAGTCCGATTGTTTCGCATTTAATGCAAAAATTAGAATCTACTAAAGAAAACATCACCTTTTCTCGTGTAGATGCCGATAGTGTTGACAAATTAATTGCTAAAGACGAAACTGTAATCTCTAAGTTAGACGAAGACCAAACTAAAGCTTTAGATGCGTTATTAAAAGACGTAATCCCATCAGAAAAGTTTATGGTACAGTTAGAGCCAATGGATAGCAATGCAACACCATTTATGATAACACAACCAGAATTTATGCGTCGTATGAAAGAGATGCAAGCGTCTGGTGGTGGAGGCGGAATGCAAATGTTTGGTAACATGCCAGAAATGTATAACCTTGTGGTTAATACAAACTCTGACTTAGTTAACGAGATTTTAAATACCGAAGCTAAAGACAAACAAGCGCATTTAATCACGCAAAGTTTAGACTTAGCACGTTTATCTCAAGGTCTTTTAAAAGGAAAAGAATTATCAGACTTTATCAAACGTAGCTACGAGTTACTAAAGTAAATCACATAATTATATCGCTTACGCGGAAATTAAAAACCACCTGTAATAGGTGGTTTTTTTATGCTTGAATATCTCGTTTTTAAAAACTAACTTCGTTATAAATCAATAACATAACAATATCAATCAATCAACTAATCAATCAAAAAATCAATCCAACATGAAACAGGTTCTCTTATTAGCTTATGTACTTCTTATTGTAAGTTGTAATAACACAAATACACCACCCGAAATATTAAAACAAGACCATAATGTTTCAACTAGTAACAACAAAATTAAAGTCTTAAACTTTGGAAGCTTCCATTTTGGAGAAACCACAGATGCTAACAGTACAGATTTTGATGAGACTAGTCCTGAAGCCCAAAAACAAATAAAACAAATTGCGCAAATGCTAGCAGCATTTAAACCTACCATTATTTGTGTAGAAAATTTACCAAGCTTAAATGATGCCTTAAATAAAGACTATCAAGCGTTTCTTAAAAACCCAGACCAACTAGACACTAGTTTTGGCGAAACTAGTATGATTGGTTTTGAAGTAGGACGCTTAAATGCAGTTAGCAAACTATACGGAATTGACAATCACATGGGTTATAATTATAGCGTTGGCGATTTTTTTGAATCCAGTCCAGACTATACAAACGCTATAGACCCAAAAACCTATCTACAACTAACTAATCAGCCATTTAAAGATTATCCTGAAATGGCTAAACGTGATCAAAATTATAAGACGATGTCTGTTTTAGAAAAACTAAAATTAATTAACGAGCCTTTACAACTGGATCAATCCATTGTTGCTAACGCAGACAAATTACTATATGTTGGTACTGAGGATAATTTTGAAGGCGCAGATAATGCTGCTAAATTTTATCATAGAAACATGAAAATATATTCTAATTTAAATAGAATACCAATGACTAAAACGGATAGGGTTTTTATAATCATGGGATCTGCACACACAGCGTTTTTAAGAGAATTTATAAACAGAAGTCCAAAATTTGAAATGGTCAATACTTTAGAGTATTTAAAATAATGCAACACTGATTAATAATAAAGCCACGAGTACAAGTATAATTTTTCATGCTTTGATAGTGTCATAAAAATTACCGAACTTCGTTTTACTTATATATAAGCTATCAAGCCAATTACTTATTCCAAGAAAATATTTAAATGAAAAAATTCTTATTAGTCTTATTATATCTTTCAATAACTATAGGATACGGTCAAACTAAATTTGAAACACTTTTAAACGACGCAAAAACAGAATTTAAAAGAATAGAAAGTCTAGATAGAGAAGCTTATGACCAGGTCAATTTTAATCATATTGCAGATTGGCTTGAGCAAGCCATTTTAATTAAACCAAATCATCCAGAAGCAAGATATTATTTAGGATATACGTATAGTCGTATTAACGCTAAAGATGGTCGTGGTGCACTAGATATGGATTTAAACTTATTATTAAAAACTAGTAATCAATTAGAAAAAGTAATACAATTAACACCCAAATATACAGGTAAAATAATTGCATTAAATCCGTATTACAAAATTGGAGCAGAATGGGGAACAATGGGAATGAAGTACTTATTTGAACAAAAAAAAGATTCTGCAATATGGGCTTTTAAAGAAGGCCAAAAAAGAGGTGGTTTTAGTAAGTACACCCTTAAAACGCATCAGCAAATTTTAAAAAACTGCGATAAAAACGCCTTACTTATTTCATCTGGAGATATGTCTACCTTACCTTTATATTATCTACAAACTGTTAAAAAATATAGAAATGACGTTATCATAATAGATGTAGGTTTACTAAATACAAATTGGTATCCTAGATTTCTTTCTAAAAATAACAACTCCCTTTTTGATATACCTAATAAAGCATTAGATTCCATAAATTATATAAAATGGGATAACCAAAAAGTCACCATAAACAATGCACAATGGACTGTCACTTCAAGTTATGATGGCTATTTATTACGAGGAGACAGGTTATTATTAAGCATATTAAAGCAAAATCAATTTAAAAAAAGTGTCTACTTCACTAAAGGGTTTGATCCAAAAGGCTATTTAGGATTAAACACTTTTTTGAATTCTGAAGTTTTATTAGATAAAGTAACTTTCAAAAATAAAAAACAAGACTTTAATCAATACCTAAAAACAATAACCAATCTATTAAGTGTTACTAAACTTATTGATTTAAACATTCCGAAAGAGCATGACATCATTGAGTTTTACAGGTACGAAATATTAACTAAAATCAAAGATTTAGTAGATAATAACCAAAAAGACAAAGCAAAACAAGTATTTGCAATTCTAGAAAAATATGCTAGCAACACTGTTATACCTTATAAATATGACGATTTATACCAAATGGAGGACTACTTCAAAAAACACTTATAACGGTTATCAAAACACAAGTTTAAGTCACTTTTCATAAGTGACTTTTTTTATATCATAAAAAATTAATACCTTTTATTAAAATGTATTGTAAAAAAATGTATATTTGACATATGTATAGCAAAGAACTCACTAAAGGAACATTACAACCTATCATTTTAAAGCTACTAAGTCAGCATGATAAAATGTATGGTTACGAGATTACCCAAAAAGTTAAAGACCTGACTAAAGGCAAAATAGACATCTCAGAAGGTGCTTTATACCCTATTTTACACAAGTTAGAAAGCAATAATATTCTCGAGACCGAAAAAGTTTATATTGGCAAACGTGTTCGCAAATACTACTCGGTAACCAAATCTGGACAGCAAGTTATTATTGATCAAAGCCATCAGATTAACGATTTTATTAAAACCCTATCGCTAATATTTAACCCTAAACCAACCGTAAAATGAGACTATCAGATCAAAATATAGACTACATAACGACCAATTTAGAGTTATATGGTTTAAAAAATCAAGACTTAAAGGAAGACATCTTGGACCATATTTGCACTTATCTAGAAAATGAAGAACAGCTTAGTTTTGACGAGGCTTACAAAATAGCAATTCAGCAATTTGGAGGCTACTTATCCATTACCCAAATACAACAAGAAACCAACGCACAACTGTATTTTAAATCAGCAAAAAACAGAAACAGAGTCCTTATTATTTTAGAGTTTATTACTGCGTTTATTATAATTACAGGAAGTTTATTTAAAATCATGCATTGGCCTTATGCAGGTATTTTAATTTTTTCTGGATTTCTATTTTTAATATGCATCACATTGCCTTTATATTTTTATAATAAGTATAAAGAACAAACACTTAAATATCAATCTTAATACGAACATTAAATCAATCAAAATGAAAAAATCAGTTTATGTTTTAGGCTTTTTAGCCTTATTTACACTTAGTACAGCATCATTATTCAAAATTATGCATTGGCCTTATGCAGGCATCCTAATATTTGTAGGCTTCTTGCTACTTAATTTTGGATTTTTACCAACATTATTTTATAAGCTGTACAAAAAAGACGCTATTAAAAATTAAATTATCGCTTTCGCGGAAATCAAAAACCACCTAAAACAGGTGGTTTTTTTGCATTATACACAACCCAACAACAATAGATATTAATAACCAATACGTTATAGTTCAAAAAAAAACACAGGATTTTGCTAGTTAATAAAAAAGTGTAGTTTTGTTACACGTATAAAATCCCTAACTAAAATCGCTTTTACCAACAACGATTTTATGCCAAACGCTAACCAATTATTTAAACCATAATCGCTTAATTAATCTAAATGAAATCACTTCTCAGTTTTCTAATTTTCACTGTATGTATCTCTTTCAGCTATTCACAATGTAACAACAAAGTACTATTTATTGTGGACGATTCAGGCTCTGTTTCTTTTTCAGAACGTCAAGACATGGAAGCCTCAATTCAGCAATTATCTAATCAAATATTTAGTCAAAATCCATTAGCCGAAATTGGTTTAGTGCAATACGGACAACCTAATGCCTCATCAACCTCTCAACCAAGTTACTACCTATCCTACCCTTTTACAGTAAATCCAACCATCAGTATTCCTGATAATCCTGGAGGTAATAATTTAATACAAGATGTATTACCAAACTCGATAAACACCATGATTAATGATGGCTTATTTACCACTGGTGGTGCTTTTGAAAATACTACATCTATATTTATATTTACGGATGCACTAATTGATTCGGGTTGCTCTTCAGTATTAACAAACTGTAGTAGTTGTAACGTTCCAGCCTTGTCTTGTGGATATACTTATCTAACAGACTTAAGTAACAGTTTAGGTGGTATACCAATATCTACCTATCGTGTAATTAGTAGTTTTAATCCAGGAACTGCAGATGGTATTCAACAAGGAGCAGGTGTTTTGATAGAAGGTTCAAACTTTCAGTTAAACAGTACGCAAATTGATTTACTAACAGACAGTTTAATATGTATTGATGCAGATTACGATGTCTTTAATACCTGTATTGGAGACACTACTCAATTTACATTAACAACATCAGATCCAATTACCTCAGCATTATGGGATTTTGGTGATGGTAGCCCAACATCGTCAGATTTAAACCCAACGCATACCTTTCCTGCACTTGGAGACTACGTTATAACCTTAACGTTAACTAGTAATGGCGAGGTTGTTACAACCACTAACACCATAACAATAAGCGACATACCAGTTGCTAACCCAATACCAGATTACATTCTTTGTGACGATTTGTCTAATGACCAAATAGAACAGTTTGACTTAACCACAAGAGATGCCTTTATATTAGGATCGCAATCTGCAGCAGACTTTACAATTAGCTATTTTGCAAATTTTACAGATGCAGACAACAATCAAAACGCATTAAGCACCAATTACTTTAACACCTCAAATAACCAGGATATATTTGCAAGAATTTACAATACAAATAATCCAGATTGTTATAGCATTACAGACTTTAAGCTAATTGTGGATGCACAACCTATTGCTAATCCAGTGTCTGATTTTATAGTTTGTGACGACGACACTAACGATGGTATTGCAACTTTTGATTTATCAAACATAGATAATGAGGTGTTAGCAGGACAATCTGCAACGACCTTTACTGTCGTTTACTATTTAACCAATGTAGACGCTATTGGTGATAATAATCCTTTACCAAATAATTATACAACCACATCAGCCAATCAAATAATTTACGCTAAGGTATTTAACACTAGTAATACAGATTGTTTTGCAATAACTACCGTAAATCTTATTGTAGATGTTAAACCTGTTGCTAATCCAGTACCAGATTTTATTAATTGCGAAAACGACCCAAGTCTAATCAATTTAAATCAGTTTAATACTACAGTACTTGGCACACAAAATAGTACAGACTTAGTGGTAACTTATCACACCTCAGAAGCTGATGCAATTGCAGGACTAAACGCCTTATCAAACAATTACCAATTA
This sequence comes from Olleya sp. Hel_I_94, assembly GCF_007827365.1. NCBI lineage: Bacteria > Pseudomonadati > Bacteroidota > Flavobacteriia > Flavobacteriales > Flavobacteriaceae > Olleya > Olleya sp. Hel_I_94. Next base: position 201,263 of record NZ_VISI01000001.1, read on the forward strand.
GACCAAACCACTACACTATATATTAAAGTAGAAAACACAATTGGTATTGGCTGTTACGACATTACAACAGTAAACCTATCCATTTTTGAATTCCCTTTTTTAGACGCTAAAACTATCGAAGACTGTCTACCAAATAATTACAATATTAATGCAGATATTGGAGTCACCAATGCGACGTATTTATGGGATTCTGGTGAGACTACAGCAGCAATAAATGTTAATAGCTTTGGCGAATATAATGTACAAATCACCATTGGTAATTGTACAAAAAACCAAACCATCACGTTTGTAAAAGCTAATAACTGTAACATACCACAAGGGATATCTCCTAATGACGATACACTTAACGACTTTTTTGACATAAGCTACCTAGAAGTAGACAACATCATAATTTATAACAGATACGGAACCGAAGTGTACAGTAAAGCCAATTACGCTAAAGAGTGGAATGGACAGTCTAACGCTGGACAAGAGCTGCCAACCGGAACGTATTACTACGTTATAAAAACCAAAACAGACCCTAAGCCATTAACTGGTTGGGTATATTTAGCTAGATAACATAACGCTTTCGCGGAAATTAAACACCACTTTTTAAAGTGGTGTTTTTTATGCTTTTATATTAACATTACGGTTTACCGTAAAATAAAACCAGAGGTTAGCTGTAATTTAGCATAATTAGACCAAAAAATTATAAACCCAAGTATAACCAAACAACAATTTAAATGAAAAAAATTATTTTATCGCTTTCAATCCTTGCATTATTCTCATCATGTAGATCAAGTTTACACTCTGGAGGATATAACCAACTAAACCAAACGCAAACGGTTTTAACAAGCAATAACTTTACAGTATTAGGTAGCTTTACAGGAAGTGCAACCACAAAAATTGTAACAGGTAACATTACCAATAAAGAAGGGATCATCTCTCAAGCAAAAGCAAAATTACTAGAAAACGCTAAAGCTGCAGGAGTAAGCTTAACTGGAAGCAGAACTTTAGTAAATGTATCTATAGATATTATTGAAACTAAAAAAAGAATTAACGCTACAATGTCTGCCGAAATTATCGAATTTAGATAAAACCTGAAATTGTTTTATAACACCAAACCACCTTTTCAAGGTGGTTTTTTTATGCTTTAGTTTTAATTTATGGTTTACCGTAAAAATAATGTGACAAGTATTGTAACTTAGCTTTTGACAAATAAATTTACGTAGTAATAGGTATAGATTAATTAAACTAAAAGAACTACATTGGACTACCGAATGATTTTAAACATTAAAATGCACAACTATTAATTAGTAAAATAACCACACAATCGCTTCAATAAAAAAACATCCCAAAGCATAACCAATTATGAAAAAAACACTTCAAATTTTATTAGTAACCTTAATTTTTTCTACAACCATTTATGGTCAATCTACTGAAAGATTCATTCGTATTATCGGAAACGCAAAAAAAGAACTAACCGCTAATAAAGCCAAAGTACAATTAACGATTACCGAACAAAAAGCAACTAAATACAAAGAGGACTCAAAGGACATTGCTTTTGAAGACGTATATAATACTGCTATTGTAGAGCTTTCAAAATACGGAATCGCAGAAAGTGACCTAGAAGTAATCATTCAAAGTAAAACCTACTCTAGAGCAACCAGTAAAAGTTATTATTTTACAACAGACATTAACACTCTAGAAGATATCGCAAACATAACAATAGATGGTGCAAAAATAACTGACATTAAATACTTATATGATACTTCTGATGAAGACCTAGAAACAGAATTAAGCCTACTAGCTATTAATGATGCTAAGCGAAAAGCAAAAACAATTGGTGACGAGATAAATATGACCATTGGAAAAATTCTTAATATCGAAGTCAAGGAATCTTCCTTTGGAACCGATACTGTAGAAAGCAAGAAAAACGAAATCACAAAATCGTACAGAATAGCAATCACCTTTAAACTTGTTGATTAAATGAAGTTATATATACTAATTCTTTGGTTTATAACTTTTGCCAATTACAGTCAAGCGCAAAGTATAACCTTACGTATTTTAGGGCAATCCAACTATACTGAATATGCTGAAAGCAACGTAGTGTTACTCTCGGTTAAACAGGATAATATCACAAAAATAGAAGCTTTAAAAGACTCGCTAATAGCAAACGGATTGGACAACCCAGTCGTTAAAGTGGCCACGTCAAAAAACCAACAAATATCCCATTACAAGTTTGAAAATCAAGACCTAAATACATTTGACAACGTATTGGTTTGGTGTAGTGCATTGCAAATTAATGTTTACAAAGTCTATTTTAAAATGCCAGAACACCAATTTAAAAACGAGGATGACCATGCTGTTTTGGCACTAAAAAATGCCAACACACAAGCAAAAATATTAGCCAATCATTTAGGATACAAAATTGAAACTATTCTAAATATTGATGACGAAACCACCTATGCAAACCCAATATATGACACCATTGATTTTGATAGTAGTAAAGGACAAAGGATGTTAAAGTTTCTTGAGTTATTAAGTAACAGAGACGTAACCTATGACACTAAAAGTAATAGTCCATCAAAATCTGGAGGCTATAATATATGGGTAACATACAGACTAACAAAAACATAACAACCATTTACAACTAATTATTTATGCTTTTATTTTTAGTTTACGGTTTACCGTAAATTATAATGAAACAAGTAATATAACTTAGCTTTTGACAAATAAATTTACGTAGTTCTACGTATATAATTGTTCTAAAAAATAACCTAGTTTTACAGACATTAAAAAAATAAAAGGATAACAAATAGGGATAAACTCCTTTGGGAGTTTATTTGATTGTTGGCAGTAAGTGAAGAGAACTACTAGAAATCAAAAAAAAAATTAGAAAAATAATGTTAGACCAATCCTTTTCAAGTAGTAATTTTAATAAAATATTTTTAAAAGAAAACAGAAAAGGTAATTTTGATAAATCTCACTTTACTCAAGAATATTTAGATAAACATCAAGCATTTAAAAGTACAATAGGCGAAAAATTAAGTCTAAAGAAAACTAAAACACTTACTAAAGAGGAATTAGATGAATTTGCTGAAAGATTAGAGAATATTAATACTGAAAAAGAAGAAATTAGATTATCAATCTTTGAAAATTATTCTAATGTAATTAACAACCAAATTACTCCTTTTCAATTCAAAATACTATATAATTCAACAAAAGAAGTTTATACTGTTGAAAACGATGCTGCTTCATACTATGCAGTAAAACAACTCCAACGAAATATTTACAAGACTTTTAAAGTTATACAAGCGGATAGAAATAGAATTATAAAACAAATTTTTAATATTGCTTCCGATGGGTTTCCTAAAATTATTATAAAAACTGATATAAAATCTTTTTACGAATCTATTCCTCAAGATAAACTTTTTGAGAAAATAGAGAATAATACTTTGCTTTCTCCATTTTCTCAAAAATTGATAAAAAGGCTTTTTTATGAATTTGAAGATAAAAAAGATAAAACTAAAATACCTCCCAAAAAAGGTGTGCCAAGAGGAATTGGTATTAGCGCATATTTATCTGAATTATATATGCGAGATATAGATAATGAGATTAAAGCATTAGAAGATGTAATTTATTACGCACGCTATGTTGATGATATAATTGTAATTATTTGCCCTAAAACAGAATCAACAAAAAGAGACTACTTATACGAAATAAAAAATATAATTTGCGTTAAAAACAATCTTACTCTTAAAGATGGTAGTGATGGAGAAGCTTCAAAAACAGAAATAATCGATTTACCCAAAAAAGGTAACTATAATAAATCATTTAACTACTTACGCTATTGTTTTAATTTAAAAAGAACTGAAACAACAGATAATAAATCAAACTTTCAATTACTTCTTGAAATTTCAGATAATAAAATTGAAAGGTATAACGAGAGATTAAAAAAATCAGTCACAAACTATAATCAAAATTCAAAATATAACGAAAAAGAAGCCAGAAATATTTTAATCGCGAGATTAAAATTCCTTACTGGAAACTTCCATCTTAACAATAATAAAAGAAATGTAAAGTCAGGCGTTTATTACTCTAATCAAATGCTAAAACTAAATAAGGTTACATATAATAGTTTAAAAGTATTAGACAGAAAACTATCTACAGCATTACGTGATTTAAATCCACCTCCTAAAATTGGAATTGATAAAATAAAATTGAAACTTTTCTTAATGCAGAAATATAGTTTCCAAAAAGGATTTAATAATAAAGAAAAAAACTTTTATTCTTTTAAACTAAACCCAAGAGAAACAAGTTTTTATTTTAAAAAATTCAAAAGAGCAACAAACAAGTTTGAAGTAATTAAATCTATTTGGAAGTAATGAGCAAAAAGAAAAAACATATAAAATACACCAAAGAGAGAGCTATTATTTCTGACGTACTACCATATGAGGTTCCTATTACATTTTCAAACAGATATTTGTATCGGTTCCTAGTCAATAATGAATTAGAATTTAAAAATAGTACAATTAAGTTTAAAACAAATTTTAAGGATGATTACTTTGATGCTTTTAAAATAATTTTAAAAATATTATTTTCTACAAATATTTCAAATCCGAATACTAGAAAAATTCCATTTACTTATAGAATTAGTCATAAAGAAAAAGACTTTAGAGAACTTGCATTAGTTCACCCAATTAATCAATTAGAATTGATAGAGTTTTACGAACATTATAAAGAATCCATTATTTACTCTTGTTCTTTAAGTAATTATAGTATACGAAAACCTGACAACGTAGCTAAGTTTACTTTCTTTAATGACAAACTTCATCAAACAAATAAAGGTGAAATTTCTGATTTTTTAGAACTAAGTGGGAAAGAATATGAAAACTTAAAAACTTTTTTTTCTTATAGCAAATACACTAACATCTATCAATTCTTCGAACATTATAGGTATCAAAGAGCAGAAAAGAAATTCAATCATTTATTTAAATTTGATATTTCTAAATGCTTTGACAGTATTTATACTCATTCAATTTCCTGGGCTGTATTAGGTTTAGATGTTGTAAAAGAAAACGTAAATAGTTCTAAAAACACCTTTACTGGAAAATTTGATAAATTTATACAATATTCGAATTACGGAGAAACCAATGGTATCTTGATAGGTCCAGAATTTTCTAGAATATTTGCCGAAATTATTTTACAAAAAATAGATATAACAATAGAGAAAAAATTAAATGAAAATAATTATTTACTTAAAGTAGACTATGAAATGTATCGTTATGTTGATGATTATTTCCTGTTCTGTGATGATAGTGTTTTAAAAGACGAAATATTAAAACTACTTAAACACGAATTAAAAAAATATAAATTATCAATTAATAATTCTAAAACAGAAGAATATAACAAACCAATTATAACTGAAATAACAATTGCTAAAAATAAAATTATTGATTTATTTTCTGAAAATCCTAAATTTAAAATAACGGAAATAGAAGAAAAGGAAGTAGACAAGAAAGATGAAGATGATGAAGTTTCTTTACTAAATCATAAATTTGAATTATCATTCAATCCCAATAAATTAGCAACACGTTACAAAATAATCATAAAAGAATCTCAAGTTGATTATAAAGATGTTTTAAATTATAGCTTAGCTCTTCTTTCGAGTAAAATTGAAAAAAACTTAATTTCTTTTGAAAAAATATATTTTAAATATCTTGAAGATAATGACGAAAAGGAGTTCTCTAAATCTGATTTGTTAAAACTTAGAAAAACGGAAAGTTTGTTTACTTCTCATATCGAAGGTATTATAGATTTTATTTTCTTCATTTATTCAGTATCACCAAGAGTAAACTCAACAATTAAAGTGAGTCTTATTCTTTCAAAAATAATTCTACTTTTTAAAGAAAAAAATAAAACAACTAAACAGTATAAAATTAGTCAAAACAATAGAGAACGTGTATTCAAAAAAATACTTGATGAGTCAAGTTTTATATTAAAGAAAAATTCTTTAAACGAATATGCACAAGTAGAATCACTTTATCTACTTACACTATTAAGGGATCTAGGAAAAGAATATAGATTACCTGAAGAAATATTGATAAAATTCTTAAACGCTTCTGAAGTAAACAATTCAGAAAAAATTACAATTAAAAACAATACGTTAAATTATTTTTCAATTGTTGTATTATTCTATTACATAGGATATTCTCAAAAATATAAAAAGGTAAAAGAAGCTTTAATCACTTATACTTTCAAATATATAAGAGAATACCCAAATGAAAAAAGAGGCAAATCTTCAGAAATGGCACATTTAATACTTGACTTATTAGCTTGTCCATATTTAGAATTTAGAATAAAAACAAAACTCTTAATTTATTATCGTGATGATAAAAAAATTTCACAAATAAAAAAGACAATTTCTGACTCTAAAAAATTACTTAAATTTCATAAAAATCATAAATATTGGTTTACTAAATGGGAAAGGTTTAACTTAGCGAAAGAATTAGAAAATAAAAAGAGTCAAGAAGTTTACTCTTAACAATAATGCCAATGCCAATCTCCAGGTTATATCAAGCATTTATGTTAGATATAATTATTTTCACACACTTGCAGAGGCAATACTCGGTAATAGAGGACAAAAACAAAAAGGTAGCTGGAGATTTTGCTACCTTTTTAACATTTAGAACATCTGAACAAAACACCTACTGCCAACACCGTATAAAATTAATTGCTGGTTTTAGCTTTTTTACGAAAGTTCTCGCAGACTTTAAATCTGTGTTTTATTTATTAACTTTAGTGCATAAAACACGCAACTAATCTTATACAACAACGTTGTATGCAATTTGAAAAAACATTGTGATAGAGAATTTAAACGACTTACATAACTTACTCTTTAAGGAATTAAATTTAACTTTTCACGAATTGGAAAACTCTAATTTGATTTCTGAATTAAATCCAGATTTATTGGATTACGCAATGAATTTTGGTTCATCAATTCCTAAAAACAATCATCAAGACCACTTAGAAATTCAACAAAACAGAACTAACTCTGAATTGACTAATTTTATTTCTGAAAACTCTGGAAATTGGAATATTGCTGTGCACAAAAAAACGAACGAATTGTATACCAATGAACATTGGCTTTACACAGAAAGTAATTTATCTGATTATAGAAAATTGAATTTTGGAATAGAAGAATGTCTAATAAGTTTTAGTTTACAAGAATTATACTTTGCTTTTTGTGAAAACGAGATTGAAGTCAAATCAGAATTAAACTTAATACCTATTTGGACTGACAAAAGATATAGCAGTAAAGAAAGAACTCATAGTTTTCTTTATGACTCGGAATTTAAAGCTTTGAAGTTCATTCATAGTGAAAACAACTTCGAAAAAATTGCCTTTATTGAATAGTATTTATGAATAAAAACTGCATACAACACCGCATATAATTTATTGCTAGTTCTAACCTACTCACAAAAATCCTCTCGGATTTTCTATTCGGTTTTTATTTATTAAATTAGATTCTCAAACACATAAAAGACCATAATACAATCACGTTGTGATGCTTTTAAAAAATATTATGAATACACGATTATTACTTTTCATTTTTTCAATGATGTTTATATCATGTGCTGGAGTTAAAAAAAATATCGTTGCACCTGAAACGTATACAAAACTACTACCAGAATTAAATAAAATTAAAACCTCTGAAATTGGAAGCTTTGTTGTTTATAAAGAAAATGGGTATCAAAATGATGCTATTGAAATAGTAAAAACATTTAGTATTAAACCAGATGGCGTTTTAAAAGTAATTGAAAAAGGTCAAATATTTATCCATAAATATAATACCAATGATTATGATTTTTATGGAAGTGCTTCTAATTCAGAATTTGGCGTTGCGATTCCTATAAATGGGGAAAACCCATTGATTTACTTTAAAAGCATTATTGATGGCATTTACTCAACCGGAACTAATTATAATGAACTAACATTAATAAAACCAAAAGAACAAATAGACTACATTCACATTAAAGTAAGAACAAAGCATAAAGATTATTTTAAAAAAGAATTCATTTATAATGGTCGTGTTGGTAATGCACTTAAATTTATTTATCGCGAATATATAAATGATTATGCTAGACCTGCTTTTACGCAAGAAGTGCAGTATGATTTATCAGAGAATAAAATTATTGGTTTTCGTGGCATGCGCATTGAAATTATTAAAGCCACAAACACAACAATTGAATACAAAGTTTTAAATTATTTTGAAAAATAAAAACGTCGAGCAACAACCTGTATAATTTATTGTTAGCTCATAACCTACTTCCATAAATCCTCGCGGATTTTCTATTCGGTTTTTATTTGCTAAATTAGTCGCTTAACCACGCAACTAACTCATACACAAACACGTGAGCCTTCATTATGACCAACAACTAAATCAATGATAAAATTCTTTAGAAAAATCAGGCAAAAAATGCTGACGGAAAATAAATTTAGCAAATATTTGATTTATGCTATTGGAGAAATTATTCTTGTCACTATTGGAGTCCTTTTAGCTATTCAAGCTAACAACTATAATGAAAAACAAAAGGATAAAAAAAATATCAATAATATATATGCAAGAATTAATACAGATATTGAAAACAATATAAATATTGCAAATAAACTAATTGCTGAATATAATGATATGGAGTATCTCTATCATAAAGTTCTAAATGATTCTATAAATTCAAATGATATAGGTCAAGGATTAGAAAATCTTGCTACTGGATTTATTTTATATGAATTTGATAAAACAGGAATTGATCAATTAAAAAAATTACACTTACGAGATAGAAATTCGGTAGATATAATTCGGATTTACGATAGAGCTACCATACAAATTAAAGCCTCAACGGAAATTATTGAATCCAGCGTTAGTAGAAACTTATTATTCTGGAGTGATAATTATCCTTGGTTTCCTGATTACGTAAAATTTAATATAAATAATCAAGCTAAAGATTATTTTGTAAATAGTCAAGATTATAAAAACAAAGTCTCATATTTTTATTTATGTGTTTATCAAAGCTATATCCCAACATTAGAAAATTTTATTTCTGAATTAAAAGCTTGGCAAAATAACATCGAAAATAACGAAGGCTAACACTGTATATATTTTAATGCTAGTACTAGACTACTTACTTAAACCCTCTTGGGTTTTCTATCTTTGATTTATTTACTAAATTAGTAGCCAATCCACGCAACTAACCATAAACTATTACAGTAACCAACAATAAAATCAAAACTCATGAAATACATATCTAATCGTAAAACAAAATTTGGATTCCAAAATATAATGGTCATTCTAACCATTTTTACTATGCTACTATGCTTTTCTTGTAAAGAAGAATCTAACACGTTACAAACCACAGAAAGTGATTTAATGACAAAAATTAATGCGGTTCAGGAACAAGTGATGGCTCAAGGTAATATGTCAGAAGCAGAAGAACAGGCTTTACTAGGATTATGCAGTATAATCTCTCAAGAGGATGGTATGGCAGTCTATACGTCTGACGATAGTATCATTTTAAAAGATGTAGATAGCGCTCCAGTATTTAATGGTTGTGAAGGGCTTTCAAAAGAAGAAACAAGAGCATGTTTTGACGATAAAATAGCAACATTTATTAAACGTGAGTTTAACATGAAGGTCTCTAAAGATTTAAATCTTTCTGAACCTAAACAAGTCGATGTGTTTTTTATAATCGACAACTCTGGAAACCTGACCGGAATGAAAGTGAGAAATTGTGAAGTAACCATTCAAGCAGAAATCTTAAGAGTACTTAGAAAAATGCCTATAATGAAACCTGCTGTTCATAACGGAAAAAGTGTTTCTGTATTATGTTCCATAGTAGTAACATATGGTAATGAAATCAAAGTGGACGTGGTTTACATTCCTGAAAGACCAGAATAATCTTTCATTATTATTCTAAAAAAAACAATTGTAGCTGTAGTTAAAGACCATGGCTTGTCGCTAACTAAAGTTTAAAATTAAAACCAAAAAAAACAATCAACTACCCAAACCAAAATGAAAATAAAAAACACCTTTACCCTAGTGCTACTTGTATTAACTGCAATGGTTACTCAAGCACAAATAACCAAAGACAAATCGTTAAATGTGCAACTAGGTTATGGTATTTCTGTACCTTATAACAGTATTACAGACGTTGCAGACAAAGGTGTTTTTGCACAAACCGAATTAGTACTTAAAGTAAAATCTTGGTTAGAGTTAAGACCTTACGCTGGTTTAATTATTACAAACTCTAATGGTAAAGATTTAAACAACAATCCTACCTTTGAGGTTTCCGAAACTAAAGCGTTTTTGCTTGGTGGTAAAGCCAGATTACGTGCGCCAATTCCGTGGGTTGCACCTTATCTTGAGCTAGGTATCGGAACATCCATAGGATCTTTTAAAACCTTAACTGCTTTTGACGCTGTGGACAAAGGTGGTATTATTTATCATATTCCGTTAGCGTTTGGTTTAGAACTAGGAAAAAACAACAATGTAGATTTAGGCTTTACATATTTTTTTCAACCTTCGGTTAAACAATTTGCTGGTGCAATTGCTGTTGGTGTGACCTTTCCACTTAATAATTAAAAGTACAACACTCCTCAATAATAAAAAGTAAACCAAAATGAAACTCACCACTCCAAAATTAGTACTACACATAGTGCTTGTTTTAACAATCCTAATTGATTTAATCATAAATGGATTCCCTAAAAACGATAACGCTTACAAATCCATTGGATTAGTAGTTATACTTGTTGTTTTAAGTTACTTAATTTTTAAAAACATTCAATCTAGAGTCAAAAAAAAGACGCTAAAATCTTAGGATAGCATTGGGTTTTATAACAATCCGCAATTACAAACACCCAAAATTCACCTTTAAAACATTTACAATTCCCTTAACATTTAAGCGCTTTAGGTGTTATAAAAAATAACTAACTTGTAACCAACAAACTTTACAACCAGTTATTATGACAACATTAAGCATGACGTCAAGGCTTTTTGCAGCACTATTTTTAGTGGCTACAATGGGTTTTGCACAAGACAAAACGGTTCCTGTTTTTGAAAATGGAGAAGCGCAAATTGTCGAAGGATTTAGCAACTACAAAGACTACATCAGACATGACCTTTGGGTACAAACTACATTTAACACAGATGGAGACGACACCTTAGATCGTGTGCACGTGTCTGTAACTAGACCAAAACAAACAGATACTGAAGGTTTAAAATTACCTGTAATATATGTCACTAGTCCTTATTTTGCTGGAGTTGCACCAGATGTTCCTGGTATTATGTGGAATGTAGAGCATGAGTTAGGTGAGTTACCAACCCAAGAGCGTGCACATCCTGAAGTAAAACGTTTAGGAGAGCGTCCAATTATATCAAATTCGCATATCTCTAAATGGGTACCTCGTGGTTATATTGTAGTACACTCGTCTTCTCCAGGTACTGGATTATCGCAAGGTAGTCCAACTGTTGGTGGACCAAACGAAGCTTTAGCACCTAAAGCAGTTATTGACTGGTTAAATGGTCGTGTTAAAGGATACACAACACCTGATGGTGATGAAGAGGTTAAAGCCTTTTGGTCTACAGGAAAAGTTGGTATGACAGGGACATCCTACAATGGTACGTTACCTTTAGCTGCAGCAACAACTGGAGTGGAAGGTTTAGAGGCTATTATCCCAATTGCACCTAATACCTCATCATATCACTACTACAGATCAAACGGTTTAGTGCGTCATCCTGGAGGTTATTTAGGTGAAGATATTGATGTGTTATATGACTTTATACATAGTGGTGACGAAAGCAAACGTCCTTACAACAACAAAACGGTTAGAGACACAGAAATGGCTAACGGAATGGACAGAAAAACAGGAGATTTAAACGACTTCTGGAATGATCGTGATTACCTAAACCAAATGGATGGTATGAAAGCTGCATTATTAATGTCTCATGGTTTTAACGACTGGAATGTAATGCCAGAACATAGTAACCGTATTTACCAAAAGGCTAAAGCAATGGGATTACCAACCCAAATTTACTACCACCAAAATGGACATGGAGGACCACCACCAATGACTATGATGAACCGTTGGTTTACACGCTATTTACATGGTGTAGAAAATGGTGTAGAAAATGATAAACAAGCTTGGATTGTTAGAGAAAACGATAAACGTGATCAACCAACTGCTTATGATGCTTATCCAAATCCAGAGGCTAAAGACGTGACTTTATATTTAAATAAAGGTGGTAACCAAATGGGAATGCTAACTACAAAAGCTAGCAAACGTCAAAAAACAGAAACGTTTGTAGACGATTTTACCATTTCTGGGAAAGACCATGCGCAAGCATCAAACTCGACACACAGATTATTATACGCAACACCAACTTTAAAACAAGATTTACATTTATCTGGAGAAAGTACTATTAGCATAAGCTTATCTAGTAGTAAACCTGCTGCTAATTTATCGGTTTGGTTAGTCTCGTTACCGTATACAGATGACGCCAAAGTATTAACAGATAATATTATTACACGTGGTTGGGCTGACCCTCAAAACTATAAGTCGTTAACCGAAAGTGAACCTTTAAAACCTGGTCAATTTTATGACTTAACGTTTAAATTACAACCAGATGATCAAATTATTAAAGCTGGTCAGCAAATAGGATTAATTATATTTTCTAGCGATAAAGACTTTACAATCCATCCAAAACCTGGTACTGAGTTAACCGTAGATTTAGACAAAACTACAGTAACGTTACCTGTTGTTGGTGGTTTAGATGCTTTAAAAGCTGCAACTGAGTAATAATGACTATTGTTATTAACGCTATTGAAATCAATAAGGCCAAGATCCTAAATTTATTATCTAAAGGCAAAAAGCTTCAAGCTATTAAAACCGTTAGAGAACAATTGGATGTTGGTCTTTATGAAAGTAAAATTATAGTCGAAAATTTAGAACAAAATCCTAATTTTTACGACGGAAGACCACACACGATTTCAACAGATTTCCCAGACATGGAAACCTTAGATACTGATCCTATTAAAACAACTAGTGGTCATATTATATCAGATACCTCAAGCAAATTTAAAGACACTGTAATTATCTTTATAATTATAGCTATTGTGGTATTATTATTAATTCAATTTAGCAAGTAACCTTTTGTCCATAACCGAAAAACTATATCGCTTTTTAAACAACGAAACGGAAGAACGTGTTTGTAAAGACATTACTGAGCAAGCTTGTGAAGCAGTACCAAAAAACTATTTTTTACTGATTTTTAGTAGTGTGTTTACCAAATTAGGAGACACATTAAGCAATCCAAAAACGGTATTAACATGGTTGATGAGTTATGTTAGTGCGCCTGTATATTTAATTAGTTTAATTGTTCCTATTAGAGAATCAGGTTCTATGGTTCCGCAGGTATTTTTATCAAAATATGTCAAAAAACAACCTGTTAGAAAATGGATTTGGGTTTTAGGTTCCTTTTTACAATTTTTAGCAATTGCATCTATTGGTTTTATAGCCTTAAATTTTGAAGGCACTACTGCTGGATGGCTAATTATAATAGCTGTTATAATATTTAGTTTGTCCAGAAGTATTTGCTCGTTATCGTCAAAAGATGTGACTGGAAAAACCATTCCTAAAACAAGACGCGGAAAACTTAAAGGTTACACTGTATCTGTTTCTGGAATCTTAGTACTTGCTGCTGGATTGTTTATTTTATACCAATCTAAAAGCGAACAAACCATTACCTTTTATAGCTATTTAATCTTTTTTGCTTCGGCAATGTGGTTAATTGCTGCTGTAATTTATTCTAGAATTAAGGAGTTTCCAGAAGATACTGATGCTTCGGACAACGACAAAACGTCTTTTATTTCAAAATTAAAACTATTAAAAAAAGATGCGCATTTTAGAGATTTTGTAATCGCACGATCGCTATTATTATGTTCTGCTTTAACAGCTCCTTACTACATCTTATTAGCGCAAAAATACATTGGCAAGGAAGTTTATTTGCTTGGATTGTTTATTATAGCCAAAGGAATCGCATCCATTATAAGCTCGCCAACTTGGGGAAAACTAGCTGACAAATCCAGTAAAAATGTGATGGCAATTGCTGTATTAATTGCGTCTGGATTAGGGATTATATTATTTTTTATAATTACCTATTTTGATACTGTTAGAAGTCTAGTTTGGTTATATCCTGTAGCTTTTTTTATTTTAGGAATTGCTCATGGAGGCGTCCGACTAGGTCGTAAAACTTACATTGTAGATATGGCTAAAGGCAACCAACGTACAGACTACGTTTCTGTTAGTAATACTGTTATTGGTGTAATTTTATTATTTACTGGTGGCTTAAGTGCTTTAGTATCGTCAATATCTATTGAAGGTGTGGTTTTAATTTTATCTGTATTCGGGATTTTAGGTGCTTACAAAAGCTACAAACTCCCTGATGTTGAGTAATTTTAACTGATTTTTAAAGGGTAAAATTTAATTCTATTCTTAGGTTTTTTTAAAACCGCTAAATTCTAATTAATTGAAGGTATATTTGCCTAATTAATATTACCTGTTTTACATTTAAATGTCAATTACATTACTCTCTTCTCCTTTACAAGGTTTTACGGATTTTAGATTCCGTAACGCGTTTCATCATTATTTTGGTGGTATCGATACGTTTTATGCACCTTATATTAGACTTAACGGAAAGCTAAAAATTAAGCAATCGTATCAATTAGATTTACAACCGGAAAATAACACGACTTTAAATGTGATTCCGCAAGTTATGACAAATGATGCTGACGAGTTTATGTTTGTCGTAAATTATGTCCAAAGTTTAGGTTATAAAGAGTTAAACTGGAATTTAGGCTGTCCTTATCCAATGGTTACTAAATCCGGAATGGGTTCTGGTTTAATATGTAATCCAACAAAAATTGACGAGATTTTAAAGCGTGCACATAACGAGAGCGACATAACGGTTTCCATGAAAATGAGAATGGGTTATGAACATGCTGCCGAAATTTTAGACACCTTCCCTATCCTAGATAGCTATCCACTAAAAAACATTGCAATACATGCCAGAATTGGCAAGCAACTATACAAAGGACCAGTAGATTTAGAGGCGTTTGAGCCTTGTATTACTGGCACAAAACACAAGTTATATTACAATGGTGATATTACGTCTGTAGAAAGTTTTAAAGCTATGGAAGCACGCTTCCCTAGTATTGATCATTTTATGATTGGTCGAGGACTAATTGCAGATCCGTTTTTACCAAGTATGATTAAAAATAACACCACAACATATCCTAAAGACCGTTGGGAGATTTTTAGTCAGTTTCATGATACAATTTACCAACAGTACGACGACTACCTTTCTGGTCCAACACCAATAAAAATGAAAATGTTAGGCTTTTGGGAGTTTTTCTCGCAGTCGTTTTCTAATCCTCAAAAAACTTATAAAGCCATTAAAAAAGCTAGTAATCCTGTAAAATACAAACAAGCAGTTGCTACTATTTTAAATAACGAAAAGTAGTTTTTCAATATTTACTCTATATTTACAAAAACCAACCAGAGTAATACCATGCAAAATAATTATAGATCCAAAGCTTTTAAAGCTTGGCTAGACAAACTACAACAAGAAAGTTGGCAGTTAGAATTAATTATTTCTGGGTTTTCTATTTATGGATTATCACAAGCTTTTGAACCCTTAGAGTTATATTTTAATATTTCTCAAAACGAAAGTAACTCGTATTTAACCACAATCTTAATGATTGCGCTTATCTCTTGTTCTATTTTACTATTTACATTATTACTTCATGTTATACTAAGAGGTTTATGGATTGGTGCCTTAGGATTGCGTTACGTCTCAGGAGATATAGACTATAAAAAATTAAATTACAGACCTAAATTTGACCGTTATTTACGTAAAAAAGTAGGCTCTTTTGATAAGTATATTGCAAAACTAGAGGATTATTGTAGTATCCTTTTTGCGGTTTCATTTCTGCTGATTTTTTACATACTATCCGTATTTATTGTTATTGGAAGTATTGTTGCAATTGCCTATCTGTTTCTTCGTAATCACGAAAATCAACACTTTTTGTTATTTGTAATAGGCATGGTATTATTGTTTTTTATACTTATTGGGATGCTGCTTACTTTTTTAGATTTTGTCACACAAGGCTATCTTAAAAAAAACAAATGGTTAGCAAAAATTTACTTTCCGTTTTATTGGGTATTTAGCTATTTAACGTTGTCGTTTTTATATCGTCCTTTGGTCCATAATTTTTTGGATAATCGTTTTGGTAAACGACTAAGTTTCACTTTAATTCCTATTTATTTTGTTATAATGCTACTAGCTTCCTATAATTATAATCGTTCCAACTATTTTTCAGCAGTGGATGATTCCAATAGTTTTACTGCTAATGCTAGTAATTATGACGAAAACATCACAGAAAAAGGCGTATTTATTTCAGATGCTTCTATTCCTTCTAAAATAATAAACACCAACTATTTACCTGTATTTTTAGAATACCAAAATGACATTGAAGACGTTATTTTTGAGTACAACAAATCCCTTAAACCAGAAGAGGATAAACGTGGCTTAAAATCGGATATTTTTACCTCTACCAATCAAATGATTGCAAAAAACAGCCGAGACCGTCTTAAAGCAGATTATATGCAAACGCTATCTAATATTTATAGTTTTAAAATAGACAGTTTAGATTATAATAATCCTGACTTTATTTATGCTAAACACAATAATAACCAACAGGGTTTTGAAACCGTTTTATCTTTAAAAAACATTACAGAAGGCAAACACGTGTTAACTATAAACAGACTGGTTAAAAAGGATAGTGCGTTTATTAAAACAACACTTTTAAATATCCCTTTTTGGTATTTTAATAGTAATTAAAGTTTATGGAAATCACGTCTACCAACATAGCAAAACCAACAACTATTGTCTGGAATGGAAAAACACAAACCACAGGAATTTATAAAAGCCCAACTCCAGCAGGTATTTATCTAGAAAAAGAAGACGTTAAAGGCGATGAGGTCTCTGACCGCAAACATCATGGTGGCATTTTTAAAGCCTGCTATTTATTTTCGGAAGACCATTATGCGTATTGGCAAAACTTATATCCAAATTTAGATTTTAATTACGGGATTTTTGGCGAAAACCTAACCGTTAAAGGTCTAGACGAAACTAAAATAACTGTTGGTGATATTTATAAAATTGGCACTGCTTTAGTGCAAGTCACGCAACCCAGAGAACCTTGTTTTAAATTAGGCATCCGTTTTGGTACGCAAACAATTCTTAAACAATTTATTAAGCATGCACGACCAGGAACTTACGTTCGTGTTTTGGAAGAAGGCTTGATAAAACCTGGAGATAAAATGATCTTGGTACAAGCTGCAACAGAGAGCTTAACCACAGCGCAATTATTCACCTTAATTTTTGCGAAACAAAAAGACCAATCTCAATTAGCTTTAATTATAAATAATGATGCGATTCCACTTAAAAAACGTCAAAAACTAGCTGCTTTTATAAAAAACTAATAGAACACAAAACCGATAAGCTACATTAACTTATCTTTGCTGCAATCTATTTTTAAAGCCATTTTTTTGAAAGATCTTTTACTAATAACGCCTCCTTTTACGCAATTAAACACGCCTTATCCTGCAACTGCCTATTTAAAAGGATTTTTAAATACGATAGGTGTTTCTGCCTTTCAGATGGATTTAGGGATTGAGGTGATTTTAGAATTATTCAGTAAAAAAACATTTGAAAAACTTTTTGATTTAGCAATAGAAAACGATTCTATTTCAACTGAAAACTGTCAACGTATTTACACGTTAAAAGCAGATTATTTACAGCCTTTAGATGCTATAATTTTGTTTCTTCAAGGTAAAAATCAAACCTTAGCAAGACAAATATGCACCACAAATTTTCTACCTCAAGCGTCTAGATTTGAACAGCTAGAAGATATGGATTGGGCTTTTGGCGAAATGGGAATGCAGGATAAAGCCAAGCATTTAGCAACCTTATATCTTGAGGATTTATCGGATTTTATTATTGAGTGTATCGATCCTAATTTTGGTTTTAGCAGATATGCTGAGCGTTTAGGACAAAGTGCCAATGCGTTTGACGAGCTATACGATAGCTTACAAAATAAACCAACATTTATAGACAACCTAACGCTAGCCATTTTAGAAGACAAACTAAAAACGGTACAACCAAAGTTAATTTGTTTTTCGGTTCCCTTTCCAGGGAATTTATACAGTGCGTTTAGATGCGCACAATTTATAAAAGCCAATTATCCTGAAATTAAAATAGCAATTGGTGGAGGTTTTCCTAATACCGAATTACGTCAAGTAACAGACACACGTGTTTTTGACTTTTTTGACTTTATTACCTTAGATGATGGTGAACTGCCAATTGAGTTATTGCACCAAAACGTATGTCAACCTCACAACAATAATAGTACTTCCGAAACCAATATAGAAAACAAAGACCAAAATAGTAATAACAACGGTCGTGCTGGGCGCAGTCGAAGTACTACAATAAACGTTGATCTCAATAGGAAAGAAAAACAATACAAACGCACCTTCCTTTTAGAAGATGGAAAAGTCGTTTATAAAAACAACACCACACGTCCAGATTACAAACAACTACAAGTTGGCACACCAGATTACTCAGATTTATTCTTAGAAGATTATATTTCGGTTATTGAAATTGCTAATCCAATGCACAGTTTATGGAGTGATGGACGTTGGAACAAACTAACTATGGCGCATGGTTGTTATTGGGGAAAATGTACCTTTTGTGACATATCTTTAGATTATATCAAGATTTACGAACCCATTGCTGCTGCACTTTTAGTAGACAGAATGGAACAGCTAATTGCACAAACAGGAGAAAACGGATTTCATTTTGTGGACGAAGCTGCTCCTCCTGCATTAATGAAAGCCTTAGCTTTAGAGATTTTAAAGCGTCAATTAACCGTTACATGGTGGACCAACATCAGGTTTGAAAAAAACTTTACACAAGATTTATGTTACTTACTAAAAGCCTCAGGTTGTATTGCAGTCTCAGGAGGTTTAGAAGTAGCATCAGACAGACTATTAAAGCTAATTGATAAAGGTGTGACTGTGGAGCAAGTCGCACAAGTTACACGTAACTTTACACAAGCTAACATTATGGTTCACTCCTACTTAATGTATGGTTATCCTACACAAACAATACAAGAAACCGTTGATAGTTTAGAGATGGTCAGACAGTTATTTGAGTTAGGTATTATACAATCTGGATTTTGGCATCAATTTGCGTTAACAGCACACAGTCCTATTGGGTTAAATCCATCAGATTATGGTGTTACACCAAACTACAAGTCTATTACATTTGCAAATAATGATATTGATTTTACAGACAAAACTGGCATTGACCATAATATGTTTAGTTTCGGTTTAAAAAAATCGCTATTTAATTTTATGCATGGTATTGGCTTTGATATGGACTTACAAGAATGGTTTGATTTTGACATTCCGCAAAGTACAATTACACCTTATTACATTGAGGATTGCTTAAACACACCAGCTAGCTTAACAACTAAGCCAACTGCAAAAATAGTTTGGTTAGGTCATTTACCTTTAGTTAGAGAATACACAAAAACTAAAAAAGGGTTTGTAAATGAATTGTTGGAGCTAACGTTTCATGATAAAACGGATCGACTTCAAATTACAGTCAACAAGCCTGAAGGCGAATGGTTGCTAGATACGCTTGAAACCTTAAAACCAACCACAGGAAAAGCGCTTTCATTTTCAGCATTAAAACAAGATTTTGAGTCCCAATTTGAAGATTTTGAACTCTTTTGGTTTTCTAAACAAATGCAAAAATTAAAGGACTTTGGATTGCTTCAATTATAATTAACACAAGATTAATCTAGCCAATTCACATTAAAAACTACCTTTGCTTAAATGCAAAACAAGCTAAAGACACAGTTAAAAACAATCGAATTGTTCCTAAAAGGCTCAAGCTTTTACAGAGGCGTTGTACTTACCATTGCTGCTGTATTACCTTTAGTAATCTTTAGTGCTATAGACTTATTTGTCTATGCACCTTCCATAGCTGTTGGTGCTTTTTTAAATGCGCCAAGTGATGTTCCTGGTAGTTTAAGACGTAAAATAAATGGGATACTAATTAGTATAGTACTAACCATGTTAGTGACGTTTATTATTTTTATTACTAAACCTGTTTTTGTCTTATTAATAGTTGCTATTGCAGTGTTAAGCTTTGCAATTAGTTTAATATCTGTTTATGGCTTTAGAGCCTCTTTAATATCATTTTCTGGATTATTATCTATTGTTTTAGCTTTAGCTATAAGTAAACCAAATCCTGCAGCTATTTTTTTACATGTTGGTTTAATGGGAGTTGGAGGTTTATGGTATTTGTTTGTGTCACTGTTTTCTAAATGGATTGCTCCTAAAAAAGATGACGACCAATTATTATCAGATACCTTAGCTTTAACTGGTCAGTATTTAAAAATTAGAGGTAAACTTTTAACTAAATCCAATAAACGAGAAAAATATGCTAAAAAAGCACTTATCCTACAAACACAAATAAGTGAAAAGCATGAAACTTTAAGAGAACTACTACTGGAAGGCCGAAAACGTTCTGGACGTTCCTACTCCAATGAGAGACGCCTTTTAATTTTTATATCGCTTGTTGATATTTTTGAATTAGCATTAGCAAATACCTTAGATTATTCTAAAATAGATACGTTATTTGGTCTTCAAAAATCATACTTAACACCTTTTAAAGATTTAAATAAAGCACTAGGAAATCACCTTATTACTTTATCAGAACTTTTAATTAAAAAAGAAACACTTCCTGACTTTGATTCCATTTCTAAAATAACAGATAAAACCAACAGTGCTATTGAAGATTATGTAACAGAAATCACCTTACCAAAAGCTAGAGAAGGTGCAATAACACTAAGAAACCTTCAAGATTACCAAAAACAATTATTGCAAGAAGTTAAAGCAATTAGACGCGTTTTAAGTAAAGTTAAAGACAACACTAAAGCGTCTTTAAAAACACAGGATTCTAAACAATTTTTAACCTCTCAGGATTATAGACTAAATATTTTATGGCAACATTTTAGCTTAAAATCACCTATGTTACGACATGCGTTTAGGGTGAGTTTAGCTATGGTATTTGGTTTTTTATTAGGAAGCCTTTTTGATTTAAAAAACGCCTATTGGATTGTATTAACCATTGTGGTTATTATGAGACCTAATTATGGTTTAACTAAAGAGCGTTCTAAAAACCGAATTATAGGGACTATTATTGGAGCTATTATAGCAACAACTGTTGTATTAATTACTCAAAATACCGTAGTATATATGGTATTAGCCGTAATATCTTTAACCTTTGCCTTTTCACTAATCCAACAAAGTTATAAAGCTGGAGCTGCTTTTATTACACTTAATATTGTTTTTGTATATGCTTTAATTGATCCAAATGCTTTTGATGTCATCCAATACAGAGTAATTGATACTGTGATTGGAGCAACCATTGCTGTTTTAGCCAATTACCTATTGTTTCCTAGTTGGGAATATAAAAATTTAGATGCAGTTATAGTCAACGCCATTACATCTAACAGTAATTATTTAAAGGCTACTAAACAGTTATACCATAATAAAGAAGCTAAAAACCTGGATTATAAAATTTCTAGGAAAGAAGCCTTTTTAGCTATGAGTAATCTAAATGCAGCCTTTCAAAGATTAACACAAGATCCAAAATCTAAACAAAAAGAATCGGTTTTAATTTACGATATCGTTACTTTAAATCATACCATATTATCTGCTGTAGCGTCTATTGGTAGTTATATTTTAAATCATAAAACAACATCTGCTTCAGAAGAATTTGATACCATTATCGATGGTATTACAGATACTTTAAAACATGTGATTTTAAAATTAGAAAAAGATAAAACTATTCCTTTTACAGAAGTAGATGATGTAAATAAAGCACATCAAACGTTACAAAACAAATATGCTAATCTTTCTGAAAAACGAGATATAGACATACAAGCAGGTCAGACTGAGATTGATACTAACACCTTATTAGATCTTCAAGAAGCGCATTTAATAAGCAACCAATTACTATGGTTAAAATCGTTATCTGCTAATTTAATAAATGCAACGTCTAAATATAAATCTGTTTTTAATTAACTTGCTTAAGTAATTTAAAACTAAGAATTGAAAACGACTGTATCAGACCAAATACGTTTTATTAAACAAGCCTTTAAACCACACTTCGGAATTTTAGGCATTGGGTTTGCTATAATTTTATTTGGTGTTTTGTTTGCTTTTATAGGCTTTAAAGTTGAAAATGGTTTAGGATTTATACTATTTGGAGGCCTTTTTATTGTGCTTAGCTTAGCCTTTATGCTATATACATTACCTTCTAGTTTTATGTATTATTATGAGCAAGCCGAAATAAAAAAATACGGTAGCTATACGACTGCTAAAGTTATAAATAAGCGTGTGGACGACTATTCGCATAGTAACTCCACGTTTAATGGAGGATCAAAAAAAACTATTGAAACCTACTTGTACGTTATCGCGTTTGAATTTAGTTATAACAATACCATTTATAATAGCGAATGTTTTTTTGAGCATAAATCTACTTTTGATGCTATTACAATACATTCAACATTACCTATTAAGTTTTTAAAAACTAATCCTCAAAATGTTACTTTACGTCGCAAAAAGCTAGCCAATCAATTAGGTATTACTGCTAAAATGTGTCAATAATCAACCAACTGTAATTTTGCTTCCTCTGTAAAAGACATGGTTTACTCACCCAAAAGGAGGATTAACTAAGTGTCGGTTTTATTACTTCTATTGTTACCATAGGTTTGTTATATAATAATGTATTAAACCTATAATCATGAAAAATCAAATAAATTTAAACATCACGACGCCTTGCAATCAAAATTATAATCAATTTACGCCTACACTTAAAGGTGGTTTTTGTAACGCTTGCACAAAAGAGGTTATCGATTTTACTGAAATGACTACTGAAGACATCGGTCTTTACTTCAACACTAAACAAACCACTAACGTCTGCGGAAGATTTAAAAACGCACAACTAACAACACTTTCTGTTAAAGCAAAAAAAAGTAAACTTAGTTTTATAAGCGCCATTGGATTAGCTTGTTTAGCCCTATTCTCTTTAACAACTGCAAAAGCACAAGACAATCTATCCAGAGTCAAAACTTCTAAAATAAAAATCAATCAAAATCAAGCCAATATTACTGTAAAAGGAACTGTATATGATAACGATGGTTTACCACTTCCTACCGCAAACGTTGTTTTACAAGGTACCACTGTAGGTGTTACAACAGGTTTTGATGGACAATTTATTTTTCCTGAAAAGCTAAAAGAAGGTGATATTTTAGTGTTTAGCTATGTTGGTTATGACTCTAAAAAGATGGTTATTCAAAATCCAGACAGCATGTCTAACGTCCTTTTAAATGTAAGCTTAAGTAACGATTCTTATATTATGATGGGTAAAGTTGCTGTTAAATCAGTTTATTCGTCTAAAAAATAAAGTGTTTTAAAATGAAAAAACTAAGCCTACTTTTTTGTTTTTTGCTTTGCACCATAGTAACAGCTCAAATTACCGATTTTGATGACATCAATTTTACTAGAGCTGATAATATCGCTAAACGTCATAACAACTTAGATTTAAAAAACCTTCCCTTACTTGCTCATAATTTGACTTTTAATTTACCTACTGAAGCAGAAAAATTTAGAGCAATATACACTTGGGTTTGCAGTAATATTAAAGGTGATTTAGCACAAGACAGTAAGGTTAGCAAAAACAGAAAAAAATTTCAAAAGGATAGTTTGGGCTATGTAAATTGGAATAATTCTTATAAAAATAAAGCCATAAAAAAACTATTAAAGCAAAATAAAACCATGTGTACAGGTTATGCTTATTTAATTAAAGAGTTGTGCTTTTTGGCTAATATAGAATGTAAAATAATTAATGGTTATGGACGTTCCACAACCACTAATGTAGATACCTTACAGTTAGTTAACCATTCTTGGAATGCAGTTAAGTTAAACGACAAATGGTATTTATGCGATGCTACTTGGTCTAGTGGTTATTTTATAAATGATGTCTTTATAAAAGACTATAATTTAGGTTACTTTTTAACTGAACCCATTCTATTTGCCAAAAACCATTATCCAATTAATAAAAAATGGTTACTGGATAGCACTTTAATAGCAAGTGATTATCAAGCATATCCAATGGTTTATGGTAAAACGTTTACACATCAAATCATTCCTATTTACCCTTCAAATTTAAATACAACCATAAAAAGAAACGACGTTATAAATTTTAGCTTTAAAATGCCAGATGTCATTAATATTAAGGATGTCACATTAATAGAATATTCTGGTTTTAATGAAATTACTCGTGATTTAGAATACACAAAACAAGACAATGGTCAGATAACATTAGCTAGTACATTTAAAAATGAAGGCATTTTTGATGTGCACTTAAAATTTAAAAATGATATTATCTCCTCCTACACTATTCAAGTCCTAGAAAAGTAAAGACTCACGGTTGTGTAAATAAATATTAAGCCTTATTAAATGCTTGGAAAAAACTACCTTTGTAGCAAATCTTAATTCATGTCATTTAAAGACTTACAACTAAATAGACCTATTTTACGCGCAATTGCCGAAAAAGGATACGACAACCCAACGTTGGTACAAGAAAAAACAATTCCTGTGGTACTTAACAAAAAAGATGTTATTGTCTCTGCCCAAACTGGTACAGGAAAAACAGCTGCTTTTGCGTTACCTATTTTACAGTTATTATTTGACAAACAAGACGCGCCTAAAAAAGGAAGAAAAATTAAAGCATTAATTGTTAGTCCAACGCGTGAACTAGCAATACAAATTGCTGAGAATTTTGAAGCCTATGCGACTTACATTACCTTAAAAAGCGCAGTAATATTTGGTGGAGCGTCTATCGATCCACAAAAAGAAATACTTCGTGATGGTGTTGATATTTTAATTGCAACGCCAGGACGTTTATTGGATTTACACAAGCAAGACCTTGTCAATCTTGACTATGTCCAAACATTGGTGTTAGATGAAGCAGATTTAATGCTAGACATGGGTTTTATTGATGATGTCAAAAAAATTGAAAGGTTATGTCCTAAGACTAAACAAACCTTGTTATTTTCGGCAACGATACCTTATAAAGTAGAGCAATTAGCAAGTACAATATTAAACGAGCCACAACGTATAGAGGTCGCTCAAAACAGTTCGACATCTAAAAATGTCAATCAATTACTATACTTTGTTCCTAAAAAAGACAAGATAGAATTAGGTTTACATTTACTACGAAACACTATAAACGGTAACATTATTATTTTTAGACGTACTAAATATGGTGTTGATAAATTAGAAAAAACGCTGCTTAAAAACGGTTATAAAGTGGACAGTATCCATGGTGACAAAAGTCAAACTGCAAGACAAGAAGCTTTAAATAAATTTAAGAAAAAAGAAGTCAATATATTAATTGCAACAGATGTTGCTGCACGTGGTATTGATATTGATAATTTAGATGCAGTAGTCAATTTTGACCTTCCTAACGTCCCAGAAACTTATGTCCACAGAATTGGTCGTACTGCTCGTGCTGGACAAACTGGTATGGCATATTCACTTTGTAGTGCAGACGAGAAACCTTACCTACTAGAGATACAAAAACTGATTCATTTACAATTAGATGTTATAGATGAGCATCCTTACCCACTAGACCCAAAAGCAAAACCAATCATTCATAAATCTGCAAAAAAAGGGAGCAAACATAAAAAAGGACGTAAAAGTGAAGCGTCTAAAAAGAAGAAAAAACGTTGGTATTAATCATTATTAAATAGACTGTATGCACTCTAGATATTTCATTATTTTACTTTTAGTACTATTTACAATTAATAGTTTCAGTCAAACTACAATTATTGATAGTATTACAAAAAATGGCGTCTCGTTTGCAACAGTTTCATTTGGAAACGGAAATGGAATATTTGCTGATGACGATGGTAAATTTTTCTTCACTAAAAAGCTATATTCAGATATCGATTCGCTTTTCGTTTCAGCATTAGGATACAAAGACGTTAAGCTGGCTTCAAAAACACTAAAAGACACCCTTTATTTAACACCACAATCTGACCTTTTAGACGAGGTTATCGTTATTGCTAAACCTTCAGGAAAACATAAAGAAGTTACACTTAAACCAACAGCACATGACGACTATTATAAATGTTGGCTACCTACTATTGAAAGTGAAATTGCTGTATTTTTCCCTAACACAGACAACAAACCAAAGCATGTCACTAAAGTGTTAATTCCTATTAAAACCGAAGCTAAAGATTGGGACAAAAGAGGTAAAAGTAATAAAGCAAAACGTCCTTTTTCAACGTTATTTAGAGTACAGTTTTACGAGAACAATAATGGACAACCTGGAGATGTTTTAACCTACGAAAAAGTCATTTTTATTGCCACTCAAGACACCAAACCCGTTTTTGAATTTGATGTGTCTGGATTTGATGTTTTTATTCCAAAAGATGGTATTTACATTTCCATACAAGTTTTAGGCTTTACAGACAAAAACGGAAAATTACTTCCAAATAAAAAATATCAAGAAGTTAAAACTAGACGTGGTATTGTAAAAGTATCAACAACCTTTAGACCTTTATTACCTTTTACAGACCAAATTTCTGAAAAAACTACCTTTGTAAAACGAGTTTTTCAAAACAATGGACAATGGGTTCTTTTTGATAAAAAAAACATTGATAACTCAAATCTTTTAAACGCTGGTTTAAACAATTATGGTATGGGTTTAAAAATGGAAGTTTATAAAGAGCAATAGCCTTTTTATTGCAATATTTTCATCTTGCAAAAAGCTTATTCAGTTTTAATCAAAATTAGACTAATGTGTGTTGTCTATTCATAATTTTGTAGTATTTTTAGTATTCATTCTATTTTAAATGAAGGAGAGCAATCTATGACAGAAATCGATATTGAAAAAGAAAATGCAGACATTGCAAAAGCCTATAAGCAACTTTTAAAAGTTAGCTATCGCACATTGTCTACAGAGGACAAAAAACTAATCCGAAAAGCATTTGATGTCGCTGTTGAAGCACATCGTCCACAACGCAGAAAAAGCGGAGAAGCCTACATCTTCCATCCTATTGCTGTTGCCAAAATTGTTGCCCAACAAATTGGTCTAGATGCAACATCTATTGCTGCTGCGTTACTGCATGATGTGGTTGAGGATAACGAAAACTACAGTGTCAAAGATATTGAAGATTTATTTGGATCTACAGTAGCCAAAATTGTAGATGGTTTGACAAAAATTTCGTCTTTAAGTAAAGAAAAAGACATGGACGTGTCTTTACAAGCCGAAAATTTTAGAAAAATGCTACTGACTTTAAATGATGACGTTAGAGTTATCATTATAAAAATAGCAGACCGTTTGCACAATATGCAAACCATGGACAGTATGCGTCCTGATAAACAAGAAAAAATAGCATCCGAAACCTTATACATTTATGCTCCTTTAGCGCATAGAATTGGATTATATAATATTAAAACAGAATTAGAGGACTTAGGATTAAAGTACACAGCACCTGATACTTACAACAAAATTCTTAATAAAATTAAAGAAAGTAAGGAAGAACAAGATGCTTACATAACCGAATTTAATGATGTTATAAAAAAATCCTTAGACAAAGAAGGCTTAAACTACACTATAAAAGGACGACCTAAATCCATATTTTCTATTAAACGTAAAATGGACAAACAAGGCGTTACATTTGATGAGGTTTACGACAAATTTGCTGTCCGAATTATATACAAAAGTGATCGTGAAAACGAAAAATTTCTAGCCTGGAAAATTTACTCCATTGTAACCGACCATTTTAGACCTAACCCAACCCGATTACGTGATTGGATATCCTCTCCAAAATCTACTGGATATGAAGCCTTACACATTACTGTTATGGGACCAAAAGGACGATGGGTAGAAGTACAAGTACGTAGTGAGCGTATGAATGAAATAGCCGAAAAAGGTTATGCTGCACACTATAAATATAAAAATGCCGAAGACAAAGAAGATAATTTAGACATGTGGATTAATCGTTTGCAGGAAGCCTTAGAAAATGCCTCTACCAATGCAGTCGATTTTGTAGAACAGTTTAAACTTAACCTGTATTCCAAAGAAATTTTTGTATTTACACCCAAAGGAGAATTAAAATCTTTACCAAAAGGCGCAACACCTTTAGACTTTGCGTTTAGTATCCATACAGAAGTTGGTAAAAAAACTAGAGGCGCCAAAGTTAATGGAAAACTAGTGCCTTTAAGTCACGAATTAAGTAGTGGTGATCAAGTAGATATTATCACTTCAGAAAACGCAAAACCTAACCCTAACTGGCTAGATTACGCGACCACTGCAAGAGCTAGAGGTAAAATTAAATCGCTATTAAAAGAAGATACTAAAATAATAGCCGAAGAAGGAAAAGAAATTTTAAGACGAAAACTAAAACAACTTAAAATTACGCTTAATGAAAAATCGGTTAACGAAATGGTTAGCTATTTTCATTTAAAAACTAGTTTAGACTTATTTTATCGTGTCGGTACAGGTAATATTGACAACACGATGCTTAAGGAGTATGCTGCTTCACGTAGCAATGCTTTGATGAGTTTTTTCAAAAATAAAATTACCAGAAAACAAACTATATCTCCAGAAGAAGTTAATAAAGATGAAATTACTAATAAATATGACTTATTAGTCTTTGGTAAAGAAGAAGAAAAACTAGATTACAAATTAGCTAATTGTTGTAATCCAATTCCTGGAGACGCAGTATTTGGCTTTATTACCATAAACGATGGTATTAAAGTGCATAAAAAAAATTGCCCAAATGCGATAAGTTTACAATCTAATTATGCCTATCGTATCATTCAGGCAAGATGGATAGACTCGTCACAACAAGAGTTTGCTGCACAGATTATTTTATCTGGAATAGACAATTTAGGACTAGTTAATCACATTACTAAAGTCATCTCATCCAACATGCACGTCAACATGAATAGTATTAGTTTTCAGAGTGATGACGGTATCTTTAAAGGAAAAATTAATGTTATTGTACGTAACAAATCCATGCTTAAAAAGTTAATGGATAATCTTAAAAAACTTAACGGTATAGACAAGGTAACTCGGGTTTAAATTAATGTTGTTAATAACTGTCTAATAACACTTAAAGTAAAGTCTAAGTTTTATGATTGCAACCTCAAAAAAAGATGTAAATTTGCTTGGTATTTATGAGCGCAAAAACAGATATAAAAAATCAAGAGATTGTAAAAAACGTATTCACTTCTTTTTTAGAAGCGAATGGTCATAGAAAAACACCAGAACGTTACGCTATACTTCAAGAAATCTATTCTAACGATGAACATTTTGATATAGAATCCCTATATCTAAACATGAAAAACAAGAAGTATCGTGTAAGTCGTGCTACGTTGTACAATACTATCGAGCTGCTTCTAGATTGCGGCTTAGTTAGAAAACACCAGTTTGGTAAAAATCAAGCACATTACGAAAAATCTTATTTTGATAAACAACATGACCATGTTATACTTCAAGATACAGGAGAAGTTATAGAATTTTGTGATCCAAGAATTCAGGCAATTAAAAAAACAATTGAGGAAGTCTTTGATATCGAAATTTCTAAGCACTCACTATATTTTTACGGAAATCGAAAAAAAAATAATAACAACACAACTAATTAAAAATGGCAGTAGATTTACTACTTGGTTTACAATGGGGAGATGAAGGCAAAGGAAAAATTGTCGACGTTTTAACTTCAAATTACAATATCATAGCACGTTTTCAAGGTGGTCCAAATGCAGGACATACTTTGAAATTTGACGGAATAAAACACGTACTACGTACTATACCTTCAGGAATTTTTCATAAAGATGCTATGAATGTTATTGGAAATGGTGTAGTAGTCGATCCAGTTGTTTTTATTAAAGAATTAGAGGGTTTAGACCAATTTGATGTTGATTATAAAGCCAAACTAATTGTATCTAGAAAAGCACACTTAATTTTACCAACGCATCGTTTATTAGATGCAGCTAGTGAAGCCTCTAAGGGAAAAGCTAAAATTGGTTCTACTTTAAAAGGTATTGGTCCAACATACATGGATAAAACTGGTAGAAACGGTATTAGAGTTGGTGATCTAGAATTAGATAGCTGGAAAGAAAAATACAGAGCTTTAGCTAATAAGCACGAAGCTATGATCGCATTTTATAATGTTGACGTACAATACGATCTAGAAGAAATGGAAGTTGAATTTTTTGAGTCTATTGAAAAACTTAAAGAATTACAATTTATAGATAGCGAAGCCTATTTACACCAATCACTAAAAGATGGTAAAACCATTTTAGCAGAAGGTGCTCAAGGATCGCTTTTAGATATCGATTTTGGTACCTATCCATTTGTAACATCAAGTAATACAACTGCAGCAGGAGCTTGTACTGGTTTAGGTATTGCACCAAACCAAATTAAAGAAGTCTTTGGTATTTTTAAAGCCTATACAACACGTGTAGGTTCTGGACCTTTTCCAACAGAGTTATTTGATAAAGATGGAGAAGAAATGGCTAGAGTTGGCCAAGAGTTTGGAGCAGTAACAGGTCGCGCTAGACGTTGTGGATGGTTAGACTTAGTGGCTTTAAAATACACTTGTCGCGTTAATGGTGTTACACAATTAATGATGATGAAAAGTGATGTTTTATCTGGTTTTGAAACTTTAAAGGTAGCAACTGCTTATAAATATAAAGGAGAAACGATTAAACATTTACCTTTTAACATAGAACCTGAAAATGTAGAACCTATATATACAGAGTTTAAAGGTTGGAGCGAAGACTTAACAGAAATGAGTGAAGCTTCTCAATTACCAAAAGCGCTAAATGATTATATCGCATTTTTAGAAGAAGAATTAGAAATTCCTATTAAAATAGTATCTGTTGGACCAGACAGAAAACAGACTATTTTTATGTAATTAAATAATAAAACATAATACCTAAAACCTCATATATTTTAAAATTTATGAGGTTTTTTATTTAAATTTAAAATTGAATAATACTTCCATCGAATGAACTTAGAAAAGTTAAACATCTTCAATATTCTTATAATTTCGGGTGTTATTCATGGTATTATTTTTAGTTTCATTCTATTTCTTCAAAAAAAACAAATTTTAAAACATACTTATTTTTTAGCCTTAACAGTTTTATTTTTATCACTTAGCAATCTACAATATTGGTTAATTGACATCTTAATAGTTAATTCTAAAATTGCTTTATTATTAACAACTATACCTTGGCAATGGTTAATAATGCCAGTGTTTTATTTATATGTATTCAATTTTGTAAAACAGAAAAAAGCGAAAACAAAACTAAAATTACTATTAGTACTACCCTTTCTAATTGTTCTTTCCTTAAACTTGATATTACAAATTTATTTTAACACAAACGTTTCTCAAAAAATTTCAATTCATGCAATAACCAATCAAGTATTCAATTTTTTATCTATTATTTATAATGTGATTATTATAATTTTTACTTTAAAAATGATCAAATCTTATGAAAAAGGTAACATTATTGTAAACACAAAAGTCTATCCAGAAACATTATGGTTAAAGCGACTTCTAAAAATTGGATTACTAATTTGTTTAGTATGGCTCATAACTATAATATTTTCAATATTAAATGAAAATGATAAAAATTACATCTTCTACCCTATGTGGATTTGTATATCATTCCTAATCTATTGGATTGGATATATAGGTTTAGCTAAATCAAAATTATTAATAGAACGGAAAAAATTAAAAGCAAATAAGAAAAGGGAAACTAAAATTAATAAGCCAATTAACAGCTCTAGCACATTTAATAAAATTGAAACAAAAATTATAACAGAACAACTTTATCTAAATCCAAACTTAAATTTAAGCTTACTATCAAACTTATTAGGTTTAAGCGAAGGTTATATTTCTCAACAAATAAATACAAATTCTGAAATCAATTTTAATGATTTTATAAATAAGCTTCGAATTGATAATGCTAAAGAAATCCTTGCTAATAAAGACTTTAATAATTACACTATTGAATCTATAGGTTTAGAGTCTGGTTTCAATTCTAAATCAAGCTTTTACGCTGCATTCAAAAAATTTACCAATCAAACACCTGTTCAGTATAAAAAAGATGTCCGAAATCTTTAACTTGTTTAATATTTTAAACACTAACTTATGAAATAGTGCATAGTTTTGTGTAATAAAACATAAAAACCATGAAACCTAAATATTTTATAATTAGTGTATTTTTCATTAACATCAGTTATTCACAATCCAATAAATCCAAAGATTGGACAAACGATGAAACTGCTTATTACAATATTTTCGAAAATTTAGCGAGATACACATACAAAAAAGACATAGATAGTATTTCAAAAGACACTCTTATTGAAAAGTATATTTACTTTGATTATGTTTTAAAAGATACTGTACAAGAAAGAAAACAAAAGAGAATAAAAAAACTTATACCTCTTTTTAGTTATTTTAAAAAAACACTTGATAGTCTGGGTATAGATAATATTGATGCTAAACCTATACGCTTTTATAAAAACCATAAAATTTATGAGCCTTTTGATGAAGATAAAACTCAGTTAAAAACGGTTGGAGGCAAAAAAATGTATACAGAAGATGTTAATGTATTTGCTTACTTCAGGAAGGAAGATCCAGAAAACCCATTAGGGACATTGTTATTTGAACCCAAAACACATAAACTATTATCTTGGGTTTTAATAAACCAAGGTGGTTATAGATATTTTTTACTTTTCAATATCTTATAATAAAATGTTTAACTAATTATCAAAACTCATAGGTTTCAAAAATCTGTGAGTTTTTTTACAAATTAATCAACTCTCATCTTAAATAATTCCTAACAAACAATACCAAGTGCTTTAAATCGTTATTTTTGTGCCAAACAATAACATCTTGAAAATTAATAAACACATATATTTTTTATTCTTAATGCTGACTATGCAATTAGGAATAGCACAGCAAAAAACCATCGAGATTAAAGACTCTGGTGCATTTGGTGATATTGACGAAGAAAACTTTCCAGGAGCAAGTATCCTAACCAGAAGTGATCAAGGTCAAGTCCATATTTACCATGATGGTATTGATATGTTTTGCGACAAAGCCATATTTTATGGTAAAGAAGATTTTGTTGAAGCCTACGGAAATGTAAACATGAAGCAAGGTGACACCATAAACTTAACGTCAAAATACGTGGAGTATTCTGGTAAAACACAATTAGCATTTGCAAGTGGTGATGTGGTATTGACAGATCCTCAATCTACCATAACATCTGATACGCTATACTTTAACAGAGCAAAACAAGAATCTTATTATAAATCTGGAGGTAAAGTTGTAAGGGACTCATCTGGGACGATTACAAGTCGTATTGGTCGTTATTATATGAATGACAAAAAATACCGTTTTGTAGATAGTGTCAAACTTGTCAATCCAGATTACGAGCTTAACACAAAAACCCTGGATTACTATTCTGATAATGGTCATGCCTACATGTATGGTCCTTCAACAATAGTAGGTGATAGTAGCAAAATTTACAGCGAACGTGGTTTTTACGACACCACAAACGACACTGGCTATTTTGTCCGAAACTCAAGAATAGACTACGATAATCGTGTCATTGTTGGTGACAGTTTACATTTTGACAGAAGACTAAATTTTGCCTCAGCAACTAATAATATAACCGTTACAGACACTATTAATAGTAGTATCATTAAAGGACATTATGCAGAAGTCTATCGTGCTAAAGACTCTGTGTTTATTACCAAACGCGCTTTAGCAATTACTATCCAAGAAAAAGATAGTATATACATGCATGCAGACACGTTGATGGTTACAGGTAAACCAGAACATCGTATTACTAGAGGCTATTACAATGGTAAGGTATATAAATCAGATATTAGTGCAAAAGCAGATTCGATTCATGCAGACCATAAAACAGGACTAACACAGTTAATCAATTTAAAACGATTAAATAAAGGCGATGCATTTTCGGCTGCAAGAAAACCAATACTCTGGAATCTGGACAATCAAATGACAGGTGATACGATTCATTTAAAATCAAATCCTAAAACCGAAAAATTAGATTCACTCATCGTTTTTTATAATGCTTTTTTAATTAGTAAGGACACGATTAGTAAAGACTCATACAATCAAATTTCTGGTAAACGTTTAATAGGGATGTTTGATGATGATAATCAAATCAAACAAGTAGATATACTTAAAAATGCAGAATCTATTAACTTTAGTAGAAATGATAAGCAAGAGTTAATTGGAATAGAAAAATCAAAATCTGCAGATATTATTATCTATTTTGAAGAAAAAGAAGTTGTTGAGCTTAGAAAACTTTTACAATTTGAAGGCAAGCTTTACACAGAAGAAGATTTACCATTAAACGCTAGAAAATTAAGAGGTTTTGATTGGCGTGATGATGAACGTCCAAAATCTGTTGAAGACTTATTTAAAGACGATCCACCATTTACATTACCTGTAATTAAAGGACTAGAACCTTATCAAGAAGGTGAAGAGTTTTTTGGAGAGGCTTTAATTGGACGTGTTAAAAAAGCAGACGACGAAGCTGAAAAGAAGAATTTAAACAAAAAAGACGAAGCTCCTAAAGCCTCAAGGAATGTTCCTAAAAAATTTCTAAATACAAATACTAATACTCCTGCTTTACAAAAAGCAACTTCAAAAAAACAAACAGTTAATCAAAAAGTACAATCTAAGACTGATCAGGATTAGGAGTTATGAAGGATAGATTTTTTAAACACCAAGCACAAACGTCTCCATATCCTTTAGCTCTAGAAATTTCTTATGCTAAAGGAAGCTATATTTACGACACTAATAACAAAGCCTATTTAGACTTTGTTGCAGGTGTATCTGCATGTACATTAGGACATAGCCACCCAAAAGTAGTTAATGCCATTAAACAACAAGCAGACAAATATTTGCATGTTATGGTTTATGGAGAATATGTCCAAAAGCCAGCAGTAGACTTATGTAAATTTATAGCAGATCACTTACCAGAACCTTTAACATCTACGTATTTAGTTAATTCTGGTACAGAAGCTATTGAAGGTGCTTTAAAATTAGCACGACGTGTTACTGGACGTAGTCAGATTATTGCAGCCCATAATGCCTATCATGGTAATACTTTAGGATCTTTAAGTTTAATGGACTTTGAAGAGCGAAAAGCACCTTTTAGACCATTACTGCCAGATATTAGTCACATTACGTTTAATTACCAACCACATTTTAAACATATCACTACAAAAACTGCTGCAGTAATAGTTGAAACCATTCAAGGTGGAGCTGGTTTTATAGAGCCTAAAAACGATTATTTAGCCAAATTAAAAGCAAAATGTCAGGACGTTGGAGCGCTATTAATTTTAGACGAAATACAACCAGGAATTGGCAGAACAGGACAATTATTTGGTTTTCAAAATTATAATGTGGTTCCAGACATTGTCGTTACCGGAAAAGGATTAGCTGGTGGATTACCAATTGGCGCATTTACAGCGTCTAAGGCTCATATGGATGCCTTTCAGGATGGACCAAAGCTAAGCCACATTACAACTTTTGGTGGTAACCCATTAATTGCAGCTTCGGCTTTAGCCACATTACAAGAAGTTACAAATAGTGACTTAATGTCACAAGCTTTAGAAAAAGAACAATTAATCAGGCAACACTTAAAACATCCTTTAATTACCGAAATTAGAGGTCGTGGTTTAATGTTAGCAGCCATAACTACTGCAGCAAACATCACTGACCAAGTGGTACTACAAGCGCAAAATCAAGGATTAATACTCTTTTGGTTGCTGTTTGAGCCTAAAGCAATACGTATAACACCACCTTTAACCATCAGTAATGAAGAAATTATTAAAGGGTGTGGCATTATTATTGACTTATTAAATAAAATAACGGACTCTAATTAAAGAGTAAGTCTCTTTCAATCAATCAAAAACACATCAAAACCCGTAATTGTTGATTACTTTGTTAAAAACAAAAGTGGCAAATGCCATTTAAAAAGTAATAGAACAGTACATTTATTACAATAGAAACACCTAAACAGTGCCTATGGAGTTTAGTCAAGAAGAACCAAATAAAGTATCGCTTAGTAGATTTGAATCGATGTTAAAAACAAACAATGTGTTGTTTTTTGACTCGGACGAATTTGAAAATATAATACACCATTACCTTAACCAAGGTAAAGTATCTTTAGCAAAAAAAGCTATTAAGTTAGGCTTAGAGCAACATCCTACATCTACTAATCTTAAATTATTTAAGGTAGAAATTTATGTGTTTGAAAATAAGCTAAAAGAAGCGAATCAGTTACTAGATGCCTTGTATGTATTAGAGCCATCAAACGAAGAAATATACATTCAAAAAGCTAATATATTATCTAAAGATGATAAGCATCAAGACGCGATTAAAGTTTTAAATATAGCTTTAGATTTAGCAGAAGAATCCTCAGAACTACATTCTTTAATAGGAATGGAATATCTATTTTTAGATAACTTTGAAGAAGCTAAACAGAGTTTTATGCGTTGTCTAGATGATGACATGGATGACTATTCTGCGTTATACAACATTATGTATTGCTTCGATTTTTTAAATGAAAATGATGAAGCAATCACCTTTTTAAATAGTTATTTAGATAAAAACCCATATTGTGAAGTTGCTTGGCACCAATTAGGTAAGCAATATTTTACTATAAAACAATACGAAAAATCTTTAAGTGCTTTTGAATTTGCAATTATCTCTGACGACACTTTTGTAGGTGCTTACATTGAAAAAGGTAGAGTCCTAGAAAAGTTAAAGCGTTATAACGAAGCAATCGAAAATTACGCAGTAACCCTAGAATTGGAAGACCCTACATCTTTTGCTTTATTAAGATTAGGACAATGTCATGAAAAACTAGGTCAGATAGATTTAGCAAAACAATATTATTATAAAACTGTTAAAGAAGACCCATTACTTGATAAGGGTTGGATAGCCATTACAAAGTTTTATAACAAACAAAAAAACTACCAAAAAGCATTATATTATATTAATAAAGCAATTAATATTAATGCAGACAATGCTGTATATTGGAAGTTATATGCACAAATAAACCACAGGCTAAACTTTTTAGAAGAATCTGAACGTGGCTATAAGCGAGCTTTAGAACTTGGAAATTATGAGTTAGCCTCTTGGTTACAAAGAGCAGATATTTTAATTCAATTAGGAGAACCTGAAGCTGCTAGCTTAAACTTAATTCAGGCAGCAGAATTTTACCCAGAAGATGCAGAAATTGAATTTAGACTAGCTGGTATTTACTATGGTTTATTAGAAACTGAAAAAGGAAGCTACCACTTAAAAAACGGATTAACTTTTGACGAGGAACTAATATTTATTATAGAAGAAATTTTTCCAATGGTCTACCAATCTACGACCTTTAAAAACGCGTTAAAAAAGTTACATAAATCATAACATAAAATGATTTTTGCATACCTTTGGTTACCAACAAAACTCAAATTATGCAAAGACGCTTAAAAGATTACCTTGTTATTAGTTTAAAAGGAATTGCTATGGGAGCAGCAGATGCAGTTCCTGGAGTATCAGGAGGCACCATTGCGTTTATCTCTGGGATTTACCAAGAGTTAATTACAACTATAAGTGGTGTTAACTTATCATTAGTGAAGACCTTAAAAAAAGATGGTTTTTTTGCCTTTTGGAAACAACTAAACGGTAACTTTCTTTTAGCGCTTTTAACAGGTATTATTATCAGTTTTGTTTCGTTTATGAGACTAGCAAAATACCTAATAGAACAACACCCAGTTTTAATATGGTCGTTCTTTTTTGGTTTAATTATAGCTAGTATCTTTTTTGTTGGTAAACAAATTAACAAATGGTCTGCTAAAACCATTATCGCATTAATTATTGGTACTATAGCTGCATTTTATATTACTAGTTTACCATCTTTAGCTAGTAATACCAACTCCTATTTTTTATTTATTGCTGGAGCCTTAGCAATTTGCGCTATGATTTTACCAGGTATTTCTGGTAGTTTTATATTAGTAATTTTAGGAGCATATAAAACATTAAGTGATGCTTTTCATGACTTTGATTTAAAAAAAATAGCTCTATTTGCAACTGGAGCAATTGTTGGTTTGCTTAGTTTTAGCCACGTATTAAAATGGCTATTCAAAAATTACCATAATACAACTCTAGCCATTCTAACCGGTTTTATTCTAGGTTCATTAAATAAAGTTTGGCCTTATAAAAAAACCATTTCGGTAATGGATGACGCTTCAGGATCTGTAGTCGATTTTATTGGACTTTCAGACTACCAAACGTTAAGTGTGTTTCAAAAAAACAGCTTAGATTTTGATAGCTACAAAACCGTTTTAGAGCAAAGTGTACTGCCATCAACCTATTCTCAAATTAACGCTAATACAGACGCTCAATTAGTTTTAGCAATTGGATTGATGATTGCAGGTTTTTTAACTATTTTTATTCTTGAAAAGGTAGGTAATAAAGCAAGCTAAATGCAAAACACACGCACATTTAAAGATAAACTATTTTTAATCTTAAAAGGATTAGGCATGGGAGCAGCTAATAAAGTTCCTGGTGTATCTGGTGGTGTCGTGGCATTTGTTGCAGGTTTTTACGAAGAGTTTATACACTCCTTACAAAAGGTAAATGGCACTGCTTTTAAATTACTTTTAAAAGGACGCTTTAAAGCGTTTTATCATTATATAAATGGACGTTTTTTAAGCTTACTGTTTTTTGGAATGATAGTAAGCTATTTTAGTATTTCAAAAATCCTAGACTATCTTATTACGCACTACCAACTCTATGTTTGGAGTGTCTTTTTCGGGATGATTATAGGTTCAATTTATTACATAAGTAAGGATTTTAAAGATTGGAAAACCACAACATACTTAGCTTTAATTATTGGTGCTGTTTTAGGAATAGGTATTAGTTTTCTAGATCCTGCTACAGAAAATGATAACCTAATATTTGTTTTTTTCTGCGGAATAATTAGTGTTTCAGGAATGACATTACCTGGCTTTTCAGGATCATTTATCTTAATATTATTAGGTAATTACGTCTTACTATTAGTGGACTCTGTGAATGCTTTATTTGATACTTTTTCCGAGGTATTAATAGGTGATTTTAGCTTTACTGCAAATATAGAACGTCTTAGGATGTTAAAAGTACTAGCAGTCTTTACATTAGGCTCTGTAGTTGGTTTGGTAACTTTTTCTCATGTATTAAATTACATTTTAAAACATTATAAAAATGTCACGCTAGCATCAATTATAGGTTTTATAGTAGGATCTTTAGGTGTTGTGTGGCCATTTAAACATACCATATTTAAAACAAAATCTACAGGCGAATTTTTAGTAGATTCTAGAGGTCAAAAAATAATTGAAAATTACGAACGTTACTTACCAGAACTTAATACCGAAACTATAATCGCATTATGCTACACCATAGTAGGAATAGCAATCGTATTAGCATTAGAAATATATGGACAAAAAACAAAGCAATCACATGCGTAACTATGGATTAATTGGTAAAGATATCTCCTACTCTTTCTCTCAAAACTATTTTTCAATAAAATTTAAAGACGAAAATATTACTGATGCTAAATACCAAAATTTTGACATTCAAAATATTGAAACTTTTAAATCAAACATACTAACAACCAAAGGATTATCTGGTCTTAATGTTACCATCCCTTATAAAGAAAGTATTATTCCCTTTTTAGATTCATTAGATAAAAAAGCAAAAAAAATTGGTGCAGTAAACACTATTAAATTCACTAAAAAAGGACGTCTTAAAGGCTACAATACAGATATTTATGGTTTCAAAAAAAGTATCAAACCACATATAAAAAAACATCATAAAAAAGCTTTAATTTTAGGTACAGGAGGAGCCAGCAAAGCAATTGCTTATGTTTTAAAACAACTAAACATTCAATTTCATTTTGTATCAAGACAGCAGTCAAAAGCAGTTAGTTACACCTATGATACGTTAACTAAAGCTATTATTAATGAGCATCAAATAATTATAAATTGCTCGCCTGTTGGGACGTTTCCTGATGTAAATGAAGCACCAAATATTCCATATGGTGGACTTTCTAAAAAACATGTTTTATTCGACTTAATTTATAATCCATCACAAACGGTTTTTTTAAAACATGGCAAAAACCATGGTGCGACTACTATAAATGGCTATGACATGTTAGTGTTTCAGGCTGAAAAATCTTGGAAAATCTGGAATAAAAATCTTTAAACTAAGAGTTAATCAACAATTTATTGGTAGTTTTTCAACTTGTCACTATCTTTAAAAGCTAAATACATAAATATCAACTAAAAACATTTTAAAAATGTCAGAGCTAGATAACCTGCAAAATGCAGATGGAACGAAAGAAAACACTGAAAACGTACAACCAGAAACACCACAAGAAGTAACTTCTAAAGTAGAAGATAACGATGATGTTTTAAATGAAATTGAAGATTCTAATGCAGAAGATGCTGAAGATGAAGGTAACGTTGACAGACATAACATTGAAGATAAAGATTACGAATCGCTTAATCTAGAGCAATTGGTTATCGAACTTGAGCGTTTGGTTAAAAACGAAAAAGTACAAGCTATTAAAAAACATGTAGATGCAATCAAAACAGAATTTGACAAGCAGTTTCATGAGCTTTTGGACGAGAAAAAAGAAGAGTTTTTAAGTAATGGTGGTAATGAGATTGACTTTAGATATCACACACCTATCCAACAAAGCTTTAAAGATAACTATAAAGATTACAGACAACGCTTAAGTGGTCACTACAAAAATATAGAACAAAACCACAAGCAAAATCTTACTAATCGATTAGACATCATAGAAGGTATTAAAGCATTAACAGAAGATGCTGAAGACTCTATGAACACTAAATACAAAAAGTTTAAAGAGTTACAAGACCAATGGAAAACTGCTGGTCCAATACCAAGAGATAAATATAACAACGCTTGGAATAGCTACCATTTTAATGTCGAACGTTTTTACGACCTACTACATTTAGACAGAGATTTGCGCGATAAAGATTTTGAACATAATTTAGAGCTTAAAACTAAAATTATCGAGCAAGCTGAAGCATTAGCTAATGATGAAAATACCAACAGAGCCTTTAGAGAACTTCAAAATTTACATAAGATTTGGAAAGAAGAACTTGGACCTGTAGCTAGAGAACATAGAGAACCAATTTGGGAGCGCTTTAAAGAAGCGACTAAAAAAATTAACGCGAAGCGTCAAGATTACTTTAAAAATTTGGACACTGTTTATGAGCAAAACTTATTAAATAAACAGGCGATAATCACGCTTATTGAAGAAAAAGCAAGTGAAAAAATCACGAATCATAATGGTTGGCAAAATAAAATTAAAGAAATTGAAGCCTTAAGAGAAGAGTTTTTCAAAGCAGGTAAAGTACCTGTTAAAGTTAACGAAGCAACTTGGGCTAAATTTAAAGAAGCTGTAAGAGGTTTTAATAGACGTAAAAACGAATTTTATAAAAGCTTAAAGAAAGACCAATACGATAATCTAGAGAAAAAACTAGAATTAATTAAAATTGCTGAAGACAATAAAGACAGTGAAGATTTTCAGGCAACAACGCAGTTGATGAAAAAAATTCAAGGCGATTGGAAACGTATTGGACATGTCCCTAGAAAAGATAGTGATAAAATATGGAAGCAATTTAAAAGTGCTTGCAACCACTATTTTGATCGTATTAAAGAACAACGAAATGCAGCTAGTGCTGAAGAGGAAGAGGCTTTTACACAAAAAGAAGCCTTACTATCTGAAGTTAAAAACTTGACTCTTTCTGGAGATCAAAAAACAGACTTAGCAACTATAAAAACACAAATTAATAGCTGGAAAACTTTAGGTCGTGTGCCACGTAATAAGAAACAAATAGAAAGTGACTTTAATGATACACTTGATGGATTATTTAAATCTTTGGACTTAAATAAAACGGAAGCCGAGTTGATAAAATTTGAAAACAAGTTAGATCAATTATCTTCTGGTGATGACAGTCGCGCTATTGACAATGAGCGTTTTTACATCCAGAAAAAAGTAGATGAAATTAAAGGTGAAATTATTCAACTTGAAAATAACTTACAATTTTTCTCAAATGTAAAATCAGATAATCCATTAGTTAAAGAAGTGCATAAAAACATTAAAAAGCATAAGGATGATTTACAATTATGGGATACAAAACTTAAAAAAATTAAAGGATTGTACAATTAAAAAAATCTAACTAATTTTAAAATTAAAGTTGCTATAAATATTACACATGTAATAGAATTAGCAACTTTTTTTGCTTTAGACACACTTACAAAAACTATTTCTACTTTAATAAATAATAACCTTGTACTTACTAAAGTATATGGTTTTAAATTAG
Source organism: Olleya sp. Hel_I_94 (assembly GCF_007827365.1). NCBI lineage: Bacteria > Pseudomonadati > Bacteroidota > Flavobacteriia > Flavobacteriales > Flavobacteriaceae > Olleya > Olleya sp. Hel_I_94. The sequence goes on from NZ_VISI01000001.1 coordinate 243,963, forward strand.
TAAATTACTATTATGAAAATAAACCTTTTATCCTGCGACGCAATTAGACCTGATAAAAAAGGAATTGCTAATTGTATTGAAGCTATTGCAATAGATATTAATGCAGCACAAGCCTTTCAATTTACAGAAATCTTATTAGAAGGAGATCCTATCGATTTTGATGTGGATGACAAAAACTCAGGATCTGCGTTAAGAGCCTTGCGCAAACTGGATATAGATTATCAGATATTAGATTAAAAACATTAGTAATAAAGTATACCAATTATGACCTACGGTATTAACGCTAAATCCTTTGCCAATAAGGACGCTTCAATCACTATAAAAGAGACTGCAATACAATTTGGTACTACACCACAATCTAACGATACGCTTGCTAGTCCTGCTGATTTATTTTTAAGTGCTTTTGCTGCTTGTATTTTAAAAAATGTACAACGTTTTTCTGTTTTAATGAAATTTGAATACACTTCTGCAGACATTACAGTACAAGGAGTACGTCTAGACAAACCACCAAGAATGGATCAAATAGACTATCAATTAATAATAGATACTACAGATAAAAATCTAAACGTAAACTTGCTGAAAAAAAATATTGAAAAATTTGGTACCATTTATAATACGGTTAAATTAAGCTGCGATATAAACGGAACCGTTACGACAAAAGCATAAATCCATTAACAGACTACAATTCTAAGATTAACTTTATGTAAAGTAATACATAAATGAGATATAATTTATTTGAATGTTTAAATATTAATCGTAACATTGCAATGAATTAATTAATAATAGAAATTAATTTAAATATCAAAAAACATATTAGCCATATAATACAAACTGTTTTTTAAAATCAACTTACAATGAAGTCTAATACACAGCCTATGCTATTTGAAGACATAGAAAAAACAATTAAGCAATTAAGACCTGATACCATTTCTGAATCACGAAAAGAAGTATTACAACCTTTAGCAGATTATATACAATCAAAGGTGAATAATAACCTAGAAATACGTATTAATTTTATATGTACACATAATTCTAGACGCAGTCATTTATCGCAAATTTGGGCACAAACAATAGCCAGCTACTTTGCTATTAAAAACGTATTTTGTTACTCTGGTGGTACTGAAGCAACAGCAGTTTACCCTATGGTTATCAAAACATTAAACCAATCTGGGTTTAAAATAAATGCGCTATCAAACGATAAAAACCCAATTTATTCAATCAAATATTCTAATAACGAACATCCAATTATTGGTTTTTCAAAAACATTAGATGACGATTTTAATCCGCAATCACAATTTGCTGCAATTATGACTTGTAGTCAAGCAGATGGTGGTTGTCCATTTATTGCTGGTGCTGAGCAACGTATACCTATTACTTTTGAAGATCCAAAAGCATTTGATAACACACCACAACAAGAAGAAAAATACAACGAAAGAAGTTTGCAAATAGCTACTGAAATGTTATTTGTTTTCTCTCAAATAAAATCATAAAAATGGCTTCAAAAAAATTAAGTTTTCTAGATAAAAATCTAACGCTATGGATATTTGTAGCAATGATAATTGGTGTTGGACTTGGGTATTTTATACCAACCTTTCCAGATATTATAAATTCCTTTAGTAGTGGATCTACAAATTATCCAATTGCAATTGGTTTAATTTTAATGATGTATCCACCATTAGCAAAAGTTAATTACGCTTTATTACCAAAGGTTTTTAAAAACACTAAAATATTGTCAATTTCGCTTATTCTAAATTGGATTATCGGACCTGTTTTAATGTTTATTCTGGCTATTACATTTTTAAAAGACTATCCAGAATATATGGTTGGGTTAATTTTAATTGGTTTAGCACGATGTATTGCAATGGTCTTGGTTTGGAATGATCTTGCAGAAGGTAGTAGCGAGTATGGTGCAGGTTTAGTCGCTTTAAACAGTATTTTTCAAGTATTTGCTTATAGTTTTTACGCTTGGCTTTTTATAACCATATTACCTCCTTATTTTGGATTTGAAGGTGCTATCGTAGATATTTCAATAGGTACCATTGCAGAAAGTGTCGCTATATATTTAGGTATCCCTTTTCTTTTAGGGATTTTAAGTAGACAAATTTTAGTAAAATTAAAAGGTGAAGATTGGTATACTAATACATTTATACCAACAATATCTCCTATGACTTTAATTGCACTATTATTTACAATAGTCATTATGTTTTCGTTAAAAGGTGAGTTAATTGTAGAAATACCAATGGATGTTTTAATTATTGCAGTACCATTACTTATCTATTTTTTACTAATGTTTATTATCGGATTTTTCTTTACAAAAGCTTCTGGTGCAGAATATGATAAAACCGCTTCTGTTGCATTTACTGCTGCTGGTAATAATTTTGAACTAGCTATTGCTGTCGCTATTGCTGTTTTTGGACTTAATTCTGGACAAGCTTTTGCAGGTGTTATTGGTCCTTTAGTAGAAGTTCCTGCGCTGATTTTATTAGTGAGAGTCTCTTTCTGGCTAAGAAAAAAATATTATGGACACGCTACTTTGTAAAAAGACGCAGAACACAGTAAATAAATAATTACTTAACAGATAATTACAAGTAATAAAATAAAAAGCACAATCCTAAGATTGTGCTTTTTCTATTTTATATAATACTATTTAATACGATTACTTTTTAGGAATCTCTTTTAAAATCTCTAATACAAAGTTCCAGTATTTTTGAGCAGAAGATATTTGCATGTATTAATCAATCTTATCTTAACCTTTATTGTGATACTGCATTACTTGCAAATTTGACTTTGTCATTTTTTTCAACTAAATTCGTTTAACTTCGAATATAATTCATTGAAACGGAATCATATTCGCTATACTTTGTAAGCAATTTAAGAAACGTCTTGCTCAATGAAAGACACAGTTCACTCATTTTAGATTTTTATATTAATTAACCAAGTTTATTTTTGAATAAAACATAAAATGGAAACAAAAATTAGACTTTGGATTGCAACATTAATATTTGGAATTATTCAAATCGGATTTGGACAAAATCTGAATATGGTAATTGAGGTGAACGAAAGATTAGTGACGACCGAAATTGCAGGCGCTTATCTGAATTTTGAAAACGAGGATGGAACTAAAAGCAGAACCCTTGTTGGATATCATCCTGGAGAATTAGTTTTACAGAAAGAGGACTGGGAAAAAATTCAATCTGAATCGACAAAAAATATCACGCTTACTTTTGACTATTATGCTTTGAAAGGAAAGTGGCATAATAGTGTGAATTTCGGAATTGAAATGCAAAAGCACCATTTTGAGAAGAGTTATTTGATTTTAAGGGTATATGACTTTAGAGAAAGGAAATTTAGAAAACGATATGGTTGTTTGACTGACAAAAAATTTATTACGGAATTGAACTTCCCACAAGGCGGAATTTTAATACGCTGTAGATAATAAAAAAACTGCTTACAACACCGTGTATAATTAATTGCTTTGGTCGTTGCTTATTTGGAAAATTCCTTCGGAATTTTCTCGCGTTCGTTTTTGTTTACTAAATTAGTTGCTTAATCACGCAACTAACCATACACAAGACCGTTAAACGAACATTAATAAATCACATAAAAAAGCACAATCCTAAGATTGTGCTTTTTCTATTTTATATAATACTACTTAAAACGATTACTTTTTAGGAATCTCCTTTAAAATCTCTAATACAAAGTTCCAGTATTTTGAGCAGAAGATATTTGCGTGTATTAATCAACCTTATTTTAACCTTTATTGTGATGCTGCATTAATTGCAAATTTGACTTTATCATTTTTTTCATCTAAATTCGTTTAACTTCGAATATAATTTATTGAAACGGAATCATATTCGCTATACTTTGTACACAAATAAAATAACAGAATAAAATGATAAGATTAATAACGATTCTACTCTTAATAATAAGTACAAATATCTATAGCCAACAAACTATCTACTTTGATAAAGATTGGAAGGAAACTGATAAAATGAATGCGCTTTATTATAGGCAAATTCACCCTTCTAATAACAAATTTATTGTAAAAGATTATTTAATGGATGATAAGTTGCAATTTGATGGTGTTTCTAGCACAGCTAAAGAGCCTCTTATACTAGAAGGAGAAGCTATTTGGTATAATGAAAATGGAATTGTAACACAAAAAGGAAACTTCAAAAATAATACTCTAAATGGTAAACTCATAACATACTATTTAAATGGAAAAATAAAGAGTACAGAAACTTATGAAAATGGTAAATTAGAAGGACTATATACAGAATTTTTTCCTACTGGAGAAATAAGTAATCAAGCTGTTTTTTCTAAAAACCAAATTAATGGACTACACAATAAATATAGAAGTCCCAACCAATTGGAGTTTAAAGTTAATTACAAAAATGGAGTGATTGATGGAGCTTATGAGTTCTACAATAGTAATGAAACTCTTTTTAATAAAGGAAGTGCAAAGGATGGTATTCAAAATGGTAAATGCTTCGACTATTATTATGAAGGCGAATTAAGAAAAGAATATACAATTAAAGAAGGACTTGTTGATGGTGAACTAATTGAGTACGATAGGAATGGAAATATAATGACTAAAGGATTATTCGATATGGGAAAAGTTATTTCATTTGAATCAATATCTTTAAGAACAACTAACAATAGTAAGTTTAGTAGTTCTATGAAACTTAAAAATGGAATAGAAGAATGGAAAGTCTACAGAGATGGTAAATTGATACTTAAATCTTTTTACAAAGATGGTTTTAAAACAGGTAAATGGGAAGTATTTAACTATGATGGTTCAAAGTTATATCAAATCTTAAATTTTGATGATAATACTGATTGTAAAGACACCTACTTACAAAGAACAAAAGAAGAATTTGATCCTTTTCTATTTTTAAGTAGTCGCTTTAATTTTGAAAGTAAAATGATTGATATTGACGATTGTAATGGTGGAAAGAAGGAACTATTCTCTAATGAATCAGAAAACCCATTCTATTATTTAAAAGAAAAAAATAAAAAAACGTTGGAACAAAACACCATCGCAGAGAATAAAAATCTAATTGATTACAAAGAGTCTGCTAATGATAAAAACTTTTTGGTAAAAAACAATTGTATAAAGCATCCAAAATATAATGAAGTTCATTTATGCATAAAAGAAATAAACAGTATTACACACAAAGTGTTTCTTTCTGAAAATTTAAAATTATTAAAAGAATTAAGGTCTCAAGCAAAACCGAAGGATAATGAAATATATTTTTATTATCAAAAATTTGAAGAGAGAATATACGATTTAGATAAAGAACACTCTAATAGGTATATGGGATTTAAATTACCAGATGTTCTTGTAGAGGCTTTCAAGAATAAAACTTTAGATTACATTTCAGTTATTGGAGTTTATGAGCATCAATTTTGGAATATTGACAACTTTTCGGGCTCTTCTGCTTATTTTGCATTCAAGAAGGAAATAGCAAATTAAAAAACTATGTACAACAATGGCTATAATTAATTACTTGTTCTCGCCTACTTCTGAAAATCCGTGTGTATTTTCAGCCTAGTAAGTACTTGCAAAGTTAAGTGCTAAACCACGCAACTACTCATAGCCGAAAGCGTTAAACGAACATTAATAAATCACATAAAAAAGCACAATCCTAAGATTGTGCTTTTTCTATTTTATATAATACGACTTAAAAAGATTACTTTTTAGGAATCTCCTTTAAAATCTCTAATACAAAGTTCCAGTATTTTTGAGCAGAAAATATTTGCGTGTATTAATCAACTTTATCTTAACCTTTATTCTGATACTGCATTAATTGCAAATTTGACTTTGTCATTTTTTTCAACTAAATTCGTTTAACTTCGAATATAATTCATTGAAACGGAATCATATTCGCTATACTTTAGGTGCAATTTGCTCACTCAAATGAAAATACCGAAAATAAAAGGAATAATAGACAGACGAATTTTAATCAATTACCAAATTGATAAAGAAGTCTTGGAAAATTATTTACCAAAACCTTTCAAACCTAAATTAGTAAACGGAAAAGGAATTGCAGGAATCTGTTTGATAAGATTAAAAGAAATCAGACCGAAAGGTTTGCCGAAACAAATCGGAATTTCTTCTGAAAATGGAGCTCATAGAATTGCAGTTGAATGGACTGAAAACGGAAAGTTAAAAGAAGGAGTTTATATTCCAAGAAGAGATACTTCTTCTAAATTAAATTCTTTAGCTGGCGGAACTATATTTCCTGGAATTCATCATTTAGCAAATTTTAAAGTAAATGAAAAAGATGGAAACTACGAAGTCGGTTTTATCAGCGATGACAAAACTTCATTATCAATAAAAGCAAAAGAAACAAACTCTTGGAATACCGAAAGTGTATTTGAAAATTTAGAATGTGTTTCTGAATTCTTTGAAAATGGTTCTATTGGATATTCGCCTGACAAAAATGACTTTGACGGACTTGAATTAAAAGCATATAATTGGAAAGTATCACTTTTGGAAGTTGAGAATGTAAAATCAAGCTTTTTTGAGAATGAAAGTATTTTTCCGAAAGGTTCTGTCAAATTTGATAATGCATTATTAATGAAAGATATTGAACACGAATGGATAGGACTAAAAAAAATAAAAACTGCACCTAATACCATATAAAAATAATTGCGGTTTAGCGCTTAATCAAAGGTCGTTGCGTGTTTGTAACGTCTGATTTTCCTTCGGAAAATCCTCGCATACAAACCCGCAACTATCCTTATACATAAACGTTAAACGAACATTAATAAATCACATAAAAAAGCACAATCCTAAGATTGTGCTTTTTCTATTTTATATAATACCACTTAAAAAGATTACTTTTTAGGAATCTCCTTTAAAATCTCTAATACAAAATTCCAGTATTTTTGAGCAGACGATATTTGCGCACACTCGTCAGGACTATGTGCGCCTTTAATGTTTGGTCCAAAACTAATCATTTCCATATCTGGATAATTTTGACCTAAAATACCACATTCTAAACCAGCGTGACAAGCAGCAATATGTGCTTTTTCGCCATTTAATTTTTGGTATAAATTATCTAACACTTTTAATATCGAGCTATCCATGTTTGGTGTCCATCCTGGATAATCTCCAGAAAGCTCAACCTCACAACCTGTAAGCTCAAATGCAGCACGCAACGTATTTGCTAAGTCCATTTTACTACTTTCTACAGAGCTACGCGTTAAACATCCTATTTTTACTTGACCATCCTTAACAATTACACGTGCAATATTATTAGATGTTTCTACCAATTCAGGAATATCTGCACTCATACGATACACACCATTTACTGCTGCATATATAGCACGTGTTAATCCTTCTTGTACACCAAGGTCCATAATTAATTCAGGAGTTTCAGTTTTAGAAACTTCAATCACCAAATCAGGCTCCATAGTTTTAAGTTCGGTTTTAATTGTGTTACCTAGCTCTTCCATTTCGCTAATAAAAGCAGCTTCGTGTATCGCATCTATTGCTACTACTGCTCTACTTTCTCTTGGAATAGCGTTACGTAAACTTCCACCATCAATTTCTGAGATTCGTAAACCAAAGTTTTCAAAACCATCAAATAATAAACGGTTCATTAATTTATTGGCATTACCTAAACCTTCGTGTATTTGCATACCTGAGTGTCCACCTTGTAAGCCTTTTACTTTTACTTCAAATCCTATTTTAAATTCAGGTGTTTCTTCTTGCTCGTACGTTCTTGTTGCTGTAACATCAATACCTCCTGCACAACCAACACCAATCTCGTCATCTTCTTCCGTATCTAGGTTTAACAAGATTCCGCCAGTTAACAAACCACCTTTTAATCCCATTGCTCCTGTCATACCAGTTTCTTCGTCAATTGTAAACAAGGCTTCAATTGCTGGATGTGGTATGTCTGTACTTTCAAGAAGTGCCATAATGGTTGCTACTCCTAAACCGTTATCTGCACCAAGGGTTGTTCCTTTTGCTTTTACCCAGTCACCTTCCACTACCATTTGAATCCCTTGTGTGTCAAAATCAAAATCGGTATCTGCATTTTTTTGGTGTACCATATCTAAATGCGATTGCATTACAATAGTCACACGATCTTCCATTCCTGCAGTTGCTGGTTTTTTGATAATCACATTTCCAACCTCATCTTCTATAACTTCTAAACCTAAATTGGTACCAAAGTCTTTCATGAATTTAATCACACGCTCCTCCTTTTTTGAAGGTCTTGGTACTGCGTTTAAATCTGCGAATTTATTCCATAATGCTTTTGGCTCTAAAGCTCTAACGTCTTGACTCATTTGTATAGTTTTTATTGAATTACAAAAGTACAAATTGCAGATGCATTTAGAAACCTTTTTAAGTTAGAAATAACATTAGTCGCTACTCCTGATGGTAGTTGCATCCTTTTTTGCAAAAAAAGATATAACGGACAGCAGGTAGAAACCTTTTAAATAAACCTAAGTGATTGGTCCCAATTTTTAATTATTTTTGAGTCATGCTAAAAAACAAAAAACTGTGGATTGCCCTACTGATTATACCTATGTATATATTGGTGAAAGTTGTGGCTAAATTTCCGGACACAATGGAGGTTGTGTATAGTAATGGTTTATATCCTTTTATTTCTAAATTATTTAGGTATACTTTGGGTTGGTTACCTTTTAGTTTTGGCGATTTTTTATATGCTTTTAGTATAATTTTTATTTTCCGTTGGCTAATTTTAAATGTAAAACGCATCTGGAAAGATACTGTCCATTGGCTAATTGATGTGTTTGCTGCTGTTAGTATTATTTTTATAGCGTTTCATTTATTTTGGGGTTTTAATTATTACCGAAATCCTTTGCATAAAAATTTAAATTTAGAGGATGATTACACTACTGAGCAATTAGTTACTGTGACTAAAAACTTGATTGAAAAATCAAATTCTATACATCTAGAGATTACTAAAAATGATAGTTTGAAGGTCGATTTACCATTTACTAAATCCGAAATTTTAGCATTAACGCCTAAAAGTTATGAGGCTTTAAAAACTGATTTTCCGCATTTGGAATACCATCCTAAAAGTTTAAAAAAGTCATTATTTAGTTACCCATTAACTTACATGGGTTTTAGTGGTTATCTTAATCCATTAACCAATGAGGCTCAGGTGGATGATATGATTCCTGTGTACAAATTTCCGACCACTGCTGCACATGAAGTAGCACACCAATTGGGTTATGCTAAAGAAAACGAGGCTAATTTTATTGGCTTTTTAGCGACTATTAGCAATACTAATATCTACTTTAAATATTCGGGTTACACCTTTGGTTTAAGGCATTGTCTAGGTGAAATTTTTAGACGTGATCCTGATTTATATTATAAATTATTACCAACGATTAATATAGGTATTTTAAAAAACTATCAAGAGGTTAGAGACTTTTGGAATGATTACAAAAACCCGTTGGAACCAATTTTTAGATCTACTTACACGTCTTACCTAAAAGCTAACAACCAAGCCAAAGGTATGGATAGCTATAGCTATGTGGTGGCTTTATTGGTTAATTATTTGGAAGATAAAATCTTATAAAAACGTTAAAATCCTAATTGGGTGTTGTTTGGCATATTGGCTAATGCGTATCTTTAGTGTTTATCAACCTTAAACTATCAACCAATGATTAAAAAATGGGCAGCATTAAGCCTGCTGTTGTGCAGTTATTTTTCTTTTGCACAAGAGTATGTTCCTAAAAACGATGGTGTAAAAACCAACACGTCTAATTACACAGCATTAACAAACGCTAAAATTTACGTCACTCCTAATCAAGTTATTGAAAACGGAACCTTACTTATTAAAGATGGTAAAGTTGTCTCTTCTGGAGCTGCTGTAACTATCCCAAAAAACGCTGTTGTTATTGATGTAACTGGTAAATCTATTTATCCATCCTTTATTGATATTTATACAGATTTTGGTATAAAAACACCTAGTAGCGCTTCTGGAAATAATAGAAGTCCGCAATATGACGCTAGTCGCGAAGGTTTTTATTGGAATGACCATATTAGACCTGACCAAAATGCAATAGACCATTTTGAATTTGATAGCAAAAAAGCTGAAGAATTACGTAAAGCTGGTTTTGGTGTTGTAACCTCGCATATTGATGATGGTATAATCCAAGGTACTGGTGTTTTAGTAACATTAGCAGCTTCTGGTAGTGATGCTACTAGATTATTGGACGACAAAGTTGGACAATTTTCTGGAACATCAAAAAGCAAAACTTCTAGACAGGCGTATCCAACATCATTAATGGGTACTATGGCGTTATTACGACAAGTAAACCATGATGCAGATTGGTACGCTAAAGGAAATATTAAAGAAAGAGATCGTGCTTTAGAAGCTTACATTGCTAACAAAAATCTGGTTCAGTTTTTTGATGCTGGCAAAAAAATAAATGCGTTACGTTTTGACAAATTAGGTGACCAATTTGGTATCCAATATGTATTTGTTGGTGGTGGTGATGAGTATGAGCTTATTAGTGACATTAAAAACACCAATGCTAAATTTATTTTACCATTAGACTTTCCGGATGCATATGATATGGAAGATCCACTATTGGCACAATCTGTTAGTCTTGAAGATTTAAAAGCATGGAACCAAAGTCCTGCTAATCCTAAAATTTTAGCCGAAAACAATATTCAGTTTGCATTAACAACACATAAATTAAAAGAGTCAAAATCATTAATGCCTAATATTTTAAAGGCTATTGAATATGGTTTAGATAAAACAAAAGCTTTAGAAGCTTTAACAACTGTGCCTGCCGGAATTATTGGTAAATCAACAGAGCTTGGACATTTAAAATCAGGTGCTTATGCTAACTTTTTAATAACGTCTGGTGACGTTTTTGATAAAGAAACGACTATTTATGAAAACTGGGTAACTGGTATTAAAGATGAATTAGTAGCAATGAATACTACAGATTTACGTGGTAGTTACACCTTTAATTTAGATAATACGGATTACGAGTTAGAAATTTCTGGCGAAATTGAAAAACTAAAATCTAAGGTTAAAACAAGTACTAAAGAATATGGTTCTAAAATAAGCTTTAGTGATAATTGGATGCAATTAACCTTTGCTGCTGCAGATAGTACAAAAAAAGAATTTGTTAGAGTGGTAACAAACGTGACCAACCCAAACATGTTAAGCGGTAAATTATATTACCCTAATGGTAACGAAGGGACTTTTTTAGCCAATAAAAAAGTTAAAGAAGATGACAAAAAAGACAAGGATAAAACGGAAGACAATGATGAAGTAGCTCCTAAAATTTATCCTGTAACCTATCCAAACATGGCTTACGGTATGGAAAGTTTACCTAAGCAAGAAACGTTATTGTTTAAAAACGTAACGGTTTGGACTAATGAGGAAGATGGTATTATTAAAAATACAGACGTTTTAATTAAAAACGGAAAGATTGCAAAAATCGGTACTAGTTTAAATGCTGGTAATGCGACTGTTATTGACGGAACCAACAAACATTTAACGTCTGGAATTATTGACGAGCACTCGCATATTGCAACAGAAAGTGTTAACGAAGCAGGACACAACAGTACTGCCGAAGTTACTATTGAAGATGTTTTGGATGCTGAAGATGTAGATATTTACCGCAACCTTGCTGGAGGTGTTACTAGTATTCAGATTTTACATGGATCTGCCAATCCAATTGGAGGACGATCAGCAATCATTAAATTAAAATGGGGAGAAAAAGCCGATAATTTAGTCTACCAAAACAGTCCTAAATTTATCAAATTTGCTTTAGGAGAAAATGTAAAACAAGCCAATTGGGGAGACAATGCAAGAACCCGTTTTCCGCAAACCAGAATGGGTGTTGAACAAGTGTTTACAGACTATTTCCAACGTGCACAAGAGTATGATGCTTTAAAGAAAAGCGGTAAACCTTACCGTAAAGACTTAGAGCTAGAGACTATTGCCGAAATTTTAAATAAAGAGCGTTTTATCTCTTGTCACTCTTACGTGCAAAGTGAAATTAATATGCTTATGAAGGTTGCTGAAAAATTCAACTTTAGAATCAACACATTCACACATATTTTAGAAGGATACAAAGTAGCAGACAAAATGGTAGAACATGGTGTTGGAGGATCAACATTCTCTGACTGGTGGGCTTACAAGTACGAGGTTAATGATGCTATCCCTTTTAACGCACCAATTATGCACAACGCTGGTGTTTTAGTAGCTATAAATAGTGACGATGCAGAGATGTCTAGACGTTTAAATCAAGAGGCTGCTAAATCTGTGAAATATGGAGATATTAGCGAGGAAGACGCTTGGAAGTTTGTAACCTTAAATCCTGCTAAATTATTACATATCGACGATCGCGTTGGTAGTATTAAAGTTGGAAAAGATGCAGATGTTGTGCTATGGAGTGATAACCCGTTGTCTATTTACGCTAAAGCGGAAAAAACAATCATTGAAGGAAAAGTTTATTTTGATTTAGAGCGTGATGCTAAACTTAGAGAGACTATCAAAAAGGAGAAAAATGAATTAACAATGCTAATGCTTCAAGCTAAAAACAAAGGGTTAAAAACAAAACCTATTGAGAAAAAAGAAAAAGAGCTTTTACATTGCGATTCTATTGACCACCAACACTAGTCAATACCTAAAGTAATATATAAAATATACACTCATAAATGTTTCGCTTAAGCGGAAATAAAACGATAATAAATCATGAGAAAATTTAAAATATTAATCCTAACGTTATGTGTTTCGGTAATTAGTTTTGCCCAACAAACGCCTGGAGATAAACAAACCACAGCCATTACTATTGAAGGTGCCACTGCACATTTAGGAAATGGTGACGTTATTGAAAATGCTTTAATAATGTTTGAAAACGGTACAATTACTTTTGTTGGTAGTGCCAACACAAAAATTGCAAGAAAGGGAACAATCATTGATGCTAAAGGTAAGCATGTCTATCCTGGTTTTATTGCACCAAACTCAACTTTAGGTTTGGTCGAAGTAGACGCTGTACGTGCTACCAATGATGATGACGAAGTTGGTATTATGAATCCACACATACGTAGTCTTATTGCTTATAACACCGAATCTAAAGTAGTAGAATCTATGCGACCAAATGGTGTTTTAATGGCTCAAATTACACCTCGTGGTGGACGTATTTCTGGAACATCAAGTGTTGTACAATTAGATGCTTGGAACTGGGAAGATGCTGCTATTAAAACTGATGATGGTATACATTTAAATTGGCCAAGCACCTACTCTAGAGGTCGTTGGTGGTTAGGAGAACCAAATGTTTTAAAAGAAAACAAAAATTACGCTAAAGAGATAGAAGAGCTAACCAATTACTTTGCCCAAAGTAAAGCCTATAATGCTAATAAAACATCTCCAAAAGATTTACCTTTTGAAGCTTTAGAAGGGTTAATGGATGGTAGCAAAAAGCTTTTTGTACATGTCGATAACGAGAAAGGAATTACAGATGCTATTAATTTTGCTAAAGCAGAAAACATAAAACACTTAGTTATTGTTGGTGGATATGAAGCAAATAATGTTGTTGATTTATTAAAACTAAATAACATACCTGTATTAGTACAACGTACGCACTCTAGACCAAATGGAGATGATCATGATTATGATTTACCATACAAATTAGCATCGCAATTAGTAAATGCTGGTATTTTAGTTGGATTAGAAAATGCAGGAGATATGGAACGTATGAACACTAGAAATTTACCGTTTTTAGCTGGAACTACTGTTGCTTATGGCTTATCTAAAGCACAAGCTTTAAGTTTAATTACATTAAATACAGCAAAAATATTAGGAGTTGATGATAAAGTAGGCTCATTAGAAGTAGGAAAAGACGCTACATTATTTATTAGCCAAGGTGATGCTTTGGATATGAGAACAAACAAATTGGATCAAGCCTTTATCCAAGGTCGTAACATCAGTTTAGAAACACACCAAACAGAATTGTACAAGCGTTATTCTGAGAAGTATAAACAATAGTAATCTGGATTACAACCTTAAGGACAATTAGAAAGCTACTCAAAAAAAAAAAAACAATTTTATAATTTTTCGAGTAGCTTCCATTAACTAACTAAAAATCAACACCCAAAACAACGACAAAGTCATAACGTCTTTTATTTTAATCTATAAAAAAAACCATTATGAAACAGTTATTAATAGTATCATTTACTCTTGTTAGTGTATTTTGTCTAAGTCAAAACAAACTAGAACCTGTACTAGCATTAAATATAAATGCCGATTATTTTAATACTGTTTATAATAAGTTGGACGCTATTACTAAAAGTATAGTAGGTAACACCTATGTTATTAGTTATATGGATGATATTAGACAAGGTCAGCTGTTTATAGTTCCAGATAATATTGGAAAATCTTTTAACAATATAAAAATAGCTAATCAGCCCAATTTAGATTTACAACTAGAGCGTATTTTGTATACTGGTAATTTCCCAAATCCTAGACTTAATAATATACCAAACATTAAACACTAAAAAAGGCGACCCAAAGGGTCGCCTTTTTTATTTTATAAAATTGTAAATACTACTCCACTACAACAGCAGTTTCTGGCTTTGCAAATGTACTTGCAGCTAATGATTGCTTAGATAAAGTAACATTTGTAAATTGTAAATCGTTTCGTTTTTTAACTGGTAAATTAGCTTCAACAAGATACCATGTTAAAGTCTCTGGTAATACTATGCCTTCAATAGTATGCCAATTACTGTATTTGATAAACGACCATTGTTCGCTTTTAGCTTTACTATTAAATGTAACAGTGTAAGCTAACCACTCCATTTTAAATGTAGTCGGATTATAATATAATACATACTCATCGTCAGAAGATGCTCCTACACCATTATCATAACTAATTTTTATTCCTGGATATTCCACTCCTTCAAAGCTTAAAGGTTTAGCTACTTCATAATTAATCCCATTATCAGCTAACACAAATGGCATTGTATGAAAATAAAACATCAAGTTATAATAAAACTTAGGGTTACCTTGATACTCCTCTTTATTTTTAGAATCCAACCAAACGTCTTTACCATCAAAACCTAGCGTGTGATTTGGCGTAGTAATTACAGATTCTCTAGATTTTAAATGAACTGTAGTCACTTCTTTACCTGTTGGCTTTGTCATGGTAAAAGCTAAAGATTGCATTTGGTTCCAGTTATCTAAACCTCCATGAGCTTCAAAAACTTTAGATATATTTTCTGGATAGATTGAAGTCGTTACATCCAATGTTTCTTTAGAATAATCAGTTTCAGATATGGTTTCTTTTTTAACTTCACTTTTACAAGAAAAAAGCATTAATCCTAAAAATAAGGTGTACAGTAATTGTTTCATTTATAATATGTTTTATTTATGAGTAGCAAGTTAAGTCGTAAATTATTACATTCATTACAAAAAAAAGCCTCAGTATTACACTGAAGCTTTTTTAATATAATTTATAAATTAAATTAGTCTACAAAATTAGCTTGTTCTGGCTTAACAAACATTGCTGCATCTGGTGCTGTTGTAGACAACTTTACATCTGTAAAAACATTAGGCGTTTTAGGTGTTGTTGGCCTATCATTTTTAAAACCATAACCTGTAATTGTATTTGGCAAAAGTAGACCGTTTACTTCTTGCCAATCACCATAACGTCTAAAATGTAATTCTTTAGTATCAATTCCTGGCACAAAGTTTACTGTGTAACCCAACCATTCCATTTTAAAAGTCTCAGCATTATAATATAATACATAAATATCCTCAGGTGTTGCTCCTACACCATTATCGTATGAAATTTTAATTCCTGGATAAGTCACACCTTCAAAAGTTAGTGCTTCTGCTTCAGAAAATTTAATTCCGTCGTCAGACAAAATAAAAGGCATAGTATAAAAATAGAACATTAAGTTATAGCCAAATTTAGGATCATAACCTTTATATTCTTTATCTGTTTTATTTAATAACCATGGTTTTTGACCATCAAAACCAATAGCATAATTTTGAGATGTTAATAAGGCTTTTCTATTGTATAAATCTGTAGTTGTAACTTCTTTTCCATCAGGCTTCTCTTGCGTATACTCTAAAGATCGCATAGATTTCCATAGCTCCAAACCACCATGTGCCTTAAATACTTTAGTTAAATTTTCCGGATATTTGTTAGTCTCTTTAACTGCTTTTTCTGTAGGTGCTTTTTCTGCTTCGTTTGTCACAGTTTGAGTTTCGGTTTTTGTTTCAGATTTACATGAAAACAAAAATAAACCTAGTGATAATGTGTAAAGTATTTTTCTCATTTAAATAATGGTTTTTAGTATTCTTAAGTAAGTAGAAATTAATCACATTTCTTTACAAAAAAAAGGTAGCAATTTGATATTTTTTATTAGTCTTCAATTTTTAAAGTATCTGTTATTTTATAGCGTATTTATTATGTATTTACACCTAAATATCAAAATAAATTTTAGATAATGCATCCGTCTTGTAGACTGCAAGATTTAGCTTAAATTTGTGATGAAATATAAATAGGGTTTTAAACATTTAAAATGGCAAATAAAGAAATAAGTAGCACTCAAAATCCACTAATAAAACATATTGTTTTACTTAAAGAAAAATCCCGTGAACGTAAAAAAACAAATACGTTTGTTTTAGAAGGTGAACGTGAAATTCAGCTGGCTTTAAACGGACAGTATGCCATACAAACTATTTTAGTCTTACCCGAAATTTATGATATTACAAAACTTGCTGAATTACCTAAGACTATTGATATTATTGAAGTCTCAAAAGAAGTTTACCAAAAAATAGCCTATCGTGAAACTACGGAAGGTATAATCGCTATTGCCAAAAGCAAACCACATCAATTAGAATCTATTGTTTTTAACAATAACAACCCTTTAATTTTAATCGCCGAAGCACCTGAAAAACCAGGTAATATTGGTGCCATTTTACGTACTGCAGATGCTGCAAATGTAGATGCTGTAATTATTGCAAATCCAAAAACAGACTTGTACAATCCAAACATCGTACGTTCTAGCGTTGGCTGTGTTTTTACCAACCAAATTGCAACAGGTAGCACTGAAGATATTATAACTTTTTTAAACAAAAATAATATTGCTATTTACAGTGCCATTTTACAAGATGCTGTGCATTATCACGAACAAGATTATAGTAAAGCAACTGCTATTGTTGTTGGTACGGAAGCTGATGGTTTAAGTGAGACTTGGCGACAAGCGTCTAAACAAAATATAAAAATACCTATGCAAGGTGCAATAGACTCCATGAATGTGTCTGTTGCTGCTGGAATATTAATTTTTGAAGCTAAACGTCAGCGTAATTTTAAATAAACAAATGACTGCAACCACTTTATTTTACATTTTAATTGCCATACTAATTATAAGTTTTATAATAGATAAAATTCTGGATGCGCTTAACGCAAAACACTATAATGATGCTTTGCCTTACGAGCTAATAGATGTTTATGACGACGCAGAATACAAAAAATCACAACGTTACAAAGCGACTAACTATACATTTGGATTGCTTACCTCAACGTTTTCTATACTATTAACTTTAGGGTTTTTCTTTTTTGATGGTTTTGCATACGTAGATCAATTGGCAAGACAGTTAACCTATAATTCTATTTTAGTAACACTTATTTTTTTTGGAATAATAATGTTAGGTAGCGATGTGTTGACTACACCTTTTTCTTATTATAAAACCTTTGTTATAGAAGAACGGTTTGGGTTTAATAAAACCACAAAAAAAACCTTTATCATAGACAAAATTAAAGGTTGGATGATGACTATTTTCGTTGGTGGTTTAATATTAGGTGCTTTAACCTGGTTTTATCAAACTACAGGCTCAAAATTCTGGTTATATGCTTGGATGCTAATAACCGTATTTACGGTCTTTGTAAATCTATTTTATTCAAGACTAATCGTGCCAATATTTAATAAACAAAGTCCATTGGAAGATGGCAGTTTGCGTACTGCAATCTCTGACTATGCTAATACTGTTGGTTTTAATTTAGATAAAATTTTTATTATAGATGGCTCTAAACGTAGTACAAAAGCAAACGCTTATTTTTCCGGTTTTGGAAATGAAAAACGCGTTACACTATATGATACTTTAGTTAACGATTTAAATGAAGATGAAATTGTTGCTGTTTTAGCGCATGAGATTGGCCATTATAAAAAGAAACACATTATTTTTAATCTGATAACATCCATATTGTTAACAGGTTTTACCCTTTATATTTTATCGCTTTTAATAGGAAACCCAATGTTGAGCGAAGCCTTAGGTGTTACAACACCAAGTTTTCATATAGGACTAATTGCTTTCGGAATTTTATATTCGCCTTTATCTGAAATAACAGGTTTATTAATGAACTGGTTTTCACGCAAGTTTGAGTACCAAGCCGATAATTTCGCAAAAACCACCTATAAGTCTGAACCTTTAATTACGTCGCTTAAAAAATTATCTAAAAATAGTTTAAGTAATTTAACACCACATCCAGCGTATGTTTTTATGCATTATTCGCATCCTACTTTGCTAGAAAGAATTAAAAATTTAAGACAGTAAATCAGTGTTATTTATAATTTTACTTTAACTTGTAGATACCGTTTCCATAAAAATAACATGAGATTAATTGTATCATGTTTAATAGTATTAAAATTAATTTAGTGTCAATAAATTAAAAGTAATGTTTAGACATCAAGGCAAAAGCAGAAATCTAAAACATAATCTACGCATTGCTACAGTATTATCGTTTGTTGCTGGAATTGTTAATGTAGTGGGATTTTTAGCTTTTAATCAATTAACAACAAATGTTACAGGTCATTTTGCACTATTTATAAATGATGTTGCTGAATTTAAATTTTGGAAAGGAACTATTTATTTTTTGTATATATTTTCATTTTTATTTGGTTCTTTTTGCTCTAGCTTTTTGATTGAAAAATTTAGAGAAAACAAACAACTTAATGTTTACGTTATACCTACACTTATTGAATGTTTTATTTTAATATCTATAGGCATTTCAAGTAATTTTTTAATGATTTTATATCCAAACATAGTGATATGTTTACTCCTTTTTGCAATGGGACTTCAAAATTCTTTTGTAACAAAAATCTCAAATGCAGTTGTCAGAACAACACATTTAACTGGTCTTTTTACAGACTTAGGCATTGATCTTTCCATGTTATTATTTCCCAAATATGATGCTATAAGAGTAAAACTAAAAGCAAATATTAAACTGCGTATTTATATTATTTTATTCTTTTTTGCTGGTGGACTTAGTGGTGGTTTTTTTTACTCAAAACTAAATTTACAATTAAACACATTAATTATTGGTGCAACAATTTTACTAATAAGTTTATACTATGATGTGCTTAGATATAAAGTTATAAAAGTTAAAAGGAAAAATTATAAATAATTGGTTTTAATACTCCTCTTGCAAAGCACTTTGCAAATTATAATGCTCAAAACTAAATCCAGTATCTTCTATCTTTTTAGAACTTACACGTTGACTTTCAAATAACAAAATATGCATTTCGCCTAAAATTAGTTTCATTAAAAACTCTGGAATGTTAGGTAAAAACAAAGGTCTTTTTAATTGTTGTGCTATAGATTTTGTTAATTGCTTATTAGTTTCTGGATTTGGTGCTACACCATTATATACACCTTCTAATTTGTTTTCCAGTACATGTAAAAACAGATTAGCCAAGTCCGTAATATGAATCCATGATTGCCACTGTTTACCAGATCCAAAAGCTGCTCCTGCTCCAAATTTAATTGGTTTAGCCATTTCAGGAAGCGCACCACCTTTTGCAGATAGCACCAATCCTATTCTAACTTTAGATACCATAATATTTAAAGTGGAAAAGGCATCTACAACCTGCTCCCACTGTTCTACCACTTGACCTAAAAACGAAGAACTTACTGTATTAAAATCTTCTGAATAGTAATTAGTTAATGAACTTGGATAAATACCAATTGCACTAGCAGACACAATTTGTTTAACCTGATTAGGATGATTTTTAAGCGTATCAAAAAGTAATTGTGATGTTTGGACACGACTTAACATAATTGTTTTTTTATAAGACGCTGTCCAGCGTTTTGAAATACTAGCTCCAACTAAATGTATTATAGCATCAACCTCATTTAGGCATGCTGTATCTATTTCATTTTTTGAAGGATTCCAATAAAACCCTGTATAATTTGGGTCTGTTTCTAATTTGGATTTACTTGTAGTAAGGTAATTAACAGCAATATTATTTAAACGACATTGTTTTACAATTTCGCTTCCAATTAAACCTGTTGCTCCTGTAATTAATATGCGCATTCTTTTTTATATAAAAATACGAATAAGTCTGACTAATTGTAATTGCTTTAAGTAAGCTTTAACGTTTAGTAAAATGATATAAATTATACAAGCTAATTATGCTTCTTTTACAGCTCTTAATATATGTCGCTTACTTGGTGGACCAGGAAGACGGTCTACCTTAAAACCTACGCCTGACATAGCACGTCGTGCAGCACCTTGAGCACAATAGGTCATTAAAACACCATTGGGCTTAAGTGCTTCAAACATTATTTTAAAAATAGAGGCTGTCCACAATTCAGGTTGTTCGGTTGGTCCAAAAGCATCAAAATAAATAACATCAAATTGATTAATAGCTTTTAAATTAAAGATGTCTTGGTTTCTTTTTTCTAGTGTAAATCTTGGTGTTATTTTATGTGGTATGTCCCAAGAGACCTCATGCATTGTATTAAATATGTTTTGCTGTTCAGGAACCAATAATTCTTCTGGAAAATTTAATTGATTAATTATATCCATGGTAACCGGAAATGTCTCTACACCAACATAATTAATTGTTAGTGGTAGTGTTTCTGATTTAACTAGCGTATTAAAGGCGTTAAGTCCAGATCCAAAACCTAACTCTAAAATAGAACAGGATTGTGTTTCTTCTTGACTTTTTAAAGAAGACAAAAAATAAAACAATCCTGATTTAAGATAGACAAAATCAGACTCTTCTATTGCTCCAGAAGTAGAATGGTAATGTGCTTTGTATTTTGGGTGCAACAATGTTGAAGAACCATCTTTTGTAATTTCGATTATTGGTTTCAACCTATTGTGAGATTAAAAGTTTTTTAATTTTAGGAATTGGTCCTGTACATTCTAAACTGTGACAAGAGATACATGTATTAATTGTATTATTAAACCTGTCTTTTAAACTTAAATCAGAACTAGTATTATAAATCTCCTTTTGAGCGGTTAAAAAGATATTAGAAAAACTTTTAAATCGTTCGGTTCTTGCTTTAAAGTCTGATAATTGGGCAGTATGAATATTCAAAAATTGCTCCGGAAAAGGGGTTAAATCCTCTTCTTTTACAACTTGTTTTTTAAGCTCAAGATTAAATGCATACAGCTCTTTCATTAAAACTGACATTTCTGAAGGTACATACATGTCGTAAATAACCTCTGCTTTGACAGCCTTATTAGCATTGTCTTTACATGATATAAAAAAGACTAGAATTATAAAATAAAAAACAGGTTTCATATTATTGTTTTTCTACTAATAATACACCATCAGCTAAAAATGAGAATGTACGTTTTGGCTCAGTAATAGCTTCAATTTCTGCTTTGTCTGCACCTTTATCTTCTGCGTAATGACGTTGCTCCTCTACGGACACTTCTTCAACAAAAGCCAAACCATTGACAATAACCTCCTGTTCTGCAATATTTTTTGGCATAAAAAAACCATAGTCTTTAAATTTTACCATAACGTCATTACCATCTCCTAAGTCTGCTGTCATCCAACAACCTTTAGCCTGACACACTTCCTTAACTTTTAAATTTACTTTAGTTGGGATACTATCACCTGCTTTCATGGCTGTGTAGTGACTAAGCATAGATGAAGAAGCAACAGCGTCATCTGCATTAATCTCTTTACCAAAAGATTTGTAACTCACCTCAACTGTTTCAGTAACAACTTCGTCTTTAACTGTGTCGTCTTGTTTTGTTTCATTTTTACAAGCTACTATTGTTAACAATAATGCAAATAAGATTAAATAATTTTTCATCGTGTTTTCTATTATAATTTGTTATCCAAAGATAGTATTTTAAGCGTAATAGCATACTTTCTAATATATATTTCTGTATTTTTGTAACAGAAATTCAACCACAATATATGGCAACTTTAACCAAAAAAGACATAAAAATTACTAGAACTGAAACTTCAAAACTAAGCACTGTTGATTTTAACAATTTAGCTTTTGGACAAGTTTTTTCAGATCATATGCTAACTTGTGATTATAAAGATGGTAAATGGCAACTGCCAGAAATTGTACCATATAGCCCAATTACTTTAGATCCATCTGCCAAAATTTTTCATTATGGTCAGTCTATTTTTGAAGGAATGAAAGCCTATAAGGATACTACTGAGGATGTGTTTATGTTTAGACCTTTAGAGAACGTAAAGCGTTTAAATATTTCGGCTAAACGTTTATCAATTCCTGAAGTTCCGGAAGATTATTTTCTTGAGGGATTAAAAGCACTTTTAGAAGTTGAAAAAGACTGGATACCTACTAACGAAGGTAGCTCGCTATATATTAGACCTTTTATTTTTGCCTCAGGAAAAGGGTTTCATGCCTCTCCTGCTGACGAATATAAATTTATAATTTGTACTGCACCTTCAGGTGCTTATTTTTCTGGAAAAGTAAATGTTTTAATTGAAGAAACTTACTCACGTAGTGCTAATGGTGGTGTAGGTTTTGCTAAAGCTGGTGGTAATTATGCTGGACAATTTTATCCAACACAATTAGCAAAAGCTAAAGGATACCAACAGGTTATTTGGACAGATGATACTACTCATGAATATATCGAGGAAGCTGGTGCAATGAACGTGTTTATACGTATTAACGACACTTTACTAACCTCTCCTGTTAGTGATAGGATTTTAGATGGAATTACAAGAAAAAGTATCCTACAATTAGCTGAAGCTGAAGGTATAAAAACTGAGGTAAGAAAAGTAAAAGTTAGCGAGTTAGTTGATGCTGCTAAAAACGGTAGCTTAAAAGAAATGTTTGGTGCTGGAACTGCTGCAGTAATTTCGCCAATTTCTGGTTTTGGTTTTAGAGGTGAAGACTTTGAAATACCAGAGCAAGATCAATCATTTGCATCACAATTAAAACAACGTATTATAAATATACAAACCAATAAAACTGAAGATCCTTTTGGATGGCGAGTTAAACTTTAATTTTAATAAATAGTTTTATCTAATTTTAGATAACTAAAAAAGCAACCATTTGGTTGCTTTTTTTTTGTTGTAATTATTATATATTACTTGTCTAATATTGCTTTAATATTAGGCTTAAAATAATTTGGACCTTTTAGTACTTTACCGTCTTCTCTGTAAATAGGTTCTCCATCTTCTCCTAATTTACTCATATTACTACGTTGTATTTCTGCAAAGACTTCTTCTATCTTATCTTGCATACCATGTTCTATTATCGTACCACACAATATGTATAGCATGTCTCCTAATGCATCTGCTACTTCAACTAGGTCGTTGTTTTTTGCTGCTTCTAAATATTCTTCATTTTCCTCTCGCATTAACTCGTAACGCAGTAGGTTTTTATCTAGACCTAAATCTGCTTTAGGTGTTTCTCTGTGTCCTATTTTAAAAGCGGTATGAAATGCTTTTACAGCCTGTATTTTATCTTGCATGTAATTGTTGTTTTATTCCTTGAAGTTAGTACTTAGTTTTACTAATTTTGCTTAAAAATAAATTATGTTTAGTAAAGGACAAATCGTTTTTGGAATTTTATTCGCTATCGCATTTATTATCGTACTGATTAGAATGTACCGTAAGGATCTAAACTTGCACAAAGTCCATTATAAAGGTGTCCTATGGATACTATTAGCTTTTCTTGCTTTTATTGGTATGATTGTCGCTATTAAAGTGATTTTCAAGTAAAATACATCTTCTAATTATAATATAAAAAAAGCCTTAATCTAAATTAGATTAAGGCTTTTTAATTTCCGCGAAAGCGTTATAATTTTAATTTTCTTCTGGCAGGAAGTTGTAGTTTTTACTGTAAAATAACATTTGACCATCAAAACTTTCTGGTTGTGTTACGTTAATAGCAGTAATCTCTCCAGCGTCATTAGTTTCTGGTACTAAAACTGGGTTTACAAATCCGCTATAAGGAGGCGATGTAAATTGTTTGTTACGTTCCAAAACCTCGGCATGTATTGCTTGATCAACTTTTACTCCATAACCTTCTACTAAATCCTCAACCGCTTTATAATCTCCTTCAGATTTAATACGTTGTGTTTCGCGCAGTAATTGCCCAAATAAGTCATGTAGCTTATCGTAGTCATTAATATTAAAATAGGTTTTTCCGTCTCTTGTTATTTTTTCAATAACATTGTCTGCTTGACCTTTTTCAAATACCCAAGTACTTACCCATTGTCTGTTACGCATGTGTGCTTCTTCTACATCATCTCCTAAATTAAGTCTTATTAATTGGGACATTAAACCATTACGTATGTACCCATCGTAAGCAGCCATACCAACACTTTTCCAGTCGTCAACTAATCCTAATTCTTGTAATTTAGGATTGTATAAATAGTATAATCCTACTAAATCTGCACGACCTTCTTCCAAAGTTGAAGCATAGTTTTTAAGGGTTTCTTTAGTTTCTCCAACACCTGGATTTAATTGTCCTGACGCGTGTCCAATAACTTCATGTAAAGCAGTGTGTAATTTATCTGCTATTTGACCATGTTTTTCTTCTAACTCATACTCTTGGTCATCGTTTACAAACTCTTTTAAACGACCTGTACTTCCTGCATTATTATACGCGTGAATGATGTTACCTAAGGATACTGACTTACTTCCAACTGCTGCACGAATCCAGTTTGCATTTGGTAAGTTTACACCAATTGGTGTGCTTGGTGAGGCATCTCCAGCTTCTCCTGCAACGTTTACAACTTTATACGTTACACCAACCACATTCTCTTTTTTATGTTCTTGCATTAAAGGTGAATTATCTTCAAACCATTGTGCGTTTTCAGATAAAACAGCCATTTTTTGAGACATATCAAAATCGTTGATTTGTACTATAGTTTCATAAGACCCTCTATAACCTAATGGGTCATTATAAACTTCAATAAAACTGTTAATATAATCTACATTACCAGCTGTTGCTGCTGTCCAAGCCACATTATAATTATCCCAAGTTTGTAAATCTCCTGTGTTATAATATCTAATTAAAAGTCCTAAGGCTGTAGCTTGCTCTTGGTTTTCAGCTACTCCTTTTGCTAATTCTAACCATTTTACAATTTGATCAATTGCCGAACCATATAAACCACCTGATTTATAAACACGTTCTTTTAAAACACCATCTTCTTTTACTAATTGTGAATTTAATCCGTATGATAATGGTTTGTCTGGATTTGGAGATTTCATTTTTTTGTAAAAGGCTTCTACATCTGCATTAGTTACATTTGGTCCATAAAAATTAACTGCACTTTCTAAGACATTATCAACTCCTTTTGCTTGATTAACTTTTTTAGCATCTTGGTCGTTAAAAATTACATCAAAAGCTTCTCCTGCTAATGTTGTGTTTGTTGCTGACATAATTTCCTTTAGATACTCTTGAGAAAATTCTGGTTTAAGTTTATCGTTAGAATAATGATGATGTATACCATTACTAAACCACACACGCTTAAGGTAAGCCTCAAATGCCTTCCAATTATCTGATGTTTTATCACCATTATAATTGGTATACACGTTTTCTAATGCTTTTCTAATTTTTAAATTGTGTCTGTAATTTTGGTCCCACATTATATCACGACCTGCCAAACCAGCTTGTGTTAAGTAGTACACTAATTTTTGTTCCTTTAAGGTTAGTTTTTCCCAACCCGGAATTTGATAGCGTAGTATTTTAATATCTGCAAATTCTTCTACATTAAAGTTAAAAGCAGTTTCTACTTTAGGTTCCTCTTGGGTAGTTGGCTTTTCTGCTTTGTCATTACCACAAGACCATAATAGTGTCGCAACAAATGCAGCACTTAATATTGATTTTAATTTCATAATTAAATAGTTTTTTAAAAGTCTTTAAAGATAAGAATTTAACAAATTGTAAATTGATTATCTTTGAAATAACAACCATTTAATTTTTAAGAATGAAATACTTAAAATACCTTTTATTTTTATTGCTTATTGCAATCATAGCTATAGCTATTTATATTGCAGTACAACCTAATGATTTTAGTGTATCAAGAACTAGAACTATTCAAGCACCTGCTAGTTTAATATATAATGAAGTGATAGATTTTAAAAACTGGGAAGATTGGAATGCTTGGACAGAAGAAAAACCAGAAATGACTATTAATTATCCAGAACAAACAAAAGGTATTGATGGTTCTTACTCTTGGATTGATAATGGTGAAACAGGTACCATGCGCACTATAGATACCAATCCTAATAAATCCATTACACAAACCATGCAGTTTGCTGATTACCCAAGTTCTGACGTTGTTTGGACTTTTATGCCAAATGCAGATGGTAGTACTGATGTAAAATGGACCATTTCTGGTAAAGATTTACCTTTTGGTTTTAAAGCTTATGCTGCTTTTACAGGTGGCATGGATAGTAAAATTGGACCATACTACGACAGAAGCTTAGAGCTTTTAGACCAAAAGGTGGTAAAAAGCATGACGATTTATAATATTAAAGTAAATGGTGTAACACAACATAGTGGTGGTTTTTACCTTTATAATACCACTTCTAGTAAAATTGAAAATTTTAAAGTTAAAATGCAGCAAATGCTTCCTGAAGTTAAACAATACCTTACTGACAACAATATTAAGCCTTCAGGAGCTCCTTTTATTATATATCATAAATGGGATTTAGAAAATAATGCAGTCATTTTTTCTTGTGCTATGCCAACTAGTGATAGGGTTATTACAACTGATAGCGAAATTTTAACTGGACAATTAGAACCTTTTGATGCCTTAAAAACAACTTTAAAAGGAAATTACACGCATCTTGAAGAAGCTTGGAATACTGCTATGAAATATCAAACAGACATTAATTTAGTACCTGATAAAACTGGTGTTGCGCTAGAAGTATATGTGACAGACCCAAGCAATACGCCTAATCCTGCGGATTGGATTACTGAAATTTATTTACCAATAGTGTTAGAAAACAACACAACTTTAAATCATTAAATGAAACAACTTGTTTTAGTTTTTGTAGGTGGTGGTTTTGGTAGTGTCCTACGCTATATTATTGGAAAAGCGCTAAATAATACAAACAACGGAA
This sequence comes from Olleya sp. Hel_I_94, assembly GCF_007827365.1. NCBI lineage: Bacteria > Pseudomonadati > Bacteroidota > Flavobacteriia > Flavobacteriales > Flavobacteriaceae > Olleya > Olleya sp. Hel_I_94. The sequence continues at coordinate 271,297 of NZ_VISI01000001.1, forward strand.
TACCTTACGGAACCTTTTTAGCCAATGTATTAGGGAGTTTACTTATAGGTATAATATTAGGTTTAGCTTTAAAAAATAATACACTTAGTAACAACCAAACATTGTTACTAGCTACTGGTTTTTGTGGTGGATTTACAACCTTTTCTACTTTTGCTTATGAAAACCATGTGTTTTTAAAATCTGGAGATTTTACCAGTTTTGCGTTATACACAATCACTAGTTTTATTCTTGGTTTTTTAGCAGTTTTTTTAGGAATGTGGTTAGCTAAACAATTTTAGTTTACGTTTTGGTATATTTTTTTACACCTGCTTCAATACGTACATATAAAATATTTTCAGAAGGAACAATCGGACAAGAGTACTTTTTATTATAAGCGCAATAAGGATTATAAGCTTTATTAAAATCTATAAATATTTTGTCATCTTTAGGCAATTTAACCTCTATGTAGCGTCCACCTTTATAGCTTTCAACACCATTAGTATTATCCATAAAAGGTAAAAACAAAGCCTCCTCTTGACCTACGTCTATAGCCATGTCTAAATCTTGATAAACATTTAACTTTAACAGTTTATCTTTAATAGTAAAAGTAGCTTCGCCATATTTAATATAATCTACTTCTCTATCTGTGGTGGTTTTCATTTTAAAAGGCGTTTCATTAGGTGTACGTTTAAAATCTGCATTAACCATATAAATAGTATCAAATTTAAAAAAATCTAGACTTCTAAATACTTTACGATCTCTATCTGTTAAAGGTGACTTGGCTGCATCTTTAAAATCTGCATTCATCTGTCGTTGGTAATCTGTATCTCCTAATAATGGTAATTTATCTTGCGCACAACTTAAATTTGTGATTATTACAAATAACAATATAATATATCTCATGCGTTACTATATTAAATATGAATACTTTAAAAATTCAATTCAAAAATACAACTTATTCAAAATTTTGTTTAGCTTTGGTCTAATAATTTATTAAAAATGAAATTAGTCATTACATATTTATCTAAACAAACCTCTTGTACAAACACAGGTAGTTGGCGCTGTAATATGTTATGATGATGTAAATATCAATTTATTCAATACAAAAAAGTCCAACTTAACCGTTGGACTTTTTACATTTATAACAACAACCAAACCATGAAAAAACTATTTAACAACTACATAAACACTTTTGATGGACTATCAAAAGAAGTATGGTGGCTATCGTTAATTACGCTAATTAACAGAGCAGGTACAATGGTAATCCCATTTTTATCTTTATACCTAACAGAAGATTTAGGATTTACCCTATCTAACGTTGGTACAGTAATGACTGCTTTTGGGCTTGGATCTGTTTTTGGATCTTGGTTAGGAGGTAAACTAACAGACAAGATTGGTTACTACAAAATTATGGTATTTAGCCTATTTATATCAGGCTTTATGTTTATTGGTTTGCAATACCTTAAAACCATTTACACATTATCATTGGGTATTTTTGCGTTAATGATAGTGGCAGACATGTTTAGACCTGCTATGTTTGTTGCTTTAAGCGCTTACAGCAAACCAGAAAACAAAACTAGAAGCGTTACTTTAATTAGATTAGCGATTAACCTAGGGTTTTCAGCAGGACCTGCAATTGGTGGTTTAATTATTGTTGGGTTGGGTTATGGAGGACTATTTTGGGTTGATGGCATTACTTGTATTGCGGCTACATTCGTTTTAATTAATGTATTAAATCCTAAAAAGGCACGTGTACAAGACCAAATCAAAGTAGACAACCCATACTCTGCTTATAAAGACAAACCCTTTATTATCTTTTTGTTTGCTTTATTTTTATTTGGTTTTATATTCTTGCAATATTTTTCTACAATGCCATTATATTACAGATCAGAGCATCATTTAAGCGAGCTGCAAATTGGATTATTACTAGGTGCCAATGGTTTTTTTATTTTTTTATTAGAAATGCCATTAATTAAATATTTGGAAAACACACGTTTTGCAAAAACGTCACTAATCCTATTTGGCGCCTTTTTAACTGCCACTAGCTTTTTAATACTTAACTTTTCTAGTTGGTCAGGAATTTTAATTTTTGGTATGTTTTTAATGACCATTGGCGAAATGATAGCCTTTCCGTTTGCGAATGCATTTGCCTTGCAACAAGCTAAAAAAGGAAATCAAGGCGAATATATGGCATTATACTCGATAGCATTTTCTTTTGCACATATCTTTGGTCACAAAACAGGTATGGAACTTGTTGAACGTGTTGGTTTTGATAACACTTGGTATATCATGACCTTATTAGGAGGATTATGCATGTTTTTATTATACCTATTAAAACAGTTTATGAAAGGAAAAAAAATCATCTAAATGAATTTAAACCAAGTAACCATATCCTCTAAAAATTTAGACAGATCCGTCACATTTTATAAACTTTTAGGACTGCAACTTATTGTTGACGCTCTACCAAGATATGCTAGGTTTACCTGTCCCGATGGTGACGCTACTTTTTCTATACACCAAAATATAAATATGCAACCTAGTGATAATACAGTGCTATATTTTGAAGATGAAAATTTAAAAGATTTAGTTTTTAAACTGAAACAAAAAGGGATAGTTTTTACATCTGATATTGAAGACAAGTCATGGCTTTGGACAGAAGCGCATTTAAAAGATCCTGACGGAAATAACATTATTTTATTTAAAGCAGGAAAGCATAGAAAAAATCCACCTTGGCGAATTTAAACTGGCTTAATAGCATTATTTTTAACTACATGAGATAAAATTATTTGCGTTTTACATTCGCCATAAATAATTAATTGATCAATAAAAGCCTCTAAATGCTTGTGGTTTTTTAAAACCACTTCCATAACTATATTTTCATTTCCGGTAATCCTGTAGCAATTAACCACCTCATCAAGGGTTTTTACTTTTTCTAAAAACGGTTTTAATTTACCCATAAACGCCTGTAAAGTAATTAAAGCTTTTAACTGATAACCGACTTCAAAAGGAGAAATTAAAGTGATATGATTTTGAATAATCCCTAAATCCTCCATTTTTTTTATCCGCTCTGATACAGCAGGTGAGCTTATTCCCACCTGACGACCAATAGCAGCATTGGACTGCCTAGCGTTTTGTTGTAAACATTTCAAAATTTTCCAATTCAATTTATCTATACTCATTTTTAAATAATATTTTAAAAATATATTAAATTTTAAAGTAAATATACGCTAATACTTTAAAATCGAAAGTTAAAAATACTGGTAAGTCGTTATTTTTGATAAAAATTAAAATATAAAATGTCGGCTCCAATTCCTTCTCATCTGTCAGAACTACCTATATATAAGCAGGCTATGCAAATTTTTGTTTTATCTAGAAGCATTTCTAGCTATTTAAATCAGGATTTAGCATACTTATACGATGATGGTAAAGAAGATGCCAACATTTATGTATCAGGCGATATTGTACAACAGTCGGTATCCTTAGCTCCAGAAATTATTAATGCAGAGTTAGAGCATTGTCGTGACAAAAAACACAGACATATAGCATCCGTAAACCGTTTAACTAATAGGTTGTATAAAAACTGTAGTCGTCTAGAGTCTTGTAACAGCAATGGTAAAGACTACTTACCAATTTTAAAAAGAGAGATTAGAAAATTTAGAAAATTGCAAACAACTTGGATGTTGACACTTTAATTATTTAAGAAAAATCAACTACTCTTGCATTATACATAAATGAGTCTTGAAAAGCTTTAATTTTAGGATTAAAGGTTTCAGAAAAAATCACAAACTTAGCTTTAGGTGCGCTTTCGCTTAATCTTAAAATGTAATTGTGATAATTATTTCTAGTAATAAAATCGGCATCATGTAAAACAAATAGCTTCAATTCTCCTAAATGCAGACTATTTAAATGATACAATTTACTTAAACGTTTTGGTGTTGCAATCAAAATATCCACACCATAATAGACCTCTTCACGTTGTTTTTCTAAATCATGCTCTTCATAAGCACAGTAAATACGTAAATCTGTTCTTTTAGTAAAAGCTTCAAAACGTTCTTTTAATTCTAAGGTCGTTTTTTTGTCTTTAGCTATAATTACTGCTCTTGGCGAATCCTCAAAAGCTTCAGCTCCTAATTTTTGAATGGTACTAATAATCATAGCAGTAGTCTTACCGCATCCTTTTGGTCCTATTGCGTAAAGATCTGTTCCTGCCTTAATTAAAGGCATCACTTCTTTTTGAAACTTGTTAGTGGTTTCAAATCCTGCTTTTTCAATATTTTCTTTTAATGAAGGATGGTATTTTTTGAAAGACATTTATGTAATTATGATATGTAAATATTAGTGTAAACTGTAGATTACAAAGGTAGTAATTAATGACACATTTTACAGTCTGCTTTGTCTTTAACTTCACCAACCAAAAATCCTTGGTCATTAATTACAAAATCACAACAATCCACAAAACCTTGAGCAATCATTTTTCGACCACGTTGGATTTGTGACTTTATAGTAGGTAAGGCTAAATTTAATTGGTCTGCAATTTGTTGTTGTTTTAAACCTTTTATATCACTTAAAAACAAAGGATCACGATACTTTTTAGGCAAGCTTTTAATAATGCCATGTAAGCAATCTACTTCAGTATGTTCTAGTTTTTGTTCTTCAAAAATAAAATCTTCATCTGTTGTTTTATACACCAATTTTTTACTTCTAAAGTAGTCCAAAACGGTATACCTAGCAATGGAGAAAAGCCACGATTTAAGCTTGCCTTCATCTTTTAAAGTATTTAATTTAGTATGTACTTTAATAAAAGTTTCTTGCAATAAATCGTCCGCGATTACCTCGTCTTTTACTTTACTTAAAATAAAATATTTGATATCGTCTGCATGTAATTTCCAAATGTCTTTAGTATCCATATCGATTGTAATGTAAAAACGCTAATCTTAGTATAAAGTTACCAAAACTAGCGTTATTAATACTGTTTTTAAGTCATGCTTAACAGTTGCAGTTATTGCAAGTACACGTGTTACATGTGCAGTTAAAACAATTTCCTTTAGAGCAACCGTCACAGTCACAAGTACAATTTATATTTTTCATAATATCTATTTTTATGGGTTCATATAATAGACGTGACTAATTAAAAAAAGATGCAAATTTGAAGTCTTTTTTTTAAAATGAAATTATTTTACTACAATTTTAGCGAGATGTGTTATTGGGAAATTACATGAGTTTGCTATAAAACATAATTGATTTGCTTTACTATGAAGGTTTTCCGCTAACGCCTTTTGAGTTTCATTTTTTATAGTTACAACAGGTTTTAATCTTACTGTTCTAAAACTTCCACTTCCTGAAGCATTCACTTCCAAATCGCCTTCTGCATCATCTGAATAACTTATTACCTCTATATTGTTTTGCGCGCAAACGTATAAATAAGACATCATGTGGCAGGATGCTAAAGCAGATAATAATAAATCTTCTGGATTGTATAACGTGTCATCTCCTCTAAATGGTTTTGCTGCAGACACGGATAAATCCGAAACTTTATTAGCAATGGTTACTTTATGATTTCTACTAAAAGTTCTTGGGTTACTTGTACTTTCACCATCATTAATTGTCCATTTTACTTGTGCTTTGAAGGTGTGTTTAATTGACATGTTTTTTTTATTGAATATAAAAAAGCGTTTCATATTGAAACGCTTTTTTGTTTTATGTATTAATATTCTTTATTATGCTCTAAATAGCAAAAACTATAATGAGATCCCATAATAAATTTGAGATAAGCGATTCACTCACTTTTCGTGAAAACAAAAAGTGGGTCTCTGCTTACATGTTTCTGCGATACTGACCTCCAACTTCAAACAACGCTGAAGTGATTTCACCTAAACTACAGACTTTACAAACATCCATTAACGCTTCAAAAATATTTTCGTTGTTAATCGCTCGTTCTTGTAAATCCTTAAGCAATGCTTTTGTGTCATTTGCCTCATGAAGATTAGATAACGTTTTAATCTGGAATTGCTTTTCCTCTTCTGTTGCTCTAATGACTTCCGCAGGAACAACCGTTGGCGATCCTTTACTACTTAAAAAAGTATTTACACCAACAATTGGGAATTTCCCGTTATGCTTTAACGTTTCGTAATATAAACTTTCTTCTTGTATTTTACTACGTTGGTACATGGTTTCCATTGCACCAAGAACTCCACCTCTTTCTGTAATTCTGTCGAATTCTAAAAGCACAGCTTCTTCAACTAAATCAGTTAATTCTTCGATAATAAAAGACCCTTGTATTGGGTTTTCGTTTTTATTTAATCCTAATTCTTTATTGATGATTAATTGAATAGCCATCGCACGTCTAACCGACTCTTCTGTTGGTGTTGTAATAGCCTCATCATATGCATTAGTGTGTAATGAGTTACAGTTATCGTAAATAGCGTATAATGCTTGAAGTGTTGTACGAATATCATTAAAGTCAATTTCTTGAGCGTGTAAACTACGTCCAGACGTTTGAATATGATATTTCAACATTTGTGCTCTTGCATTTGCACCATACTTGTGCTTCATTGCTTTTGCCCAAATTTTACGTGCCACACGACCAATTACTGCATATTCTGGATCGATTCCGTTTGAGAAAAAGAATGACAAGTTTGGACCAAATTTATTGATGTCCATACCACGACTTAAATAATATTCCACGTAAGTGAAACCATTAGATAATGTCAACGCTAATTGTGTAATTGGGTTTGCACCTGCTTCTGCAATATGATATCCAGAAATCGATACTGAATAAAAGTTACGGACGTTATTCTCGATAAAATACTCTTGAACATCTCCCATTAAACGCAATGCAAATTCTGTAGAGAAAATACACGTGTTTTGCGCTTGATCTTCTTTTAAAATATCTGCTTGAACCGTTCCTCTTACTTGCGCAATGGTATTCTTTTTAATCTCTGCATAAACATCAGCTGGTAATACAAGGTCTCCTGTAACACCTAACAACATTAATCCTAAACCATTGTTTCCTTCTGGTAAATCACCATTATAAGATGGACGTTGTTTATCTTTATAAATCTTAGCTATTTTAGCTTCTACTTCTTTTTCAAGACCGTTTTCTTTAATGTAAAATTCACATTGTTGGTCTATGGCAGCATTCATAAAAAATCCTAATAACATTGGTGCAGGACCATTAATGGTCATACTTACCGACGTCATTACGTTTGCTAAATCAAAACCTGAATACAGTTTTTTAGCATCATCTAAACAACAAATACTAACACCTGCATTACCAATTTTACCGTAAATATCTGGTCTTAAATCTGGATCGTTACCGTAAAGTGTTACACTATCAAAAGCGGTAGACAAACGTTTTGCTGGCAAACCTGCACTTACATAGTGAAAACGTCTGTTGGTACGTTCTGGTCCACCTTCTCCTGCAAACATACGTGCTGGATCTTCTCCTGTACGTTTAAATGGATATAATCCTGAAGTATATGGAAACTCTCCTGGTACATTTTCTTGCAATGTCCAACGTAATAAATCTCCCCAAGCTTGATACTTTGGTAATGCTATTCTTGGAATTTGTAAATGCGATAATGACTCAGAATGTGTTTCTATTTTAATTTCTTTATCTCTTACTTTAAAGCTATAAATTGGGTTTTTGTACTTATTTACTTTCTCATCCCAACCTGTAATTACTTCCCAATTGTATGGATCTAAGTTTAATTTTACTCTGTCAAATTCAGCAATAAGCATTTTAATTAAATCCTTTTTGTCATCCTGAACTAGTTTAAGGATCTCATCTTGATCAAGTCCTTGCTTTCCTATAAAAGACTTTTCGACTGCGCTCAAAGTGACATCTCCTACAGAACCAATGGTTTTAAAGATACCGTATAATCGTTGCGCAACCTCAACTTGCGTGTTTGCTGTTTTGTCATAAGCACGATTACTTTCTGCAATTTCCGACAAGTAACGTGTACGTGATGGTGGAATTACAAAAATTTTCTCGCTCATTTCCTGAGAAATTTCAAATGTCGATTTTAAAACCGAATCCGTCTTTTCTACTAACTTGTCCATGATGGCTTTGTAAAGCGTATTCATCCCTGGATCGTTAAATTGCGACGCAATAGTACCATAAACTGGCAACTGATCTTGTGGTATATCCCAAAGATTATTGTTACGCATGTATTGTTTTTTAACATCACGAAGCGCATCTAAAGAGCCACGTTTGTCAAATTTATTAATGGCAACCAAATCTGCAAAATCAAGCATATCGATTTTTTCTAATTGTGTTGCTGCACCAAATTCTGGAGTCATAACGTATAAAGCCACGTCAGAATGTTCCATAATCTCTGTATCAGATTGTCCAATTCCAGAGGTTTCTAATATAATTAAATCGTATTCCGCAGCTTTTAAAACCTGAACTGCTTCGTTTACATATTTAGATAATGCTAAGTTAGATTGACGTGTAGCCAAACTACGCATGTATACTCTTGGCGAGTTGATTGCATTCATCCTAATCCTATCACCTAAAAGAGCTCCTCCTGTTTTACGCTTTGATGGGTCAACAGACACTAAACCAATAGTTTTTTCTGGGAAATCGATTAAAAAACGACGCACTAATTCATCTACTAAAGATGATTTACCTGCTCCACCTGTTCCTGTAATTCCTAAAACTGGTGTTTTAGAATCTTTATTTTTAACATGAATTTTATCTAAAGTTGCTTTAGCTACTTCCGGAAAGTTTTCGGCAGAAGAAATCACTCTAGCAATGGCTTTAGGATTTTTGGTTGGTAACATATCCAACTCGTTACTTAAAACATCTCCAATAGCAAAATCTGATTGTTCTACCAAATCATTAATCATACCTTGTAATCCCATAGCACGACCATCATCTGGAGAGTAAATACGTGCGATACCATAATCCATTAATTCTTTAATTTCAGAAGGTAAAATTACACCACCACCACCACCAAAAATCTTGATGTGCTCTGCACCTCTTTCTTTTAATAAGTCATACATGTATTTAAAATACTCGTTATGACCACCTTGGTAAGAGGTTAAACAAATAGCATTTGCATCTTCTTGAATTGCGGTATTTACCACTTCGTCCACACTTCTATCGTGTCCTAAATGAATTACCTCAACTCCTGTAGATTGAATAATACGACGCATAATATTTATGGACGCATCATGACCATCAAATAAGGCTGCTGCTGTTACAATTCTAACTTTATATTTTGGTTTATATGGTGTTGCTTGTGTCATTCTTAAAATATAATGGGTTTTGAGATTGCAATTTACGGAATATTCAAAAATATTGCTCTATAATCCGTAATTATCTAAAAGTTAAAAACAAATAATTATCCCGATAAATTTACAGTAAATTTAGTTGCTAATACCAACTGAAAATGAACAAATTAACAATCCTAATACATTGTAATGACCAATCAGGAATTATTGCAAGTGTTACAAATTTTATTGCCAATAATAATGGTAACATTGTTTACATAGACCAATATGTTGATAGAGAACAAAACATATTTTTTATGCGTTTGGAAAGCGAATTTGAACAAAACACATTTAATATCGAAGCTTTTAAGGTTACTTTTAAAAATGAGTTAGCCGATCGTTTTAAAATGAAATGGCGTATTTACTCTGCCAAAACAAAACCAAAAATGGCACTATTTGTATCCAAATATGACCATTGTTTATATGATATATTAGGACGTTATAACTCTGGAGAATTAGACGTAGACATTCCGTTTATAATTAGTAACCACAACACTTTAAAACCCATTGCAGACAGTTTTAATATACCGTTTTATCATATTCCAGTTACTAAAGAGACTAAAGCCAAAGCAGAAGACCAGCAATTAGAACTTTGTAAAAAACATGGTATTAATTTTGTTGTTTTGGCACGCTATATGCAAATTGTATCCAATAAAATAATAAGTCAATATCCCAATAAGGTTATTAATATACACCACTCTTTTTTACCAGCTTTTGTTGGTGCAAAACCCTACCATTCTGCCTACAAACGTGGTGTGAAAATTATTGGAGCCACAAGCCATTATGTGACAGAGGATTTAGATGCTGGTCCGATTATTGAACAAGATGTTGCAAGAGTATCACATACACACGCAATTGAAGATTTAATTGCAAAAGGACGTGATTTAGAAAAAATTGTTCTAGCAAATGCTATAAAACTTCATCTTAAACGAAAAGTAATGGTGTTGAATAATAAGACTGTTATTTTTTCGTGAAAATCATTTATCTCGTTCTTTCAAGCCTTGTGTTTATTCTTAAAAAAAAGAAAATTAAAATAAAACGCAGTTTTTGTATTAAAAACGCATCTTATTAATAGGTATATTTGTGCCTTAAATTATATAACATGAAAAAAATATTAGCCTTACTAATTATTCTAAATTTTACTGCTTGCGCAGAATTACAGCAAGTTGTTAACCAATTACCACAAGCTGGTGGTGTTAGCGACTTAGATATTGCGGGAGGATTAAGACAAGCTTTAGACTTAGGTATTGACAAACAGGTCTCTAAATTGACACAAACGGATGGTTTTTTTAAAAACGAATTAGTTAAAATTTTACTTCCAGAGGAATTACAAAAAGTTGATAAAGCTTTACGTGATATTGGCTTAAGTAATCTTGCTGATGAAGGTTTAAAAGTATTAAACAGAGCAGCAGAAGATGCTGTTGGAGAGGCTACACCAATTTTTATTAATGCAGTTAAAGAGATTACTTTTACTGATGCTAAAAACATCTTATTAGGAAGTAATGATGCTGCAACGCAATACTTAAGTAGCAAAACACAAACAGCTTTATACGACAAATTTAATCCAGTTATTAAGGCCTCATTTGATAAAGTTGGTGCTGACCAAATTTGGGCTAACTTAATTAATAAATATAATGCTATCCCTTTTACAAATAATGTTAATCCAGATTTAACAGATTATGTTACTGGTGAAGCTTTAAAAGGTGTTTACACTATGATAGCTGTTGAAGAGCAAGAAATTAGAACCAAAGTTGGCTCTAGAACAACTGCTTTATTACAAAAAGTATTTGCTTTACAAGATTAACCCTTTTATTAAACTTAGAATAATACTAAGTTAACATTGAAACAAAATATAAGCTAGATATTTGCATTGTATTAGAAAGCACACTTTCGTTTTTGATGCAGAGTTAGTTTAGTTAGTAAATAGAGTCTATTTTTAGGGTTAAGAATGGGCTCTTTTTTTGTGCCAAAAAATCGCTAATTATTTTGTTTATATCAATAAAAAAAGTAATTTAAATGTCTAATTACCAACCCCTAAGACCATGGACAGACTAAATTTACTAAAACAACATCAAAATAAGCTTAATAAGCGATACAAACAGCTTATAGAACAGTCTTATAATTTAAGGCAAACAGACCACGAACAAAGTGACGTATCTGCATTTAAAGCTATTAAGATTTTAAATAAGCTAAATAGATTAAAATTTCTAGCAAGAGAACAATCACAAATGGTCTCTTAATTTTTTAAAATAATCAAACGCTTTTAGTAATCTAGAGCCATACCAAGAAAAATATTCGCCATCCACAAAAATAACTTTTGCATTATTTGATGCACTACTAACTTCTAAAGCATGTGCCTCTTTAAAAGGATAAGGCTCACTAGATAATAATATAACCTCAGGATCGCCTTCTAGCTGCATTGCTTTTATATCGACCTCTGGATAACGATCTAGGTTAGCGTATATATTCTCAAATTTATTTAATTGTAATAAATGATTTATAAATGTTCCGTTAGAAGCAACCATCCAAGGATCTTTCCATATAAAATAGGCTGCTTTTAAACTGGCTTTATCTTTTATAAAAATTTGAAATTCTTTTAAGTTAGTTTCAATAGTTTCGCAAATCTTTTTAGCATTAGCACGTTTGTTAAAAAGCTGACCATATTGCTTTATTAAATCTAAGCAATCTACTATAGTTACAATATCTGAAACATGTACAAGACAAATAGTTTGACAAGCTGACACGATATCTTGCGTATTTTCTTCTTTATTACAAAGTATAATATCAGGTTTTAATGCTTTAATTTTTTCAAGATTAATTTGCTTTGTTCCTCCCACAATTTGCTTGTCTCCTTTCAAATGTACTGGATGTACACAAAATTTAGTAAGTCCAACAATAGTATCCTCTAAACCTAAATCGTACAATAATTCGGTTTGAGAAGGTACTAACGAGATGATGCGTATTGGTGTAGCATCTATGTTAAGTGTATTACCTATTTGGTCTGTAAGTGTCATTTAATTATGGCTTAAAATTGTCGTAATATTTTTAATAATGAGATGCTGAAACACTTTCAACATGACGTTACAAGACGGTATTATTTTTATTGAAATAAGTCCAACATTACGATTGACTGTACGACACAACATTACTATTATTACTTAAATAATGTGATACTGAAATAAATTCAGCATGACGGAGCGTTCAATTATTTATTATTTAAAATAACTTCCATTTGTTGTTGTAAATCTTTAGCACTATTAGCTGCTGCTTGCGCAAAATCTTCGTTTGTTGATGCATAAATAATTCCTCTAGACGAGTTTATTAATAGACCAACATTATCACTCATTCCGTATTTACAAACGTCTTGAAGGTTTCCGCCTTGAGCGCCAACACCAGGAACTAGTAAAAAACTATTTGGAACTATTTTTCTAATTTCTGCAAAATACTCAGCCTTAGTTGCACCAACTACGTACATTAGGTTTTCAGCATTTACCCACGATTTAGAGGTTTCTAGTACTTGTTTGTACAGCTCTTTACCATCTACTGTTTTAGTTTGAAAATCAAAAGCACCTTGATTAGAGGTTAGCGCTAACATAATAGTGTGTTTGTCTTTAAAAGCTAAAAAAGGCTCTACCGAATCTTTTCCCATATATGGCGCAACAGTAACACTGTCAAACGCTAAGTCTTCAAAAAAAGCTTTTGCATACATTGTACTAGTATTACCAATATCACCACGTTTAGCGTCTGCTATTGTAAAAATCTCTGGATGCTTATCGTTAAGATAGTTTATCGTTTTTTGTAATGCTTTCCATCCTTTTAAACCATAAGCTTCGTAAAATGCAGTGTTAGGCTTATAAGATACACATAAGTGATGTGTTGCATCAATAATAGCTTTATTAAACTCGAAAATGGGATCTTCGGTTTGTAATAGATGTTTAGGAATTTTGTTTAAATCGACATCTAATCCAATACATAAAAAGGATTTTTTGATGTGTATTTGTTCTAATAGTTGTTGTGTTGTCATGTTATAAAAAAAGCCTCAATAAAGAGGCTTGTTATTAAATATGTTGGTCACTAGCTTTTAATTTTTCTGTATTATCAGCTAATTGTAATTCGTCAATAATTTTTTGGATATCTCCATTTACAATGTTTTGTAAATCGTATAATGTTAAACCAATTCTGTGATCCGTAACACGTCCTTGCGAGTAGTTGTAGGTTCTAATCTTAGCACTTCTATCTCCAGAGGTTACCATCGTACCACGTAAGGCTGCATCTTCTTCGTTTTTCTTAGCCAACTCCATATCATATAAACGCGAGCGTAATACCTTAAAAGCTTTCTCTTTGTTTTTATGTTGTGACTTTTGATCCTGACATTGCGCTACTAATCCTGTTGGAATGTGCGTTAAACGTACTGCAGAATATGTTGTGTTTACAGATTGACCACCTGGTCCAGAAGAACAGAAAAAATCTACACGAACTTCTTTAGGGTTAATCTCTACATCAAACTCTTCAGCTTCTGGAAAAACCATTACAGTTGCTGCACTTGTATGTACACGTCCTTGAGTTTCAGTCTGTGGTACACGTTGTACACGATGCACACCAGCTTCAAACTTTAAAGTCCCGTAAACATCGTCACCAGTAACTTCAAATTGGATTTCTTTAAAACCTCCATTTGTACCTTCGCTATAATCTACAGTATCTACTTTCCATCCTCTGCTTTCGCAATATTTGGTGTACATTCTAAATAAATCTCCTGCAAAAATACTAGCTTCATCTCCACCTGTTCCAGCACGAAGCTCAACCACTGCATTTTTAGAATCTTGAGGATCTTTAGGTATTAATAATACTCTGATCTCATCTTCTAGTTTTGGTATTGCCTCTTTAGCTTCGTCATATTGCATCTTAGCCATGTCTACCATTTCGGCATCACTACCATCTGCAATAATTTCTTCAGCTTCTTTTAAATTTTCAGTAAACTCGATATATATCTCACGCTTATCCATTAATAAACGTAAATCCTTATACTCTTTATTTAGTTCTACATAACGTTTTTGATCTGTAATAACATCAGGTTGAATGATTAAATCACTAACCTCATCAAAACGTTGCTTAACTATTTGTAACTTCTCTAACATCTTCTTCTAAAATTGTGAAACAAAAATACGATAATTTATGAATTTGCAATACTTTAATATTGTTTGCTTACAATAAAGCATTTATTTAAAATTTGCTTTTTTAAAATGCTAAACATTTGGTCTTATAAAATCAAAAATTAAGGCTTTTCAATATTTAAGTCAGAAGCAAAAAACAAATAATACCCTAAGCACATAAAGGCTAAATAGTACAAGAGTCTTTCAATAAAAAAGAAAGCATAGGCTTCAAAAAAATTAGCTATAAAACCACTTAGATCTGTAAAAATGAATAAAAATGTAAACCCAACAAAATAAACCGCTTTATTGGAGTCGTCACAAAAATAATATTTAGCTGCTAAAGCACCAGAAATAACGCATACAATCCAATATAATTGAATGGACAACAACTGACTATAATCCAATAATGTTGATGTTTCGGATACTGCTTTATAACCAATTAATAGGTTAATAATGATAACAACTACAAATAAACCTGTAATAGTTTTACCTAGCTTTTGATGTTTAAATTTTTTTATATAAATTGACACATAATAAAGAAAATGCCAACATTTTAATTACCGAATAGGTTTCAATTATAAATGGTTGAAGATAGTACAAATCAAAAGCATCTGCGATAATCAACAAACAAATAAAACCAATTAGATTTTTATCTTTTATTTTATAAAAAATAAATAACAATAAAAAGAGACAACTTGAAACAAGCCTAACAATTTGGCTATTAAAAAAGTCCAAAAAGACTATCGATGCTATGTTTAAAATAACAACAATTAATGTGAAAATTTTTATAGCTTGTTTAGTTTTCAATAAGTCTTTATAATTTTAAAAATCAACTATCACTCCAATACCTAAAAGTTGCTTCCATTGTATTGAGGCTCCTTTTTCTGCAAATTCGTCTTCTATCTCTGTTTCTTCAATAATCTTAACATCATTATCATATCTTAAGTGCGATCCTAAGGTTGCTTTTACAAAATCATTAACCTTAAAATCAAAGACGACTTCCCAGTCTACATCTATATTACCAAAACTATTTAAATAATCAGTATATAAACTTACTCTATTTTTAAGATAAATATTTTCTAAAACCTGAGTCTCATAAGAATTTGTAACTAAAACACCCATTTCTGTCCTTACATTTTCTCCATCTACTATTTTATTACCTAATGTATCAAAAATTGCAGGACTTACACCAAAAGTACCTTTATCCGCTAATTCCTGATCTAACACAAAGGTTGCTTTAAAGGTTAATGGAGACATATAAAATGATAATTTTTCGATGTTTTTACCGTATTCCACTCCGCCTCCAACAAACAAGTAACCAGGTGCCATAAATCTAGAAATAGCATTATCCCTATTTGGATAGTTATATCCATTAGCATACTGAGTTTTAAAATTAAAACGTCCGGAATAATACCAATTAGTAATAGTATCTTTTCTAAAACCTAAGGTAGAAATTAGCTCTAACTCGTCTTCAGTTTTTCTTAAACGTTGGTTTTCTTGTTTGTTTACACCATAACGAGTTCTAACTTCATTAAACCAAATTAGGTTATTTTTTTTATATCTTAAACTAGATTTTATGGCTAATAATGCTGATATTGAATTTGCTCCTCCAGCATTCCAATTAACAAAGGTGACTTCATTTATGTCTAACCCAAGTTTATTTAATTGTCTCCATTTTACTGTATCCAAAACTTTTACTGGTTGTTCTGGGTTTTGTGGATTTACTGGCTGTTCTGTTTGGGCAAATACACTATTTACACAAACCATTAAGCATATTAAGATAAAGCCTTTCATATCTTTTAATTTTTCATTTGTAATTAATAAACAAACGTTCCGTATTGACTTTCTATTGTAAGCTTTTTAGCATCTGAAGCCTCTACCCTTCCAATCACCTGAGCATTAACATTATAAGATTTTGAAATTTCGATAATAGACTGTGCAATTTCTGGCGATACGTATAGCTCCATCCTATGTCCACAGTTAAACACTTGGTACATCTCTTTCCAATCTGTCTTAGATTGTTCTTGAATTAATTTGAACAATGTTGGTACAGGAAACAAATTATCCTTTACAATATGAAGATTATCTATAAAATGAAGGATTTTTGTTTGCGCTCCTCCACTACAATGCACCATACCATGCACTTCTTTATTATTATATTTAGATAATATTTCTTTTATGATAGGTGCATATGTTCTAGTTGGCGAAAGCACTAATTGACCTGCATCTATTGGAGAATCTTCAACCTTATCTGTCAGCTTTACTTGACCTGAGTAAACTAAATCTTCTGGTACAGACGCATCAAAACTTTCAGGATATTTATCTGCCAAATACTTACTAAAAACATCATGTCTAGCAGAGGTCAGACCATTACTTCCCATACCTCCATTATAACTTTTCTCGTAAGTTGCTTGACCAAAACTTTCTAGACCAACTATGACATCTCCTGCTTTAATATTAGCATTATCTATAACATCAGTTCGTTTTATTCTTGCTGTTACGGTAGAGTCTACGATAATAGTTCGGACTAAGTCTCCTACATCTGCAGTCTCTCCTCCTGTACTATGTATGGTTACTCCAAAAGATTTTAAATCCTCTATTAGCTCTTCTGTCCCATTTATTATTGCTGAAATAACGTCGCCTGGAATTAAGTTTTTATTTCTTCCTATAGTAGATGACAACATGATATTATCTGTTGCACCAACACATAACAAATCATCAATATTCATGATTAATGCGTCTTGTGCAATACCTTTCCAAACAGAAAGATCACCTGTTTCTTTCCAATACATATAGGCTAAAGACGATTTTGTACCAGCTCCATCTGCATGCATAATTAAGCAATACTCTGAATCGTTGGTTAAATAATCAGGCACTATTTTGCAGAAAGCTTTTGGGAATAAACCTTTATCAATATTTTTAATTGCATTGTGTACATCTTCTTTTGAAGCAGATACACCTCTTTGGCTGTAGCGTTTAGAAATTTCGGAACTCATTGTGTTGTGTTAGGCTACAAAGATATTTATAAATAAAAAGCACACAAGTAATATGTGTGCTTTTCTATTTAAAATGATGTAAAGTAAGTATTTACTTCCAATCTGGCATTTTTGCATTTTCTAAAAACAGGGTTCTATCATTAGTAGTTAATACATCAATTACAACTATGTCTTTTTGTGATATTCCATCATTTGACGTATTAACAAAAATAACCTGAGCTTCATTAGGTGAAAATTTAGGATCTAAATCATTAGTACCAGCAGGTTTATTTAATGATATATCATCAACAACAGAAGTCGCTATTTCATAAATAAACATATGGTTATTTAATTGTCTGTAATCTGTATTTTGATTACCAGACACATCATATGTATATAATAACTTTGTTCCATCAAAAGAATAGTCTAATCCTCCAGCAGCACCATTAACGCCTTGTAATACATAGTCCAAGATTGTACCAGAATTATTTATCGTGTAAATCTCTACGTTATAACCAGAAGCATTATTTGTTTTAATCGCTAAACGTTGTGTAAATTGATTCCAATCAACCTCTGTTATAAAATTAGCGTTTAATGTCTGATGGATTTGGGTTAACCCTGAACCATCTACATTTATTTGATATAACTTATCAAAATTTGGATAAACAAATTTTGTGTTATCATCTTTCCACTCAAAATCTAGTTCTTCTAAATTAAAGCCATTAACTGAAATACTATTAGTTACCTGAGCCACATTGGATCCGTTAAGATCCATAGTATAAATTTGTGTTTGACCTCCATTTGATCTTAAAAATGCTAATTTATCAATATTGCTTGCTTTTCTTGGTCTCCAACTATTACTACCTGATGATGTTAATTGGTACTCATTACCATCCGAATCCGCAGAAAATATAACATTATTACCATTTATTTTTCTAGTAAAAAAGACTCTGTTGGTAGGAAACTCAATGGTTTTAAAGTTAAACGTTTCACTTAAAACCGGATCATTAATATTGTCTGAAGCAGAAACTTGCCAAAAATATTTGATTCCGTAGTCTAATCCTGTAACCGTCAATGTAGTATCTGTTAGGTCTGTATAATTTAAAACATCTGAATTTTGGTCGTTTAATATCTGCACTTGATAGACTAAATCATCATCTTCAGGATCTGTCCCAACCCAAGTTAGATCTACAGTTAAGGTCTGATTAATCGCATTATTAGCAGGTGTCACTAAAATTGGTGCATTTGGCGCGTCATTATTAGCTGTTTCTACATCCAGCTCAAAAATCACGTTTACACTATTATCCTCAGTAACAGTAGCTGACTCAAACTTTGATAAATAGCCATCTTTTTGTGCTTGTACAGAATAAGTACCAATTGCAACATTATTAATTACAAAATCTCCAGAAGCATCTGTAAAAACGATACTAGAACTAGGGTTTGTTGAAACTCTTGTATTTTCTAGTGGTACATTATCTCCTTTAGAAACCACTTTTCCTGTTATTGAACCAGTACCACTAAAGGATACTTTGTCTTCACTACAACCAACGACTAGTAAGATTATGACTAATAAACTTATATATTTTGAAAATGTTTTCATCTGTTTCACTTTTTTAAATGTTAAACTAAAATTTAACAGATTAATTATCTTTTTTGATTGGACGTGCTAACTTGTTTTTTTCTTGCATTTGTCTACGATTTTCTTTTTTCAAGGCTCTAAATTCTGCCTTTTTAAGACGCTCTAACTCTTTACGTTGATTAAATTTAGTATTTGGTGTAGATAAATAAATATTAACACCTAACCCAAAACGATAAAACATATCGTCAATAGATCCAGATACTACATTATCCAATTTATCAGAAAATACTAAGTTATGCTCTCCAAACACGTATATTCCTATGTTATCTTTTACTAAATACTCTATTCCTAAACCTGCCTGTAATTTAGGATCTAAGGTGTTAAAATAGTCCAAAGCATTTGTACCAATACCGCCAAACAAGTAAGGTGTTAGGTTGTCAAATGGTAAGATTTTATATTCTAAATTTAAATCAAAGGACATAAATCCTTCATTAAACATTTCTTTATTTTCTAAATTAAATTTATTAAAAGAAAAATCTAATCCTAAATATGGATTTAATTTACGTTTAAATCCTAATTTACCATTAAAAGCTAGCTGAGGATTAGCCAAATCACCATTCATTAACGTACCTCCTAATGCTGCTGTAATTGCGTAATCACCTCTTCTTTCTGTTAAAAAACGATCGTATAACTCTGTAGTTATCGCTTCATCTTTTTCAGCATCATAATCTTCTACAAGTTTAGCTGTGGCCTCCTCACTTAATCTTGGCAACCATAATTCGTCTTTTATTCCTTCAATAATCAAAGCCTCTACTGCTTTTTCAATAGCCTCTTTCATGGCTAATTGGACAGGTTCATTTTTTGTAAAACCTATTTCAGTCTCTAATAATCTTTGAAATTTAACGTATTTAAACAGATTTGCAGATACTGCTTGAGATAAGATTGTTTTTGAAATATAAACTGTTTTTAACACTCTACCACTAGAGGTAGAAACAGCTCTTAAGTACACTGTAATCCTATCTTGTCTATATTGTGTTGAAGTACCTACTCCTAAATATCTTGCTCCTGCACCACCTGTTATAATATTAGTATCATAGGATATAACACCACCTTCTAATAATATTCCTGCATAAAGTAATGGAGGTAAATTAGGCTCGCTTGGGTTTTGATTTTTTCTATACTCATCACGAGTAGATCTAATTATATTTCTTTCGTTTAAAAGATTACCTAAGTTTTCTCTTTCAATAACTGTAAACCATTTAGAGTCCTCTAAGGCCTTATTTAACATCGTTGTACCTCCTTGAGAGACTGCTGTACTAAAAGTACTTCCGTTTTCTACAGCTTTGTACTGACCTGTTTGATCTTTAAAGTTATAAACTCCAGCTACAACAGGTTCTTGAGGTAATGGAAACTCTTTTAACTTTTGTGCTACTGGAGAGGTTTCACCAATCCTAGCTCGTTCTTGCTTATAAGGTTGGTTAAAAAACGCACCACAACTGGTTAATAATAAAAATAATATGACTGCAAAAGCAGATCTATAGTTAAGCATGATAGATAGTTAAGTGGTTAATTAGGGACTATAATTTGTGTCTGCTCTCCAGTAGTTGTATCTAAAATATTAATGACTAAGCCTTCTGCAGAGTCATATACTTCTAATGCTAAACTACCAAAACTAAAATTTCCTTCTTGTAGACCTTCTCCTAATTGGGTTTGAAATAATGATCTAGATAACTGACTTAGTATTTGCCTGTTAAGGTTTTCAGAAAATGCTGCTAATGAGCTATCATCATCCGATTGATTTGCTTTTGGGTCTGTAAAGGAATTTTGAGCATTAGCTGAACTTAATAACCATTGATAGTTAAAAGTATCTCCTCCAAATGCTGGATTTATAGGTTTATAAGATAACTGTTGACCAACACAGAAGTAGCTAGCCGAGAAAATTAAAATTATTAGTAATTTTTTCATGTCTAAAAAGTTAATAGCGTTTAATTGTTTTAGATTCGGTTTCAAGTTTTTTAAAATGTTTGTACACGTTAACTATCGCGTAATCATTCATTTTAGTTAAATACTCAAGACTAGGTCTTACAAAAAACGAAAAAATCTCATCATCTCCAACAATAACCTCTATTTTCGTGTTTCTACCTAATGCTAATACCTCCTTGATTGTCACTACTTTATTCCCGTTAATATTATTTTGAGTGTATAAAGAATAAAATAACTTGTAAAAGTCCCTACCTGGTTTTGTTTTTGTGTCTTCAACTACGATTCCTTTTAACTCTAAACCATCTCTTTTACCTTTATTGACGTCTTGAGAGTTTGCCTGTTCCTCTTTTAATTTATCTAATAATTTTTGTTTATTTTCTATATCTAAATTTGACTTATCATTATAAACCACTCGGTCTTGACCTATCAAATTATTATCTAAGTCATAAATAAGCATGACGCAAATAACTGGCTGATCTCCAATAATATTAAATGAAGCCTCAGCAAGTTCTATTTTTTGGTTGGCAGATATTATAAAGCGTTGCTTTTTGTCTTCTAGAAGGTTATCTACACTTTCTTCTTTATCAAAAACCATTAATTTAAAGATTAAACTTTTTGTAATTTCGGTTTTATTGAAAGCTGTAGCTTTTATGGTTGTAAAGTCATTTTGTTGAGCTGTTTCTATTTTAGCCTCAACTTCATTATTTACTAATTGCGCAGAAATTTTGACACTAATATTATCAATTTTTTCTGCAATATTTTTTTTAACATTAAGATTATTGTCTTCATTATCGTTATAAACGATTCTATCCATACCAATAATATTATCTGTGGAATCAAAAATTAAAAGTAGAATTATCACTTTTGTATCTTGATCAAAATTAATGGATGTTGTTGACAAATCTTTTTGTTGATCTGCATTTAAATCTAATTGTCCGCTTTGCTCGTTTTTAGATTTATTTTGATTTTTATCTGTTTTAAAAACAGATAATTTATAGGATATACTTTTAGACAATTGCATTTTATTAATAGCAACGCCCTTTATATTAATAATATCATTGTCTTGGGTAACTATCAGCTTTGCCTCAACTTGCGTGTTATATGATTGCGAGTGAGCGTTAATAGCATAAAAAAAGACAACAATTAATACCATTGTTTTTTTGAATTCACATAAAAACATAATGGCTTATTTTTTAAAAATTTCTAATTATGATTGATTGGTCTTGTCCTTGCATAGAAACTTTAATTTTTTCTGATAAAGAATTTGATCCAAACATGGTTAAATTTTGGTTATTCCCAGTTTGATTAATCGTTGTGTTTTTTATATCTGTTTTAAAAGGACTGTAATCAAAAACTGTATTATTATCTCCATTTTGTATTACCGTTTCAACAAGTTTAGTACTATTAATATCTAATACAGTAAGGTTATCGTTACCGTTTTGGATTATATTAATATTACTTTGTGTAGATCTTGTGACACTTACCGCTTCATTATTATCTCCTATTTGGGCAATAAAAATTGCGTTATTTGATGAAGTTGAATTTAGATTTGCAGCGCTTTGATTAAGTAAAAAGTTTTCTTCTGACGCCTGTGTATCAAAACCAGACAACTGACTATCTTCTTGAGCTTCAAAAGTTTGAGCAGCAAGAATATTACTAGATATAAAGATTAAGGCAACTATTAAAATTTTAAATATTGTTTTCATAGTCTTATGTTTTAACTGTGTTACTACATGTAAGTTATAAAATAAATCTGTTATAAAAAGTATAAGAGCAAATTAATGCTCTTATACCTTATAATTATTTTAGTAAATAATCTATTTTATAAAAGCTTCTGCTTAGTCATTTTGAGTTACAGAAGAAGAGTTTCCGTTTCCAATTTGATCCACAGAACTTGAATGAGTTGTTCCGTTTTGATCTACTGTACTAGAATTAAAATCCCCTTGTTGATTAACATAACTATCGTGCATAAAACCGTCTTGATCAACAATACTATTATTTAACAATCCGTTTTGAGTTACGTTAGATAAATGTAAGTCTCCCATTTGTGAAACCGAACTATTGTTAGCTGTACCATCTTGATCTACATATGATTGATTATCGTTTCCAGTAGAAGTCACTTGACTTTGATTTCCTGTACCATCTTGAGCAACTACAGAGATGTTAGTGTTTCCTGTTTGAGAAACAGAACTACTATTAGCATTTCCATTTTGATCTACATCAGAATCGTTATCGTTACCTAATTGTGTTACAGCTGATCCATTATTGTTTCCTATTTGATCCACATAAGACTCATTAGTGTTACCTATTTGATAAGTTGTTGCTGTGTTAGCGTTACCTTGTTGATTTTGAGTAGAAATATTAGAGTTACCTTGTTGAATTGAAAGTGCGTAGTTGAAATCACCAACTTGATCAATATCACTATCATTCATATCTCCATATTGTCCTGCTCCTCCATAATTATCATTACCTGTTTGACTAACATCTGCAAGATTAGAATCACCAATTTGCTCTGCTTGACCCCAGTTATCATTTCCTAATTGAGTAACTGCAGCTGTATTCATATCACCTGTTTGCCAGATATCTGAGTCATTATTATTCCCATCTTGATCAGCGTCTGCATCATTACTATCACCATCTTGATCTACTAAAGAGTCATTCATATCTCCATTTTGATCAACACTAGCGTCATTCATATTTCCATCTTGATCAACATCAGAAATATTCATATCACCAGTTTGGTCAACATCACTAATGTTCATATCACCAATTTGGTCAACATCACTAATGTTAGACTCTCCATCTTGGTCAACATTAGAATCGTTATCGTTTCCTGTTTGTGTAACTGAAGAATCATTTCCTCCTCCTAAATCATTGTCTTGACTCACATAAGACGTATTATTGTCACCATTTTGATCAACAATACTCGTGTTATTATCTCCTGAATAACCTTGAAAAACATCTGAATCGTTTCCGTCACCATCTTGATCTACATCAGAAGTGTTAAAATCTCCCCATTGGTCAACATAAGAATCGTTATTATCTCCTGTTTGATCTACATCAGATAAATTACTGTCACCATCTTGCCATACAAAAGAATCGTTATCATCTCCTGTCTGAGTAACAGTACTAATATTAGAATCTCCTACAGTACCTTGCCATACAGTAGAGTCATTGTTATTACCATCTTGAGCAACATCAGAATCATTTAAATTTCCAACTTGTTCAACTTCTGAATTATTTCCAGAACCTCCAAATTGATTTACTAAAGATGTGTTATCATCTCCATCCTGCTCTACTGTACTGGTATGAGAACCATCACCTGCTGTACCATAACCTTGGAATACATCAGAATCGTTTCTATCACCATCTTGGTCAACAGTACTTGAGTTACTGTCTCCCCACTGATCTGTGTATGAGTCATTACTATCTCCCATTTGATCAACGTCACTTGCATTTAAGTCACCATCTTGCCAAGTAAAGTTATTGTTTAAATCTCCTGTTTGATTAACTGCAGAAATATTATCATCAGATAAACCATCTCCTCCTGGTCCTCCACCAGTTTGGCGAGTCTCATTAGTGTTAGAAGTTCCGTTTTGATCTACCGTAGAAATGTTATCATCTCCGACTGAATCTACGTCAGAGTCATTGGTCATACCAGTTTGCATTACAGTTGAAGCATTTCCACTTCCGATCTGATCTACATCACTGTTGTTCGATTGTGCAAACATCATTGTTCCACACATTAGCGCAGCTGCGCTGAAAAATACTTTTTTCATGTTTAAATATATATTGATTAATAGCAATTCAAAGATAAAGAATTTATTCACTCCTAAAATTTGATAACCAAAAAAACATGTGTTTTTAACTATATATTCGTTAATAATTGAGATTTACACGTTGAAACGCATGTTTTAAAAAGAATTTTCCTACAATATTTTTGGATTCAAAATAACACCTAAACCCCTAATACACTTGAATATACGTACAACTACGTATAAAAAAAGAGCAAAAAAACTGTAGTAAGACAACGCACCTTAACCTTTGTAGTCTTCCTAATATAATTTTAAAGAAATTTAAAGAAAATAAATAATTCAAATTATATGTTGAAGAATTTTTTATTGACCTTACATTAATTACTTCAATATAATTTATAGGCATAAAAAAAAGAGAATTCTTTAAAGAACCCTCTTTTTTAAAATAACACTTTTTTAATATTAATCGTTTTGAGTAACGATAGATATATTAGAATCACCTATTTGATCTACATCACTCATATGTGTATTACCACCTTGATCAACTGTACTTGCATTAAAATTACCAGATTGATAAACATCACTTAAATGAGAAAGACCAATTTGACTTACCATACTACTATTAGAGTTACCTAATTGCAACGTTGCAGAATCGTTTTGATCACCATCTTGTATAGTAGAGGCCATATTATTATTTCCTGTTTGACTTGTTGTTTCAACATTATCATCTCCATCTTGTGATACATAAGAATCGTTTAAATTACCTATTTGATCAACTAACGAAGAATTATTAATACCTACCTGAAAAACTCTAGATTCATTATTGTTACCAATTTGATCTACATCACTAAAGTTATCTCCTCCTGTTTGTTTTTGGTTAGAAAAGTTTCTGTTTCCAACTTGTGTTAAGTAAGCTGTATTTCCTGCAGACTGATTAGGTACTGCATTTTGATTTTGTCGTCCTACATTTCTGTTTCCATCTTGATCAATATCTCCAAAGTTATTGTCAAAACGCTGGATTTGAACTGATTTGTTTCGGTTACCAAATTGGTTTGTGTAAGCTATATTATCTTCTGCTGCACTTGTACCTTGATCAATACGAGCGTTGTTTCTGTTTCCTTCTTGATACACATCACCAAGATTTCTATCTCCTGCTTGCTTAACTTTAGACTTGTTTAAATTTCCTAATTGAAATACATCAGAGTCGTTTGCTTCACCACTGTTTGGATTACCTGGAACAGATCCATATTGATCTACATCAGAGTCATTATTTGCTCCTTGTTGGAATACGTCAGAGTCGTTAGAAACACCAGTTTGATCTACATCACTAACGTTTGATTGCGCGAGCATGACTGACCCACACATTAGCGCAGATGCGCATAGAATGATTTTTTTCATTTTGAATATAAATTGATTAATAGCATCTCAAAGATATATATTATATGTATCAAAAAATGATAATACCATATAAATCAGCATATTTAAAGCAACTTTTCGATAATCTCATAATTTTCTCGGACAAACAGAATTATAGAGCACAAAAAAGCCTCAATAAATATTGAGGCTTTTTTTTATAACTATTTATCCATTTATTTAGTAAACAACAACTCTCTGTACTTTGTTAAAGGCCACAACTCGTCATCAACTAACAATTCAAGTTTATCACAGTGGTATCTAATATCATCAAATAAAGGCTTAACCTTGTTACAATAAGCTTTAGCTTTGGTTTCTATATTTTCATCTTTATTAGACTTTTTACGTGCTTCAGTCATTTTAGTCACGTTAGAATTAATAGATGCAATATGCTCTGAAATTTCTTCAATTAAATTAAGTTGTTCTTTCGCAAACTTTTTAAAATCTGCTCCATAGATCTCTTTTAAGCCTTTTACATTTTTAATTAGTATATTTTGATATCTAACAGCTGTAGGTACAACATGGTTACGAGCAATATCACCTATAACACGACTTTCAATTTGCACACGAAGTACATACTCCTCCATTTCAATTTCATAACGCGCTTCAGACTCAATCTTATTCATGACACCTAAACCTTCAAACAGTTCTAAAGTTTTTTTAGATACTTTAGCCTTTAAGGCTTCTGGTGTCGTTTTATTATTACTTAAGCCTCTTTTTTCTGCTTCCTTCTCCCAAGCTTCACCATATCCATTACCTTCAAATAATATGTTTTTAGATTTTTTGATGTATTCTCTTAATATGTTAAAGATAGCATCATCTTTTTTCATGTCCTTTTTCTCTATTAAGGTATCTACCTCTTTTTTAAAGTCGATTAATTGTTTTGCAACAATACTATTTAAAACCGTCATTGGGTTAGCACAATTAGCAGTAGATCCAACCGCTCTAAACTCGAATTTATTTCCTGTAAAGGCAAAAGGAGACGTCCTATTACGATCAGTATTATCTAGCAATACATCAGGTATTTTACCAACAACATTAAGTTTTAAATCTGTTTTTTCTTCTGGAGACAACTTGCCATCCGTTACATTTTCTAACTCATTTAAAGTTTTAGTTAACTGATCTCCTATAAATACAGATATAATGGCAGGAGGCGCCTCATTAGCTCCTAAACGATGATCATTACTTGCAGATGCAATTGCAGCACGCAGCAGCTCTTCATTATCATATACTGCTTTAATAGTATTTATAAAAAAGGTTAAAAACTGAAGATTACTCATAGGTGTTTTTCCTGGTCCTAATAAGTTAACTCCAGTATCTGTACTTAAACTCCAATTGTTATGCTTCCCAGAACCATTGACTCCTGCAAAAGGTTTTTCGTGAAATAGAACTTTAAAATTATGTCTGTCTGAAATCTTATCCATCACATCCATTAATAATGAATTATGGTCTACAGCCAAATTAGCTTCGTCATAAATTGGTGCTAATTCAAATTGATTAGGTGCCACCTCATTATGTCTAGTTTTTACCGGAATGCCTAATAGCATGCACTCTGTTTCAAGATCTCTCATAAAAGCCATAGCACGATTTGGTATTGTCCCAAAATAGTGATCATCTAACTGTTGTCCTTTAGCTGGAGAGTGTCCTAATAATGTACGACCTGTTTGCACTATATCTGGTCTAGACATTGCCAAATCACGATCTATTAAAAAATACTCTTGCTCCCAACCTAAAGAGGCATTTACTTTTTTAACATTTTTATCAAAATACTTACACACAGCTACAGCTGCACTATCTACAGCCTGTAATGCTCTAAGTAAAGGCGTTTTATAATCTAAAGCTTCTCCTGTGTAAGACACAAAAACGGTTGGAATACACAATGTTGTACCATATATAAAAGCAGGAGACGTTGGGTCCCAAGCTGTATAACCACGAGCTTCAAAGGTATTTCTTATTCCTCCATTAGGAAAACTTGATGCATCAGGTTCTTGTTGCACTAATTGTCCGCCTCCAAATTTCTCTATTGCTAATCCGCCTCCAATAGTTTCAAAAAAAGCATCATGCTTTTCTGCTGTTGCACCTGTTAAAGGCTGAAACCAGTGCGTGTAATGAGTTGCTCCTTTGGAGATAGCCCATTCTTTCATTCCTGTAGAAATATGATCTGCAACTATTCTATCAATTTTTTTTCCCAATTTAATAGCATCACTAACACTTTCAAAAGCTTCTTTAGTTAAATATTGACGCATGGTGGACTCATTAAAAACATTGCTTCCAAAAATTTCTGAGCGTCGTTGTTTTTCTTCAATTACAACAGGACGTCGTTTTAATGATTCTTTTATAGCATGAAATCTTAATGTTGACATATTCTTTTTTTTAATTAGTTGAATTACGAATTTACAAAAAATAACACTTGTAAAATGTCATACCCTAAAAAAAACAGGGTTATTAACATTCTTTTAATAAAATTACCAATTACACCCATATTTTTTTAGAGGTGAATTCAATTTTATTCTATATTTGCCTTAACATATAACTAAAATGAGTTTTTACCATGAAAAAATCTAAATTAGAATACATCTGGTTAGATGGATACTTTCCAACACAAAACATGAGAAGTAAAACTAAAGTTGAAAATGACTTTAGTGGAAAATTAGAAGACTGCCCAATTTGGTCTTTTGATGGTTCATCTACTAAACAGGCTTCAGGAGGCGCTTCTGATTGTCTTTTAAAACCTGTCGCAATTTACCCAGATCCTGCAAGAAGAGATGGTTATTTAGTAATGACAGAAGTTTTAAATGCAGATGGCACACCACATGTATCTAATGGTAGAGCCACTATTGAAGATGAAGATGAAGATTTCTGGTTTGGTTTTGAGCAAGAATATTTTATAATGGATAACAAAACACAATTACCTTTAGGTTTCCCTATTGGTGGTTATCCTGCACCACAAGGTATGTATTACTGCTCTGTTGGCGGAAGACATACACATGGTAGAGATTTAGTTGAAGAGCATGCAGACTTATGTATCGATGCTGGCCTAAACTTTGAAGGAATTAACCAAGAGGTTGCTTCTGGACAATGGGAATTTCAATTATTTGCTAAAGGTGCTAAAAAAGCAGGAGACGAAATCTGGATTGCAAGATATTTGCTTGACAGATTAACTGAACAATATGGTTATTATATTGAATACCATCCAAAACCATTAGGTAAAGATATGGATTGGAATGGTTCTGGTATGCACGCTAACTTCTCTAACACTGTTTTAAGAACATGTGGTAGCCAAGAAACTTACGAGAAAATTTGCGAAGCATTTAGACCAGTAGTTAAAGAGCACATTGCGGTTTACGGAGAGTTTAACGATCAACGTTTAACTGGAGATCACGAAACAGCATCAATCCATGACTTTAGTTATGGTGTGTCTGATAGAGGTGCATCTATACGTATTCCAATTATCACTGTAGAGAAAGGATGGAAAGGTTGGTTAGAAGACCGTCGTCCAGCATCAAATGGTGATCCATACAAAATAGCAGGTCGTATTATTAAAACTGTAAAATCTGCTAATATTAGTTAATATTGATTACATAGTTAAATCCATTAAAAAACGCTTTCTATAACTAGAAAGCGTTTTTTTTATATATAAACGATAAACTAAATTACCCTCTAAAAACTAATATTATAAAAACTGCATAAATCAATACTAAGCCAAAACCTTTAATTTTACCAATTTCATGCTGCTTAGGCAACAATCCTAGCACTAAAACTAAAGCTGCAAAAATTAACATCCAAAATATATCTCTGGATAAAATTAAAGATTCTGTTACAGGAATTGTCTTTATCATAGATGTTAAACCCAACACAGACCCAATATTAAAGATATTTGATCCAATCAAATTCCCTAAAGAGATTGCTTTTTCCTTTTTAGCTGCTGCAATAACCGATGCTGCCAACTCAGGCACGCTTGTACCAATTGCAATCATAGTTACACCAATTACCGCTTCACTAACACCTAAGCTTGTAGCTATTTGAGTAGCACCTTTAACTAGCCATTCACTACCAAAATACAAAGCTGCTGCACCAATAAATAACCAGATACCAATTTTAAAGTTAGACACCACAGCTAAGGCATCATCCACTTCCTCTAAATCATCCGTAGATTTTTGTGTTTTAATCAAATAGACTATAAAAACAATTAATCCAACAAAAAGCACTAAACCTTCCATAGCAACTAATTGGTTATCATTCCATAAAAAATAATATAACGCCATAGAAAACAACATCATAACTGGCCAAGTCAATTTATAAAAAGACTTATCTATTGCGATTGCACCTACAATTGCTGTTATACCAAGCACTAAACCTATGTTTGCTATATTAGAACCCACCACATTATTAATTGCTATTGCAGGCGACCCACTTAAAGCTGCTTGCAAACTAACCAACAATTCTGGCGCAGATGTCGCAAAGGACACAACTGTCATACCAATAACAATTTTAGAAATATTAAGCTTAAAGGACAAGGCTACAGATGATCGCACCAAAAACTCTCCTCCCACTACTAATAATACAAAACCTAAAATAAGATATACTACACTCATAATGATATAATTTTTGCGAAGATACATTTTGAAATCTTCAAAAAGAATTAGGACTTAATTTTTTTCGCTGTAGCGGAAAACACTTTTGTAAAACTAAAAAAATAGTTAAAAAACTACATTTATAGTTATATAACTATTTTTTTAGTTATTATTGTATTAACATAAAAACAAACATCTGATTATGCAAAAGTTAACCAATAAAGAAGAAGAAATAATGCACATATTATGGAAGCTTGAAAAAGCTTTTGTAAAAGATGTCATGTCAGAAATAAAGGACGACAAACCACACTACAACACTCTATCCACTATGGTTAGAAATCTGGAAGAAAAAGGCTATGTAAGTTACGAAGCATTTGGAAAAACACATCGCTACTATCCTATAATTTCTAAAGAAGCCTATCGTAATAAATTCATGAATACAGCAATAGACAATTACTTTAATAGCTCTTATAAAAATGTAGTGTCTTTTTTTGCTAAAGAAGAAAAAATTAGCGTTGAAGAATTGAAAGAAATTATTCGTTTAATAGAAAACCAAGATTAAACATGGATTATTATATAAAAGGGACTGCCATAATAATACTTTTTTACAGCTGTTATAAATTGTTTTTACAACGCGACACTTTTTTTCAAGCCAACCGTTGGTTTTTACTAGTAGGTCTATTTGCAGCAACAATACTACCTGTTATAGTGATACCTATTTACATACACTATACACCTACACAAATAAACCTTCAAAACAACCTTCAAAACAACCTTCAATTTACTTCGTTACAATCGACTACAGCAACAAATTTTGATATTTGGTCACTAGTTCCTGTTTTATACATCATAGGATTTCTTTTTATCTTAGCAAAGGTGTTACTTCAATTTTTATCATTATACAAACTGTTTAAAAACAAAATGCAGATCAAAGAAGGTCCTTTTATATTTATTCAAACTAAAACACCAACAGCACCTTTTTCTTTTTTTAATCGCATTGTTATTAATAGCAATCAATTTACCAAAACAGAGCTTGAATATATAATCACCCACGAGAAAATTCATGCTTCGCAATATCACTCTATTGATATTATACTAATACAATTAGCCTCTATCGTGTTCTGGTTTAATCCGTTTATTTGGTGGTATAAAAAAGAAATTCAACAAAATCTAGAATACATTGCAGACCACCAAACACAACAAAAGATAAAGTGTCCAAAAAGCTATCAAACAGTTTTGTTAAAAGCCAACTTAAATCAAAATCAATTAGCTTTTACTACTAATTTTTATCAATCATTAATCAAAAAACGAATTATTATGCTACAAAAATCAAAATCAAAAAACAGTAATTTATTAAAACTCACTATCGTGTTACCTTTTTTAGCGTTATTTCTAATGAGTTTTAATACAAAAAAAGTATATATCGCTAATGCGGAAATACAACAAAATCCAACTATTAACGAAACATTTATAATCACCTACAAGTCTACTGACCAACAGCTTGAAAATATTAAAAATAAGTTAGAAGACCAGTTAGACGGAATAAAAATTAAATTTTCAGACATTAAAAGAAACCAAAATAATGAGATCATAGCTTTAACAATAGCCACAAAAAATATAAATCAAATAGATTTTACAAAACATATCACTTTTAATAAATTAGACAGTACACCCATAAATAACACTACTTTACAAATTGTAAATAACCAGCTATTAGTAAGTGATGACAAAAATGGATCTGTAGTTGCTATATCAAAAAATTGGACCACAACATCAACAACGACTCCATTAATTACAGAACAAGTTAGCAATAAGACCAACACAATACATACCCAAGATAATGGTGACAATATTAAACTAATAATAGAAAACACAAACCAAGAAAGCAACATATCAAGCTATAAATTTCAAGCCACAAATAATGGAGAAGAAAAAAGCAAGCTTGTCATAGAAGAACAAAGTAACACACCCTTGCTTGTTATAGATGGTCAATTAACAAACAAAACTATTAGCTCTTTAAAGACAGAAGAAATAGCAAAAATGAGCATATTAAACGAAAAAACAGCCATTACAAAATATGGTTCAAAAGGAAATAATGGAGCAATAGAAATTACAACCAATAGCAAAACCACTGAACAAAATAGCAAATGGATAATTGGTGAAAAAGTTGAAACAACAAGCTTATTCTATATTAACGAAGAGGATGCTTCAAAAAACAAAAGCACATTACATGTTGATAAAAACACACCTGACTTGGTTTTAAACCAGCACAAAGCGTTTTTAACAAGTCAAAAAATAGATATCCAATTCTCAACCATAAAACGCAATAGTAAGGATGAAATTATCAAAATTAAAATCTCAACAAAAGACAAAAAAGGAAATAAAACTAAAACGACTTATCAATCTAATAAAGGAATAAGTCCTATAGAAATAAATTTAGATGGTACAGGAGAATTAGAAATAAATTCAAAATAAGTTACCAAATAAATCTATTAATAAAAAAGCCCAAACTATATGTTTGGGCTTTTTACTGTATAGCATAAATACTATTCTACAATTATTTTTTTTGTAATACGTTTATCTTCAGTTTCAATTACAACCATATATAAACCGCTTGCTAGTTTTAAATCAATATAGCTATTATTAATAACCGTTTGTGATAAAACAGCTCTTCCTTCCGAAGAAAAAATTGACAAATCATACATTTGATTTTCTCCTGAAATAAATAATTTATCTGTTACGGGATTTGGATATAGTTTTAAAGTTTTAGTTGTAAAATCAGCAACACTTAAAGACTGATTCCATGTGTTACCAACTTGATTGCCCCAAATATATTCAACCAAATCAGGTTGATCAATAAAAGGGTTTCTATTTACCTGCCATTCATAAACCACATTGTTTCTGTTCATTTCAAAATCATCTGGCGGATCGTTTCTATGCCAATCTAAAAGCGTCGCTAAATCACCCATTTGACCTGATACGCTAGGATAACCGTTTACAACACTTAATCCATTATAACGGATTTGCATATACAAAACACTTCTAGCAACATCACCTTTAAAGCTTCCTGCTGTACCTGCAGGTCCATTGTATTCTCCGTAGTGTTGATTTCCTCTAGAACTGTTTTCTGGTCCATCTGCAGCACGCAATGCGTGTCCATCACTATTACCATGACGTAGGGAATCTGCTGTGGTATTCCAAAACACATCTTTACCGTCTCTAAAGTCATCTAAATCAATACTATTGTAACCTGCTAATGACCTTGGAAAAGTATGTTCTCTATTCCAAGTACCTGTATTATTAGATGTTGTCTGATAGTCTAACTTTGGACGACCAATCTCAGAGTATACTAGCCAAACCTGATTACTATTAGCAGGATTTTGGTCTGCTGCTTCTAAAATATCTATTATATCAGAATAGGTTTGCGCTTTAACCACGCCTTCTTCTGCAACGATGTCTTGCAAAGCTTGCTGTAAAGCAACTCCAGATAAGCCATATAAACTATCATAATAACCAGCAGGTTGAGTACTAGACACAATACCATAAGTTGGGTTTAAAGGTGTTCCAAACGGAGCAACAACAAAATCATTATCCACAACTCTCACTTCTAAGTTATTGTTAAGCGCAATATAAACCGTAGGCAAACTAGAAATCACAATTTTTAAAACCTCATCACCTTCATCTAAAACATCGTCTATTAATGTGATCGTTGTAGAAATAGTATTTTGCCCTAATGGCAAAACTACAGATGTACTTCCTGAAAAATCAGAGGTATTAAATCCTCCATTATTTAAAGTAAAATCAATAGTTAAATCAGAATCCACATTTTGCTCTGTAGTAAAAGTAATATCAAAAGCAGCTCCTTCGTCAACTTGCGTTTGCGTTACAGATGTTAACACACCATTTAGTATAATACCGCTTCCATCATTTAATGCTCTTGGTGTTGGCACTGTAGACACATAAGTTACACTATCTGGATTACCCAAACCGTCATCAAAACGCTGAATTGAATTTGTATTATTTCCAGAACCCTCATTAATCTGCTCAGTCACACCAAGCAATGCCATTAAACCTGTATCATCAGAATCCGCAGTATCATAAACTAATGCATCCACTAAATTAGTCTGTGTAGCTAAAGTCCCTTCCGGAAAATCAGTATCATCACCTAAATATACAGCCACAGCATCTGGACCATTTTGAATAAGATTAGCTGGTATAATTAACTGAGGAAAAGGAGAAACACCTGTACTACCAATTAATAATAAACCATTAACATCGGTCGTATAACCATCTAAGTCTAAGGCAAAGTAACTTGAATCTCCTCCAGATGCAGAACCATTAAACAGCACAACGACATATCCATCTAAAGAAAAGTTAGGCGTACTTGATAGCAGCTCTATAAATTCTTGATCATCAATTCCTGGTGTATCAGAGTCTAACTCGTTTATAACAACAGATTGAGAGTACCCTATTGCCGAAATAAGTATAATAAAAAGTAAAGTAATTTTTTTCATCCAATTATTTTTTTTGCAAAGATAGCAGATATTATTAGCTGACCTTTTAAACAATAGTTAATTAACTTTTTAATAATCAAAAATAATCAAAACCTCTTTTTTGATTTAAAAACATAACAAAATCCCCTAGAAAAAAAATATACTATTAAAAAAAGCCCTACATAGATATCAAATAGAAACCATAAAATAACTTTACAACTACAAATTAAAACCTTAATGAAGACAGTTAATAAAATATTGAAATAGATTAGATCTTTTTACTTTAATAAGTAAAGTCAAATGTATAGATATAA
The DNA here is from genome assembly GCF_007827365.1 of Olleya sp. Hel_I_94. Taxonomy (NCBI): domain Bacteria; kingdom Pseudomonadati; phylum Bacteroidota; class Flavobacteriia; order Flavobacteriales; family Flavobacteriaceae; genus Olleya; species Olleya sp. Hel_I_94. The sequence continues at coordinate 306,788 of NZ_VISI01000001.1, forward strand.
CCTTTTTTGCTTGGAGAATAATATCTAAAAAATATATCTTCAAAAAACAATCCTGAAAAGTATTGCTATTATTAACCCTTAAACTTAAAATTATGCTAACAATCGCCCAATTAGTAATCGATATTATAACATCGATTATACTTTAAACCAAAAAAATGTAAAACTTAGTCTAGAATAGGTTTTACTATTTTTAAATATTAATGGCTATTTGGCTATCAATTACTAAAGCAATAATTTTGAATTTAAATTTAAATTATGAAAAAAGCAGGATTCAAGCTTTTAGCAAAGCTCAATAAGCTTATACTACCAAGTTACACGAAACAAAAATTAGACCTCAGCAAAGCCACTAAAATACAGTTGGCAATTTTTGGATGGAAGGTATTTGTTACAAAAAACGCATTAAATTAAATTAATTCATCAAAAAGTTTTGATGTTATTATAAAAAAGTAATATATTTGCACCCACAAAAAAAAGGCCTCGTGGCGCAACTGAATAGCGCACTTGATTACGGCTCAAGAGGTTACTGGTTTGAATCCAGTCGAGGTCACTACTAAAACCAACACTTTACAAAGCTTTTGTAAATGTTGGTTTTTTTATTTGCAGAATATTTGCAGAATTTCAACCACTTAATATTTATTTTAAAGCTTAAATCTAAAGTTTTTTAGAACACTTTTAGAACCCTTACTAATTTTTCCTTCTTAAGAACTAAATAATATTATTTTTATTTTATCTACTCTTACCACACGGTAATTGTATTATGATGAAAACCTTAATGGTTAATCAATATATATTTATATTATTATAGACTAATTTAAGAGTTATAGTAAAACATAGATGAACGCAGTAAAAATAGAAGAAGCAGTATACGAAATTGCATTACAGCCATTTGAAGCTAAAGAATTTCCTTTTTCTTTTTTAGAAGCTTTTGGTAATAAAAGTTTTAGGATCCAAAGGAAATAAAGATCGCTACACTTTATTATCCCATAGCATATTACAAGATTTAAGACATTATTTTAAGCAATACCAACCAAAAGACTATCTATTTGAAGGTGTTAGAGGTCAAAAATATAATGCAAATAGTGTTTACAAAATTGTAAGTAATGCAGGTGTAAAAGCAGGAATAAAAGTTAAAGTTTCTCCGCATGTTTTAAGACATAGTTTTGCAACGCACCTCCTGGAATCTGGTACAGATTTAAGATACATACAGATACTACTTGGCCATAACTCGTCAAAAACCACAGAAATTTACACTCATGTTGCCACAAATACTTTTAACTTAATAAAAAATCCGTTAGATTTGTAGGTATATATAACAGGAATAAACTCCCTTGGGAGTTTATTCAATTGTTGTGCGCAATTTGAGAAAAACGCATCATCTAATAAAGTCATAGGAAATTAATTTAATAAAATCAGAATTCTAATTTATATAAAGTCAAGTGAAAATTTTTAATGTTATCTTTTTGGGAGAAGCTTGGAGCGCTTCGCAATTTCTGCTTTTTATGGTAGGTTTTATAATTGTTATGTCAGTAGTTATTACTCTAATTTCTACAGGAGTTGATAAATCAAAAGAAATCGCCAAAAATGTAAAAACCAAAATAGAACAAAAAAAACAAGAAAATGTATTGAATGAAAACATTAAAATGAGTATCCGTGAATATCAAGATTCTAAAAATAGTTTTCAATATTTTTCCGACAATAGACTTTTAAATATTTACGACCAGTTTCAAAGTGGCCTAAAAAAATCAAATATGGAACAATTAGCATTAGAAGAAGAATTAGTTAAGAGAAAGCTGATTAACCATTCACCTATGCACGAAAAATTATATGCAATTAATAAAGACATTTTTAAGTGAAAATTTCGAAATATATCCATTAAACAAAGCTAAATTTTAAAAATATAACCAAATGAATTCTGAACAAAAAATAAAAATCCTATCTGAAAAACTTGAGGATGAAATAATAAATTCACTACGAGAAAAGGCAGACGATAACCCAATGAAAGGAACGCCTCTTGAGAGTATGTTTTATCTTGAGATAATGAATAATACAACTAAAGAATTCAAGAATTTTTTAAATGGTTCAAAAGTAAAATTTGATTTAACTAATGAGGACATAGAAAAAATCGGTTCTAAAGGCTATACTGCTGTATATTCTAAATTATTTGATGAAAATTCAGAGGAAGACATTGAGCAAGATGATGAATATCCATCAACATCACAGGAAGAATTAGAAGAAGATGAAAAAAAAATAAAACTTCTATTTTATCAATTTTGTTTTGATGAAGAAGTTACTGAACTCTTCATTGAAGATAGTCAAAATAACAGAGTAATTAGACAAAGAATGGCAGAAACAACAACTATAAGTGAATCAATTACATATAGTCTTTTTAAAAGTTATTTAAAAAAATCTAATATAGAATTTACAGAGACTGATATTACTAAATTTCGTTATAAAAATTTTGAATTTAGATTAATGGTCGACAGAGTTGTTATTGGTGATGATTCTAATTATTTAGAGATTTTAACGAATGATTTTAGTGACATTCCAAATGAAGATGATTTACCTCTAGCATTAGCAAATAATTTCGTCGTTTATGTAGAAAATTTTAAGCCAAAATTTTTATATGCAGTTATAAAAGACCCATTTTTAGGAAAATATGCATTAAGAAAAATTGCAACCAAAGGTATTAGCTCAAATGTTACATTTATGAGAAATAATGAAAGAGACACGATTGTAGACGCAGTACTTGAATATAATAACTAATGAATAAAAAACTGCGCACAACAATGGCTATAAGTAATTGCTGGTTTTCGCCTACTTCTGAAAATCCTCGCGGATTTTCAGTTTGGTGCGTACTTGCAAAGTTAAGTGCTAACCCACGCAACTACTCATAGCCAAAACCGTTGGCAACAATATTCGAAAGACAATTCTGCATTCAATAACTTAACTCAAAAAATATAAATTTATGAAAAAAATTATTTTACTTATAGCGATTACTTTTACATTTCATATATCTAATTCTCAAAATATTAAAACAGAGAATGTGGCACCAGAAATTGAAAACACTCTATATTCTTTTTTGTTAAATGACAATTTAATTAATGTACAGAGTTATGAAGAAAATAACTCTCGAGGTTATAATATTTCTATATTGGATAAAGATTTAAAGACTATTAATTCTTCCAAAATTGAATCATCAAAAAGTGTATTACATAACGTTTCCTTTAAAAACGGGAAATTGTTACTATTAATACAAGAAAACAATCAAAATAATTTATCGATTGATTATAATGTTATTACGATAGACGCGAACGATTTAAGTCAAACGAAAAAAAAATTATATTCTTTAAATTCAAGTAATCATAGTACTATTAGTCGCTTTTTTTATCAAAATTCAGAACTTGCACAAATGGGTAGGTTTGATGCCTCCAAGGATAATGATTATTTTTCACTATCAATTGAATCCAGAATTAACAATGAAAAAACAAAGACTATTACAGTTTTATTTTTAAATTCTGATTATGATTTACTCTTCAAAAAACAAAACAAATTTGAATGGAAAGAAAACGATGAAAGATTTCAATATAGGAGTAGTTTTATTAATAGTAACACAAAAAGTCTATACGTATTAAATTACAGGTTTGGTGGAGACTATAAATTAGAATTAATTAATAGTAATGGTTATATAATTAAAGATTTTGACTTTGAAAATAAAATGTTCAAGAGATTGAGTATGAATGGAGATAAAGATAATTTCTATTGTCTTGGCTTCTATTTTAGTGATGATAAAAAAGTAAAAGACGGAATATTTTATTCAAAATTTTCAAATGATTTAGAATTAATAGAAGAGAAAAACATTAGTTATTCAAAACAATTATTGGAAGAAGACCAAAGTAAATCACAAAAGAAGAAAGGCTTTAGTTCATTAAAATCTAAAGTCGGAGTTGACGTGAATAAAATTTTAATGAATAATAATAATTTGTACGTGTTTGGTGAATTAAGATTAAATTTATTCAATGGAGGAACAGTCTATGAAGATATTGCAGTTATTTGTTTAGAAAATAATGGAGAGTTAAAATGGAGTCGATTAGTAGATAAAAGTCAAAATTTAGATGATTTTAATTACACTTCGTATAAACCTTTTTTTGTTAAGAATAATCTTCATTTGCTATTTAATAGTTCTTTGAGTTTAGAAAATATAAATATTGATAAAAAATCACCAAAACCTTACACTGGTCAAAAACTCACTTTATATTCTGTTAACTTTAATGAACAAGGAGAGTTTGAATACAAACAACTAACTAATAAAAAGACTGATTTTAATTATATAGTATTAGAATCAAATCAATTAGAAAACGAAAAAATCGTACTTTTTGGAAATCGGAAAAAGGAGAATAAAATAATGACTATTGACTTTTAATTAACATTCGACAAAATACTGTTGCCAACACCGTATATAATTTATTGCTAGTTCTAGCCTACTTACGAAAATCCTCGCGGATTTTCTATTCGGTTTTTATTTACTAAATTAGGTGCTTAAACACGCAACAAACCATATACAAACACGTTACAAGCAAGCTAAACACTAAAATATGACAGAATTTACCGAACGATATAAAAAATTGTCGAACGCAGAATTATTAGAAATTTTAGCAAACTCAAAAAATTACCAACCAATTGCAGTTGAAACGGCGGAAAAAGAATTCGAAAACAGGAATTTATCTAAAATAGAAATAAATAAGGCTAAATCAGAAATAAAATCGAAGCAGGAAGAAAAACTAAATATAATTGAAAAAAGAAGGCAAACTGAAGTTAAAGTAAAAGAGACAGCTTTCAAGTTTTTCGACACGATAAATCCAATTCAAAACGAAATTCAAACGCCCGAAAAAATAATAAGGTTAACTACTCTTATTATCGGAGGATTAGCAATCTTCAGTATATTTAAACAATTTAGTATGCTTAAATATATGTTTACTGATGGTCTTGACAAATGGGATTTAGGTATGTTAGAATATTTCTTTCCTTTAATCCTTTTGCCATTATCCATTATTCTATTTTGGAAACGAAAAAAAATTGGTTGGATTTTATTATCAATCTTTTTGAGTTATTCAGCAGTAAATTCACTCATATTTTTTTTTAAGAATTTAGGTAGACAACCATCAGGTATTCCTGCTCTCGAATCATTATTCCCATCAGTTTCGCCAATTGTTTATTTAATGAATTTATTGTTTTTTGGCGGAACACTTTGGCTAATTTGTAAAGAAGATTTACGACACATTTATAAAATATCTAAACAGACAATGTTTCTAACAATCGTACTAACAACAGTTATAACCTTAATTTTAATTTACGCAATTATCGGATAATGAATATAATTTTCAGCATTTTTAAATGGATTTTGATAATATTATTTTTTCCGTTATCATTAATTTTTGTTGCCTACTACAAGCAGAAGAAGTCAAAAAAAGAATACTATCAACGTGAAAGAAAAGCCAGCTTGTAACACCGTGTATAATTAATTGCTTTGGTCGTTGATTATTTGGAAAATTCCTTCGGAATTTTCTCGCGTTCGTTTTTGTTTACTAAATTAGTTGCTGAAACACGCAACTAACCATACACAAAACCGTTAGCATTTATTATGAAAAAAAACATTGTGATTTTATTTATACTTGTTCTTTCATTGAGTTCTTGCCATTCTCAAATTCCGATTGAAAAATTTCGTGCAGAAATCGAGAAGTTAGATACGGAAAAAGAGATAAGCGAGTATTGGAACAAACTGCATAAAATTGACCAAGAAATTTTAGTTAACACACTTGATTTAAGAATTGCTGACAGTATTTCAATATCGAATATGATTAAAACTACCTTAATTTTTGATATTCACAAAACAAAAGGATATAACTCAAATGGAAATAGTGGATTTGTTCCAATTCTCAACCTTTCTCATAACCGCATAGGACAAAGCCAAATAGCTTATTGGCCTATAATTGAAAAGTGTTCCGAAATTGGTGGAGCTATCGAGAGTTTTGGAGGAAAATATCCTGCATATCAACTCGAAAGTGTATCGCTAACTTTTTACAATTACTCACTATTCAATCAAGAAGAGAAATATCCAACCCTCGTAAGTAAATTAAGTGAAATAGAAACTGTAGATATTATTGAGGAACTTCTAAAATCATTCCAACACCAAAATGATTTGCGCAAATTGAGTGAAGTTGAAGTCCTAAATAGTTGGTATCGACAGTCATTCAAAGACCGAATTGACGAAGGCGAATTTTCCATTGTAAAAATGTCAGATGATAATTTGTATCTAAAAAAATACGGGCGAATTCAAAGACTTGAACTTTTAAAAACAAAGAGTAAATCAAAAGAGTATAGAATTGAAAACGAACCTTTTGGCTGGAAATATGATTATGGCGAAGATGGAAGTTTAAGTTTAATTGACGAAAAAGATAATGAATTAATAAAATACACTTTGGTAAAATAACAAATGCTAACAACGTATATAGCTCATAGCTAATTAGTTACTTAAACGAAGTTACGGCATATTTGGAAAGTCACCAAATTTTTAAATTTGACGATTTCCAATAAAAAAGATAAATAATAAAATTTAAAAATCTGGCTTGTGCTAAATCGAAAATAATAGCTAATTTACACGCTACGAGCCATATACAAAACCGTTGTAAACAAGCTGAAAAAACATATGAACTTCATAAAGAAACTCTTCGGAAAACAAAAAAATAATGATGTCGAAAATTTTATTGTGGCCACTTTAAATGATAAAATTATGCCAATTGACAGAGGAGAAATTTATGAAGTCCCTTTAGAGGAATTGCTAAAAGCAAACGGAATTGGAGAAGTAACAGGTGGAGGAACAATGCAATTGAAATCAGGAGAACTTGAATATTGCGATTTAGAAATTAAACTAAAATCAAACGAAATAAATGAAAATGATATTCAGTTAATAATTAAAAAACTGGAGGAACTCGGAGCGCCTAAAGGGTCAAAATTGACAATAGAAAAAACTGACCAAAAAATAGAATTCGGACAAAAAGAAGGATTAGGAATTTACATTGACGGACAGAATTTAGACCCAGAAGTTTACAAAAACTCTGATATTAACTTTGTGATTTCGGAAATAAAAAAGTTGACTAATGACAATTCAGAAATCACAAAATATTGGGAAGGCGGAACTGAAACTGCTCTTTATTATTACGCAGATTCGTTTACTGAAATGAAAGAATCAATTATGGAGTTTGTAAATTCCTATCCATTATGTAAAGGAGCAAGAATTGAACAAATAGCATAAAGCCAGTTTACAACAACGTGTATAATTAATTGCTTTGGTCGTTGCTTATTTGGAAAATTCCTTCGGAATTTTCTCGCGTTCGTTTTTGTTTACTAAATTAGTTGCTTAAACACGCAACTAACCATACACAAAACCGTTGTAAAACATTTGAATGAAAAAGACTTTAGAATATAAAATATTGAAATTTTTATCCGAAAATAACAACGGAGATTTTATTAAAATAGACCATTTAGAAGACGATAGTAAAAAATTAAAGAACTCTAAAAATCATCTAATAAAACAAAAATACATTAAAGAGGTTTTAAAGCCCATAATGAAAGGAAGTCGTATAAGTTATGTTGATCCCAAATATAAAATTGAGTTTTCTGGAATAGAATATCTTAAAAGTTTTGATGAAAAACCTTTGACTAAATATCAGAAAATATATTTACCTCTATTTATTTTATTTGGTCTTTGTTCATTGTTTTTAGGAGTTTTAAGTTTCTCTCTAAATAAAGATAACAACTCTTTAAAATCTGATTTCGAATCTTTAAAAATTCAATCTAAAGCATATAAAGATTCTCTCGATATATTAAAAAAGCACATAAATAATGATAAGACTAATTCTATAGTTAATACATCACAAACCGAAAATTTAAGTGATTTACAATTAGAAAGTATTCCGCAAGGAAAATCGACTTATGGACTATATTTTGCAGAATTTGACGGACGAATGGAAAATCTACCTGTTGATATTATAATAAATGGAAATAAAATCATTGTTTATAATAACAAGAAAAATCCTCTTACTGGTGGAGAAATAATAATAGAAGGAATTTTATTAAAACACAAGTCTGGTAAATGGATTATCGGAGAAACGGAAACTGACCGAAATGTAGAGGAAATTGGAGGTTGTTCTGGTGGACCAACACCAATCGATTTTGAAACAAAAATTATAGAATGGTGTTAAAAAACGTTTTACAACACCGTGTATAATTCATTGCTAGTACTCGCCTACTTACGAAAATCCTCGCGGATTTTCTATTCGGTTTGTATTTGCTAAATTAGTTGCTGAAACACGCAACGAAATCATACACAAACACGTTGTGGGCAATTAAAATCAACCGATAGAAATTAAGACTGAATGAATAAAATTTTTAAAATATTACCCTTTCTTCTACTTACAGTTATTGGATGTAAAGCACAGGACAAAGAAACTTCTGATTTTATTCCAAAAGGTTATGTGGAGTTTGAAAAATATTTTGGAGACCTTAATAAAGACGGACAAGATGATTGTGTTATTGTAATTAAACAAACTGACACAAATAATATTGTTACAAATCGATTTGATAAAAAAGTTGACAGAAATAGACGTGGAATTATAGTCTTATTTAAAAATGGAAAAGGTTTTGAACTTGCCGACAAAAATTATAATTGCTTTTCGTCAGAAAATGAAGATGGTGGAGTTTATTTTTCGCCAGATTTATGGATTGAGATTAAAAACGAAAAACTGTATGTTCATTATGGACACGGCAGATATGGATATTGGGAATATACTTTTCGATTTCAAAACTCGAATTTTGAATTAATTGGATATGATTCAAGTAGTAATCGTGGACCAGTAACAAGTACAGAAACAAGTATTAACTTCTTGACAAAAAAGAAATTAATCAAAGAGAATACAAATGAAAATGCGGAAGGTGGAGATGAGATATTTAAGGAAACTTGGAATAATATTGAAATAGAAAATCTAATCAAACTATCTGAAATAAAAGACTTTGACGAATTAGATATGTATAATTATTAAATAAAAAACTGCCCACAACACCGTATATAATTTATTGCTAGTTCTAGCCTACTTACGAAAATCCTCGCGGATTTTCTATTCGGTTTTTATTTGCTAAATTAGGTGCTTAAAACACGCAACAAACCATATACAATCACGTTGCCAGTAATTTATGAAAACCGTATTCCAAATATTAATATTGATTTTTACAACAGTTTCTTGTCAAACACAAGAAATCGATGTGAATTATGAAAATATTGAAATAAATATTCCTGGAAAACCTGGACCTTGGATTAAATATGATGGGAATTACTATTGTTATTTTGAAACTGACAATGACAAATTTAGTTCAGGCTCAAAACATCAATTTTATATCCTCGATAGAAACGGAAAAATCGATAAAAGAATTGATGTACCTAAAGTACTTCAGACCTTTTACTACGATTTATACATAAAAAATGATACTATATTTACTACTGAATATTATGACCATAACACTTTCTATCTTGACCAAAATAAAAATAGTTGGGTAAAAACTAAAAAAGGTATTGACTTGTATTACGAGGATAATAATTATTCAGTTTATTCTCTAGAATTTGGAGAATGGGGAGGAGTAACTTGGTTTAAAGATAAAGTAACTAATAAACAATATGAAGTTGGTGCAACAACACCAATTGTAAATAAATTGAACAATGCGTATTATCTAACATCAGGTAAATCCATTTTAAAAATTATAGACCCGAAAAAATTAGATAAAAGCAAAGAACCTTACGATTATAAAAAAGCAGTTATTGATGAAAGATACCACAGAGAAGGTAGTAATTCTATCAATGGTGCAGAAATTATATATGAATATAAAAATGATGATTATTTTAACCCTAAATTCTCTTTAGCGACTTCATTCGCTGCCAACAATAAACTGTATCATTTATATAAAGACAGTATTTCCACAAATATCGGAGTAGTAAAAAATGATAGTCTTATTCCAATTTATACTTTTAAATCTAAAATTCGTCCATTTAAATGGTATTACGACTCAAGAAATCCAATTCAAAACAATGATTACCAAACAGTTCAATTTCAAACAGACAGCGAAAATAATTATGGAATTATCGAAATTAACGGTAAAAGTTTTAATGTAATAAATTTCAAAAATACTTATAGGGAACCTGTTTTTGGAAAAGTTGAACTCACAGAATGGTTTGAAAATACTTTTGATTTTTACTACTCAAATTTTAATAACTTACATCTTGACAAAATAGATAAAATCGAACAGAATTTAAATGCTACTGACCTTACTCAAAGTCATAAAATATCACACTTCTTACTGGATGGTAAAGATGTTGAAACACCTAGAATTTACAGAAAAATTGAAAGCTCTGAATTAAGCCTAGTAACTATGTATTACTATTCCAGAAAAGATAAAACAATAGAACTAATTGAATTTGAGTGGGAAAAAAATAAAAACAATAATTTTGAAGATATAATTAACTCAACATCTGAGGAATCAAAAATAGAAACCTTATATGAATCAAAGTTTGATTGGATTTCAAATTATCTTCAAAACAAAATCGGAAAACCTACTAGTTCTATATCTGAAAAAAGTAGTGTTGAACAGAAATGGATAATAGACAATCTTACAATAGGACTAAAATATAATAAACGTAAATTGGAATTAAGAATGTATAAAAAATAAAAACTACTGGCAACACCGTATAAAAATAATTGCGGTTTAGTGCTTAATCAAAGGTCGTTGCGTGTTTGTAACGTCTGAATTTCCTTCGGAAATTCCTCGCATACAAACCCGCAACTATTCTTATACATAAACGTTAGCTTTAATTTATCCAATGATAACTGAAAAGAAAAATCAGCATTATATACCTAAGTTTTATTTAAGGAACTTTTCCTACTATAAGAATAAAAAACAAATTGGTGTTTATAATCTAAAAAGTTCGTTTTTCATACAAACAGCAAAGTTAAAAACTCAAGGTTCTAAGAACTTTTTTTATGGACACGATGGTGTAATTGAAGATAAACTTTCATTTATTGAGACATATTTGGCAAAATCTATAAATACAATAATTTCTGAAGAAAAATTACCACTCCCCAAATCTGAAGAATATTACTTTTTACTAAATTTTATTACTTTAACAAACCTAAGAAGCCCTACCTCATTAGACACCATTAAACAAATGTCTAATAGTATGAAAAGTAAGTTAAACTCACTTGACCCATCATTCATTGATGGAAATCAATTAGGCAATATTAAAGACGAGGATTTAATTCGATTATTACTATCGATGTCTGCCGAAACACTTCTTATAATAACAGATTTAAAAGCAAAATTAATTATTAATAATACAAAAACAGCTTTCATTAGTTCTGATTTTCCAATAATTAAATACAATCAATTTCTAGAAAAACGAAAAGTAGGATTCTCAAAAACAGGGTATGGTTTAATTGGCTTACAAATTTTATGTCCAATAAGTGAAAAACTTGCTGTAATTCTCTATGATGACAATATATATAAAGTTGGTAATAAAAGAGATAAAAATCTAATCATCGAAAAAGAAAAAGACATAGATTCAATAAATCTATTACAATTTATTAATAACGGTAATACTATTTTTTTCACTGAAAAGACATCAAAAACATACCTTGATAAAATCCATAATAAATCTAAGAAATTTAAAAAAGCTAATCAGGGAATTGCTGAACTTAGTTATATTATTAAGGAAGGGGAAAATCCTGAAGAGGTAATGAAAAACAAAGAAAACCTTATAATAACAGGTGCCACAGATTGCGAAACAAATTTAGAATTAGAAGGCTTAAAAATACATTCAAAAGGAAAAGCAATAAGGCATATTAAACATAATCAATTAAGAAAACACCCTGAATTTCTAATACGAATGAAAAAAAACTAAAGCTAACAACGTATAAAAATAATGCGTAGATTAGTGCTTAATCAAAGGTTAGTGCTGTTTTGTTACGTCTGATTTTCCTTCGGAAAATCCTCGCATCCAAAACCGCACTATTCTTATACAAGACCGTTAGGGCAAATTAGTCACCAAACCGAATGATAGAGTCAATATTAGATTTTTTTGTCGCAATTGCTGACCTTTTTTATGAATTAAAATTCTGGAAAAAGAAAAAAGCAAGGCGGAAATTTGAAAAGGAAAACAATCTACCAAAAAAGGTAATGATTCATCCTTACTTGAAATTTTTCGGAATATTTATAATAATAATATTTACTGCAAGGTTATTTTTCGAAAATTTTTTATTTTCTAATAATGGAGAATCAAGAACAACGGAGAAAATTGCTGAAATTGAACAGATTCTTGAAAATGAAAAAAACTCTCTAGGAATTTATCCTGAAAAACTGAATACAATAATTCGGAATAATCCTTTAAGAAAAAGTATTACGTTTGATTATTGGAATAACGAGTTTTTTTATGAACAGATTGAAAATGGACTTGGCTACGTTCTTATTTCTAAAGGCAAAGACGGAATTTTAAAAACTGAAGACGATATTAACGGAAATAAAAACTTGCCCTAACAATGTATATAATTTATTGCTAGGTTCTAGCCTGCTTACGAAAGTCCTCGCGGACTTTCTATTCGGTTTTTATTTACTAACTTAGTAACTTGATCACGCAACAAACCATATACTAAACCGTTGCCTACAATTGCAACGCTCAATTCAAAACGTATAAAACCGAATATAAAAATCACTGATTTTAAGCTAACTTTATTAGTCTTTAGCTAAAATAAAGTACACAGTTAACTAAATTCAGAATTTTAGCCAGATAATGTAAAAAAGTATGGTTTTCCGATATTCACTCAAACGCAATATTGACGCAAACCGAGTTAGCTTGTGGCTCAAAAAAAAGTAAAATTTAAAAACTGTAGGCAACACAGCATATAAAAAATTGTTTACTTTAGTGTCTAAATTATGGAAGTTGTTTATTTACTTACTGCTGAAATTCCTACGGAATTTCATTGCTCGTAAACACAACTTTCCATATGCAACACGTTGTGTGTAATTTAAAAACCGTGTTCCATAAGTTAACTTTTGCTCAATTTCAACATCGCTTTTGACACACTTAAAGCACTTTTATCATATTCTTCATGACCATAACCATGTTTTTCATTTAAATCATAAAATTCTCTATAAATGACAAATGGATTTTGTGATTCGCCAACCCACTTAACAATAATATCTAAAATTTCATTCATTACTGGCTGAAAAGTCATTCTTCCGTCAGATTTTCTAATTCCATTATTATCAGACTTACGTTTTCCTGAATTAAGGAAAATGTTTTTTTCATCATAGATTATATCTCTTACTTCTTTAAATTCTTTTCCTTTTGGTAAATAATCCATCAATAATTTACGAATCCCTTTATAATAAATATTATACTTTTCTTCAGGATTTTCAAAATCTTTACCTATCAGTTCTCGCAACTCATCTATTTCCTCAATATTTCCTTCTACAGAATTTATAGTTAATTGCCTTCCTACCTTTTCATTTGCTTGCTGTAAAAGTTCCATTCGTTCTAAATCAGCCTCTGACAGCTCTACTTTTTTCTTTAGGTCTTTATCTTTTGCCATAATAATTATATTATTTAATTTCTAAAATCAATTTAATTCGTTCACTTGTTTCTTTAATACTAATATCATCCCATGAAATAGGACTTAACTTACCTAATGCTTCCTTATAATTTGGATAAAAATCTCTGAATGCAGCATGATAATTTTTTCCATATAACTTGTCTTGATACCAAGTGTAAAACGAATAAACTATTGAAACATGAATTTCATTTTGTTCTGCAAATTTCGAAACTAAAAAAGGGTTATTAATATACTTTTTTATATAATTAAATTTATCTTCTGCCATAAAAAAGTCTCTAGCAAATGAATCTGCCTTATCTTCAATTAAAAATAAATCGTCATCACCTGTTAAATGAAAACTACTAGTCTCAATCAAATCGAAATCAAATAACACATGATGTAACTCATGCAAAAGCGTAAACCAAATAGTAGGATATTTTTTGTTAAAATCAGTAAGAACAATACAAGGTTTACCATTTACAATAAATGTCCCACCTCGTACTTGAGTTGTTGACAAATAGTCTTGAAAAATAACTGTGACACCAATATTATAAAGTGCTTTACAAACAGTAAAAAGACCTTCTTTAACATCTTGAGAATAAGGCTTAACTTTTACTATTAAGTCTTTTAATCTAACTCTATCGTATTCATTTGGATTGTCAATAATTCTAAAAGTTTGATAAGCGGACTTTATCCAAAAATCTTTCATTTTATCTGAAAAATTCCTTTTTGTCTTACTATACAAAGGTTCAACAAGTTCATCTTCATATTCTTGAATAGATGTATAACCAAAAAATGTAAGAACTTTGTCAACTAATTCATCTGTCTCATAATCTTTATCAAAAAAACCAAGTTTTGTTAAAGTCTTTACGTCAAAATTCTTTAGTAAAAAAGTTGCTTTTCTAGCCTTATCAATTGAACCGATATTAACCTTACTTTGATTATTTAATACAATCTGAATAAATTTATCAATATTAATTTCTAAAAATTCAGCAATTTTAACCACATGGATTAAATTCGGTTGCTTTGCTGTACCACTAATTATTTGCTCAAAAACATCTTTATCAATATTCAAAAGCTTTAACGCCTTTGTTTTACTAACATTGTAATCAGATAGTTTTTGTTCAAATTCATTTCTGATATCAAAACTTTCATCATCAGAAAAAATTGATTTTAATAAATCGTCTATGTTTGATTCTTTCATTAAAAGAGTATTTACCCTGCAAATATACACATTATTTTAATATATTTACAAAATCGAGGGAAATTACCCTTAAAAAAAACTACACACAACACCGTGTATAATTAATTGCTTTGTTCTAGCCTACTTGCGAATATTCCTGCGGAATATTCACGGGTTCGTAAAAGTTTACTAATTTAGTTGCTTAACCACGCAACTAACCATACACAATCACGTTGCCTACAATTGCAACGATCTATTCAAAACGTGCCATACCGAATATAAAAACCACTGATTTCAAGCTAACTTTATTAGTCTTTAGCTAACATAAAGTACATAGTTAACCAATTCAGAATTTTAGCCTGATAATGTAAAAAATACGATCTTCCGATATTCACTCAGACGCAACAACGACGCAAACCGAATTAGCTAGTTTCTCAATAAAAGTAAAAATTAAAAACTGTAGGCAACACAGCATATAAAAAATTGTTTACTTTAGTGTCTAAATTATGGAAGTTGTTTATTTACTTACTGCTGAAATTCCTACGGAATTTCATTGCACGCAAATCACAACTTTCCATATCCAACAACGTTGGCAACAATTAAGAGCAACAAAACTAAAAATTTAATAAATGGAAAAATTTTGGATAATATTAATTGCAATATCGCTTTTCTTAATAGTCACTTTTCTTTATTGGAAACTGACGAATGGCTATGCTGAAAAAGAATATGGAAAAAAAATGTTCAAACAATGGGGAACAAGAACTTTTTATTGGACTGGAGCATTATTCGTTAGTGGTGGAATTACTGTATTTCTAATTTACCTATTAAAATGGGGAAATATTTTGACATTTTAAAACTATAAAAAACCAATCTGAATTGGAACTTTAGAAAGTTTGAGAACTGCTCACTCAAACGGAATTGAAAAATGTTACGGAACACAACGCTGACTGAATTTAAACTGACAAAAAATAACTGTTGCCAACAATGTATAAAAATAATCGCTCAATTTTGGGCTTAACCAAAGGTCGTTGCAAGTTTACTACGTCTGATTTTCCTGCGGAAAATCCTCGCACGTAAACCCGCAACTATTCTTATACGAGACCGTTGGCAACAATTTAAACTCACTCAAATTTGAATAAATTAAAATCTGAATTAATTAGCATTATCGGAATTGGAGCATTTACATATTTATCAATTTCTGGTTTTTTCATAATGATCAAAGACATTTTAAGAGACCTATTTATAATTCTAAATACTGATAACGCTCTGAATTTTTGGACAACTGAAATAGTTATTTTTGTTCTCTTCACCATAACATCATTTTTAGCTATTAAATTGCTTTTTAGAGGAATAGAAAAATCTGAATTTAAAACCAGAAAAATATTTATCACATTGTTTATTGGATTTTTTGTTATTCAAATCCTTCAATTTTTATACTCATATTTTGGAACTGATTATGTGATTGAAAATCACAATGAAAAATTTAGAGATTTCTATGGCTATTTAAGAGAAAACTCAATGTTAGGTTTTTATAGTTCACTAATTGGAATTTGTAAATATTTAATGTTTGGAATAATAATATTAATCGGAAAAAAAACAGTTGCCAACACCGTGTATAATTAATTGCTTTGGTCGTTGCCTATTTGGAAAATTCCTTCGGAATTTTCTCGCGTTCGTTTTTGTTTACTAAATTAGTTGCTGAAACACGCAACTAACCATACACAAAACCGTTGGCAACAATTATGAGAAACCTAATCCTTATAATATTATTTTTTGGAATTTTAGCTTGTAAAGAAAACAAGCCGAAAGAAAATTTGGTAACTAAAATTGAATCTTCAGAAAAAATAGAAATTAAAAAAGCAGACACCTTACTCAAAACTGAATTGTCCAATTTACTAAATGAATCTTACGAAAAAAGAAGTTTCGATTCTCTAAACCTATTCTTTCGTAAATGGAAAACGGAATCTGAGAAAATTGAACCCGAAATAAATGATTCATTGACTTCAAATCTATATCAAATATTTTACGAAATATATCATCCATTTGAATTGGAAAAATATGGTTGGATGAAAAGGAAACATTTTAAAGAATATAAATATGCAATTCCACCTTCGAGTTTACCTTATACTTTTGGAACAAAAATTGATACGTTAAAAGAATTCTACCCAAAAAATAATTTTTCAAATGCAAGTGTTTTAAACTCAATATCAGAATTTGAAATTGCATTAACTGAATTCATCTCGAAAGACAAATTTGAACGTGGTGATTTTTTAAGTAAAGTTTTACTTATGCCAATGACATATCGAGAAGCTGATTTTAAAACATCACCTGAAATAAATTTCATTTCAATAAACAAGGAAATGAATAAGGCAAAAGCCGAAATTCGATTAATAAGCACAGGATTGGAATTAAACTTGTCTAAAACTAAAGGAAAATGGAAATTAGATGAAATCAAAGAACTTTGGATAGAATAAATAACAGTTGCCAACACAGTATATAATTTATTGCTAGTTCTCGCCTACTTACGAAAATCCTCGCGGATTTTCTATTCGGTTTGTATTTGCTAAATTAGGTGCTTAAAACACGCAACAAACCATATACAAATACGTTGCCTACAATTGCAACGCTCAATACAAAACGTGTAAAACCGAAAATAAAACCCACTGATTTTAAGCTAACTTTATTAGTCTTTAGCTAACATAAAGTACACAGTTAACTAAATTCAGAATTTTAGCCTGATAATGTAAAAAAGTATGGTTTTCCGATATTCACTCAGACGCAATATTGACGCAAACCGAATTAGCTTGTTACTCAAAAAAAGTAAAAATAAAAAACTGTAGGCAACACAGCATATAAAAAATTGTTTACTTTAGTACTTAAATCATGGAAGTTGTTTATTTACTTACTGCTGAAATTCCTTCGGAATTTCATT
Source organism: Olleya sp. Hel_I_94 (assembly GCF_007827365.1). Taxonomy (NCBI): domain Bacteria; kingdom Pseudomonadati; phylum Bacteroidota; class Flavobacteriia; order Flavobacteriales; family Flavobacteriaceae; genus Olleya; species Olleya sp. Hel_I_94. Next base: position 324,588 of record NZ_VISI01000001.1, read on the forward strand.
GCGCGTAAACACAACTTTCCATATGCAACACGTTGTAGGTAATATAAAAAAACAAGAAAATGAGAAAAATTGTTCTTCTGATTATACTAATTAGCCAACTCTCATTTGGTCAAGATGGAACTCAAGGAACATTTTCAATGGCTGTTGTTAAACCAAATAAAGCAGAAATAGAAAAATCTTTAGAAAAGTTTACTGACTCAATAGAATTAACATATCGTAATCAATATTACACTTATCGTAATCGTCTTATCGAAATGCAGGATGAAAAACCTGAAGATTACCCAGAAGATATGAGAGCAGATTTTAAAGAAAGTAAAAAACAAGCTGTTCTTGAACTGAAACAATTGGATAGTCTAGAGAACCAAATCTTGAATTATAAATATTACGAACTGATTTCATACTACACGACAACGATACTGAATATGTCTTTTAATGAATATGAACCATATTCTAGTATTTTTGAGGTTCAAAATTCTGAAATTAAAAACTCAATGGAATTCTTAATCCCAGCAATTAGGCAAAGAATATAAAAATACTACCTACAACACCGTATATAATTTATTGCTGGCTTCTTGCCTACTTGCGAAAGTCCTCGCGGACTTTCTTTGTCTGTAATTATTTACTAAATTAGTTGCTTAAAACACGCAACAAACCATATACAACAACGTTAGCATTCATGTCTCACTCAGCTCTGGAAAAATAAAAATCACTCAAAATCACTCAAAAGTAGTTTAAAATAGATTCCTTAAAATCTCACTCAACCGACTTCTGACCATTCAAAACGCAACTGTTGCGTGCGACTGACTTTACTCTTGCGCAAAACATCTGACTTTTAACAAATATTACGCAAAGTTAACGAGCAACTGACTTTATTCATGCTCAAAAAATTCGAGGTTCTAAAAAATTAAACGCAACTATTTCGTAAAATAAGTCCGACAAAAATAAACACGCATGCTAACATTGTATAAAAATAATGCTTAGTTTAGTGCCTAATCAAGAGTAAATGCGTTGTTTGGTTGCTTATGATTTTCCTTCGGAAAATCCTCGCACTCAAACTACGCACTATTCTTATACGTAACCGTTGTGCGCCATTAAAAAAAACCTATGAGTGTCATTTTAAAAAAGGATGAGAAAGTCCAAAAAGTTGTTGAATCGTTTGAAGAAAAATTTTCTTTTGACGGTTTTTTAGAGAAATTTATTGAAATGTATCCGAAAGATTGGAAAAAAATAAATGCAAACTACAACAAACATAAAAGGAAAAACAAAGAAGGTAAGTCATTTCCTATGCCAGAACCAGAACAATATTTAAAAAATGCACTCAATGTATGGCAGAAAAAAAACAAATAGATAATATTCAAAAGTTAAGAAAGGAACTTACCGAATTGATTAATGAAAAAATCAAACCAATCCGTAACGAACTTGATGAAAATCTGAATAATGTTGCAAAGAAAATTTGTCCTTTTAAAATTAACGACATAATTACTTTAGACAACGGAAAAAAAGGAAAAATAACTGAAATTAAATATTTTTCACTCGATTATCCTTTTTACAAATCAGAAGATGAACAAGAAACCTATGATTTTTTTAATACCAACAATGACGAAATTGATTATGGCTATGCTTATAAAGTTGATGACAAAGAATTTTCAATAACGTGGGAAATAAATGGATTCCGAATGCGAAAAAATGATACTGAAGTTGGAAAAGTAAGATTTGTTGGAATTTCACCTGTGAATTACCGAATTGATGTTGAGAATAAAATCATAACAGAAAAACCGTTGAGTGACTTTGTTAATCCAGAGTATTTATTCGATGTAGATGACCTGAAATAACGGCGCACAACAACGTATATAGCTCATAGCTAATTAGTTGCTTAATTCAAAGTTAAGGTATATTTGCGAGTCCGCCAAATTTTTAAATTTGGCTTATTGAAAAAAAGGTAATAAGAAAAATTTAAAAATTCGGCTCGTGCTTAACCGAAAAAATATTGATAATTTGCACGCTACGAGCCATATACAAAACCGTTAGCTACCATTAGATGAAAACCTGTATATTTTGCGGAAAAAAGCCAGATAAAAAAACTAAAGAACATGTTATTCCTAGATGGTTAATAGAAATGACTGGTGACCCAAATCGAACAACTTTTATTGGGAAATACAAGGACACCTTAAGAAAATTTCCTTGGCAAAATTTTACATTTCCCGCTTGTAATAAATGTAATCAGGAATTTGCTGAATTAGAAGGTAAAGCAAAGCTAGTGTTCATTAATTTATTGGACAAGAAAAAAATAACCACAGAACAAATTAATATTCTCCTCGATTGGTTAGATAAAGTTAGAATTGGGCTTTGGCTAGGATATTTAATGCTTGATAAAGTAATTGGTTTTAAGCCAAATTTTCATATTAAACAAAGATTAGGTGTTAGTGATAGAATGGTATCAATACATTATTTAAATGATTCTGAATTAGGAATTGGATACTCATGTACTGAATTCCCTGCCTTTAAGATATCGCCTAGTTGTTTTATATTAACTATTAATAATATTTCACTATTTAATTTTTCAATGGAGTTTGCCCTATCACGAAGAATGGGGTTTCCATTTCCAGAAAAAAAACTTGTTGTACCAAATGAAACAATGGTTAGAATTGATGAATTTAAAAAAGGTAACGAACGGATAATGAATCCAATAATTCGAAAACCTATCTTAAAAGATTCCATAAGATTATATCAGTCGATACAAAAGCCTGTATCTGGTATAATTCCGATAGAATATCTTGGAAAATATTATAATGATTATATGGATAATAACGTTTCACATATTTATTGTGAAAATGATTTCACAAAAGAATATGGGTTTTTAGAAGATATTCTGGATATTGGAAAACCTGTTGAAACGAAAAGGTCATTAACACTAAAGAAACTGACAATACAGACTTTAGAGTATCAGATTTTTTGCCTTAGTGAATTACAACCATCTTTTGAATTGTTGGATAAAAAAGAAATAAGTTTAAGAAACAAATTTTATAGAAAACAAATACAAATTAACCAAAGTTATATCAAAAAAATAAAACAAAAACGGTAGCTAACAAAGTATAAAAAAAATTGCTAGTTTTACCTAAACCAAAGTTAGTTGCTCGTTTGCTAGCTTCTGATTTTCCTTCGGAAAATCCTCGCACACAAACACGCAACTTTCCTTATACATAAACGTTAGCTGTAATATGACCAATCAGACTCAAAATTTTATATATTTTATTGATTTAACCGAGCCTATCGTTTGTTTAAATCTTATAAATACCAATCAATTAAGCTCGCCATCACTAACACATTATATCACCTATAAAACTGAATATCCATTATATAACATAAATCCTGACGACTTATTAACTGATATAAATTTGACACGTTTCGGATTTGTTTCACCAAGGTTTCAATATGTAATACTATCGAATTGGTCTACTAATGGCTTGAAAATCGGAATAGGAACAATCAATACAAAATATTACTCTAACTCTGATATTATTAGAATACATCGAATTGCAAAACTTGAAGTCGAATTTGAGAAAGTTAGAAGAAAAGTTGATTCCAATCTACCAAGTAGATTAACTTGCATTTATGTAGCTGAAGATAATGTTGATAGTAGAAATATGCTTAAAAATATGTTCTTTAATAAAAAACATTTTCACATAGCATCGGTAAATTTAAAATATGTAAAATCACATAAAGCGGACTCTAAATGGATTTCTGATTATGAAAAGACAAATAGTATAAGTTCAATAGAAAAATATTGGAAAGGAATTGATTTTGATAATAATCCCCAATATGAATATTTGATAGAAGGTATTGTTAGTCTGAATAAAATTGAAGACAGAGAATATATAAAAAATGAATTTAATGCTGAATAATACTACAGCTAACAATGGCTATAATTAATACGGGTTTTGGTGCTTAACCCAAAGTTTAGTGCTTTAAAACTAAGTCCGCCAAATCTTTTGATTTGGCTTTAAAGAAGAAAAGATAAAACAAAATAAAAAGTTTTGGCTAAGTGCTTAATCGGAAATTCTGTAATTTTAATTCCCGTACTAACCATAGCCGAGACGTTGCCACACATTTGAAAAAAAACATCTGCATATTATTTTTAGGATTAATTATGTCTTGTAATTCTAATAGAAAATTGGAAGGAACTTGGATTGGAGCATACTCATATTCTGAAAACGTTGATTCTTCAATGAGTTTACCACTTCGAACTCTTGTTACTTTCGAAAATGACAAATACTTCGCAAAAAATTTCAAATATGACTATCGTTCTGAAAGAGATTACGAAAAAGGAACTTATAAATTTAAATGGAACAAAATTTTCCATAATTCTGATAACGAATTCGCATACGAAGTTGCAATAATAAATACTGATAGTTTAGTTCTTAAGGGTAATGATGGTTCAAATAATGCTGTGTTAAAGAAACTAAATGACTCATTAAAAAATCAATCTAAAAACGTAAAATTAGTTGGAAAGAGATTTTTATCCAAATCAGTAAAAAATACAGATTTAAACAAAGTTGCGTATGACACGTTGAGTTTTGTAAACGATAGTATTTTAATCAAGAAATCAGACAAAACAAGAAATCCAGGAACACGTTGGGAAAGATTTAAACAAAATGGTTTCGACATAATTTTTATGGAAATGGAAATTCCTCTAATAATCAGAAATAAAGATAAAAACAAAATTTACTTAACTGGATTTCATAAAAAAAGATATGAAATTGAACTAACAGAACTTAAATAAAAAACGTGTGGCAACACAGTGTATAATTAATTGCTAGGTCACTGCCGACTTACGAAAATTCCGCTGGAATTTTCTATCCGTGATTTATTTGCTAAATTAGTTGTTTAACCACGCAACTAACCATACACATCAACGTTGCCTACAATTGCAGAACTCAAATCAAAACGTGTCATACCGAATATAAAAATCACTGATTTTAAGCCAACATTATTAGTCTTTAGCTAACGCAAAGTACTTAGTTAACCAATTCAGAATTTTAGCCTGATAATGTAAAAAATACGATCTTCCGATATTCACTCAGACGCAACAACGACGCAAACCAAATTAGCTTGTTTCCCAATAAAAAAATAAAATTTAAAAACTGTAAGCAACACAGCATATAAAAAATTGTTTACTTTAGTGTCTAGATAATGGAAGTTGTTTATTTACTTACTGCTGAAATTCCTTCGGAATTTCAGCAGTAAGTAAACACAACTTTCCATATCCAACAACGTTAGCTGTAATATAAAAAAACCTAGAAAAATTTATGTTTACTTATACTTTAAGCAAAGAATTTAAATCTTTAAAACCAATAGAAATAAATTTACCTGACTTTATAGTTTTAACAGGTTTGAATGGTGTTGGTAAAACTCAATTTTTACAGACAATAAATGGAAAAACCGCATCTGTTACTGAAAATGGTCGTAACTTAAATAATAAAAGGTTTTTTAACACTCAAAGTCTTAAACCTAACAACTTATCACAAACTGATCCTATTCAATTCAGTCAAGAACAAGAGATGCATATCGAAGATATGTATATGCAATTTCAAGATTATTCTAGGCAATCTAAATTACCGAATTTTAAATACGAAATATTCTTACAAGAAAGATACGGTAATACGTATAACATTTTTTCTAAAACTCTTGAATATTTAAAAGACAAAAAAGAAATCGAAAATATAACTCGTAACGATTTTATTAATTTACCAAGCAATATTAATTCTTCAAGTGATTTATTTCATCAAAATTTTACTATAATATTTCAAAAATGGTTAGATGCATTTCATCAAAACGAATACAATCAATTTCTTGAAAGCAAAGGTGATAAAGTTATTGTATTAAGTAGCGAAGAATTCACTAAAATTCACGGTCCAAAACCTTGGAAAATAATTAATAGTATATTTCGAGAATCAGGGTTAAATTACAAATTTAATGTTGATGAAAATTATAGAAAATATTCACATTTTTCTATTCAATTATATAATACAGTAAGTAATGTCGTAATTAATAATTTTGAAGACTTATCCTCGGGAGAGAAAGTAATTATGTCATTAGCATTTGCACTTTATAATTCTAGGTATAAAGGAAATTTACCTGATATAATTTTATTAGATGAACCAGACGCATCATTGCATCCGTTAATGTCTAAAATGTTACTTAACGTTATTGAAAAAGTATTTGTAAAAAAACTTAAGATTAAAGTAATTTTAACAACACACTCGCCTTCTACAATTGCTTTAACTAATCCTGAAAATATATTCTCTATAAACCCTAAAACGAGAAATATAACTAAAGTATCAAAAGATTTCGCTCTATCAATTTTAACAAAAGATATTCCTTCTTTTAGTATAATTTATGAAAATCGAAGACAGGTATTTGTAGAAAGTGAAAACGATGTTGAATACTATGAAAAAATTTATAATCTTTTAAAACCAAATTTAAATAGAGAAATTTCATTGTCATTTATCTCTTCTGGAGACACGAGAACTGATACAAATGGAATAAAAGTAAGTAACTGTGCTCAAGTTATTAATATTTCTAAAACCATTAGAAATGCGGGAAATAATTTTGTTTACGGTATAATCGATTGGGATTTGAATAATGAAGATTATAAAGACTATATTATAGTAAATGGTAAATCTGAAAGATACAATATTGAAAATTTAATTTTCGACCCACTATTAGTTGTTCTACTACTAATTAGAAATAGAATTGGAGATTTTGAAAAAATAAATATTGACTATAAATATTCTAAAATTTCTACCTTAAAAGAAATAGATTTCCAATTAATTATTGACAGTTATATTAAAAGTATTTCTGACAGTTTTATATGTGAGAAAAAAAATGAAAATTTAAAAATTAGTTATATTAATGGAATGGAACTCTCTGTTCCTAAATGGTATTTACATTATCAAGGTCACAAATTAGAAGATATACTAATTAATAAATTCCCGAAACTTAATGAAATAAAAAGGAAAAATGAAAAACGGTTAAAACTTGAAATAATTGATAAGATTCTATATGAATTTGTCGAGTTTATCCCATCATCATTTTTAGAAACATTTAAAAAGATTCAGAAAGTATAATACTACAGCTAACACCGTATAAAATTAATTGCTAGTTTCTGGCTTACTTACGAAAGTCCTTGCGGACTTTCTATTTGTGATTTATTTGCTAACTTTAGTGCTTAAATCACGCAACTAATCTTATACAACAACGTTGTGGGCAATTAAAATCAACCGATAGAAATTAAGACTGAATGAATAAAATTTTTAAAATATTACCCTTTCTTCTACTTACAGTTATTGGATGTAAAGCACAGGACAAAGAAACTTCTGATTTTATTCCAAAAGGTTATGTGGAGTTTGAAAAATATTTTGGAGACCTTAATAAAGACGGACAAGATGATTGTGTTATTGTAATTAAACAAACTGACACAAATAATATTGTTACAAATCGATTTGATAAAAAAGTTGACAGAAATAGACGTGGAATTATAGTCTTATTTAAAAATGGAAAAGGTTTTGAACTTGCCGACAAAAATTATAATTGCTTTTCGTCAGAAAATGAAGATGGTGGAGTTTATTTTTCGCCAGATTTATGGATTGAGATTAAAAACGAAAAACTGTATGTTCATTATGGACACGGCAGATATGGATATTGGGAATATACTTTTCGATTTCAAAACTCGAATTTTGAATTAATTGGATATGATTCAAGTAGTAATCGTGGACCAGTAACAAGTACAGAAACAAGTATTAACTTCTTGACAAAAAAGAAATTAATCAAAGAGAATACAAATGAAAATGCGGAAGGTGGAGATGAGATATTTAAGGAAACTTGGAATAATATTGAAATAGAAAATCTAATCAAACTATCTGAAATAAAAGACTTTGACGAATTAGATATGTATAATTATTAAATAAAAAACTGCCCACAACACCGTATATAATTTATTGCTAGTTCTAGCCTACTTACGAAAATCCTCGCGGATTTTCTATTCGGTTTTTATTTGCTAAATTAGGTGCTTAAAACACGCAACAAACCATATACAATCACGTTCTACACCATTTGAAGACCAACACAACTAATAACGACAAACGCATTTTCTATTTCCTAAAATTTGGGAATAAAGAGAATATGACTGATTTGTTGGAAAACGGAACTATATACTTTAATACAATTGATTACTTCCAAAAATTAGAAGAACAAATTGCTCGTGGAGATAATTACGAGGGAACTACTAATATTAAGAATTATCACGAGTACGATAAACTGAAAGTGACGTTAACAATACCAGAAACGGGAAAAGAAATTGAACTAAATCCTAAAAAATTTCATTTACGAGAATTTCTGACCGAAATAAAAGGGAACTTATATTCTATGTATTCCATTAAATCACCTGATGTGATTGATTCTGATTATAAAATTGACCAAAGAGTTAAGGAGTTCGGAACTCATTTTGTGATTATCAAAAATGTTGTGAAATTTTTGGACTTAATATGCGAAGAGATAGAAAAACAGAACATTTCTTATCGAGCAAAAATTGTAAGCTATTACGAAAAAGAAAAAATAAACGGAGAAATAACTCTATTCGACAAATCAACTGAATACGAATATCAGAAAGAATTTAGAATAGTCTTATATACGAATGAGATAAATCCAATTGCATTAAAAATCGGAAATTTAAGCGAAATTGCTGAAATTTTTGAGATTAAAGCAATTGACGATATGAAATTAGAATGGACGAATAAAAACGGTGTAGAACAACGTGTATAATTAATGGCTAGTTCTCGCCTACTTACGAAAATCCTCGCGGATTTTCTATTCGGTAATTATTTGCTAAATTAGGTGCTTAAACACGCCACTAATCATACACAAAACCGTTGGCGGTAATTAAACAAAAATTGTACCTATAAAAAAATACCTATTAATGAGTATGTCTTGTAAAATCAATTATAGTTAATTTTATGAAATAGACTAAAACAATTTGATTATGAAAACAAAAATGTCAGAACTGACTACTAAAGAAACTATTTCATTACTAATTGAACTTGGCGATGGAGAAACAGCAAATCAGCTTGAATCGTTAATTGATTCAAAACCAAATTTGGGTAATAAAACATTATCAGAACTACCATATACGAATGAACTTGAAAATACTAATTGGAGAGGAACTGAACACGCCTATGGATATATTGAGGTAGACAATGATTCTGATGATTATTTTAATATAAGACCTGCAACAACAATCCAACCAGACAATACACTAAAAAATAAACAAGTTAACATTAAGCTTGGCAGTTTATATACAATGAATTACCCTGGATGGGGAAGACATAATGTATTAATGCATTTCAAATGTAAACATTCCAAAGCAAACTCAAATGAAACTACACTTATTGAATTCGAACAGAAATTTAAATCAAGAGAAGGAGAAGGTGCTGGAAATATAGGAGATTTTATATTTTTAGGTCTAAGAGTACCAAAAAACGGAATGCAGTTTGAAATACAAACTATAAATGTTAGCAACGATAGTGATGATGAAGCTTTAAAGGTTTTAGAAAGTGATACTATAAAGAATGGACTTGATTTAGCAAATGCTTCTTTTGCTACACTTCAACCATTTACAAAAATGGCGAGTGGAGTTCTAAATCTTTTATTAAGTAGAAATAAAAATAAGATTGTACAACAATTTACTTTGGGGTTTGACTTTGATAGTAATGCAACCGACATTGCAAAATTAAGACTTGGAACTTATGTTGTTGCTCAAGTTAAAAGAAATGAATTACCTTGGAATGATTGGATATATCAACGTTCTACTGGATTAGTAGTAAATAAAGATGATAATTCCATTAGACTACCATACAACCACATAACATTTAATGTGTTAGCTTATAATTAATTGTTAAAAACAAATAAAATGAAAACTATAATTAACCTTTTATTCTGCTTCATATGTTTTTTTACTTCAGCACAAGAATATATTGATTTAGAAAAAACAGAAAAATATAAATGTACTTGGTCTAATTCTTTACCAGAAACATCTAATCTTGACAATTTGAAAAAATATGATGATTTAAAAATTCAAGAAATTTTTAATGAATTATCATACAATTCAAATATAGAATTTAATTACCCTCAAGGAGGTTGCCAACACAGAGCACATATAATGTCTATGTTATTAGAAAACAAATTAAATATAGAACATTCGAAAGTTTGGTTATTTGCACCAATTGATTTGGAATTTGATAAAAAAGAAACCTTATTTATTGAAGATAAAAATCAATTTACTAATGATTCAAATATTAAATGGAATTACCACGTTGCACCTATCCTGATTAACAGTACAAACGATACATTGGTAATTGACCCATCCTTAGATAGAAAGAAACCAATAAAAATTCAAGAATGGTTAAATAAAATTGGAAATAGTGAAATAAGCAAATATACTTTTATAAATCCCCAGAATTATTTTTTTTATGTAAAAAAGAAAGATGATAAATTTACTAATGTAATAAGTGGTTGCTTTTATAAATATATCGATTACACAAAAAATAGTTTCACTCTTGAAAGAGGCTTAGCTCTGAATGACTTAGCAATTGAATATTATGATAAGTATATAAAAGATTTACAATCCGACAATAAAAATAAATTAGAAGATTTGAAATTAATCTTTGGAAACGCAAGTACCATTGGAAATATATTTGACTTTAAAAACGGGAACTATTCTAATGATGTAAAAGATGCCATAAACAGAAACGATAAAATTGTAAGAGAAGCTCATAAATCTTACAATGAAAGATTGGAATATTGGAAAAAGATTATAATAGAATTAGATAAATAACTCCCGCCAACACCGTGTATAATTCATTGCTAGTTATAGCCTACTTACGAAAGTCCTCGCGGACTTTCTATCTGTGATTTATTTGCTAACTTTAGTGCTTAAACACGCAACTAAATCATACACTAGACCGTTACCAAACATAAAAACCGAACCAGGAAATGCACTATAAATTGACAGAGGAAATTATTAAATTAAGTAATTCTGACATTTGGAGTAGTGCAAAACTTGAATGGAATTTTGAATACGCATATTATAGTGAAGAATTACAAAGATGTCTTTGTGGACATTATCCAATTAAAAATGTTTGTGTAATAAAAAACACTGACAATAAAAACGAAACAGAAGTTGGGAATTGTTGCGTAAATAAATTTTTAGGAATCGAAGATGGAAATAAAATTTTTACATCAATTAAGAAACTGAAAATAGACAAATCCAAAAGTATGAGTCCTGAAGTTTTGGAGTATTTAAGAAAAAAGAATGTGTTGACAGATTTTGATTATAAATTCTATTCTGACACTATTAGAAAAAGAAAATTATCTGACAAACAATTAGCAATTAGAGAAAAAATAAATCAGAAACTAATTGACTTTACAAGTTATGAATCAAATTCGAATTTTACGAGAATAAATCTTGTTTTAAAATGGGCAGAAGACAAATCTTGGTTTGACAAAACTTTCGTAAATTCTTTAAAATCGAGTTGTGAGAAAAAAGGCAAATTAACTGAAAAACAAACATTAGCGTTGGAAAATATAATAAAGAAACTAAAAATTGAATAATTACGTTTGATAACACCGTATATAATTTATTGCTAGTTCTAGCCTACTTACGAAAATCCTTGCGGATTTTCTATTCGGTTTTTATTTGCTAAATTAGGTGCTTAAACCACGCAACAAACCATATACAACAACGTTGCCAACCATTTGAAAAAACAAACCGTAAATGACATTATTCGTAGATAAATTAGAAAAATATGATTTAGGAGGTTTTACGACTGACTTAAAAAAAGCTGAATATATTTTAGCAGTACACGGACTGACTTTTGAAAAAATATTGAGCGAAACGCCAAAAACGACCGAGTTGCCTTCTGGAATGTTTTCGAGCGGAAAATATGTTGTTGCGTTTAACATAAGCTGGGATTTAAAAAATGTAAATATTGGATTTATAAATTATCAAACGGATTTAGATAAACATTTTGACGTATTTGCGGATTCTATGTCGCCTAAATCAGTTGCAGGATTCCATAAATTCCGAGAAAAAATAAAAGCAAAAGACCAATCCGAATTGAATAAAATCGAACTTTCCGATAATGATTCTGATTTTGTAATAGCTTATGGAAATTATATTGAACATAACAATCGTCAATGAATAAAATTTCTGGAGTTTTAAGTTGTTTAAATTTTGACATAATAATTGAATTTAAAATTAATAATCTGAATAAAAAACGGTTGGCAACACCGTGCATAATTAATGGCTGGTTCTCGCCTACTTAAGAAAATCCTCGCGGATTTTCTATTCGGTTTTTATTTGCTAAATTAGGTGCTTAAACAACATAAAAAACCATATACAATCACTTAAGGATTCAGCTTTATTGCCTATAATTTGCCTTAATCATTACTTAGAGATGCAACAAGGCAGTAATTTTGCTTTTAGTACTGCGTTATTTTGCGCAATAATTTCAGAGATTGTCATTAATAATTTTACAGCCATGCAGCACTGTTGCCTATGTTTTGCCTTATAATTAGAATGTAAGTTTAGAGTTAGCTTGTTGACAACGCAGTAATATTGCATTAATGTTGCGTTGTTTTTGCGTTGTTTTTGCGTTGCTAATTCAACATAAAATCATCAACTTAAAAAACTTATAATAGATAACTTAGACTTCTATATAAATAAATCATACACTAAACCAAACAAAAATTAAAACAAAGACTGCTATATTTTTAAAACACAATATTATTCCCATTAACATCTACAAGATCAAAACATGTTATTAACTCGATAAGATTAGGATTGGTCTTTATTAACTTAGAAACAGTTAAGTCGGTATTTGACTTTATAATTTTCGTTTCATTTTTTGATTCACTCTTACTACTATAACCCTTAAAACCCTCCTCTCTTTCTTTAACTTGTTTTAAGAAAACATCTGCTAAATCCGTTCCTTTTACACAGTCTAAATTCTCTACATAGTCACTTACACTAATATTAAAACCAATATCATTTAAAGCTAATGATTTATCCAACCATTTATTGTATTCTGATTTATCTGGAAATGCTATTATTTTATAGTTTTTAATATCTTTTAAGTAATCATATTTAAATCCACTTTCACACCCAGTTGCCAACCATAAATACTCTGGTTTATAAATACTCATTATTATAGCTGTTTTTTCAGATTCAACTAAAGCTACAGTTTTTGATATCGATTCATTAACTAAATGCAAACCGAATAAACATTGTTTTAAGTTAAAATCATTTAATTTTAATAAGTTCTTTACGCTGTGGATAAAAGGCTTCCCATTTTGATTTTTTTGACGTTTACCAGTTTCAATGTCGTATAGCATTATTTTTCCATGTCTTACGTTTTCATTTTTATCAATCTGCCAAAAAACAGTAGCTCCTTTGCCTCCCCATAACTTAGATGTGCCAATACAATATTTACTAATAGCTTCCTTTATTTGATCATTATTGAATATGGTTTTAAGAAACTGAATAAAATTATTTTTTTTAAAATTTCTTACACTTCCAGAAACTAAACTATAATCAATATAGGACTCTTCTTTAGGAGGTGTATAGCAATATTCCTGAATTTCATTCTTATATAGCTTAAAGGATGGATAAGAAAAATAACCACATTCAGTGATTCTATCACATTTACCATAATTTAAAGGTAATCGTTGTTTTGTTTTAATATCATAATAACACACCATTCTTTTTTTATCACAATTTGGGCAAAGATACTTTTTACTAGAATTATCAAATACGTAGGGAAAATTCATAACATTAATTAATTATTAGGCAAAGCGGTAAACTTGGTAAACTACACTACAATTAAAGGCTTAGAGGAAATTTTAAACTGGCTAACATGGTAATCTTGGAAAACTAAAAAAAACTCATACAAGCTTAAAAAACAAACACTTAACTTTTAAATTGCCGAGTTTACCGAGTTTCCACTAGATATATTTTTTTTTATAACAACCGTACTTTGGAACTGTAAATAAATTAGATTTTAGAAACCTATTTATTGATCCACCTTTTACTTTAAACTGGTCAAATAGAGGTAAAACATCAATTCTTTTAAATTCAACTGGCAACTCTTTATATAAGTCCAATTTATTTAAAGGCAGCTCGTCTAATGGGTTAGTTACCAGCATACGATCGTTGACCTTAAATGCATTTAACCTAAAATATTCAGCAAGTATTATCGCATCTTTTAGACTTTTGATTGAAATATTTTCTGAATAATTATGAGTTGTTGATTGAGTAATACATTCTAAAATAAGCGCAAATCTCCATACATAAGTTTGAAGTTTAGCTTGTATTAAAGTTTCAAGATCATCATCATGATATTCTTTTACTTTTTCATGCTGCCAATCTATGTAAACATCACGTATGGCTTTTGACACTCTCAAAATTCGTGAAGGTGCTTCATATAGATTATTAATTAATTTTGAATAATTTTGTACATGCAGTTCTTCTATATGATTACCCGTAAACATAAACGGTTGAGGATTGGCAGGATAGACAAATAAAAATCTTGCTAAAAATCCATCATCATCTCTGTTATTTTCTGCCAATTTTTTAAGCACTTTAGGTTGAAGACCGCCGATTATATTGACATTTGTCTCTTCTACTCTAATCGGCTCTTTGGTAACCCTATCTACGGTTAGAGTTCCCCCATTATACAATTCTAAATATAACTGTTGATCACCTCCTTTTTTATATTGATCAAAGCTATTTATCCAACCTATCAGTTCATCCTTAAAAATTAAAACACCTTTTTCATTATACTGCAATGTATCTGCTAATTTCTCAGGTGTAAAATCTTTTAAAATATGTTTACTATACCTAGGCTTGCTACCTTTAGATTCTTGTTGTTCAAAATCCTTTAACAAATCTTTGAAATCAACATAAGCACGTTTGTCTTTATTTTCTATCGGTTGTTTAGAAAACACTATAGGATGTGACTTACCAATTCCACTTCTACCTATAATTGCTAACCACAATATTGGTTTACTGGTGTAAGAACCATTAAACAGTTTGGTATCGTTACCTATAGCTGTTGCACAAGTTGATAATATACCTGCACTTAAATATTCCTTATTAAAGCCAACAGTATTGCTTGCGTTTTGAATTAAGTTTTGAATTGAGATTGGAAATACATCAAAAGGAAACTCTGAATAACTCTTATTAAAATCAAAATCAATTGCTTTTCCGATATTAAGTTCTTGATTCTTCATTATTTAAATCTTTTAGAACGTTTAGACAAATAAGAATCTACCTCTGCTTCAGTTTCACTTATAGTTCTGATTTTTCCTTGCTTAATCCATTCTATTATCTCTGATTTAAAAAAGAATAATCTACCATTCTTCTTGTGGTATGGAATTTCATTTTTTTGACAATACCCATAAATAGTTGGCTTGGTGTAACCCGTAAAAATGGCTATTTCGTCAATAGTTTTTGGATCATCTGATTGCTGCTTTAATTCTGCTTTTTGTAGCAATAAAGCTTTTAATTCTTTAATGTCTTTTTTTACTTCTGCGACATCTTGTTGTGTTTTTTCGAATGAAATCATTTCACGCTATTTTAAAGTTAATAATAACGCAATCTCCTTCTATTCAGAAATTGGAATTTTTACGAATTTTCACGAACGAAATAAAACCACATAAAACAAGTACAAATTATTAAAACTTTTTTTAACGTAGAATTTTCACGAATTTTAAACAGCCTATATCTTTAATAATCTTTTAAATTGTTTTATATATTTTGGATTTCCTGTTGTAAATGATTTATATGGCTCTTTTGTATTTTCGTTAATAGAAATATTAAAAGCTTCACAAAATGCTTGCCCTATTTTTTTATAATCAATACTGTCTGGATATGCAGTATGCCTTAAAGCAACAGCAAGACTACTTAATAAGCTTTTTCCACTACCATAAATACTGTTTCTTTTTGTAATTATGTTATAATCTTCATCCCAAATTTTATTTTCTAATCCAATTCTTAATACTTCAGATAAAGATAACTTTGCCGAAACACTCCATATATCAATTAATAAAGACAACCTATTATTAATAACAACATCTTCTTTGGATTCTATGATTTGAGTGCGCTTACTTTCTAAATCGGATTTATTCTTATAATAAGTAATTTGATTGTTTAAAAAAGTTTTATGAGGCTCTAATTGATCAGTCAAAACCATACCCTGAAGTTTAGCGCGAATCTCTTCAAAGTTTAATTCTTCTTTTAAATCATTAATGAGATCTAATGAATCTAATGTATCCATGCTTTTAAAAATACTACGGAGAATTTCCATTGTACAAATAGAAAAATAATCGTAAAATTTTTTATAATTAAAAGTAACCATACCTTTTTCATATTCCAAAGATTTAAAAAACTGAAATGCTAAATCTTGCAAAACTAATTCTGAACTAAAAACCTCTGCATTGTTATGAATAGATATAATAAAAAAATAAGCAGCAATAAGTATTTCAGTCTCCGCTTTATTATAATACTGCAAACAGATCTTATCACTTTCATTTATACTGTCTCCATTACAAAAATTACATTTACCAATAATCT
The DNA here is from genome assembly GCF_007827365.1 of Olleya sp. Hel_I_94. NCBI lineage: Bacteria > Pseudomonadati > Bacteroidota > Flavobacteriia > Flavobacteriales > Flavobacteriaceae > Olleya > Olleya sp. Hel_I_94. The sequence goes on from NZ_VISI01000001.1 coordinate 341,272, forward strand.
CCTTGGGTATTGAATTATGAATCGACTGCATGATATATTGCATCCATTGATCATATTTTTCATCATCAGCTAAATATTTTTTAATTAAAGAATGTACATCTTCCTCTCTTGCTACTCCGGAAGTATTAAAAATTTGATCTAAGTCATCGATTGAATTGATAGTAAGACTCTCAAACGTAGTCTTATCAACGTTGAAAAAATATTTATTCATTAATTTAATTCTTTAAAAGTCCATAATTGAATTTGCAAACACTTTCTTAGCTTCATCCTCAAAACCTGCAAAATAGTTTTTTGTCACACTTAAATCGCTATGATTTAAAGCTTCACTTATAAATTCCATACTTGCACCTTTTCTTAATGAATTTGTAGCAAAAGAATGTCTTGCCCAATATGTCGATATATCATTAGGCAAATTGTTTGCTTTTGCCACCCTCTTAATATGATCATTAATATATCGTGTAAAATTTTTAATTTTCTTATGTTGTGTTAAAATATCATCACTATTATCGACAATTTTAAAAACATAACCTGAATGATCATCATTTGAATATTTATCGATAACACCTTTAGTAAAATCAGTCAAATAGTTAATAATAGCAGTTTTTTCAGCAGATTTATCAAATGTTTTCGCTCTATAATAAGTAAACTTATCTTCTTCTAAATCAGAATATTTTAAAAGTGCAATATCTTTAATGTTCATTCCACTACATGCAAAACTAAAAAACCAAAAATCCTTGGCAACTTCTTCATTATCATTTAAAGTTTTTGCATTGAAAAGTACTTTTAACTGTTCCGAATTCAACGCTTTTTTAACTTTTTTAGTTCTAGGAATTTTATACCTATTTTTTCCGAAGGGATAAATATCATCACTAATATCATTATTCTGAATTGCGTTATTAAAGACAACCCTTAAAGTTCTAGTATATATTGCTATAGTGGTATAACTCTTTCCTTTCTCTAGCATATAATTTTCATAATCTTTTAACCACTTTACATTAATTAAACTAAAAGTAAGCTTATCTATACTATATCCTTTTTTTTGTTGACTAAACTCGCCTAATGATCCCAGTGTGTATCTATAACTTTCAGCAGTACCAATTTTATTGTCTTTAATTTTGCTGTCAATAATGGAGTCAAAATAATATTTTACACTATTTCTATCAGTAGCTTTCCTGAACAATCTATTTTCAAAACTTTCAAAATCAAAAAAGGTTATTTGTTTAGCTTCTTCATTTGCTCTAGTTTCAATTGATTGAAGTTTAAGTCTTAATTCTTTGTTAGCACCTCTTAATGATTTGTTTGCTGAATTTATCCAAATATTAGAAAAATCAGCTTCTGTTAGATCAATATCTAATGAATACCATTTCTCCTTTTGTATATTCTTATCATACACCCTTAACTTCACCGGATATTTACCACTATCCTTTTTACGACGATTATCTAATCTAACTGTAATTTTATAATTGTCCGTCGCTACTTTTGTAGAATCACTCATTGTTTTTGCTTTTTACAAAAGTAATCATTTGCAGAATATTTGCAGAAAAAAATCATTAATAAACTATTAAAGATTATTAAAAGACATATAAACAATCCAGCAAAACCCTTATAAACATTAATAAACAAATAAAACCCATGTAATAGACAAATAACCGTTTTCTTGATTACGGCTCAAGAGGTTACTGGTTTGAATCCAGTCGAGGACCCTTTGGTATTTCCTGTTTTATGTTTGTTCTAACATTGTTAAGTAAGTCAATAACCTCTTGACAACTGCGGTAATTTTCAATTTTGTCAATATTTTCAATCCGTTTTGCATCAACATAACTTTTCAATGAACCTATTCCTGAATTATAGATTTTTTGATGTGAATCGCCGTAAAATCCTAGTAGAATATTCTTTTCATTTCTTGGAAGTAGAAAGTCTAGGAATGCACTAATAATTTCTGGGGCAGTATCTTGATATTCATCAACAAAAAGATATGGATATTTCGATGTAATTATTGATGTTAATAACTCATAATTCTCAAACATTCTTTGAGACAAAAGAATTAAGTCATCGTGTCCTACGGTTCCATTTTCAAAATCACTAAAAGCTCTATCCGAATACTCAACAGATTTTATACGGTCAGCTAATCCAAGGATATGTTTGTCTGGCTTTTCTTCGTGTTTAATGGTATTGATAGCATCAAATTCTATAATTAACTGCTTGTTAAATAGTCTTATACTATCCCACAGAAACTCGTGAATTGTAGAAACTAATACTAAAGGATTATTCTCAAGGCGATCTATAATTTCATTTTTGGCTACATTAGTGTAAGTAATGCAGACAATTTTTTGATTATTAAGAGATAGGTCTTTACCCTTAGTGTCAATGAGATGGTTAATAGTTTGAATTAGTGCATAAGTTTTTCCTGCACCTGCACCAGCTTCCAATACAAAACTTTTCTGCGTGGTAATCTTCTCTTTTATTTGATCAATAGCTTCCATTTATTCTTCTTCTCCAGTTGCATCAACGATTTCTTTAGTAATATTTTTATCGATAGGTTTTTCTAACCATTTCAAACCTTCATCTATATATACTGGGACTTGCCAATTTGAAATATCATCTTCAGGGAAGGACATTACATCAAATGCAAAATTAGTTTTTGCGCTTGAACTTGTAGGTGCTAGTTCAAATGGAGTTTCAGAATTTAAAGTCTCAAGAGTCTTAACCTTTGCGAAACTAAAAAGGTTTTTCACATTTTTCTCCTCGCCTTTATCGTCGGTGTAATTTGATTTTAAAAGATCCAGATTCGTGTTAATAAAAGCTTCCTCAAAGCTTCTACCTACAATACCGTTTTCAGTTGTTTGATATGCTACTCTAACAATATTATTTTCAATTTTATTCTTTTCCTCACAAGCGATAAGTTCTGTGATTTTAGACTTTTTGGGAATCCAATCCTTCAGTGTGTGATTAGATGTTAATTCTCCATCTATACCACCATTGACTTCACATCGTTCTCCATTTACAGAATCTACAGAATCTATATCTGTCACAACCAGTGTTTTTAGCTTTAAAAACTCTAATATTTCCTTAAATTTATGCGTATATGCACCGCCTACTTCAAGAATTGACACATACTGAGTGGAAAGTCCAGGAGCCGATTTGAAGATGAGTTGGGGCATTAGCATACGTTCTGTAGTGCCTTCAACGATAATTACTTTGTCTGAAAAAAACAAGTCAGATTTGTGTAGGGTCAAATACTGTTTTAAAAATCTTGCGGTTTGTTTTTCATTTGAAATTTCAAGAGTATTAAAGTCTTGTACCTCAATACCGCTATCAATTCTATTAAAGTATCGAATTCTTTTAAAACCTTTGTCAGAATCAATTCCCGCTTCAGATAGAATATGTGAAGAGTGCGATGTAATTAACAATTGGACGTGTATATTGTCTTTCTTAGCTTCTTCAAGAATACCTTTGATCTGGCTAATAAACACTTGTTGCATCTGCGGATGCATATGCGCTTCAGGTTCTTCAATAAGTACAGTAAGGAATTCTGAAACTTTATCTTCTTTTGCATTTCGGAAACGCTGGATAAAACTAGCAAGCTCTAATACCATATAAATAAGATTACTATAGCCTAATCCATTATAACTTTCCGGTAGATTAATTTCCTCTTGCTTGTAATAATATTTGATATTATTTCTTATAACTGCCTCGGAATCAAATTCTGAATCTATAGTAATTGGAGGTATCACGATAGGAGTCTTTGCTCCAAATTTTCCAAGATCGACTAGAATCTTTTTTAAAACAACATCATATTTCTCTTTAAGGTCAATAGATACTTCTTTAAGCTTATCTTCAACAGCCTTAACATTGGCATCTGTTTTATCGCGCTCATTATAATATTTAGAAAAACCTAGTGCGAGTGTTTTGTTCTTATCATTCTTTTTATCATCTAAGATTCTCAAAGCTTTGATATCTTCAAAAGAAACTATCTTTTTTATCTTTTCTTTGAAACCTAATTCAATTTCACGCTGGTAGTCGGACTTAACATCTTTAGCATAACAGCGTAACCTATAAAAAGTATTTAAATTTTCTTTGAAATATGGAATCAAAGTGATCTTTTTATCTTCTCTGTTATTGAACATTTTTAATAACCCTAACGTATTTATAGGTTCATAGGATAACAAAACACAAGCATCATTTCTCTCCTCGTCTAAATCTGTGATAAACTCACTTAACTCTGTTAATGAGTCTTTTAATTTATCGTAGTGAAATTCAATTTGAAGTTGAATCTTAGGAAAACGTTTCTGAATATCTATTTCAATAGTCTCTTTGTTCTCATCCGTTATCTCAGGAACGAGAGTCTTTTCAAACTCTATATTCAATTCTTTAAATAGAGAATATGAGGATTGAGAAAAGTCTTCAAAAGATAAAGAATCGTCGTTGGATGTAAGCATTTTAATTACTTCAAGAAGTGATGTCTTTCCTGTATTATTTCTTCCAACAATTAATGTAATATCATCTTCTAAATTAATAGACGTATCTGCTAATAATCTAAAAAATCTAACCTGTATATTCTTGATTCTCATAAACTTCTTTTAAACCCTACAAGTTAAAAAACATTCGCACCTACTCAAGTGAAAACTAAAGTAAATCTTCTATAAACTTTTTGTAAATAAATTAAAAAACAACTTTTAGTAGTTTGCCTGTCAAACAATTCGGCATTAGCCCAATGAAAAAGACAGCACACGATTATCACGATTTACAGCAAAGTATAGATTCCTTAATTGGGAAATTTGGACTTCAAAAAACCATTGAGGTTATTGATAGTCTAACCAGTAATACAGAGCTTACCACACAAGACAAAGAGAAAGTAAAACTTCTTCTCGTTTTTATTATTTCTCAGAGCATTGAAGTCTTTGATTTAAAAGAAGAAAACTTCTACACCAGCAGCGTTCAAGAGTATCGTGAAGCGCGTATGTCCTGTTATTATTTACTCAAGAAATATACAGATTCTAGTTATGCCAAGATTGGCGAGAGTTTTAACCAATCTAAACGTGCCATTCTTTACAACTATCACAAGTGCGATGAGATTCTTTCCATCCCACAATTCTACAAACCTTTTGTAGAAAAATTCAAAATCCTCGAAAACAACATCATCAATTTTATTGCAAAATTGAACTAAGCCTATGCAAGACAAAATCGCTCAAGAGGTACAAGATGCCCTTACCGCAACTCCAGAAGAAATCAATTTTGAACAACTTCAAAACGAAGATAGTAGTCCGCTTAACCAACCTGTAATTGAAAAAGACATAGGTGGCGAACGTCCTGTTGAAACCGAAGAAGAAAAACAGAAAAGTTGGAACGTTTGGAAACCAGAACAAGAGCATAAGACCCTTGATGAACTAGAACCTGGACGCAGCGGAAACACCCAAACCGATTTTAGAACTAAGGTCGAAGCCAAGGTCGAAAAGGAAAAAGAACAAGAATCACTTGATGCTCCAGAACAAGAAATTAACGGAAACGGATTTGATACCGAAGCTGATGAAACCGTAACCGACCAAGATTTTGAAGTACCGCTCGCACAAGCAAATCAAGCAGCCGATGCGATATTGGGAATGTCTAACAATGTTCTTGCAGTTGGCGGTGGTTACTTCGTAAAGATCAGAAAGCACCAAGAGTTCTATGAGTTTGAGGAAATCATTCAGGTTGTAGACCAGCAGAATGATAAGAATGTAGAACGCATCAAGCTTGACAAAGAAGATCAAGCTTTACTTAGACCATTGCTTGCTCAAGTACTTCGTAGGAAGGCTAAAAAACTCACGCCAGAACAGCAATTAATGGGTGCAGTAATTTCCATCTTGATGAAAAAGGCTCAAGTCGTTATGGAAGTGCGAGCAGAAAACAGCCTACTTGAAAATCGCATTCTGGACATCGTCCGTCAGGAAAAAGTGGAAACTGAAGTAGAAGATATTAAGGAGGAAGATGAAAATGAGGATGTTTCAGATGGTACGGATTCCGCTTTCGCGAAATCGAGCGTGCGAGATTCACGACCGCAGGGAGAGCGGAGCGTTAAAGCGCAACCAGAACAAGAGCCACTTCAAAAAAAAGTAAATAAGCCAGAACCTACCATTCAAGATATAGAAGTTGAAGAAGTCGATGATGACATTCCCATCATAGATGTTGCTGAAGAACCACAAAACAATTCCTAATGTCTCAGAAAGCATCTAACAGAGGTCGTAAGCCCATAAGCTATAAGAAAGAGGATTTAGAGCGCCAACCAATGATTATGCTCGTTTGTGGAGAAACTGGTGTTGGTAAAACCTATCGCAACAAACAAGAGATCAAACACTATATGATGGATCATTTAGTGATGGGAAAGAAAGGTCGAAAAGTGTTAGCTTTTGATACTAATGATGATGATTACCCTCAATTCAGAACAGTAAGCCCAAATCATTTAAAAGCACTTACCAAAGTATCTTCAAGACGTATCCGTCCTTTTAATGCAGATGGTTCGCCTATGGATAATGATGAAAAGAAAGAAGTCATTACTAAGATTATGAAACACTATAAAAATGGTCTCGTAGTCTTAGACGATATTGACCATTATATGACAGGTGCAAAAGGACAGTCTATGATTGGTGCGCTTTGTACAGTGCGTCATAAAGGAATTGACATTGTACTCACACACCAGTCTGTAGCAAAAATCACAACCTCAGAATGGCAAAATTGTACGTGGTTGCGATTGCACCACCAAGTTGACGATGTGACGCGCTATCGAGAACGTATTCCTAAATATCAAATGGTTCGTATAGGTCAGCTTATTGTAGATGAACAATACGAGCTGTGTTCCAATGCTTTTGCAATGGGTAAGATTACAGAGCTTGAATATAAAATCCAGAAGAGCTTTTTTGTGTACGTCAATATGCGAGAGCAACGTATTAAAGGTTGTAGTCGTGCAGCATTTATAAGAGCCTGTAAAAAGTTTATCGACCAGGAAGAAAGTCGCAAAGTCAAGATGCTACTTAATGAGCAAGATTTTGATGGGAATAACATCTACAAAACCAAGAACGAGGCTATTGTAAAGATGATTTCTGAAAAGTTACGTTATCACGAAGATGGGTTGAATAGTCCTTTATAGTAGAAAATATTTTAAATAAATAGCGTTTTAGTGGAATAAATTTTAATAATTCACAAGTTGAACACATTTTAGTAGAAATTATTTAATCTCTATTAATAGAAATTATTTTAATAAAAATACGTTTTAGTGGAAAATATTTTACATTTTTGTCGTAAATCCACTTTTTAATGGAAAAAAATATACCAATCCACTTACAAGAGATCATTTTTAGCTCTTCCGATTCTGCGACATCGCAACAAATATCGAAGTTAGAAAAAGAGGGAACGATACGGAAGCTGGCAAACAGAGTTTACACTTCTAATCTTGAAGATACACCAGAAGACATAACAAGACGCAATCTATTTCATATTCTTGGGCATTTATATCCAGGTGCACTATTAAGCCATCGTTCTGCGTTTGAGTTTGCACCAACAGCCACAGGACAAATATTTTTAACGTACACCTACACAAGAAAAGCACAATTACCAGGAATAACAATTCGTTTATTGGCTGGCAATAAACCTATAAAAGGCGACACCATCTTTTCTGGAGAATTATACCTATCTCAAAGAGAACGTGCTTTGCTGGAAAATATGGAATCTTCTCGAAAGCTTGGTCCCGATTCTAAAACATTAACCTATCCAGAAATTGAAGAAAAGCTGGAACAAATCATCCGTATTAATGGAGAAGACGAATTAAATGCGGTAAGAGACAAAGCAAGAAAGATTGCCAAAGAAGTGGGCTTGATTAAAGAGTTTACCAAGCTAAATAAAATCATAAGCGCCTTACTCACTACAAAACCATCGAGTATATTAAAATCGCCAGTAGCATCAGCAAGAGCATTTGGAGTGCCTTATGATCCGGCTAGAATTCAACTTTTTGAATCGTTGTTTACAGCTTTGAAACAACAAGAGTTTCAGCATCGAGAAGAAAAAAATACCACAACTGCTGCTTATAGAAACTTTGCCTTTTATGAAAGTTACTTTTCCAATTACATAGAAGGTACTGTCTTTGAAATTGAAGAGGCAAAACGAGTCATCGAAACTCAAAAACCACTACCATCACGTAATGAAGACTCTCACGACGTATTAGGAACGTATCAAATTGTTTCTAACCCACGCCAAATGAAAATCGTTCCAAGCACTAAAGAAGAATTAGTAGAAATACTTCAGTACAGACATCAGATATTATTGAGTGCTCGAGAAGATAAAAAGCCAGGAAAGTTCAAAGACAAAAACAACAGAGCTGGAGACACCTCTTTTGTAGAAATGGAATTAGTTACAGGAACACTTTATAAAAGTTTTGACTACTATCAAGCACTAACACATCCTTTTGCAAAAGCAGCTTACATAATGTTTGTGATTAGTGAAGTCCATCCTTTTTTAGATGGTAATGGACGTATTGCACGTGTAATGATGAATGCTGAACTATCTACTGCATCACAGACCAAAATAATTATCCCAACAGTCTACAGAGAAGATTATTTAGGAGGATTACGCAGGTTAACCAGAAATCAAGACCCATCCGTTTACATAAGAATGCTCAACAGAGCGCAAGCTTTTAGTGATACATTGCTTGGTGATGATATGGTTGCAATGGAAGAAGTTTTGCGTCAAAGTGAGGCGTTTAAAGAGAGCAATCAAGGTGTATTGAGGATAATTAATAATTAGAAAACCAGTTAGAAGCACTTTATAATTCATTATTGCATTGACGCCTTAACTTCATCGTTAAGGCGTTTTTTATTTCCACTCGTCCCAAAGTCCCTTTCGCGACAGCGGAAAAACTACCATTCATTCTCAACTTCGCACTCAATCAAGGTTTAGAGACCTCGCCAAGTAATTCAAAACGAAATCAATCAATAATTAAACGAATGGCAAACAAGAACGACATCGCCTGGACACCAATTCTATATTGTGTGGGAGCAGGCGTCGCTGGAATCGCATTAGGAACATTTTTAATTGCTCCGATGATGCAAAAAATGAAAGCTAAAAAATTAGCTGAAGCAAAGAAACCAGCAACCGCAAGTCCAACTAAAAAATAGTGTTTAGAGACACTTTTGGACTCCAAAACAAAAGTATCATCCTGTTTTTTGAACAGGCAAACAATGAAAACAAATGAAAGATTATAACGACGAATTAATGCGTTACGAAGAAGCTGCTGAAGATCAGTATGACGACTACGATAACGACGAGATGTACGACGATGAAGAAGACGACTTCGATACTGGATTTGAAGGTTTAGAAGACGGTTATGACGAAGAGTACGAAGATGAATATGATGATTACGACGACTACGCTGATGAAGGCGAGTACGACGATGATGCCTATGATGATTACACAAAATCAAGTATTGGCAAGATAGACCCTAACGATAGAACCCTTACGGTTGTCGTGACTAACAAATCTGGCGCTCGTGCAGAGGCAGTTATTTTTGGTGGTAATGCAGAAGCTGCTCAACCTAACGGACTAACCGTTGAGATTGAAGAGTCCAGTCACAAAGAAGTACGTGAAGAGAGCAAATCAAATCCGTTCAAGATTGCGGGAATGAAATACTCTGTGAGTAACGCACTGCAATTTGATAACGTGCTACGTATTGACCGTAGAACCGCTTCTGGGTCTAAAACCACCAGAGTGTATCAACCGCGTAATGCGACTTCGCCACAAAACTTTACCCAACAACTCATCGACGATGATAACTTCGAGATGGATGTTACAGGTCAGGATTCCCTGCGTGTATCTGTAGAAGATGGTGTGACGGCAGTATTCACATTTACGATTAAAGCGAGAGCAAATCTGGGTAACCTTTTAAAAGGCACTAACGTGGCAGAGCTTTCAAGAGCACCACGTACCACTGGGCTTCCACAACTGGATTTAATCCGTAGAAAAAGACCAACAGCATTAGGTGTGCGTCCTAGACGTAGAGTGGTGAGACGTCCTACTCGTAGAGTTGTAAAACGTCGTAGACTAGTCAGAAAACCGGTGACGAGACGTCCAGTTTCTCGATTGGTAAGACGTCGTAGACGATAGTCCTGTAATAAGGAAATCGTCCAGACTTTGTACCTAATACCAGACAGCCAGAGTCGGTTTTCCCCTAAACCATATACTCTGGCTGTTCTTATTGAAATCAAGATGAAAAACTCAAAACAAACACCTTCACTAGCTCAAAATAGAATCGATTATATCGTCTATCACAATACAGATGATGTTGCAAAATTGTTATTTGAGTATGGTTTTGAAGCGCCCGAAGACCCTAAACACCTAGCAGAAGCTATAAAAGAACTTGCTCGCAAAAAAGGGCGTAAAGTCATTAAAGAGCTCATACAATTGCATCCCGATAAGGATGCTATTTTAAAGCTTAGCCAATCCAAAGAAGATAACTTTTGTGGTGCTTGTAGCAACGACTCTTATAATACAGAAAGCAATTTCTGTAAAGCTTGTGGACATTCTAATTATTCAGGGACAGGCGATGAAGACAGTTTTCTCAATCAGTTTGAGAGCTATTCGGACAAAGACTTAGAACGCTATTACCAAACCATCGTAAAACGATCTAACGCTCAAGCAGATGACAAAAATCTTGCTCAGGAAGTACAAATGGTTTGGAACGAAGTGCGCATTCGTAAAGAAGCAAAGAAAAAAGAAGAAGAACCTAAACCACAACCGCATAAAACCTTCAGCGTGACTAAAGATGAACTCCTACTTTTTGGAGTGGTTTTCATCGCAGGCGCTTTAGTTGGGCACGGTTTAAAATTCAATTTTAGCAATGTCAAATAAACAATCACAATACAATCAGGCGATTGACAACCTTACCTATTTGGTTCTCAATTATCCAAAACCTGTTCAAGAAATGCTTGCTAAAAGCAATGTGTTCTTTCAAGGTAAACCATCAAAAGAGCAACTCGTAAATGAGGTGGTTGACCTATTAAAAGATGGAGATTACGCTTTCGCGAAAGCGTTAGAAACTTTAATCGCTCGCTTTTCATCACAAGAGAACGACCAATTTTGGGGAGCGATTGCCAAAGGTGCTGTAGGCATTATAGGTGGACTCTTTAAGAAAAAGAAACGCGGAGGTTCATCTAATAGTGGCGCAGCTCAAGCAGCTGCACAAGCAAGAGCATCTGCCCAAGCTGCTGCGGCCAAAAGAGATATGGAAATGCGTATGCAACGTATGCGCGAAGAGCAAGAACGTAAACGTCGAGAAGCCGAAGAACGTCGCAGACAAGAGGAAGCGCGTCGTCGTGAGGAAGAAAAGAAAAAAGCCGAAGCTGCCAAAAAGAAGACTAATATGATGCTAATGATAGGTGGCGGTGTGGTCGTCTTAGGTATTGGAGCGGTAGTATTAATGAAATCGGGACGTCCACCAATGCCTTACGGACAACCACCGATGCCAATGCCGAGATAAAATGACAAACACCTACGCACTTACAGATTATGATGTTTATCAGGACGAAGACTACGATAATTTTGGAGGCAGACGTCGTCGTCGCAGAAAGAAACGCCGTACTCGAAAACTATTAAAAAGCACACGGTCTTCTAAACCAAAATTAAGCAGACCACCTGTAAGAAGTCGCCCCAGAGTCGTTCGTGGTCGTCCTATGAAATTACCGCCTATTCGAGTAAAGACAATTCCTGTGATTCGTAAGAAAACGGTACAACCGAAAAAAGCGGTCATCAAGACTAAAAAACCACCAGTCAAAACAAAGACACCCATAAGTCACTTGATTAAAAAATCAAGTCCAGCGGTTGTCAAAACACCATTATCTGCTATTGCAAAAGCCGAAGTCAAACAACTTCAAGCCAACCAAGTAGAAGCCAGTAAAAAGGCAATGAAATCTGACAGTAAGGTTAGCAAAGTGGTTAAAGTAATTGCTGTAGTGGGAGTTGTAGGCGCTACGGGATTTGGGATTTATAAATTCATTCAAAACAAAAAATTACAAAATGGACATATTAGCACAAGTAAATGAAATTGACACAACGGTCTCAGGAGAAATAAGTGATGGGTTTTTGAGCGCCTCAATTAAAAACGTGGGAGAAGGAAAAGCTTTGGTTAATGGAGTGGTTTTATTTCCTGGCGAAGCAAAGGGCTATCCTTTTGTGGGTAAAGGTTATAAGAAAATTGCCTATGATCCTGGTGCCTCGACCTTAAGAATAATGCAAATTATCTAATACCCATTTATGATTTTAGGAGAAACAGAGAGCATTTTAAGTCGCCATCTACAAGATGAGGATTACGATGATTTTTTTGGAAATAAAAAGAAACGTAAAGCAAGACGTGCCAAGCGAAAAGCAAAACGTCTAGCAAGAAGAACGGTAAGAAGATCTGCTCCAAAACGAATAGAGCGCAAAGCAAAGCGCACGAAGTTCTTTAAAGATGTAGGTCAGATTTATAAAGAAGCTGGAGGCGCTACAGCGATAGGTCAAGTAATCGATTCTTTTACTACACCAAAACCTTTAGATGGATATGGCACTAACGCAGAATTGCCCTCAGACTTCTCTGTAGACTTAGGAGCTCCAGAAGTTCCTGAAGAAGAGAAAAAAGGCATTCCTACCATCGTTTATGTTTTAGGTGGCGTCGTAGTTGTCGGAGTGATTGGACTTGCGGTAATGAGTGGTTCTAAGAATAAGCAATACCAACAATATCCTCAGTGATAACAACAATACCATCAAATAGAGAACGCTTTCAGATAAAACTGACCATTATGGCTTTGATGCCTTTTGAGTTGGGAATTCGTGTGTATGATCCTGAGCATCCTAACAGTTATTATTTTAGGAGAAAAGCTGCTTTCGCGAAAGCGAACTCAAAACGAGAATTTGTGATCGCATTGCCAGTCTCTCCAGAGGTGCTGGAAATGGAAGTCTTTGATAAAAACCACGCAGATGACGATGCTTTTGAAATCGTCAATGTGAAAATTGAAAAAATGCCAGCACTTGCGGTTTGGCGACTGACGACCAACATCGCTTTTTAGAATTTGCGATTCAGTTTGCGCAAAAAGCAGGATATGTACCTCCTGGATTTTATGAAAGTACCGACAACGAATTTCTGTTTCAATATTTAGATAAAATAACAGATCCTTTAGGCGCAGAGCTTATCACACCTGCGAGAACGCATCGAAAAATGCCGAGAGTACAGATTTCACAACGTTTGTTTAAGTCTTACACTATTCCTATTCGCGTGGCAATTTTAGCGCACGAAGGCTGTCATTGGTTCTTAAATACACGCAGTCAAACCACCGCAGATTTATGCGGAATGAAACAATACCTCGATTATGGTTTCCCAACCATTGAGGCGGTGTATGCGGTAACGAAAGTGTTCGGGAAAAACCCAGAAATGGTTGGTGCATCACAAATTGAGCGTACCAAAGATGTTATCAATTTTATAGAAAATTATAGAGCCAATGAGTAGAGCAACATATACTTGGTTAGACAAGCAGGCAAGTTTAAAACGTTTCTACGCGCAACTTCAAAAAGAGAATGATGTTGTACAAGTAACGGTTACAAACCATACGAAGGATATTAGAAAAGTATGTCTTTGGGGTGCGATTGCTTGCACTCCACTCACTGACCCAATGTTTATAAATGAAGAAGGCACAAAAAGTGTAGTCGTAGATAAGCAACCACAAGAGCTGGTCTATAATGTTGTTACAGACTTATTTTATGTAGTGAATCAATTAGGCGATTCTGTCTCGGTGGTTAATCCTTCAGGAGAACTTGTCACTACAATTGACTTGTTTCAAGGTAATTCTCAGACTGATGACGGATCTGGAGTTGGCGAAAGAAGAACAACTAATCCAACGACTTTAAGAGTTCCAGGTAGTGTTAGTCCAGTTGCTTTAGCGGTAAATACATCTACTAATAGCGTTGAATATGGAGTTGTAGCAATAGCTTGCTCAGTTTCAAATGAGGTGGTTTTTATAAATCAGGACTTTTCAATTTTAAGAAGAGAAGCTGTTGGTAATCGCCCAGTAGATATTGTTTATAATCCTGTGGATCAATGTTACTATACAGCAAATTTAGTTTCAGGAACAATCTCTAAAATTTGCATCAATCGTAGAGTAAATAATTTGCCTTTAGTACCTGGAGCCAGAACACTTGGAGTTGATACAGATTCAGGCGATTTATACATTCACAATATTGTGGATGGCGCCATCAATGTGTATGATCTTCAAGGCAATCAAAAAGGAAGCGTAGGTTCTGTAGTGGCAGATATTGTTTCGTTTCAATTCCATCCAGTGACCAAGAATATGTATATGGTACTGAATAATTCAAATTCTGTTTCGATTTTAGACACCTTAAGATTTGGAGCCATCACTAAATTAAGCGTAGGCAAAAATCCTGTGGCTATTGCTTATAATCCCCATAATGGATTGATGTACGTTGGGAATCGAGGCGATCAAACGTTTAGTAGAATTAGTCCAAAGCATCAAGTAATAGATACTATTAAAACTGAAAGTTTTGGACTTGGGTTAGCAATTAGTTCTAAGGAAGAGATTATAGGCGTGAGCAACTCTACAGATGATACGGTTAGTATTTCGGGATTACAATCTGGTCCTACCGTAACAGTAAACGAAGAATATTATGAAGACCGTGAAGACTTCCAACATAATCCTGCGATGGTTGGTCACGTCAAATTGGTTGCTTCTGGAGAAGACCGAATCAATGCACTACAGATTACTGAAAAGTCCGTCACTGGCACCGAAATCTGTAAAACCATCTCGTTGAGTAATAGTCAGAGTCCTCAAAACTTTGCTAACGTGTCAGAAGTATTTGACTTTGATGGCAATTTGATAGATGGACACGTGACCTGGTGTTTTAAAATCAATCCGTTACAACAAGTCAGCTTTTTAATTTATTACAATCAAATAGAGATGTATAATCTACTTCCCGAAAAATCAAGAATATCTACTGGTGTCCAAATGAGTAAAGGCATTCCAGTATCGTGGCTCGATAACCCTAAAGACGATCCACCTAATGAGTCAACTTATTAATATAGCCTTAAGCCAATACGGTGTAACCGAAATTGTAGGCTATCAACATAATCCCATTGTTCTCAACTACTTCAAGGAAATAGGTCATACTTGGGTTTCTACAGATGAAACTGCTTGGTGTTCTGCCTTTATCAATTGGGTAGCGCTCAAGGCGAAAGTGCAAAGAAGTAATAAACTTACTGCGCGCTCTTGGTTGCAAGTTGGTACTGATATCAAAGAACCCAAACTCAACGATGTGGTCGTCTTCTGGCGCAGTAAAAAAGCCAGTTGGAAAGGTCACGTAGGTCTTTTTATCAGCTATTCTGAAGATAAAAAGTACATCTATGTCTTGGGTGGTAATCAGAGCAATCAAGTCAACATCAAGAAATATCCTGTCTATCGCTTATTGGGCTTTAGACGCTTAACAGCTATAAACTCTTAAATCACAACAGATGCAAAAAGTAGATTATCTCATCATACAAAGTACAGACACCAGCGAAGCGAAAGACTTTGGTAAGGAAATTATTATCAATCAGCACACGCTACCAAAAGATAAAGGTGGTTTTGGTTGGAACCGTCCAGGCATCGATTACCTCGTGCTTCAGGATGGTGTGTTACAAACTATCATTAGCGAAGACAGCCCAACAACTACTGATTTATGGGGTATTTCTCACGGTCAAAACGGTATCACGGGAATTGCCAAACACATTGCCTATGTAGGTGGTAGAACACTCAAAGAGGCTTGGGATAAAGACACACGTACCGATGAACAAAAAGCGGCACTTGAAGCGATTGTAAAGTTCTATATACTGCGCTTTCCAGATATCATTATTGCAGGTTTTAATGAAATTCCTGCCAAAGCAGATGAAGATAGTCCAGGATTTGAGGTAGCAGAATGGCTCAGAGAATTAGACATTCCCGAGCATAATATTTACAAGAGAAAGTAGATGAAAACGATTTTGACATTAGGCGTTGGTTTTTGGTTGGGCAGGCAGCTGTATATCAATTATGATAAGCGAACCGCTTTAAGAAAAGAAGCACAACTCAAAGCTCGCCTTCAGCAATTTTTAGAACAAAACGATTTCAGTAAAACCGATAGCAAAAAACACAGTAATACCATTTTCAGGAGTAATTAATGGCGATACAAGTAAACATAGATAACCGCATTTTTTTAGTTCCAGAAGCAGACGATCCGTGTGACTTCTGGACAAGCTATTTCACGAAATTAAAAAGCGAATTAGGTCAAGAGAATGCAAAAATGATATGGCTCATTACTTGGAAATCTAATGGTGCAGCATCTTGTACTACGAGTCCCAACTTTAACAAATGGCTCAATCAAAACAACCTTGATGTTTCCAATATGGCAACCAGAACCATTGCCGATTTATCTGAAATCGGTGGTAATATTTTTGGCTTGGGGAAAAGTTTGACAAAGGTATTATCGATTGGAGTACCTGTATTACTTGCGGTCGTATTGGTTAGTGTTATTGTACTTCTTAAAAATTCAGCAAAGAATGCAGATGTGTCGGATTTAGCAATGCTCACACCTGCAGGTCGTGGCTTAAAACTGTTGGGTAAATGAATTTGACATACAAAATTATTGGCGCAAGTGTTGGATCACTTTTAATTGGGACTACTTATTTCTCAGTTAGAAAGCGTAGTCGAGATTTGAGAACGAGCAAATTACTATCTGCAATTCAAGCGCAAATTCAGCCTATATCTAGTGGGCTTACTTCTCAAAACGCTTTTGATATTCATTATCTCAACAAGGTATTACAAACAGTAAACCGTGAAGTTTTAGTACTTAAAACCAGTACTGCCTCTCGATATGCAGACCAAATTTATAAGTCTTGGGGAAGTTGGTATCAAGGTGGCGATGATGAAGAACAAGTCTACGGAGTCTTCCGCAAGATGAAGGATAAAGTTCAGGTCTCTCAAGTGGCAAAAGCGTATCAAGAAACCTATTCAAAAAACCTAATTGACACGCTCAAAGACCGCTTTGATAAGGAAGAAATAACCATAGTGCTCAACATTGTTAAGGCACTACCTAATTACAGAACAGCTTAATATGGAAATCTCAAAAACAGGATGGTGGATGATAGGTGGCGCAGGACTTGGCGTTATCGGGATAGGTGTTTTTGTTACGCTTTCGCGAAAGCGTACAAAGCAACAAGCACTGCAATCCACAACAATCACATCTATTGGAAACGGCGTGCAAGTCACTACTGGAAACGTAGGAACTACCAAACAAGAGCCGAACTGGAACAGTCCATTTGATCTGAACTACCTAACTGATGTTCAGAAATGGGTAGCGCCCAAAAGTATTCAAGTATTGGATGATGCTTCGGCTAAGAAACTGGCTAAAATCATTAGGGATGCGAAAGGCACTTTTAATGATGACGAAGAGGCTATCAAAGATGTTTTCGGTAAAAAGTTGCGTGATAAAACACAAATCGCCAGTCTTTCTAAAGCATTTTATCAGCTCTACAAAAAGGATATGTGGCAACACTTGAATAGCTTCTTAAGCCAAAGCGAAATGAAGGAATACGTCTCAAAATATGTGCAACGCCTTCCCAATTATCAATCATAAATCGAACCAATGAAACAGAAATCAACAGCAACAAATCCGTCATTTATGGCTAAGAACAAAGACCTTTTAGTGGTAGGTGGTGTAATCGTGGTACTCGCTGGAGCTGCTACCGCGTATTATTTTATGACCAAGAAAAAGGAGAAAAAAGAAGCTCAATTAGCGAGCGCTTCTTCATCAGGAATTACAACAGTTTCAAGTAGTTCATCCAGCTACCAAACGCCTCCTTTTATTCCGAGTTCTTCAACATCATCAAGTTCAAGTACAAAACCAATTATTACCAAAACAGGCTATCCATTAAAATACGGAAGCCGTCATCCTGATGTGAAAATATTGCAACGTTACCTTAAAATCTACAAAGAAGATTTAGGCAAAACGGGACCAAAACGTGATGGTGTGGATGGGCAATTTGGTCCTAAAACCTCGCGAGCGGCACAAAAGCGATTAAAGAAAACAGTATTCACTCAAGCCGATATCGCAGGAATGCGAAAAGCGCTGTCAAGTCTTGGAAAATAATGAGCGAACAAACGATGCAAAAAGGATTGCTTATCGCTGGTGGATTTTTGGGATTGGGATTGTTGGGCTATGTCCTCTTTAGAGATAAAGAAGAAACGGTTGAGGATGCCGAATTTACAATCGTCGAGGAATCTCAACCTGTAAAAGTCGAGAAACCTACTCCGCAGAAAAAAGAGGTTTCTGTGGTTGAAATGAAGCCTACTGTTCCTTTAGAAAAAGAAAAGAAAGCAATCGTCATCAAGCCCGAAGCACTGCCAGAACCCAATGATGATTTCCCTTTAAAATTAGGAAGCAAAGGAGAACGCGTCTACCAACTACGCGTCTATCTCTTAAAAAATCACGGTGCTGCAAAAGGCTTAATCACAGATGAATTTGATGCTATTACTGAAGAACGTGTTTTGAGGTTGTATAAAGTAAAAGAGGTTTCAGAACAGCTGTTTAATGAACGCAATATTGGCAACATAAAAAAGCAACACAAAGATGGCAGAAAAACGAAGCATTAAAGATTTAATAGACGGTCTGGTAGATAAAGACGGCATCAAGACGGAAGTTACCGTAACACTTACCAATCAAACATTAACCAAAATTGTGCTTGCTCTGTTGGCTTCTGGAGCAACCATAGTTGTCGTGGCTCATTTGACTAAGAATTTATTTCCAAATCATCAAATAGCGGCTCTGCAAGTAGATATTAAAAGCATAAAAGAAACCCTAAAAACACAATTAAAATGATAGAAATTTTATCACACATCTCCAATTATTTAAACAGCCTGGATTGGGCTTACATTTTCACATTCATCGTCATTGCTTATGGTCTCAACCATTACCGCTCAACTAACTTCTTTTATGAAGTTTTTAAGCTGAAAATAGCCACGCGTTATCGCGTTCTTATCATTGGCATTATTTACGGAGTCGCTTTGTATTTCATAAGAGGTTATCAGATCAAGATGATTGAATGTTTATTACAATCGTTTGCTTTTGCGCTGGTGTTTCATAAACTCCTATTAGAGAAATTTTTAAACAAACTATTTCAAACGAAACCCAAGGAGTAATGAAGTTTTGGAAACCTTTTTTATTAGTGCTTTGGATTGCAGGGATTCTTGTCTTGCTCATCTTTTACATCATTCCGCAAGAGGAAGCTTTGAACAATAACACTATTCAAAAACTTGAAAAGGAAAACGAGCTGTTAACGGTTAAAAACGTTAGCCTTGATGAAGAAATTAAAAAGCTTAAAAAACAAACTGATAGTTTAACTGGTAAAATAGTTTTAAGCCATAAAACAATAGAGAATTTACAAAATGCATTGGAAGAAAAAATTAACACTATTGATAGGATGTCTGCTCTGGACTTGTATGAGTATTTCTCAGGATTTACAGCCGATAGTACAAGACATAAAAAGTAAGAAATATTTCTGTTTTGACTTATCACAATCAAAGTATTTGGCAAAGCGATTAGAGTTCAGTCTTTATCAAGATAGCATTATTGATACGTTGCAATTACGCAATTATAGATGGCAGTATCTCACTCAAAAAAAGGATACCATCATTTTTAAATTGGAGCGTAAAGTTGAAAATCTTGTTGTCATTCAGGATAATGATGAATCTCAAATTCAAGAGCTGAACTTGACCATTAAGAGACAGCACAAACAAATAAAAAGAGGTAAGCTGGAGCGCTGGTTTTTTGGCGGTGGTTTACTCATATTAACCGGAATAATAATAGCACAATAATGAGTATAGTAGGATATCAAAGTAATGTGCCAAAAGCACAAGGTGGCGGATTAATAGCAAACACTCAGCGAGAGCTGAGTGTGCCATCAAATCAATTAAATGCAGATATGTTGCACTCTCCTGGGCGCAACATTTATGCAGTGATTAATGAAAATATCGTAATCGGCAAGGACATTCGTTTGCGTTCAAGGTCTGGAAGAAAGGAAATTGCAGGATGGCAATTAAGTCTACCTGCACCGATCAATAAAAACCAACAAGGCGAGCACACAGGAACATTGTTGAGTCGTCAAGGCAAACCATTTTATTATGCGATAGATGATGACGGTCGCGTATTTGTAAGTGGCGTTTTTAACGATCCAGAAGATGAAATCATTTTTAATGTGAATCCTTATGTGGCGGAGCTTCCATTGAAGTTTAGACCGTTTTCTGGTGGAATATTTGTGCTACCACCTGATATAATCGAGGAAGACGAAATCGAAGAATCTGAGCCAGTCTTAGTAAGACGAACTCGAGTGCCAAGCACCTTATAAAAATCAATGAAGCTTTCGCGAAATCGAGTTTACGGGATTCACGACCGACGGGAGAGCGAAGCGGTAAAGCGTAATCTAAAAACTAATGGACTTAATTAAAATTCTTGCAATTGTACTGGGCGCTACTGGGTTTTGGAAACTCATTGAAGTGCTATTGCAATATGGGACGCAAAGACGTCTTAAAAGCGCCGAAATACGCAATCTCAATGTTCAAGCGAATAGCCTTGTAGTGGAAAACTATAAGCTATGGTCTGAAAATATGGAAAAACGGTTGAAACAACTGGAAAGTAAGAATACGCTGATGAATAAAACGATTACCAAACAAAGGGATCGTATAACAGATCTTGAAAGATACATCGAGCAATTGGAAGCTGAAATTCAATTATATAACAAACAAAAAAACAATGAACGTGGACAAAGGAAATAACACATTGAACTATATTTTTGGGGCATTTATACTACTAAGCGCTGTAAAAATAAGTTCAGATTTATTCTTGAGATACAAGAAAAGTAAAGAAACAGCAAAAGGTTGTGGCTGTGGTAAAAAGTAACAATCAGCATATTTATGTTGGATTAGGCACCTTGTCAATTTTGATGATAGGTGCTTTTGTTATTTTTAGAAAATCAAAAATGAAGTTGGTTAAAAATCGAGTGGTACAAATCAATCAACGACCTATCGACTTGTCAGTTTTTGATAGTCCAGATCTTCAAGGTTCTGGTAATTGTATGGATAGGCAATTAATCTTTATGCTTCAGCAACTGGAAGCCAGAACAGGATATCCCATTTTTGACTGGATCAACTCTGGAGCTCGTAGCCCTTCACACAACAAAAAAGTAGGTGGTGTTTCCAGTTCTTCTCATAAAATACCAACTTGTAAAGCTGTAGATATCAAAGCTCAATCTACGTTTATTCGAAATCACTTAGTCTCTGTAGCTCGTGATGTTGGTTTTAAGCGCATTGGTGTAGGTAGAACCTTTGTGCATCTTGATACTGATGATATGAAGTCGCAGTATGTAGCTTGGGGCTATCCAAGTGGGACGCCTGCGGAGGTTAATCCTTTTGTTTGAACTCAAACAACAAAAATCAAGTGTTGTTTTTTAAACCAAACTTCCCAAATGGATTATCTCTAAACTCTGAGCTATTAGACATTTTAGGGTTTTGAAAATAGCCGAATTCCTCTTGAATTTTAGTGGCGTTTTTTAAAAACTCATCTGTAAGATTTGGAATGTAATGATGGCATATATCAAAAACACTTTCTCCATTAATATTTGAACCAATTGCTATACCAATTACATTATGAATAGACGGGTTTAATTTTCGGGCTACAATGCACCTTAACTCAAGCTCTTGTTCTTTTCCTTCCCAATTTTATTGAGTTAATGGAATAAACACGTATAGATGGTTAGCATTTTCTTGGGGTAGTAACATCCTAGCATTAGACTTTTTGTTAATTGCATCGTCTAAACATATTCCTAACTCTATTCTATTCATCCTATTTTCTTGATTAATCAATCTAACCGCAAACTCCATATTATCTCTTCTTTCTTGACTAGTAGAGTCTGTTATGTGGTAATTGAAAAGATGATTTATCATATAATCCCATATAAAACTAGGCTTAATAGTTTCTCGCCAATTATAATACTCTTGTGATGTAAGATAGCTTTCCCACAAATCATCAGGACAAGTTAAAACATCAACAGGTTGATCAAACTCTAAAGTTGTTTCTATATAAATTGCCAGAAAATCAACCTCACAAGCAACAAGTAAATTACAATTTTTAAGAAATTTTTCTTTTGCAAATAGATAGTTTGTGAAATCGGTAATTGTGTCCAACTCAGAAAGTATAGTTGCAGTAGATTTCTCATCAAAAATATGTACAAACTCCTCTTGATAATTTCCAATAGGAATTTGGTAATCTTTATCACTACCAAAAGCAATGGCTATTCTATAAATTACCCTTTGATCTTTTTTTGGCAGTTTAATAGATTTTTTTCTGTCTTTTAAAAGAATACTGTCTACAGAATTCAAATGCCGTTCAGCTCCTTTTATTTGATTTATATAGCTTTCTATAGCTTTCTTCGACCAACGCTTTTGCTGTATTTTTTGATTTTTATGTTCTGAAAACTTGATGTCTTTTACAGATATAATAATGACCGTATTAGCACATACTACAAGTAAATCGCAAAGTTCTTTTCCGTTTTTCCCGATTGGGTTTGGAAAGCTCCAAAACGGCAAGAAAGATATTCTGCATAAATGTGTTATATACTTTTCTGAAGGTGTCATCATATTTTAACAAGGCCTTTACCTTTAACTTTTTCCTCACTGATATAAGAATATACTTTAGGTAGATTAACAATATGACCAGAGAATCCAGAGGCTTTTAAAAGTAAAATCGCAGTAAGCTTATGCACAATCATACTGATATGAAATAACCCTTTGAACTCAGCTTCATAGTCTAAGCTATTTGATAAAAAATCGTCACCGTGTAAAAATTTATTACGGTCAATAAATACTGCATCGGATTCATCTTGACTTAGTTTATAATTAAACTTATCAAAAGGTTCAGAAAGTTTTTTGTTGTTGGTCCCACTATTAAGTCTATCTAATTTTGAACATATTCGGGCGTAGTTAGCTTTATATGCTTTTAAATCTGCTTCAGATAGATTTTTAGGCTCATTATCTCTTTTTAATTGGTTGACTTCTTTTTTAGCGTTATAGGTAATTTTTTTTAGTGCTTTTGCTATTTCAGTCTCTTCTATAAGTGTTGATTCTCCTTTGTCATTTTCAGCAAACATTTTCGATATATTTTCCAATGCAACAAACAGGGAAGGTACTTTTAATTCTAAGGTGTTGGAGTGACTATTAATTAATATTATTATAGATCTTAATACCTGTCCATTAGAATTAATCAAAGAGCAGAGGTTTGAATAGTTCTCCGTAGGGAATTCATTCAAATATTCTAAAGAGGTATTACGATTAACTCTTTGAAGTACACCATTTTTATCTTTTTCAATTTTCATTTCTTGAAACTTCATATACTTATGTGGACTTACTGTATGAAGCTCAAAACCTTTTAAATTACTTTTTGCGTAATCAATAGTTTTAATACCAATTGGATTTTCAAATTTTTTATTATTATAAGAAAAAAGATAGCCTTCTCCACCAAAGTATTTACCCTTTAAAAAGGCATAAGTCATTAAAATAGAATTACAAACTCTGGTGAATTCATCGTAACTAATTTTGGATTGAGAATCTATACCTAGAAAAGTTTCTTCTTTCTTTTTGACGGTATAAAAATGATATTCTTGTGAGTCTATGCTTAATTTGATGAGTATGTCTGGACTGTTAAGACTATCTATCTGTATGCACCAACTGGGTTGGAAATCTCTCATTAAAATGGTTACATCCTTTATTGGAAGTAATAGTCGGTAATACTTCTTTTTTTTATAATGAGTTTTACTTTTGTTAGAAATAGAGTGAATATTTGAAATGACTTTTTTGGTGATTGAACTATTTGTCACCATTGGATCGTCAAAATTTGGAAAAGAAATATGTTTTGGTATAATATGCTTTCCTAATATGTAATAGTCAATATCAGTACAGCTTAGTTTTAATTCAGTTTCAGCTTTTATTTTATAATCTGCTCCTTGCATTTTTTTAGTTATGTATGGATCTGGCTCTAAGGTGATATTATCAATAAAAGATATATTACAATTTAGGTTTGTATAGGGATGTTTGGGTGATGTGCCTACTTCTAAAACACCTTTACGGTCAGTCTTTAGTGATTTTAGAAGTTGAAGGTTGGGAACTATTAGTTTATTAATTATTGCCATCAAGTATATTATTATTTTCAATCATTATTTTGAGGTTGTTTCCTTCTTCCGTAATCCAATGATTTTTATGTATTAATTCTTTAATGAGAGATATGTCTCTTTCTGAATAAAATTCTTTTTTTAAACCAGATAAACTATCAGGATTCTCAGAATCCTTCCAATGACTTTTATGATCTGTATCTTTTATACCTCTAGAAATTCCATCGGGATGTAAAAGCTGTATATCTGGAATTATATTCTTCACTAATTGATATATTTCTAAACCATCTTTATCCCAATCTGCTGAATAATAAATGGGCAATCCTCTTCTTAATTCATAAGTATACTCTAACTTTGGAACATTCTTACCACCAGCATACCACAGTTCATACCCATTTTCTCTTGGTAATTTATCTCTGTTTAAAAAATTCCCGTTCTCACATAGAATAATAAGTTTTGGATCATAGCATTGTAAAACGTACAAGAACTGTTGGCTTTTATTATCTACAAGTTTTATATTAAAAATAGAATTGATGGCGTCGACAAGAGAAGGATGCTTATTTAAATACTTTTCATTTTTAAAAAACATTAGTGAAAAACCTTTTACACTCTCTTGAGCTTCTACAAGATCCGCTTTTAGTTTTTTTAGACTTCCATCTTTAATACCTTCTTTAAAGTCTATTAGTAATTTTATATCGTTTTCTTCAAACCTAAGTTGAGGCTTCAATAGGTTTTCACTATCTAAAAAAGTATTATAGTGCTTGTATTTTTCTAGATACTTATTTTCATAGACCTCTATAAAATCTTGATTTCGACTAAATGTTTTTCTATTACGCTTAATTTCTAAAGCTGTCTCGTGATTTTTAAAAACGGGACTTTTACTTATTGTCTTATTCAGTTTTACTTCTCCAGTCTCATAGAGCCTGTGCAATGCCTTTATTTCTATCCAATTCATTTAGTAGCCTTTCTTTTTAAATACCCCTGTAACTGTTCGTTTTTATAGTTTGTTTTAAAGCTACTATTAGGAATGGGATAATTACGATTTTTGTCTGTTTTACCTTCAAGAAGTTGATGCAAATACCAACCATCTTCTGTATTAGAACCAAATGGCTCTGGTGTCATTGTTATAATTTGATAACCATATTTTTGAGCAATTTGAGGGAAGGTGTTGAAATTGTCATCATCTAAATTAGATACTTCCTCCAGTATTAAAAATCGTAAACCGTCTCTTTTTTCTTTGGATGTTATAGACAACCTGCCAATGCCCAAGAGAACTCTAGCTGTATAACTCTCTCCTGTACTACCAGGATATTCTTTACCGTCACTATCCTTAAATTCTGTTTTGAGAGTGAAGTACGTTTTGGGGTCTAAAAGATCAGAAAATTCTATCTTTTTGGAATAACCAGAGATATCTTTAAACGCTTCTTCAACAAAATTTTCTACTGTTTCTGACTCAAACAATCCTGCTGTTTGAGCTTTAGAAGACAAGCTATTTATCCAATTAATTTTGAAGTTGACATTGGGATCAAAGACGACTTGGAAATAGTATTTTTTACTTATCAACTCTCCTTTAAAAAAAGTATTAAGTTTAGCTACCACAGATTTATAATTATCATATTCATTCTGAGTCTTATGAAAAATCTTTAGCATTGTATCTATTATTGCCGAGGCCAGTTTATTCCTGTCTTGATGAATACTACCTAATGCTTTTTCAATATTTTTTGTGGTAACAATATCATTACCTAATAATTTTTTCTCAAGAATTTTATACTCAAAAGTCTCTGTTTCTTTTTCAATTTCTTGTCTTACCTCAATATCATCCTTTAGTTCTTTATAGTTAGTTAGTGAGGATTTATAGCTGGACTCATATGCAGTTTTTGCTAGTGCGAATTTTTCTTGAATAGAAGTAAGATTATCTACAGATGTAACATCTTTTAATAACGCACTTTTTAAGCTTGGATATTTAATCAATATAGCTTTCTCTTCTGCTTCAATTTTTTTGAGCCCTTCAATTTTTAAATCTTCAATCTCTTTAGGATTGTAGTTAACCTTTTCTAGTTCTTCAGTTTTAGTATTTAATCGGGTTTTTGTGCTCTCAAATGCTCCATTTGCCTCAAGTTGGCCGGTGTTGAGTTTACTTTGTTCTGCACTACATTTGTTTATTTCTTCATCTAGATTTTCATTTGAAAACTTGAAAGGAATTTTCAAAGACAATGCATCTAGTTTTTCTTTTTTGTCTGCAATGGAAGCTTTTATATCAGCTTTAAAAGTATCTAGGTTCTGAATCATAATTACAGAGGATTTATACTCTTTAACTTTTCTTTGGTCTGGGATATTTACATCCCAATTAAAATCTAAATCAAGAGATTCTATACTATCTAATAGACCTTGTTCCAGTTTTTTTATACTATTAAGCTTCTTATCTATTTGGGTTATTTCTGTAATTAAATTCTGCTTTTTAATGCTAAAAGCATTGGACAAAGCATCTTTGTCATCAAACAAACGATCTGAAGAAAGTGATTTTATAAATCTTTTTATACCTCCTATGTTATACCACCATCCTTGGTTTTTCTCATCCTCTTCTATAAACTCCTCGTTGAGAATATCTAAACTAGAGGAATACATTACTTGATCTACAACTTCTTCCGGAAAATTCCATTTAGTGTCTAACAGAAAAGAGCGAAGTACGGTCTCTTGTCCAAGAGAAATACTCTGCTTCTTATTAAGAAGCTGTGATGCAAATGAGGTGTCATCTTTGAGTTCTAATATTTCAGATAACTTTTCAAGATTACCTTTCTTTTTTAAGAGTTGATTTTTTAGGGTGTTTAATTTCTCATTTTGCTTTTGATATTGCTCTTCTACGCCTTCAATAGTTTTATATTCCTTAACTACATTTGTTACATCCTTAATTGACTGAATAATTTGTTTTACAGTCAAGTTCTTAAAATCAAAATCAATATTACCATTTTGAACTATTTTGGGCAGTTTACAATCATTTAAATCATTTAAATCTTGTTTTGTTTTAAGATAATCTGAATAGTTATTCTTATAAGTGTTAAGGTTGCTAAGAGCTTCAGAATATGATTTGAATTTTTCAATTGCCTTTTTCTGTTTTTCTTCTAAGTCTGGAATAGACTTATTGTATTTTTTAATTTCTGCATCAAGCTTATCTACTTTTGTTTTTGTATCGTCCCAAGTCTTACATTGTTGATTGAAGGTGTATTTATTTACGTAAAATTTATTCAACAAATATTCTTTTTCTGTTTCCTGATGCGTTATTGAAAGCTCTTCTAAAACTTCTAAGTACTCTCTCTTACCAGTAAGTGAACTTATTAAATCGCTTAGGCTCTTGTAGCGCTCTACATAATCATCTAAGTTTTGTTTATTCTGTTTGTACTCAGCTTCAATTGCGTTTTTCTTGTTCTCAAATAAAAAACTTTTTAGACTCTCATCTTTATCAGTTTCTAGAGTGTTTGCTTTTGAAAATGCCTGTAAAACTTTAGCGAAAGCGGTAAGATGTGTGTCTTGGCTTAGATTGAGAGGAAGTATGTTTTTGTCAAAAAAGAACTGGTATAACTCATTGCGTTCTGCCTTTCTGGTAAATACATCTAGGTATAGTTCTTTTTCGTCTCTTAGATGTTTAGTAAGTACATCAATAGAAGGTATTGAAGGTTTTGTCCCTTTTGTAATAAAATCATCTTGATACAAAAGCTTGTGCTCAGGTATTAAACTACCTCCAAGGCTTTGCCTTTCTTTTTTAGTTTTTTTTGAATCTTTTTCTGAATCAAAAGGTTCGTTAAGAATTCTAAATAATTTGATTTGACTAGCACTAGAGTTGGGTATGTTTACACCAAATGTGATATACATTTTATGCTCAACTTCTATATTTAGAAAGAAATAAGCATTAGGCGTTTTATAAGGAATGGTATGAATTTGACGGTGTTCTTTTTTTACACTATCAGTTCCAAAATGTATTTTCTTGCGCTCGGCAATAAATAGAATTTGTAGTAAATCTGCTAAAAGGGATTTACCTATCCCGTTAGGACCAGTAAAATCTGTACGTGTATCGTGTATAAGATAATCTTGGTTATAATGCTTTATAACTCCTACAGTAGATATGGAATGTATTAATGGTAGTTTATTCATTATCTGTTTCTGTTAGGTTATTTACAAACTCTTCAAAATTTGATATTTCGTACTCATACATCATCTGAAAGCGATGTATAGATTCTTTTATAACAAAGGAAAAATCATTTTCCCCTTTTTGAGTTAGTTGATCTACCCAACCTAACTGCTCAAAATCTTGAATAACATTTTTAATATTTTTCGTTACATTGGCCCACTCCTTTGGTGTAAAATTATCTCTTGCTCCATTTTTAAAGAAAACAGATTTGTACAGGCTACTAAACTCGCTACCTAAAATTTTTGATTTGATATCTTTTAAAAAGGAAATTTCTTTTACATTTTCAAAGTACCTATCATAATACATTTGAAGCAGGGTAATTGCTGTGATTGTCTCAATAGCAGTTAAATCTCTATGTCTGGTATGATCTGAAAGTATTCCTTTAGACTCCTCGCTAAAGGTTAAGAAGAAATAAGTTACTCCTTCAAATGTTTTCTTATCTAAAACAAGACGATAGAAAACATCATAATATTTTTTGAACTCTATGTAGTATTTTGATAGAATTCTATGATGATAATGTTCATCATCCTGAATGTGCTTTCCTTTCAGTAGTTCGATGTTTAAATCTGCAAAATGTTTTTGAACATCTCTTAGCTTAAAAACATCTATAAAATTATAATTTAGCGTTTCTGCCATATGTTCATCTGCCATATTAAAATATTTTTGTCCTGATAGTCTTCAGGTATTTGTTGTAGTATCTTTATGTCATAGTCCTTATGTTTACTAGCATATTTTAGGACATCATATATTACTTTTAAAGCAACTCCCTCATCTTTGGTTTCATCTAACAATCTGTAGAACTCCTTAGTAATGTCAGTGTTCTTATATTTTGATAAATTGATTTTAAGTATATTGAGTTGACGTGCAATTTCCTCTTGCTTTAATAATAAACTATTAGCGCTCTGTGTCTGTTGTAATGCATAAACAGGATCTATTTCTTGAGTAAGGACGTAACTTTTTTTCTTTATAAAGTTGTTATACTTTTTAACGTTTAAGAATTTAAACGACTCTTCTGGAATATTTTTTAAATCAATATTTTTATAAAACTTAAGACCGTCTTTTCTATCATAAACAGATGCCTGAAGACTAGCTTCTAAAAATTTACGTAGATTTCTCTGGAATTGGGTTCTGGTTCTAAAATTCTCTTTAAAATTGGCTAACTGCTTATCAGCATAAATATATCTTTCGATAATCTGCTCTAATTTCTGCTCAATAATTTCAAAAAAAGTATACACTTCATTTTTGATTTTTAGAGCTATTTCATAATCAGCTTTAAGGTTTTCTAAGACTAGAGGCTCTTTTTCTATTTTAGTGTGTGAAACTTGTGAAATTTGACTTTCAAAATAATCGACAACAATTCTTATTTGTCCTTTTAAACTACTACTGAGTTGAAGGGTCTCTTTAATCTCTTCCGACCTAGCCATACTATCTCTAAATAGAGTAGTGAAAGCATCAAGATTTTCTAGAGCTAGACTATCTGTATTGGTAACAATAGTATTAAGTCTAATAATAGATTGATTAACCAGGTCTTTAAAGGCCTCTAGATGGTCTTCAATAACTGTTTTACTACTATTCTTAAAATTATGCTCATACCAAGATTCAAATTCTAAAATCTCTTTAATTTCTTCAGCTTTGAAAAGCCCGTAATTTTGAAATGTTTTGCGAAGTGGAAAATGTTTGTGTTCATTAAACAACTTTTTCCCTACAAATTGAATAAACCTTACTGCGTGTGGTGTCAGTATATATTTATAAGGTTTATTAGGTGGATGTTCTATAAAAAAATGAAGTAAATTTTGTGTGAGTTTTTCAATTTGAGGTTTTGCTTCAGGGAAGAAATCTGATGCCTCACCAATGGCGCGTTCAAGATCAATCTCTTCAAACTCATTTCCTATATAATCAAGTTCAATTCTTTTATGAAGGATATATAGAAGTAATCCCTCTGATTTAGAGGGAACAAGTCTATCGTAAAAATCGTTTATATCTTGTAACTCGGTTTCTATACTACACTGGTATTAAGTTCGTCTCCTAAGATAAAACTAATTGAATTTTAAGTGTAGAATTTTCTAAAAAGAATTCAAAAAAACATTTTCAAAGATTTTTTAGTAGTGATTCTCTATAGAGTGTAAAAAATTAAATAGTTTATGTACTTCAATTTTGATTAAAACTTTTTACCATCATTTTATATAGTTCAGGATGTTTCTTTTTGAACAAATCTGGACGTTCAAAAAAATATTCTGAAGCTACTGCAAAAAACTCTGCTTGATTTGTAGCTCCATATTTTCGAATGTCAGATTGGTTATTATTAATGGCTTCCATTTCTTTATGGATTAAGTTCAACCACGGTATTGCATATTGGTGTTCTAATAGTCGTTCTGGCACACCATCTGTTCTCTCATCCAGCTTATCTATGAGATGCACAAATTCGTGTATACCAGTATTACTTTTATCACTAGTATTATTAAAACCGTGATATAATGCTTTTTTGGATAAAATCATTTGTTTTTCAAAACGCCCATTTCCAACTATTCCACCAATGTTACGTGCGTTATCTTTACTGCTAAATTGCATATCCTCATTAAAATTATCTGGATATAAGAGGACACCACTTAAATTAGTGTAATGCCATTCTTTAAACCCAAAGACAGGAATTACCGCACTTGCTGCAATTAAAATTTTGTCTAATTCTTCCAATTCAAACTGCACACTATCTATATAAACCTCACTCAAAAAAAGCATCATTCTTTGTTGAAACACAAGTTGCTTATCTTCTGAAAGATTTTGATAATAGAGAACATTCTCCATTAATAGCCTGTGCCAATGTTCTGGGAAAGGCTTTATAGTCTGTCGTGCTGTTTTTCTATAAAAATGAATAACAAATAGAAGAAGCACTACTAAAGTTAAAATGTAAATCATACTAACGTATGTATATTAATTTACAAGCTCTGCTTTAAAGCCTATTTTTTGTAATGTAGCTTTTACATCTTCTTCTGTAGCCCCATTGCTTTCAATGGTTAGGATTTTATCAGCATTAGCAGTATCTACTTCCCAACTTTCTACACCTTCTTGCTTGTTTAAAAAAGGGGTCACTTTTGATATACATCCACCACAATTGATATTTGTTTTAAATTTTAAAGTTTTCATAGTTTTTGAATTTATAATTAATATTAAAGTTTTACTCGTTTAAGTCTTAAGCTATTTAAGACCACAGATACGCTACTGAAAGCCATTGCCATTCCAGCAATCATTGGGTCTAATAAAAAACCATTTACGGGATACAAAACACCTGCTGCAATTGGAATACCAATGATATTATAAATGAATGCCCAAAATAGATTCTGACGTATACCCAAAACCGTTCTTTTTGATAGTTCCAACGCTTTTGGTATGGATTGTAAATCTGATGTTATCAATGTCATCTTCGCAACGTCCATTGCTATGTCAGAGCCTTTACCCATTGCGATACTCACATTAGCCTGTGCCAAAGCGTGTGAATCATTAATGCCATCGCCAACCATAGCTACTATCTTACCATCAGCTTGTAACTTTTCAACAAAAGCTGCTTTCTCTGAAGGCATTACTTCTCCTTGGTAATTTATTATTCCTACTTGTTTTGCGACAGCGGATGCGGTTTTATTATTATCTCCAGTAAGCATATAAACCTCAATACCTCTTTCTTGAAGCGTTTCTATAGCTTTTTTTGAAGTTTCTTTAATCTTGTCTGCAATAGCGAGTATCGCCAGCACTTGTTTTTCATTGCCAAGGAAAATGACTGTTTTTGCTTGCTCTTCGAGGCTTTCTGCAGTTTGCATTAAGGAAGCGTCAATTTGAATATTTTTCTCAAGCATTAGTTTATGGTTTCCAACATAGTATTGTGAACCATTTTCTGTTTGAGCTTTCACACCTTTACCTGTAATACTTTCAAAAGAAACAATTTCAGCTTTTTCAATATTTTCATCTTTTAAGTGGTTGACTAAAGCTTCCGCCAAAGGATGTTCTGATTGCGCTTCAATCGCCAAAAGAACTTGCTTGTATTCATTATTATTTTCAAGTTTATCATTCCAAAGTATATCAGTTACTAAAGGTTTACCTTCCGTAACTGTACCTGTTTTATCAAGAATAACAGCGTTCACTTTATGACCGAGCTCTAAACTTTCAGCATCTTTTATAAGAATATAATTTTCAGCGCCTTTGCCAATACCAACCATAATAGCAGTAGGTGTTGCTAATCCTAATGCACAAGGACAAGCGATAACCAAGACAGCTACCGAAGTTAATAAGGCTTGTGAAAATGCATTATCACCACCAATTAATATCCAAACGACGAAAGTAACGATAGATATACTCAACACAACAGGAACAAATATTCCAGCAATTTTGTCTACCAGTTTTTGCACAGGTGCTTTACTACCCTGCGCTTCCTGAACCATTTTAATGATTTGGGATAGCAAGGTTTCTCCACCTACTTTTTCGGCTGTAAAATGAAAACTTCCTTTTTGGTTAACTGTGCCTGCAAAGACTTTTTCATCCTTTGATTTTTCTACAGGAACTGGTTCTCCCGTAATCATACTTTCATCTACATACGAGCTGCCTTTTGAAACTTCGCCATCTACAGGAATCTTTTCTCCCGGACGCACCAAAATAGTTTGACCTACTTGCACAGCCGAAATGGGAATTTCCTTCTCTTCACCATTCTCTATAATCTTTAAGGTTTTAGGCTGTAGCCCCATCAATTTTTTAATAGCAGAAGAGGTATTTGACTTTGCCTTTTCTTCCAATAGTTTTCCCAAGGAAATAAAAGTTATAATTACTGTTGCCGCCTCATAATAAACGTGAGGCTCGATACCTTGACTTAGCCAGAATTCTGGAAAAAAGGTATTGAATACACTAAAGATAAAAGCGATTCCGGTACTCAAGGCTACCAAAGTATCCATATTAGCCTTACCGTATTTAGCTTGCTTATAAGCATTGATAAAAAAACTACGACCAAACCAAAATAGAACAGGAATAGATAGTGCCAACGATATCCATTTCCCAGGTTCCCATTGCATAAAAAACATTCCTAACACAAAAATAGGAAGTGTAAGAATTGCCGACCAGATGGTACGGCTCTTTATATCTTGGTAGTGCTTTTGTTGAAGTTCTTGTTGTACTTCAGAAGGATTTTCTGCATCTATGATAATATCATAACCTACCTCACGAAGTGCGTTTTGAAGTTGATTAGGACTCAACTCTTTGTCGTATTCGACAAGAACAGAACTATTGGCAAAGTTTACGCTGGCATCAAATACTCCTGATGTGTGTTTTAAGACAGATTCAACGCTGGATGCACAAGATGCACAGGTCATTCCCGTAACAGGAAATGATTCTTTTATACTCTCTTTACGGTTCTTTTCTTTGGTTGCAAATACGTTAATTGTCTCCATAATCCTATTCTTATTTGTAGACTACAAATTTCAGAATTAAAGGACTTTAGTATGTTACGTTTTAGGCTGAATGATTTGTAGAATTTGCTTGTGTATTATGATTTTAGTAGTTAAATTTCATCCAAAGATTTTCGGTTCTTATTGGTGCTTTTTTTGAATTTTGTAGGCGTCATTCCCGTAACTTTTTTAAATTGATTACTTAGATAGGCGACACTACTATAGTCAAGTTTAAAAGCTATCTGACTCAATGTTAATTCATCATAGATTATTAATTCTTTTACACGCTCAATCTTCTGATTGATGATATATTGTTCAAGCGTAATACTTTCAACAGATGAGAACAGTGAACCAAGATATTTATAATCGAGATGTAGGTTTTGACTTATATATTCTCCCCATTTTATATGTAATTCCCCTGAAGAATGATGAATTTTATCTACGACCAAAGTCTTCATTTGTTCAATAAGCTGACTTTTACGATTGTCTATTAAACTAAACCCTGAGTTTAGAAGTGATTGGGACAGACCTGATTTTGTTTTAGAATCTAATGTAGAAAGTAATTTGACCTCTCCCAATTTGATAGAAGTGTAGCGTATTTTCTGTTGGTCTAAAATATGTGATACCGCAGATATACATCTTGGGCATACCATATTTTTTATGTAAATAGTCTTATTCATATCTTATCTACTTTAAAAAAGTGTCCACCCTGCTTTACTTAGAGAATAATAAACCGCCGCTATAGCAGCAACTGCAAAAATTAATATCATTGCAATTAATGCTATAACTTTATCTTTATTTGAAATATCACTTTTGGGTTTATATTTCTCTTTTTGAATTTTCCTTCTATTTCTTCTGCTTTCACTCATTATCTTTTTTCTCTTTTAAAGCTATAATGCTTTAAAAAACAATCAAACTACTTTCAAATTCTAAATTGCATTTATTCTATTGTGGCTTTTACTTCACCACATTTTAACATTGCTTCACCATAATACGGGTTGCGAATTTCTTCTTCTAAACTCAACCAATATGCACCTTTGTTATTGTCTGCCATTGGGCAAAACTCACTGTATACTTTTTGATTAATTCCAAAAAGCTTGACACCACTTGTCATATGTGAAGAAAGATGCTTAAA
The DNA here is from genome assembly GCF_007827365.1 of Olleya sp. Hel_I_94. Lineage (NCBI taxonomy): Bacteria > Pseudomonadati > Bacteroidota > Flavobacteriia > Flavobacteriales > Flavobacteriaceae > Olleya > Olleya sp. Hel_I_94. Next base: position 376,242 of record NZ_VISI01000001.1, read on the forward strand.
ATGTCCTCTTTGCTCTGCTATATCTGAATTGTTTTCAATTCCATTAGCAGACGTTTTTAATTCCTTTTGAATAGTCATCCAATGGTTATGCGCTTTCTCGTCCTTAAGCAGCTTCATATCTACTTTTGCTAAATTCTTTCCTATGCTTTTTGCAGCTGTTTGTGCATCATTACTGTTATCATTTATCAAAGCATCTTTTAGAAGGATATAATCATTAAAAACCTGTTTTAACTGATTCTGAAATTTGTTTGAAACTTCAATCCTTTCTTTCATTTGAGAATGGTTGGCTTCATTTGTATTTTCTCCAGAATTATCTTCTTGCATTCCCAAATGCCCTTCGTGGCCTGTCATTGTTTTACCACCAGATGCATTCATCATACTTTTTTTTCCCTGTAATTGTGCAGCGGCATCTACGGTAAACGTTCCGTTAGTTACGACTTCATCTCCATTCTTTAAACCTTCAAGAATGGTATAACTATCGCCATTGGCATTGCCCAATAAAACTTCCCTCATTTCGAAAATAGCTTCATTAGGGTTTGTTTTGACATAGACTACAGAGCGTTCTCCCGTCCACATAACAGCGGTTGACGGTACGGAAACGGTATTCTCGGTGCTTGTTTGCGTACCCTCAATTATACCTTCCACAAACATTCCCGGTTTAAAGAGGTCTTTCTTATTTTGCAAGACCGCTCTTACAACCACCGTTCTAGTTGCAGAATTTAATAAGGGGTCGATGAATGAGACTTTTGCATCAAAAACCTCATTGCGATAAGCATTTGTGGTCACTTTAATAGTTTGCCCTTCTTTTAGGGATGCAATTTGATTTTCATAAGCATCAAATTCTGCCCATACTGTATTGAGATTTGCAATTTTGTATAAGGGTTGTCCTTGCTTTAGATAATCTCCTTCTTCTACCATTTTCATTGTTACCGTTCCTGAAACGGTTGCAAAAACCGGAAAGTTTTCTTGCACTTTCCCAGCAGTTTCTATGGCGTTGATTTGCTTTTCGGAAAGTTTCCAAAGTTTAAGTTTGTTCCTAACAGCCTTATACAATTCTGGTTGCGATTCTTTTAATGATGAAGCAGTAAGCAGTTCTTGCTGTGCCGCAACCAATTCTGGCGAATAAATAGTTGCCAAGCGTTGTCCTGCTCCAACACGTTCTCCTGTAGAATTAACGTACAGTTTTTCTATTCTTCCTCCAAAATATGTGACCTGTACGGCATTTGACTCTTCGTTGGCTTTAATCTTACCAGATAACTTAAGGGAATTATTTCCCATTTGTCCTTTTCCTACAAGTGATGTTTGGATATTGGCCAGAGCCATTGCGTTATCGGTCATTTTTATTTCATTGGCATTGAGGCCATCTGCACCAGATTCGGCTGGAATTAAATCCATTCCACAAATGGGACAATCCCCAGGTTCTGGTTGCATAATCTGTGGATGCATAGAACACGTCCACATTTGATTAGAAGCAATTTCTTCTGAATGGTCGTGGGTGTCTTTCGCATTATTTGTTGCCTTGTCCGCAGAACCTCCACCGAATAGTAGAAAGCCGCCTAACAGGCCAACAATCAAGGCAACACTTATATAAATGATGTTTTTATTCATTTTAATTTTATTTATTTGTTATTTTCCAATCTTTTAATCATTGCTTTCATTTCAGCTATTTCCTTTTTTTGAGCCTCAATAATATCTTCTGCCAATTTTTTAACCTCTGGGTCTTGAATGTCCGCTCTTTCACTAGTCAAAATAGCAATCGAGTGGTGTGGTATCATTGCTTTCATCCACAATACATCTCCTACCGTCGACTTCTGATCACGTACCAATCCTAATGCACCAACAAATAGCACAATACTACCCAAAACAATGGCTATATTCTTCTTTTTGCTTTGATACATATTTCGCATCGCCACAAACATTATAATGGCCATGGCAGCAATACCCAAGCAACTCATATAAAAACGTGTAAGGCTAAAATAGACGTGATCTATTTGATAAGTGTTCAAGTACATTGTAATGTACATTGCTATAAATGATACAGCGAGCATCAATAAAAATTTTGTGTAATTTCCTTTTTTCATTTCTTCGTTTTGTTTTTGTGTATTCATTTGTTAATGGTTTTAATTATTTTCTTTTTTTTATTTTTCTAACAGTAGGCGAACTTGTGAACCAAAGTAAAAACCCACTGAGTACTGTTATTAATCCTAAAAGGGAAAAAGCCCTTAAAACTATTGTGTTAAAATTATCGCGTCCTTGATAATCCATGGTATGTGTCATCCATAAGAAGTCGAACCAACGCCAATCTCGATGACGAACTGTTTGAAAAGCTCCGTTTTTAATCGCCACATAAGCCTTAAGATTTTCATCAGTTTTATATGAAATTTCATAAGCCGGCAAAGGTCTTCCTCGGTACTCATGATGATCACCTACAGTTTCAATCCTTCGTATTTGTTCAAATTTTAAATCCGACAACATATAGCGCTCAGCTACTTTTATGGCTTCCTGTTCTGTGAGTTCGTCTTTCTTTACACCTGTAAGCGCATTATAAAGGGTTGTTTCATTAATCCAATAGTAAGGTGTATCTGCTATTTCAAGAAGCTCTAGTGATCTAATAGGCTCTTTTAAACCTAATTGAGAACTTCCCAATAAATCAGCAAATGCAGCTTGTTCAGGATTTTCTTTTTTGAAATGGTCACCGTGAATCTCATCAATATCCGTCCAACTAAAGTACATTCCGCTAATAGTCCACATCAAAAATTGGACGCCTAAAAAGAGGCCCAAATAGCGATGCGCTTTTCTAATTTTTATTGCTGTCTTTCTTTTTACCATTTTAATTTACTTCAAATGGAAATTCAACAACGACCTTTTCCCAACTCAAACTCATTGTGCCTGATACATCGGAAGTCTTTATTATCTTATATTCTAAATGTTCCTGAACTTCTTGGGAAATTTTAGGTGTTACTTTAAATTGCAATACATCATCTTTCTCGTCGTATTCATCCTTTCCGTGTTGATCCCAATTTGAATTAAACATTATGGTCCATTTATCTTTTGATGGAATAGTAAAAAACCCATATTTACCTGCTGGTAAAACTTTACCATCAATGGTTAAATCCTTATTGGTTTCTAACCAAGTTGCATTATGTGCGCCAGCCTGCCACACCTGATCGTAAGCCAACAATCCGCCAAAAATGATTCTCTTTCTAACGCCCGGTGATGAATAATCAATATGAATATGAGCATCACCTATCATTGCCATAGTTGAAGTATGTGGGCTCAAAGGTTTCTTTTTATCTGGTTGTGCAAAAGTTTCTGAAGCTTTTTCATCAACAACTACCTCTTTGGTTTCTTTCACTTCTTGTTTGCAAGAGACGATTTGAAAAACGATTAGTAATACAGAAAGGTGGATATATTTTCTCATTAGATTTTACTTTTTATTTCTTGATGAAGAATGTGTTTTAATAATTTTCCATTTACCATCCATCTTTTTTAAGATTGACGTAGCTACTCCTTTTTTCTTTATGGTTCGAGAATCACCCTTATCGTCTGGATTTAAGACGATGGTATAGACGTAGGTTTCTGTGGTAAATGCATAGGGCGCATCAACCTGTACATCGATTTCGTAATCAGAAAATGTGAAGCTTTTAAAGTGTCCCAATTCTGGACCTAAATGATGCTCTATATAATGCGCATAAGAACCTTCTACACCTCCGGATTCAAACACCTTGGAATCTTCTGTGAACAATTCAAATGTTCCCTCGGTCGTTAGATTTTGTAATGCATCTTTGTATGATTTCATTACGGCAATAACGTCTTGCCTATCTGCTATATCCTTACTATTCTGTGCATTGGTAAAATTGACCGTGGCAATGAGAACAGTTACTAGTGTAATTAATTTGAATGCTTTCATAGTTATAGTTTTAAAAGGGTTATTTGTTAACGTGAATTCTATTAATGTTTGCAATACCAAATACCAATACCAAAAAGCTCAAGAAAACTTCCATCATTACCAATAGTTTACCTGCAATATTCAATGGTACAATATCTCCGAAGCCAACCGATGAAAAAGTAATTAAGCTGAAATATAAAAACTCAAAAAACTGTAATGAAAATGAGCCATTGAGCGCTGTACTCGATTTAAAATTTTCAGGGTTCAAAGTATATAAAGCGTGATAATCTGCTGAAAACGAAAGGACAATCAAAATAATCAATACCCCAAATAAAGTAAGAACGTGGGTTAGCTGATGACTTTCGCCTATTATTTTACTTAACTGTATAAAAGTGAGCCTTACGATAAAAATGGTTTTGACCAAAGCCAAACCAACAATTATAAAGGGTAGAAATTGGCTGGCGGAATCTACACCTACCCATAGTATATAACTTAACGATAGAGCAATCACTATACTTGCAGTAAGCAATACCTTTTTAAACAGTTGCTTGTAAAAGCCAATTCTTTCAGATTTTTCTATTGTGTTCACTTTAGTCATTTTCAATTTATTTCCTTAACTAAATAATTGAAGCGCCAAAGCACCACCAACTATTAAGATTAGTATGGTATATATTATGTAATTGAACCATTTTCTAACTACAGACTTTTCAGTTGTATTTTGACACCCGTCTTTGCAACACTCTTTCATTGTTATATCTTCCTTTGTTATACGCAAAATCCTTTAAATAATACTTGAAGATGAGAGGCAACCTTTATTAACCAATAAACCAACCAAATGTTTACCCCTCACAATCAAGTACTCTTCACTAAACTTCTCTTCATCATAATTTTTTTTATGCCTGACATAGGAAGAGAGATGTTATTATTTTAGGGATATATTCTCTCTCCCTTGTGCAGGCTGCTATTAACCAAATCAACTTTTCTTTTCAAAATTAATTGTGCCTGACTAGGGAAGGAACTAACACTAACCATCAACATTGTTTTCCTTCCCAGGACAGGACTTAAAAACTATTCAGATATCTTTATCATTTTACAACCTTCTGTTAACTAATAAACCAGAACATTGAAAATATTTTTTAAACAAAGGATTATCTATTGAATAGTCTTTTGAACTTTTCCGCATTTAAGCATTCTACTGCCGTAATATGGATTTTTCACTTCTTTACTTGTACTCAACCACGCACTACCCTTATCATACATTGGGCAAAATTGCTCGTATAACGTGCTTTTCGTACCCGTAATAGCTACCATATCAGTAATATCCTTACTTAACGTTTTAAAGTGCTCGCGTTGGTGGTCTATCGCACTTTCAGAAATATGTTCTGCGTGCTCGGTAGCATCTTCTATGATATCGGCCAGCTCTTTTTGTTGTTCTTTTGTATAACTACCCATATCAAATGCTTTAAGAGTGGCTACCAATTTTGTTCCTGCTTGTGCTGCCTTTTTTGTGTCGTCCGCAACTAAAGCATCTTTTAAATTAAAGTAATCACTTAAAATAGCTTCTGCTTTTGCGTCACTATTTTTATTCATCATTTTGCTATGGTCCATTTTCATATCTCCGTGATCGTGGTTCATTTTTTCTTTTTCCTGTGCATTGGTAAAAGAAACTGCTAACAATAGCATTGCTGCAATACTCATTTTTAAATTTTTCATTTTAATTACTTTTAAATTATTGTTTATAAACTATCTTTTAATTGTGTGATAAAATTGATTAACTCTTCTGCTTCAGCTTCTGTAAATGTTGCCTCACTATGTATCAAAGTGTAAGAATCCAAAGGCATTTCGTCATTTTCAATCTGCTTGATAATAGACCTTAACTTACTTGCTTTTCTTCGGCTGGATAATGAATCCCATTCGTTGAAATTAAGTTCAGCTTTGCCTTCTTTAATATGGTCTTCCAAAAACCAAGCAACAGGTTGAATCTTATTATACCAAGGGTATTGAGTATTATTGCTGTGGCAATCATAGCAGGATACCTGTAATTTTTTTTGAATAGTTTCTGGTACATTATTGACCAGCATAAAATCAGTTGACGGTACAGTATCACTCTGATTGCGTGTAGTGGGAATAAATTGAATTCCCACGAACGCTACCAGTAGTATTATTGCTATAATCTTTACAATTTTCATTTAGTTAATTTCTTTTTGCACCTTACCACATTTCAGCATTTTACTTCCGTAGTAAGGGTTTCTTACTTCTTCACTCATACTTAACCAATTACTCCCGCCATCGTACATTGGACAAAATTGTTGGTATAGCGTGTTTTCTGTTCCTGTGATTGCAACCATATCGGTTACATCCTTACTCAAGATTTTAAAATGCTCTCTCTGGTGGTCTATATCACTTTCAGAAATATGCTCTGCGTGCTCCACCGCATCTTCAATAATGTCTTTTAGATCAGCTTTTTGAGCGTCTGTATAATTTGAAACATTAAGATTACCGAAGCTTTTTGCAAGAGTAGCACCAAGTTCTTTTGCCTTAGCATTATCATCAGATACTAAAGCATCTTTGAGGTTGAAATAGTCATTTAAAATGACTTGAGATGCACCATTTCCATTCATTGCCATTTTCTTGCTTTCTTCATCGTGATGTCCATCGCTGTTATTATGGTTCATTTCTGAATGATTACCATCTGAGTTATTTTGTTCCTTTTTTGCGTCTTTGCAAGACACCGCTGTTAAGGTTATAAATGCTATCGCAACTATACCTAGTGTTGATTTTAGTTTTTTCATTTTTATTTATTTTAGGTTATTAAATTATTTAAAATCTTACTGATAATCCTCCGCCAGTACCAAAACGGTTATCGTAACTCGCCATAAGTGAAAAGTTTCTTGAGAGCATATATTCAGCTCCTGTACTCCAAACTGTTTCTGAAGTGAAGTCTTTATTCATTGGTATATTATCCACAAAACCTAAATCTATTTGATATTCATAATAACCGAATACAGACAGTTTAGGGAATATCATTATACTTCGTCCTACACCAATTCTTGGTCTTAATTTATTATCAACGCGTACATCTAAATTGAATAAGTAAGGCGTTAAATAACGAACACCAACAACTGCTGTTGTACTAAATTTCTCTAAGCTATCACGTGTTTCATTCTCAATATTAATACCACCGAAAACCCTTAGATAATCGTGTAAATAGCGTTCATAAGTTATTTCACCTTCCATATTCTGGTTCCACCCATATTCAAAAGATGCGTTAAATTGATTTCTAATATTAGAGGTCATTAAATTAAAACCAGTAGTGTGCGACGCCGCATCTACCAATCCCCAAGAGTACCATTTGTTAGTTTCTTCAATAATTTTAGAAGCTGGAAATTCATCCATTCTTGGATCTCTTGGTGTATCATAGGACACTACTCTTGCCATACCACCCATCATATGATATAAAATATGGCAATGGAAAAACCAGTCTCCAGCCTCATCACCATTATTCCCATAAAATTCTATGGTCATTTTTTGCATTGGTGGTACATTTACCGTGTGCTTTAATGGTGAGTATTCTCCATTTTCATTAAGTACCCTAAAGAAGTGACCGTGCAAGTGCATTGGGTGGTGCATCATCGTCAGGTTATTGAATGTAATGCGCGTTACTTCCTTATTATTTATTTTGATATTATCCGCCTCTGACAATGGTACACCATTCATACTCCAGATATAACGATTCATATTTCCTGTAAGATTTAATAATATTTCTTTTACAGGAATATTTTTATCATAGTTTGTTTTTTCAGGCGACTTCAAATAATCATAATTATACTCGGAAAACATATCCATTCCTTCCATCTTCATTCCTGGCATAGTATTCTCTTTTTTCATATTCATTCCAGACATTGTTTTGTCTTTCTTCATATCCATTCCTACCATATTAGAATGGTCCATCTTGCCCATTGCTGTAGTATCTTTTGGTTTCTTCATATCCATGCCTGACATTTTTGAATGATCCATCTTCATACCTTCCATTTTAGAATGGTCCATTGACATAGAGTCTTTAGACATCTCCATATTCATTCCAGACATTGTTTTGTCTTTCTTCATATCCATTCCAGACATTTTTGAATGATCCATCTTCATACCTTCCATTTTAGAATTATCCATTGGCATAGAATCTTTAGGCTTCTCCATATTCATTCCAGACATTGTTTTGTCTTTCTTCATATCCATTCCTGCCATTTTAGAATGGTCCATTTTCATACCTTTCATTTTAGAATGATCCATTTTCATCTCTCCATCCATTTTCATTCCTTCCATTTTATCCATCTGCATCCCGTATTCCTCTTTCATCTCAAAACGCTCATCCTTACCTGGCTGAAATTTTAAGGCGTGTGCACCCATTTTCATATCCATTTTAGCCATTTTCTGCATCATCCCGATTTTATCTGGTCGAGCAACATCCATTGCAGGTAAAATTGGACCATTACCTATAAAAGCAGAGGCTGTACCAGAACCATCTTGTGCAGTAATTCTAAATTCCATCTTACCCTCTTGTGGAACTGTGACAATAAAATCATACGTTTCTGCTACTCCTATAAATGTTTTATTTCTTTCAACAGGAACCACATCTAATCCATCTGAAGAAACCAGTACAGGCGTTTTCCCACCAAAAGTCATCCAAAAAGAGGTAGAAGCTCCTCCATTAATCATTCTCAATCGAATTTTTTCACCAGGTTTAAATTCTGGGTACTCAATACTTTCCTCTCCATTAATTAAAAATGCAGGATAGTATACATCTGCTATATCTGCACCTTCCATACGCTGTCTCCAAAAATCTAATTGTGCACCAAAAGCGCCACGTGCAATTACTTGGTTAAGTGGTGTAGCTGTTCCTTTTTTAATACCATACCATTCGTTGCCACGTTTTAAATTACGCAGTACATTCATTGGCTTTTCATTTGTCCAGTCAGATAAGACCAACACCAATTCTTTGTCATAATCCAACACTTTTTCTTTAGGCTGAATAACAATGGAACCGTATACGCCGCTTTGTTCTTGTAACATTGTATGCGAGTGATACCAATATGTTCCAGATTGCTTTACGGGAAATTCGTATTTCTGTGTATGGCCGGGTTCTATAGGTGGTGTATTTAAGTAAGGAACACCATCGTAAAAATTTGGTAATAAAAGTCCGTGCCAATGCACAGAGGTTTCTACACTCATTTCATTTTTTACGTAAATAACTGCATACTCTCCTTCGGTAAACTCCAAAGTTGGACCAGGAATTGTTCCGTTAACGGTCATTCCCATAACGTCTTTTCCTGCTTTGTTTACTATAGCTTCACGTAAGGTTATGGTATGTTCTCTTACTGGAAGGTTGTTTATATTTCCTTCCGCTACTTGCACTTCTTGTGCAAAAATGCCCGTAGTTAATGTAAGTAAGAATAATACTATTAGTTTTGTTTTCATTTTTGTTTTCATTTTTTTAAATCAACCTTTTTAAGATAGTATTTTTTGTTTTTTTACCTTTAATGAGATTCTTTATACTTGCTGTAATTTTCTTCTGACTCAAAATAAGCTACTTCACCTTCTTTTTTCATTAAAACAATATAAGCTTCTGTTTTATCAACTTTTTTATTACTATAAGGATCTGTACCTGTTCTAGCAGTTTCCTCGTTATTTAATTTACCTACACACATTTGGCAGCAACCGTAGTAGGTCTTACCATTAACAGGTACTGGTATTTGAGGTTTTCCCATATAGGCATTGTTTACCATACAAACTAAATCGTTTGGTACTTTGGCACCTACTTCGTACTCTTGTTGTGTTTCTTGAATTGTCTCCTTTTGTAGTGTCACTACAGCTGTTTCTTTTTCTTTATTCTGTTTCGTTTTTGAATTACAAGCTGTTAAGCTAAAGGTTACTAATAATAGTAATACGAATGGTTTTGCTAATTTTTTCATTTTTATTTATTTATTAAATAGTTTATCAAGGCAGACTTTAAATAATAGCCTTTTGTAGATTCGATTAAATTGATTTGAAACCTTAATTGCAATTCTTGTACATCGAGCACATCATTAAAATCTATGGTACCGGTCTCATAATTTTTAATTAGAATTCCTTCGGCATCATTAGCCTGCTTTAAATTATCTGTCTGTACATTAAACTTTATTCTCATTGTATTTCTATTATAAATAGCTTGTGCAAGACGTGTTTCAAGGTTATTGAGCCTCTCTTCTTTCTGTGATTTTATTTCCAATTGTTTCAATTCATTTTGCTTTGTCACTGACTTATATTTATTATTGAAAATGGGGATTGAAATAGAAACCATAGGCATCACAATGTCTTTACCATTATCGGAAAAATTCATATCTGGACGTTCTGATACAGGCACATAGTCCAAACCAAAACCGATATTGGGCGCACTCTCTTTTTGGTTTAATAATTCGGCTTCTTCGATAGATTCATATAATTTATCGTATTTAATAAGTTCTGGGTTAAGCTGTAGATTGTCAGTCAAAATAAACACATCTTCTTCGGGAATTATCATCTGCTTTACGACCTCTACGGCAATATTTTCATCACGATTCAAAAGATTATTAAAGAGCGCTTGCTCCGCCAAATAATCTTGTTCCAGCACTTCTTTCTGTTGAATCAACTCGTTCTGTCTTATCTGAAGGCGAAGTACATCAACCGCTGATGCCTTTCCCACTTCTACAGAGGTTAATGCAAGGCGTTCATAGGTTTCCAAAAGTTCTATATTCTCATCCAGAATACCCTGTTTTGCACTTATGGCATAGAGTTTATAATAGGATTGGGATACTGATAACGAAAGTTTTCTTTTTGCAATCGCTATATCAACAAATTGGGCTTCGGCCATTGATGAAGCATAGTTTTCCCTTGCTGATATGGTTCCAAACCAAGGCAACATTTGTTTTACTGAAAAACGTGCACGTTGCGCCCCTGTACGGGTTTCTGGTTCGCTCACAAAGTAGCCTACGCCAATCTCTGTGTTTGGTAACCAATCAGCTTCATTTACCTTTTCTTCCGCTATGTTGTAGCGCAATTCAAAAGCTTGAATTTCTGGATTATTCTTTTCAGCTTCCTGAATATAGGATGCTAAATCTTGTGCATTTACTTCCGCGAAAGCGAAAAAAACAAGTACTATTAAAATTATATATCTCATTTTTTAGCTCGTTTTAATTGAAATTCTTTCTTCCAGCTAAATAGCACTGGTAACAAGAAATAAGAGGTAATATCGATAATCATCCCACCAAAAATTGGGATGGCCATAGGTATCATTATATCACTTCCTTTTCCTGTAGAAGTGAGTATGGGTAATAGTGCCAGAATGGTAGTTACGGTTGTCATTAAACAAGGGCGTATTCTCTTGCCAGCAGCTTCAAGGGTTACCAGTCGAATTCCTTTTTTATCCTCTGGATTTTCCCTGTCAAAAGACTGTGTGAGATAGGTTGCCATTACCACCCCATCATCTGTAGCAATACCGAAAAGAGCAATAAAACCTACCCAAACCGCCACACTTAAATTGATAGTTTTCATATTGAACAGGTCTCGCATATTTTCCCCGAAAAGATTAAAATTGAAGAACCAATCTTGGCCGTATAACCAAATCATAATGAAACCACCAGCAAAGGCTATAGTAATTCCTGAAAATACCATAAGCGATGTGCTGACTGATTTGAACTGGAAATATAGAATCAAGAAAATAATAAGAAGTGCGAGTGGCACTACAACAGAAAGTGTTTTCTCCGCTCGTAATTGATTTTCGTAGGTACCTGTAAATTTATAACTGATTCCTTTAGGAACGATTAACTCGCCAGCCTCAATTTTCTTTTTAAACAAGGCCTGCGCATTTTCAACTACATCTACCTCGGCAAAACCATCGAGCTTGTCAAAAAGTACATAACCGATTAAGAATGTGTCTTCACTTTTAATTACTTGCGGACCTTGTTCATAACGAATATCCACCAACTCGCCTAATGGAACCGGACTTCCTTTTTCCACAGGTACATAAATATTTTTAAGGTCTTCTGGGTTACCACGCAACTCTCTTGGGTAGCGAACACGAACACCATAACGCTCACGACCTTCTACGGTTTGGGTAAGTGGCATACCGCCTACGGCTACTTGAAGTACTTCTTGAACATCCATAATTGAAATTCCGTATCGCGCCAATTGCTCTCTTTTTATATCAATTAACAAATAAGGTTTACCTACAATACGGTCTGCAAAAACAGCTTGTTCTTTTACACCTTCGGCTTGTTTCAAAAGACCTTCCAATTGCAGGCCAAAGGCTTCAATAGTTTTTAAATCAGGCCCTTTCACTTTGATGCCCATAGGTGCTCGCATTCCAGTCTGAAGCATTACCAATCTTGTCTCGATAGGTTGTAGTTTCGGTGCAGAGGTAACTCCAGGAAATTTAGTGACCTTAACTATTTCATTCCATATATCATCAGGACTGACTATTTCTGGTCTCCAGTTACGGTAGTATTCCCCATCATCATCTGGAATTAAATCTTCATTAGTTGCGTTTGTTTTAAGTTGAGATGCTTCGTAGTTTGCATCGTCACTGATTTCGTTATTTGGGTTGATGATAAATTTTTCATTTTTCAATACAAACAATCCATCATCATTCATTTTATAACGTTGGCGCTCTCCAGATTCATTCCGCATATATTCAGATTTATACTGAATCATATTTTCATACATTGATAACGGTGCTGGGTCGAGCGCAGATTCTGTTCTACCAGATTTTCCTACTACCGTTTCTATTTCTGGAATCGTAGCAACCGCCATATCGAGTTGTTGCAGTACGCGCTTGTTTTCTTCTACACCTGAGTGCGGTAAAGAAGTAGGCATTAAAAGAAATGAACCTTCGTTGAGCGATGGCATAAATTCTTTCCCTGTGTTACGCATTATAAGCACTCCTAAAATAAACACCGTTGTTGGAATGATTAAAAACAGCAGTCGGTTTTGAAGTGCCCAGCGCAATATATTGTCATAATATCGTTGGAAAATTGAAAACACACCGAGTAATCCAAAGCAGATAATCGCTACAAAAATCAAGTTCATTAAAATACTACGGTCAAAACCAAGCGGTCGCCAGTATTCAGCCAGTAAGAATACAATTGCAATACAGGAAATGATGATGTGAAATAAATTAGCTCTTTTTGTTGTAATAATATCTCTTACACTCAGTAGCGCAACAACTCCATACCCTATTAAGATAAGCCCTAACCAATAGCCGTAAACAATGGCAGTGATGCCAAGAATAATAAGCAAACCATTAAGAATGTATTTAGAACGTTCCCTAATATTTGTTTTTCTGAATAGGAAAGCGGCAAAAGGTGGTATCAAGAAAAGTGCAATAACTAAGGCCGCAGAAAGCGCCATTGTTTTAGTGAATGCTAGCGGTCTGAATAGTTTTCCTTCAGCACCTATTAATGTAAATACTGGTATGAAGCTTATAATAGTTGTGAGAACCGCTGTTAAAATAGCTCCTGAAACCTCGGCAGTAGCATTATAGACAATTTCATCATTAGTGTATTCGATTCCGCTTTCGCGAAAGCGTAATTTTTCATCTTCCAAATGCCGAATCATATTTTCGGCAAGTATGACACCTACATCTACCATCGTACCAATGGCAATAGCAATACCAGAAAGTGCAACAATGTTTGCATCTACATTGAATAGCTTCATCGCAATGAACACCATTAACACGGCAACAGGCAATAATCCTGAGATTAAGATGGATGCACGCAGGTTGAACACCATTACTATAATGACCAGAATGGTAATTAAGATTTCAAGCGTAAGAGCTTCATTTAGGGTATGAAGTGTTTCTTGAATAAGTTCTGTACGGTCATAAAATGGAACAATGGTTACTTGTGATGTGCGACCGTCTGCTAAGACTTTGCTTGGTAATCCGGATGAGAGTTCCGCTATTTGGTCTTTCACATTATTAATTACTTCCATTGGGTTTGCACCGTAACGAGCCACAACGACACCACCCACAACTTCAGCTCCTTCTTTGTCTAATATACCACGTCTGGTTTGTGGTCCTAAATTTACTTTTGCGATATCCTTGATTCGTATAGAAGTAAAATTTTCTGAAGTAACTACTGCATTTTCAATATCAGCTACAGATTTTACATAACCCAAACCACGAACTAAATATTCTGCTTGATTTATTTCTAAGGTCTGCGCCCCAATATCTTGGTTGCTTTCCTTTACTGCTTTTACAACATCGCTTAAACCAATACTGTATTGGCGCATTTTTTCAGGGTCAACATCAACTTGGTATTCCTGCACATAACCGCCAATAGAGGCAACTTCTGAAACACCACTTGCCGAGGACAATCCGTATTTTACATAGTAATCTTGAATACTACGCAGCTCCTGTAAATCCCAGCCGCCAGTTACATTTCCTTTTTCATCACGCCCTTCTAATGTGTACCAATATATTTGACCTAAACCTGTGGCATCGGGTCCTAAAGATGGATTTACGCCACCTGGTAATAGGTTGGCTGGCAGTGAATTTAGTTTCTCTAAAATCCGACTACGTGACCAATAGAATTCAATATCTTCTTCAAAGATGATATAGATACTAGAAAACCCAAACATAGAGGAACTACGAATGGTCTTTACACCAGGTATGCCCAGTAATGAAGTAGTTAAAGGGTAGGTAATCTGGTCTTCAATATCTTGCGGTGAGCGACCTTGCCACTGGGTAAAAACAATTTGTTGATTTTCCCCAATATCTGGAATAGCATCTACTGCGACAGGATTAGATGGTAAAAAACCAGTGTCCCAACCAAAAGGCGCGTTTACAACGCCCCAACCTATAAATAGGGTGAGCATTAAAACTGTAACGAGTTTGTTCTCAATTAGAAATTTGATGCTTTTATTTAGCATAGAAATGATTATTAAGTAATTATTATAAATCTTGTTTAAGAAATGAAAAACAAGCAGAAATGTCCTAAACAAATTAATGCAGGACTACAGTTCTAATTACTTAAAAATCAAATAAGGAAGGTTTGGTCTAAAACTTGAATATCCCTGACCAAGGGAGGAGGTGTATAATCTCTAAATGAATTTAAATCTTCTTGAGATTCGAAAAACAAATTTATATAGGTGTGGATAAAAGCAGCAACAAATAGTTGTTGGTCTTTATCCAATTTTTCGAACGACGTTTTTAAAGTATCTTGACCTTCAACAATCACTTGTTCATCACTACAACAATCTTTTTTGGAGATATCACACTCTGATGAATTCGATTGCTGTTGAACTTCCATACCGCAGGTTTCAGCGTGACCGAATAAAGAAGTATCCACTAAAGTATCGCCACAGTAATGACTATCAACAGTAAAAGATACTGTTGATAACAGCACTAAAAGTGCCATAAAAAATGATGATATTTTAAAGAAAATCTCTTTCATTAATATTTGCAAAGGTATTAAATTTTTAGCAGAATTTCTTTATTTAACAAAAAATTAAAATTGCACTTGAGGATTTGTACTGCATTTAATCCATTACAAATTATAAATTATTGAGTCTAAATTGCTTAAATCTTATTATTAAGAATTATTTTAAATAATATTTGTTTAATTGAAAAAGACCACTAAATTTGTTCTTTATTTATATTCATTCTAAATAATTTAAAGCAAATGCGAATTCTCTTTATTCTAATACTTATCTTGCAATTCCCAAATATATGGGCACAAACTAATCCCCAAAAAAAAGATACTATCCAACAAAAAACGGAACAGTTAAAAGAGGTTGTAGTCTCAGGAAATACTATACTAGGTAGTAGGTTTGAGGTTAAAAACAAAACGGGTTCTGCAAGCTATATTTCCGAAGAAGACTTAAAAAAATTCTCTTATACTAACATCAACAGGGTATTACAAACAGTTCCAGGAATTAACATTTATGAAGAAGATGGTTTCGGATTACGCCCAAATATAAGTTTGCGAGGCACATCGCCTGAGCGTAGTGCAAAAATCAATTTAATGGAAGATGGTGTGCTCATTGCCCCTGCACCTTATAGCGCACCTGCCGCCTATTATTTTCCTACCATTGGTCGTATGCAGGCCGTAGAAGTTTTAAAAGGAAGTAGTCAAATTCAATACGGACCCAATACCACTGGTGGCGCCATAAATATGATATCTTCCCAAATTCCAAACAAATTCTCTGGAAGGGCTTCCATTGCTGCAGGAAATTACGATTCAAGAAGTACTCAATTAACAATTGGTGATAGCTATAAAAATTTTGGATTTGTAACGGATTATTTTAATTATAATTCTGATGGTTTTAAAAATCTTGACGGTGGTGGCAATACAGGATTTGACAAATCTGATTATTTGGCCAAGTTTAGGGTTAACTCAAATTTAGACGCAAAAACGTATCAGTCATTAACGTTTAAAATTCAGTATTCCGAAGAAGAGGCAAACGAAACTTACTTAGGTTTGACAGATGAAGATTTTCAAGAAAATACCTTTAGAAGGTACAGAGCTTCTTCAGAGGATGTAATGAATGCCGAGCATCAACAATACCAACTTACCCATTTTATCCGATTATCATCATCATTAGACATAAGCACTACCGGTTACTTGAATAAATTCAAACGTAATTGGTACAAATTGGATGATGTAAATTTAGGCGAAAGAGTGAGCATTAGTAATATCCTTTCATCGCCACAGAATTTCCCATTAGAATACCAAACCATTTTAGGAAACGAAAACACCCAAGAAGATGTTATGGGCGTAAAGGCAAACAACAGAGCATACACTTCAAATGGTGTTCAATCCATTGCCAAATTACGATGGGGCTCTGATTGGTTACAAACTTTAGAAGCCGGAATACGCTACCACGAGGATGATGAAGACAGATTTCAATGGGTGGACAGGTATGCATTCTTGAACAATGAATTAATACGTACGACCGTAGGCGAAAAAGGGTCTGACGCTAACCGCATAAGTGGTGCAAAAGCTCTCGCTGCACACCTCTTATACACCATAATAGTTGAGAACCTGACCCTAACACCTGGCTTACGCTATGAGAATATAACTCTAACCCAAATGGACTATGGCACCAATGACCCTTCCAGGACTGGTCAAGATTTATCCATTCGCGAAAACAAGGTAAACGTATGGATTCCTGGTTTAGGCGCAAACTACAGATTTAGTAACGATTTTTCAGTTTTTGGTGGTGTACACAAAGGGTTTTCCCCACCAAGCAATACACCAGGGCAAAATGCTGAAGAAAGTATTAATTACGAAGTAGGAACCCGATTTAGCGTTAAAGGGCTACAAGGGGAACTTGTTGGGTTCTACAATGACTATCAAAACCTACTGGGAAGTGATTTGGCTGCTACAGGTGGTACGGGAAGTCTTGACCAGTTTAATGCAGGTGAAGTGCGCGTAAGCGGTATTGAATTTTTACTGAATTACAACCTATTATATAATAAGTCAGAAAAATTTAAACTTCCTGTGTCGGTTTCCTATACCCTCACGGATACCGAATTTCTGACCAGTTTCGATAGCAACGAGGATATTTATGGAGTGGTGACCAAAGGGGATGAAATACCATACATCGCAAAAAATCAATTAAATGCAACTTTTGGGCTAGAGCATAAGAAATTTGAAGTAAACCTAAATTCACGATATACTGGAGCATTTAGAACTAAAGCTGGTTCAGGATCTATTCCTGAAAATTTTAAAGTGGATTCTAACTTCATAGTTGACTTATCTGCTCGATATTTTCTTAATGAAAATTTTACGCTATCAACAAACATCATAAACCTATTTAATACAAAATATGCTGTATCTCGTGTGCCAGCAGGCTTACGTCCTGGCCATCCTTTTGGGATAAATTTTTCTGTTGCGTATGGGTTTTAGGAAAATATACTAAAGATGACAAAAGACACAATTTTATTGAATAGACCTTACCTTTGGGATTGTTAAATTAATAATAATCAAAGTTTTATTAAAATGATCTGGAAGAATAACATAAGTGAAAATTTTAACTGGGGGCAAGAAATATCAAATATAGACCAAAAAGAGATAGTTGCAAAGAAAATCTCAAAATTGGTTCAAGACAGTCAAACCATAGGTATAGGCTCGGGCTCTACAGCATTTTTAGCCTTGAAGCATATTGCTCAAAAAGTAAAAGAAGAGCAATTGACAATAAAAGTTATTCCCACTTCTTATGAGATAGAATTAGCGTGCACATATTTGGGTCTCACACTAACAACACTTCAGCAAGAGAGACCAGATTGGTACTTTGATGGTGCTGATGAAGTGGATGTAGACAACAATTTAATAAAGGGACGTGGTGGTGCTATGTTTAGGGAAAAATTGTTATTAATGTCGAGCAATAAAAATTATATTATTGTAGACAAATCAAAGATGGTCACTCATTTAGGAGAAAAGTTTAAAGTACCAATAGAAGTAATCCCTGAGGCAATAAACTATGTACGCCATTCACTAGTTAAAATGGATATAGTAACAATGGATTTAAGAATGGCCACAAAAAAAGATGGTCCTGTAATAACAGAAAATGGAAATTTTATTCTTGACGTAAAATTTAAAAAAATAGAAAGGACATTTGAAAAAAATATAAAGAATATCGTTGGAGTTATTGCGTCTGGATTATTTCAAAATTATGACATCTCAATTATTACACCTTAATCAAATTTTAGTCCTAATTAAAAATACTTTAAAATCGAAAACATTTTATTATCATATTACACCAATCCTAAATTTATTTTAGAGACAACAAGGTTTGGAATGAGTTCAGTAAAAATTAAATTTTCTGTAGCAATCAAGTAATCTATAAAAGATGACAAATATCATATTCCTGTTGAACCTTTAAAATTATCTTCGCATTAATTAATTATGCTTCCAATTGATAATAAGCTTATTAAGTATCATCATTTAATCTATGAAAAACCTTTAATGTTGGACAAAATTTATTAATTTTATAGAGTGAAATTTTTTTTTACCAAAATACTGTCCTTTTTTTTAGCAGTTTTTATACTGTTTTCTACTTCTTCTTTCACGGTGGATATGCACTTTTGCTGTAATAAATTGGTGGATATGGCTTTTTTTAGTAAGGCAGAATCTTGTATGGAGACAGCGCAAAAAAAAGATTCAAATTCCAAGCAATGTACTTCCATACAAGAGAAGGATTGTTGCGATAATCAGACCATTGTAAAAGAAGAAGATGACACCTTTAAGAAGTCCAATACAATTTTAGAGATTGAGACTTTAGTTTTCTTAAATACTTTTTTTAATACCTATATTAATCTGTTCGAGGGGCTAGAAGAAAACGTCATTTCTTTTAAAACCTATAGGCCGCCTTTATTATCTACAGATATTATAATTCTCAACGAGACCTTCTTAATTTGATTTTCTACATCGCAGATTGACTTTAATCTGCATTACCTCTATAGCCAAAGTTTCACTTCTGGCTAACATTTGTTGTACTCTATTCCCAACAATACCATACACCATTAACCCTGTTAGGTCTTAACCTTTCAAACCATTGAGTTAAAACTCAATGACAATACATTATATACTATGAGCAAACCAAAAGAATTTTGGATTAAGAATATGGTCTGTAATCGCTGCTTAAAAGTAATTATGCAGGAGTTACAGGAACTTGAAGTAACCGTAATTTCATTGGAATTGGGAAGGCTGTTGGTAGAAGCACCAAATAAAACAGACAATGAAATTATCAATGCAGTAACAACCGTACTTCACGCCAATGATTTTGAAATAGTGCAGAACGAAGAAGAAATGCTCGTAGAAAGAATCAAGATTATTCTAATTGAACAATTGCAAGAGCTACCATTACATATCAAAGTAAACACATCTGAACTATTGGCATCAAGCCTTCATAGGGAATACAAGACATTGAGTAAATTATTTTCAGCAAATCAACAGACAACCATTGAAAAGTACTTTATCAAATTAAAAATAGAGAAAGTTAAAGAGCTCATTCAACTCAAACAACATTCCTTTTCAGATATAGGGTACTTATTGGACTACAGCAGCGTCAACCATCTGTCTAGACAGTTCAAAGAAGTAATTGGAGTGAGTATGACCGATTATAAAAATACTGAAAACTGGAAAAGAAATTTTTACGATGAAATTATGTAGATAACAACGAAAGTTATGCAGATAAACGCTTAAGGCAATCATTAATTTTATCAAAATAAATCAAACTAAAATGAAAAAACTACTCATCACATTAGTATTAATTCCCTTTCTAGGGATTACACAAACTATAGAAAATTTAGAGTACATCTCGCCTTTTAACAATGAAGTAGCTGCCATTAAAAAAGGGAACGAATGGGGGTTTATTGACCAAGACGGCAAAGTAATCATTGATTTTCGAAATGATTTGGTGCTAACCAAAACAGGAAATGCAACCTACCCCATATTCAGTAACGAAAAATGCTTGATTGCCCATCAAAAAGATGGCATACTGTATTATGGCTATATCGATAAAACTGGAAAAACTGTCATTACACCTCAATTCTTGAATGCGACCAATTTCGAATATGATAAGGCATTGGTACTAAAAGTTGAAAAAGAGACCATAGGCTATAATGACATTTTCAACAAAGACGTCGTTAGCTACCATTATTTTGAAGTAGTTATAAATAAACAAGGAAAAGCCATTGACCATCTAACTCAATTGGCCATTCACATATCGCCTAAAGATAAGGAGGATAAAAATCCACCTATCATAACCTCTAAATTGATTTCGGAAAATTTAGTGGCCATTAAAGAAAGCAACAAGAAATGGCGTTTAAAAAAAATTGAATAACAATGAAAAAGTTCCCGACAGAAATGAAATTAAAGAAGATTGAAAACCTTTTTAAATCTGACAGTTAATAGCTGATAACCCATTCCCTAAACTACGGTTTGTGGATTGTTGGGAATGGGTTTATAAAAATAAATGTTTAACTCAATAAAATAGAAAATTATGAAAACATTACTAATTGTTTTATCAACAATCGGGCTTTTAAGCTTAAGCAGTTGCAACCAAGGAGCAGATCCTCAAGCACTATTGGAAAATCCTGAAACTCGTACGGAGGTGTTTAATGCCGTTACCGAGAACCACGATTATATGACCGAGTTTATGGAAAGTATGCACGGCAGTCAACACACAATGGCAACGATGCAGGGCAACAAAAAAATGATGGGCTCTATGATGCAAGGAGAAGGAATGCAAATGATGATGAAGGACAGTACAATGATGAATATGATGATGAACCAAATGATGAATGACGGAAAAATGATGGGAACAATGATGAAAATGATGCACGAAAAAGGAATGATGAGCGAGGACTGTATGAAATCTTGCTCAAAGATGATGGGCGAAAAAGGAATGGATATGCAGAATATGAATAGTCAAAACAAACAGGATCATACCGAGCATCATTAATTTTTAACTTCTAAATACAAAAAAAATGAAAAAAAATCACTGGATTTGGATGGTCATAGGTTGTGGGCTACCACTATTGTTCATCTTTTTAGCGCCCTCATTTGGTATAGGAGGTGGTTCATCACTATTTATTTTCATCCTTTTTATGTTCGGCATCCATCTGTTTATGCCCCACGGTTCACACGGACACGGAAAGCACAATAATCATAAGCATCAGGATAGCGACCACAATCATTCTGAACAGGAAACAAAAGAAGAACACAAAGGACATCAACATCACTAAAAACTATATACAATGAAACAAAAATTTCAAATAAACGGAATTAGTTGTGGTGGATGTGTAGCAAGGGTCAAGAAAACTTTGGAAGAACATCCCAATATCGAAAAGGCAGAAATTTTTCTGGCACCAAAAGGAGCTACACGTATCACGATGAATGAAGCACTTTCGGTTGCCGACTTGCAAAAGCAACTCGATGAGCTCAATGGATATACAATCACAGAACTTAATCAATAACAATTAAAACCTAAAAACTATGCATTTATACGACGGACACTTTGGAGGAATGCACCTAATATGGTGGATTATATGGGTCATCTTACTTGCTTGGATATTCTTTATCCCAGCAGATATACCCTATCAAAAAACAATGAAGGACAGCCCACTGGATATTCTTAAAAAACGCTATGCAAAAGGCGAAATATCCAAGGAAGACTATGAAGAATCTAAAAGAATTTTAAACTCGGACAACTAATCTTAAACTATAAAATTATGCATCGCTTAAACGTAAAAAAACTCGGATTTGCCTTCGGTCTTACAGGAACCATAATTTATTTGGGCTGTATGATAGTAATGGCTACAGCAGGGCGGGAAGGTTCAATCATCTTTTTCAATAGCTTATTGCACGGCTTGGATACCACCAATGTCATTAGAATGGATGTTCCCCTATTAGAAGTGTTAATGGGTATCGTACAAACTTTTATCCTTTGGTGGCTTATAGGCGCTTCTATTGGCGCTTTTTATAATGCGCAAATAAAAATAAAAAAGTAAAAAAACCTTTTAGGATTTATGCAGTATGTCTGGTTCATATGGTCGCTTATCATTCTTGCTCTTTGGGTAGTTATATATATATCCAAAAAAGGAGTTAGGAAAGAAATGCTCAAAATGAGCCTGATTACGATGCCCTTTGGTTTAACAGAACCGTTGTTTGTACCAGAATATTGGTTTCCACCTTCGCTTTTTGATTTGGCCGAAAAAACAGGCTTCGATATCGAAAGTTTGATTTTCTCTTTCGCAATAGGTGGAATTGGCACTGTACTCTACAACCTTATTTTTAAAAGAGGACTTGCCGAAATACCACATAGCGAACGAAGTCATAGTAGGCACCGATTGCATATTTATATACTTTTTATACCAGCAGCTGTATTCATCATTCTGGCGCTTTTTACGTCGCTCAATCACATTTATTGCGGCATTATAGCTTTGTTCATAGGTGGATTGGCGACTCTTTATTGTCGCCCAGATTTAAAAGGAAAGATTTGGGTTGGGGGAATTCTGTTTACGGTATTGTACTTCATTTATTTCGGAAGTATCCTTCCGTTCTATCCTCAATATGTGGAGTTGAACTGGAATCTAGACAACCTGACCCATATTCTTGTCTTGGGCATTCCTATTGAAGAATTAATGTTCGCCTTCACTTTTGGGATGTATTGGTCTGGATTGTATGAACATATCTATTGGCGAAAACTCATTCAAACTGAAATAATTATTCCACTAAAAGATTAACACTATGAAACGAATACACTCAAATCAAAAAAACAATGCTATCCAAGTTGTAGCCATTAAGAACCCAGTAAGAAAGATATACCAGGTATCCATCGCTATATTGTTCCTTCTACTGCTTTCAGCAGTAGTTCTATCCTGTTCTGGCAAGAAAAAAGATGTTGCAGAAAGCGTAACACAGCCAACTGTTGAAACATCCCAAACAGCAAATGAGGCCATTATATCAGCCCAAAATTATGAAATCGTTCCCAACGAAAAAGTCTGTATGGTCAATGACCGATTTATGGGTGTGTCACAAATACCTATTGACGTCAATGGAACTATCTACTATGGTTGTTGTGAAAATTGTGTTGAAAAGTTACAGAAAAATCTAGATGATGTTCGCTTTGGGAGTAATCCACTAAATGATACAAAAGTTGATAAAGCTTCAGCAATTATTGTTCAAGATAAAAGTAGCGGAAGTGTTTTTTATTTCGCTTCCATAGTAGATGCCCAAGATTTTATAAGTAAGAATAAAGCATAATACAGTTAATTGATAAAAACATTCAAATGATGAAAATAGTGTTAGCAATAGATGGTTCAGACTTTAGTAAAGAGGCTGTTAAGGAACTTGCAAAAATGCCACTACCAAATGATAGTGAAATTAGTATTATAAATGTTTATGAGCATCCAGCGATGTCAACACCAGAACTAATGGCGACGGGCGGAAGCTTGAACAATTACTTTGAAGAGTTCATTAACGGTGCCCAAAAAATGGGGGACAAAATTGTTTTGGAAGCTAGTAATGTTCTAAAGAGCAAAAACGAAGAATTCATCATAACTACTAGCGTAGTCAGTGGGTTGCCTAAAAGTGCTATTCTTGAAAAAGCGGAATCCTTTGATGCCGATTTAATCGTGGTAGGTTCACAAGGCCAAGGGGCATTTTCACGTTTTTTATTAGGTTCAGTATCGCAATATTTAGCAACACACGCCAAATGTTCAGTAATGATTGTAAAAGACAAGGATGCAAAGTAACCTATCGCAAATACAAATGATATAAAAATTAAATATGAATATTAACCACTCAAATAACACAAAAGAGTCTGCCTGCAAAGTAACATATGAAATCTGCCTACCAGATACTAAATTACCTCGTGTAGTTGTCATTGGTGGTGGTTTCGCTGGTTTGGCATTAGTAGAAAAATTGAAAAACAAAGAAGTTCAAGTTGTATTATTTGATAAAAATAACTTTCATCAATTTCAACCCTTATTTTATCAAGTGGCAACTAGTGCTTTGGAACCTGATAGTATTGTATTTCCTTTCAGAAAACAAATTAGTGGTTATAAAAATGTTCTGTTTCGGCTGGCTGAAGTAGAAGAAATTCAACCTTCTTCAAACACTGTTATAACCAATAAGGGAAGTGTGCATTTCGATTATCTCGTATTAGCTACAGGAACAACCACCAATTTCTTCGGAATGGATAACGTCGAGTCCCATAGTCTTGGGATGAAAGACATTCGCGATTCTCTAAATATTCGTCATATGATGCTTCAAAATTTGGAAGAAGCAGCCATTACCTGTGATGACAACGAACGTGATGCCCTGACTAATTTCGTAATCGTTGGCGGTGGACCCGCTGGTGTAGAAATGGCAGGTGCCTTGGCTGAATTCTGTAAATATATCCTTCCCAAGGATTATCCAGAATATCCAGCTTCAATAATGAAAATTTATTTAGTAGAAGCATCAAGCGAGTTATTAGGAGCAATGTCCGATAAAGCTTCGGCCAAAACACTAAAATATCTAGAAAAACTAGGAGTTGAAGTCTTGTTAAATGAGTCTGTAACTGATTATGACGGAATAGTAGTCAGAACAAAAAGTGATAAACTAATACTAGCCAGAAATCTCATCTGGACAGCTGGCGTAAAAGGGCAATTTCCTAAAGGAATTGATGAAAAGAATGTGGTACGTGGCAACCGTTTAAAAACCGATTCCTATCTAAAAGTAGAAGGATATGAAAACATTTTTGCAATAGGTGATATAGCAGCTATAATTACAGAAGAGACACCAAAAGGGCATCCGCAAGTGGCCCAAACAGCAATTCAACAAGGAAAATATTTGGGCAATTCAATACTGAATATCATAAATAGCAAACCCATAAAATATTTCAAATATAAAGACAAAGGTTCATTGGCAACTGTAGGTAAACGCAAAGCCGTAGCAGATATAGGTGCCTTCAAATTTGGAGGATACTTTGCTTGGCTATTATGGTCTATTGTGCATTTAATGTCAATAAGCGGTTTCAGAAATAGATTGATGGTTGGTTTTAATTGGGCTGTAAGCTATTTCACTTATGAAAAGAGCAACCGCCTGATTATTAGAAACTTTAAACCAACACCAACTATAAATAACACCAAAAAATAAATTGAATATGAAAGACACAACAGAAAAAAACAATAAGCTTTCCTTAATAGGTTCTATATCTCTTGGCACAGGAGTAATGATTGGTGCTGGAATATTTGTGCTTATGGGACAAATAGCAGAGTTGGTGGGAGATTTATTCCCGATTGCATTTATTGCTGGTGCTATTGTGGTAGGTTTCAGTTCATATTCTTATGTAAAGTTCTCAAATGCCTTTCCATCTTCTGGTGGTGTTGTTAAATTTTTTAATAAAGCCTACGGACCGGGAACTACAACGGGTGTCTTTTCTCTGTTAATGTATGTTTCAATGGTCGTTTCAGAAAGTTTAGTGGCGAGTACTTTTGGGGCTTACACGCTTCGGTTGTTCCCAGAAAGTTATGCTGGTTACGCATCCATTCTTGGGATTTTACTTTTGGTAACTGCTTATATATTAAATATTTTAGGCAATAAAGTTATTGGAGCAACGGCTACTTTTACAGCAATTATTAAGGTTGCAGGTATTGCATTGCTAGCCATTGCTGGTCTAATAATTTCTGGGGTTGCAGATATTACAGGGAACTATATTCCTAAAAATTCTGAAACTATGCCACAAGGTCTTGCCTTTGTAGCAGCATTGGCATTATCAATCCTTGCCTATAAAGGCTTTACAACAATTACAAATCAAGGTGGAGATATTAAAGACCCTCATAAAAACATCGGTCGATCTATTGTGTATTCAGTCCTTATCTGTACTCTAATATATGTAGCATTGGCGCTTTCTGTTGCAGGAGGTTTAAGTATTCCTGAAATAATTGAAGCAAAAGATTATGCTTTGGCAGCGGCAGCAGAACCCGTTTTTGGAGAATGGGGTTTATGGATTACCATAGCCATTGCAATTGTAGCGACCTTCTCAGGGGTTTTAGCTAGTATGTTTTCTGCATCTCGCTTATTAGGGATGTTAAGTAATATGAAACAAGTACCATCCTTAAAGAAACTAGGAAATTTTAAAAACCCTGCACTGGTTTTTACGGCTTCTCTTGCTATTTTATTGACTGTTCTGTTCGATTTAACAAGGATAGCTTCTATAGGAGCTATTTTTTACCTTATTATGGATATTGCTATACATTGGGGGCTTTTCCGTCACCTTAAAAAAGAAGTGAAATTCCTACCAATCATTCCATTAATAGCCATAGTAATGGATATTGCAGTGCTCGTTGCCTTTCTATATTTAAAATATCTGAACGATCCATTAGTACTCATCGTTGCAGCAATTGGAATTATTTTAATACTCGTTGCAGAACGTTTTTTTATGAAGTCGCACACAAATGATGACGGTAATATGGAGATGGGAATGGAAACTACAAGTAACAAAAACAATAAAAAATAATTAATTAAAAAAACAATTTATATGAAAAATATAGCAGTTATAGGATACGGAGTCATTGGCAAAAGAGTTGCTGATGCCATTAATTTACAAGATGATATGAAGCTTACGGGTGTGTGTGATATCATTAGCGATTGGCGCATTCAAAATGCCGTAAGAAAGGAATATGATATTTATGCTGCCACTTCGGAAGCTAGTAAGGAAATGAAAAATGCTGGCATTCCCGTAAAAGGAAGTATGCAAGACCTTTTGGAAAAAGTTGACTTGGTTGTGGACTGTACGCCCAAAAAGATTGCAGCACAAAACGTGACAATTTATAAGGAAAAAGGCATCAAATTTATAGTTCAGGGTGGCGAAAAACACGAAACTACAGGACATTCCTTTAGTGCAGAAAACAATTATAAATCAGCTTTAAATCTAGATGCTACAAGAGTTGTTTCTTGCAACACCACTTCTATTTTAAGGACGTTGACCGCTTTAAAAAGAGCCGATTTATTGGATTATGCCAGAGGAACACTTTTAAGAAGAGCAACAGATCCTTGGGAAAGTCATTTGGGCGGAATTATGAACACAATGCTTCCAGAAAGAGATATTCCAAGCCACCAAGGTCCTGATGCTAAAAGCGTAGATCCTGATTTGGACGTCATCACTTCCGCAGTAAAAGTTCCAGAAACTTTAAGCCATATGCACTATTGGAATGTGAAGTTAAAAAAACAAGCCTCGAAAGAAGAAGTGCTGAATGCTTTTAAGACATCTAGTCGTATCAAGCTAATTCAATATGACCAAGGCCTAGTTTCTAACAACACTATCAAGGAAATGTTTTTGGATATGGGAAGACCTTGGGGCGATATGTATGAAGTAGCCCTATGGGAAGATATGCTGAAGGTAGTGGGTGACGAACTTTTTTATGCTTACGTGGTCGATAACCAAGCCATTGTAATCCCAGAAACTATTGATGCCATTAGAGCACTTACAGGAATTGAAACAGATGGTGCCAAATCTATCGCTAAAACAAATGAAAGTTTAGGAATTCATTAATCATTAATACAATGAAAATAGACATAAATATTACACAACTGTTAGGGGAAAAAGCAGACTTCTATTTGAATCACGTTTGTGAAAAAATAACCAAGGATGAATTGCAAACCCCAAGTAGAACAAGCCTAGATAAGGTATTTACCCAAAGCAACAGAAATCCGCAGGTACTACGAAGTCTTTCACAATTGTATAACCACGGAAATCTTGGTGGTACAGGCTACTTGAGCATCCTGCCTGTAGACCAAGGTATCGAGCATAGTGCAGCTTTTTCTTTCTATAAAAATCCGGATTATTTTGACCCAGAGAATATTATAAAATTAGCGATGGAAGCAGGTTGTAATGGCGTGGCTTCCACCTTTGGTGTATTGGGATTGAACGCTAGAAAATATGCCCATAAAATTCCCTTTATCGTAAAGATTAACCACAACGAACTACTTACCTATCCCAATAAATATGACCAAACCTTATTTGGCAAAGTAAAAGCTGCGTGGGATATGGGAGCAGTTGCTGTCGGTGCTACTATATATTTTGGTTCCGAAGAAAGCAATAGACAGCTTAAAGAAATAGCTGAAGCTTTTGAAGAAGCCCACAATTTAGGTATGGCTACCATTTTATGGTGCTATACCCGAAATGAAGCTTTCAAAACTGGAAAAAAAGATTATCACGCTGCTGCCGATGTAACAGGGCAAGCAAATCATATTGGGGTAACCATTCAGGCAGATATCATTAAGCAAAAATTACCTACAAATAACTTTGGTTTCAAAGAAATCGGTTTTGGAAAATATGATGATGAAATGTATGAGACGCTGACAACAGAACATCCCATCGACCTATGCAGGTTGCAGGTGGCTAATTGCTTTATGGGAAAAATCGGATTGATTAATTCCGGTGGTGGCTCTAAAGGTAAGTCTGATTTGGTGGAGGCAATAACAACTGCCGTTATCAATAAAAGAGCTGGTGGCTCTGGATTGATAATGGGAAGAAAAGCGTTTCAAAAGCCCTTCGGCGAAGGCGTGGAAGTATTACAATCCGTTCAGAAAGTTTATTTGGATACTAAAATTAGCATTGCATAACAATAAAAAAGAATGTTCGACACAGAAGTAAAATCACTTAAATCATTCAATCACTACCTCTCAAAATTGGTAGAAAGTCGTCTATGGCTAAAGGTTATCATTGCCTTATTTTTGGGTGTTGGTTTTGGATTGCTGTTAAGTCCTCAAAACGGGTGGATTACTAAAGAAACAGCAGACATCGCAGGGAATTGGCTGGCGCTACCTGGCGTACTCTTTCTAAAATTGGTCCAAATGATTATGATTCCTTTGATTGTGGCTTCTATCATCACAGGAATCGCAAGTAATGAAAAGGACAGTCTAAAAAAATTAGGTGGTGGCGTTTTATTATATTTTCTAGGCACTACCATAGTTTCGGTAAGTTTGGGTGTAATACTATCTCAAATTTTTAGACCTGGTCGCTTTTTACATCAACAAGCTCTAGCTGAACATAATGAAATTACTGCTGTTCCAACGGAAAATCCCGAGCTTTCCTTTGGCCTTGAAACTATTCCAGATGCCATATCAAACTTACTTCCAGAGAACCCTTTAGCATCTATGGTTAGTGGTGAAATGTTAAGTATTGTGATTTTCACAATCATTATTGGTGTAGCTGTGCTATCACTTGAAAATGCCTTACTGCGCCCAGTAAAGCTTCTTTTAAGTGCCATTCAGGAAGTCTGTATGACAGTAGTAAAATGGTCAATGCTTCTAGTACCTATTGCTGTTTTCGGACTAATGGCGCAGCTTACCTCTAGTGTTGGTTTAAGTTCTTTATCAGGTTTAACGTACTATGTTGGGGTAGTACTTCTCGGTCTTCTTTTATTGGTAATTTTCTATTTGGGACTCATCGTACTTCTCGGAAAGAAAAACCCATTGCAATTCCTAAAAAAAATAAGGGATGTTCAATTATTGGCTTTTTCAACCACAAGTTCTGCCGCTGTGATGCCCTTATCTCTAAAAACCGCCGAAGAAGAACTAAAAGTGGACAAGACTATTAGCAATTTTATCATACCTATAGGGGCGACCGTCAATATGGATGGTACTGCACTATATCAAACTATTACAACTCTTTTTATTGCCCAAGCTTACGGACTGGAAATGAGTTTACTCAATATTATAGTGGTCATTGTAACTATTGTCGCTGCATCCATTGGTACACCTGCCATTCCAGGAGGTGGTGTGGTTATACTCGCTTCTGTTTTGGGAAGTGTCGGCATACCCGCTGAAGGCATCATCATTATCATTGGTGTAGAAAGACTCTTGGGAATGTTTAGGACTGCTGTAAATGTAACTGGTGATTTAACTGCCTGTATGGTCTTCAATAGATTCTATGGTAAAACCCCAATCTTGGTTAGTGAGAAAACGAATAATAAATCAATTTCAAAATAATGACATTACTACTCATATCCATAGTGTTCATTCTTCCTGTTGTGGCTATTGCCAGCTATCAGCATTATAAGATTGGTAAGCAACCAGCTTATGATGCCAAAGAAACACTGTTGAATTATGAAATAATAGGCTCTGGAGAAAACAAACTTGTTTTGTTACACGGTTTAACAGGCTCATTGCATTATTGGAAACGCAATTTAGAAAGTATTACAACTACGCATAAGCTACTTTTAGTCGACCTGCTAGGTTTTGGTGATTCGCCAAAACCACAAAGTGATTATTCCCTTTCAATACAATTGCAGGCCCTTGAATTGATTCTTAACAAAGAAGGATTCAATGATGGAAATATCATTATTGCAGGACATTCTATGGGAGCTATGATTTCATTAGCAATATTGGAAAAGCAACCAACTTGGTTCAAGGCAGGAATTTTTATAAGCATACCTGTCTACAAGAACGCTGATAAGTTTAAAGAAATTATGTCGTCCCATTCCTTTGTAGATAGGATTTCAACAAGCAAATTTTCGAAATACATATGTATGATTCATCCCATTTTTATGTCAAGCGCATTCAAACCCCATAACCTAACGGATGAAGTTTATGAAGATGTAAAAAAGCATCATTGGATGAGCTATTATTATTCGCTCACAAAAGTCATCTTGAAAACAGATTTATATGAAATGGCAAAGAAAATTAAAGATAAAGACGTGCTTTTTATTCACGGAGAAAAAGACACCACTGCACCTTTAGAAAATGCCTTGAAATTATCAAAGGAATTTAAAAACACACAAATAATTACTTCACCTGAAGGAGATCACCAGTTTTTTCTGAAAGAAACAGAATTTGTTTGGAGCACAATTCAAGATTTTACTAATTCGGAAAAAAAGTTACAAAAAACAATATCTAATGAGCACGAATAAAATTAAACATATAGGCGTATTCACATCTGGAGGCGATAGCCCTGGGATGAACGCTGCACTCTTCGCCATTGCCAAATCTACTGAAGCAAAGGGAATTAAAGTAAGTGGTTTTCGAAAAGGATATGAAGGATTGATAGATGGCGATTTGACACCCTTAAAATCCCACGAACTAAAGAAAATAACTCAAAAAGGCGGTACTATTCTAAAAACAGCACGGAGCAAACGATTTCTGGAATTGGAAGGTCGTAAAAAAGCATTCCAAACTCTAAAAGTAAATAATATAGATGCATTAATTGCTATTGGTGGCGATGGTACATTCAAAGGACTACTAGCTTTTTCAGAAATATGCGACATCCCATTTATAGGTATTCCTGGGACTATTGACAACGATATTTCAGGAACGGATTATACCCTTGGTTTTGATTCCGCAGTAAACACAGCCATTGAAAATATTGACAAAATAAAGGACACCGCCGAATCCCACAACCGCGTATTTATTGTAGAAGTAATGGGAAGAGATTCAGGTTACATAGCTATTCATTCGGGTTTAATGTCGGGTGCAGATGCCATACTAATTCCAGAAAGCGGGAAAGACTTTATTTATCTATTGGATAAGGTTAAAAATTACAATAGCGAAGATGCTTTCCTTGTCGTGGTCTCTGAAGGTGATGAAATAGGCGCTGAACTGGTTTCCTCAAAAATAAAGGAAGTTAATCCAAATGTCGATTTACGAATTACGAAGCTTGGGCACGTGCAGCGAGGTGGAAATCCGTCAGCTTTAGATAGAATGTTAGGCATTAGACTTGGAGTGGCGGCTGTGAAAACACTTTTACAAGGTAAAAAAAAAGTAATGGTAGGAATCTTAAATAATCAATTGCATCTAACCCCTTTTGAAGAGGTGGTCAAGCAACATCAAGTAGATAATGAATTGTATGAACTTTTAGAATTATTTGGAAAGTAAGAAATGATAGAAGCCTTTAAAAATATCAACCCTTTCATCCTTGGACTGCTCATCAGTCTGGGCATTGGCCTTATTCTTGGGCTGGAACGTGAATACGATAAATTGAAGGAAGAACAAGGCTTTGCAGGTATAAGAACCTTCCCAATTGTTGCCATTATTGGTTTTATATTGGGAAATCTTTCCACAACCTATACACCTTGGTTGGTCATTATAATTGCAGCAGCATTTCTTTTGTTTCTGTCTTTGAGTCATCTTTCCATAGTACAAAAGCATATTATGACTGGTATTACCACCAATATGGCATTATTCGCTACTTTGATTTTGGGTGTTATGGTTGCTAATCATTTGCATAAGGAAGCAGTTGCTACTGCGGTTATCATAGTTACTCTGTTATCATTGAAAACGACATTTAATACCTTCATTAAAAATATTACTTCCGAAGAGCTTTTCGCCTTTATTAAGTTTTCAATTATTGCGCTTCTTATTTTGCCTTTCTTACCAAATCAAGATTATGGTCCAGAGGGATTGCTTAACCCTTTTGAGATTGGAGCGATAATAGTGATAGTGTCATTTCTGAATTTCATTGGTTACTTTCTTGTAAAATATGTAGGTTCTAAACGTGGTATTCTGCTCACTGCTATTTTAGGCGGATTGATTTCAAGTACCGCAGTAGCTTGGATATATGCTTCGCGAAGTAAGGAATCGCCAGAACTTTCAAAAGAATATGCTGCGGGTATCATTATAGCTTCCGCAATTATGTTTCCCAGACTTGCGATTCTGGCCTATATTTTCAATAGTGCCATACTTTTAAATTTAGTCATTCCATTTACTATTCTTACCCTTATCTGCTTGATAAGCGCACTCTTATTCATCAAAAAGAATACAGATGTCACAAAAACAGCTATCAATCTGGGTAATCCGCTCAATATTTGGAACGCCCTTGGGTTTGGTGGTATTTATGTGGTCATCCTGTTTGCAGTTTTTTATGGAAATCAATTTTTTGGCGAAAGCGGTTTATACTATTCAGCCCTAATTGCAGGATTGGCAGATACGGATGCGATAACTATTAGTATGGCAAAATTTGGGTCATTGGAAGAAAAACTCACGCTGGCCACCAATGTCATTATAACAGCAACCATAAGCAATATGATTGTAAAACTTGGTATTACCTATTTCAAAGGTTCTAAAAAGACCGGGAAACTCGTGATGCTAATTTTTGGAACTGTTGTCATCGTAGGGTTAGTATATATTTTAATACAGTTAGGAAATTAAAAAAAGTGAAATGAAAACAACAGTATTCAGCACGCATAAGTTTGAAGAGCCGTATCTCGTAAAAGCGAATGATGGCAAGCATCAATTAAAGCTGCTTGAGAGTCGTTTAACTCAAGAAACTGCTATTCTCGCAACGGGTTCTAAAGCAGTAAGTCTATTTACGGGCGATGATGCCTCGGCACACATTCTTGAAAAATTCAATGCTTTTGGCATAAAATATATTGCTCTGCGTTCAGCAGGATTCAATCACGTGGATTTAGCAAAAGCAGCTGAACTGGATATGAAGGTGGCACGTGTTCCAGCCTATTCCCCTTATGCCATTGCAGAGCATACAATGGCGCTCATACTTGCATTAAACCGAAAATTGATTAAAGCACACAACAGGGTTCGTGACCAGAATTTCTCATTGAACGGTCTTACCGGTTTCGACCTCAATGGAAAAACCGTCGGCGTTATCGGGACTGGAAAAATTGGGTCTGTATTGGTAAAAATACTACACGGTTTTGGTTGTAAAATACTTGTTCAGGATGTCATTGAGGATGAAAATTTAATCAAGTTCTACAATGTAATCTATACCAATTGTGAAACTATTTGTAAGCAGTCCGATATCATAAGCTTACACGTACCACTAACGTCTTCAACGAAACACTTGATTGATGCAAAACATATTTCATTAATGAAGCAAGGCGTAATGCTTATCAATACAAGTCGTGGTGGATTGGTCGATACCAAAGCTGTTATCGAAGGATTGAAAACTAAAAAAATTGGGTATTTCGGAATAGATGTGTATGAGGAAGAAGAAGGATTGTTCTTTGAAGACCATTCCGATGACATTTTGCAAGACGATGTCATTGCACGCTTAATGACTTTTAATAATGTTTTAATTACCAGTCATCAGGCCTTTTTAACCGAAACTGCATTGACAAATATTGCTGAAACCACAATATATAATCTGGATTGTTTTGAAAAAGACAAAGTTTCAGGAAACGAAGTTTCTTGATTAAGAAGCAAAAAATAGTAGTAACACTTAAATCTTAAAATTATGAATCGAGTAAAAAATAAAGTAGCCATTGTCACAGGAGGTGCCTCTGGTCTAGGGAAATCAAGTGCTATTTTATTAGCACGTGAAGGAGCAAAAATCGTTGTTACAGATATAGATGAAGAAGATGGAAAAAAGGTAGTCCAACAAATCAAAGCTAACGGTGGGGAGGCTATATTCATTAAACAAGATGTATCCAAAGAAGATGAATGGAAAAATGTCATTGAGACCACGCTCAAAACTTTCGGAAAATTACACATATTAGCTAATTCTGCCGGAATAGGATTAGGTGGAACTGTAGAAGAAGTTACCCTTGAAGATTGGAAAAACCTCATAGATGTAAACCTAAATGGCACTTTTTTAGGTACTCAATATGGTATAAAGGGTATGAAGGAAACTGGAGAAGGTGGTTCCATCATCAACTTCTCTTCCATTGAAGGACTTATCGGTGACCCTAACCTACCTGCTTATAACGCAAGCAAAGGCGGTGTTACCATATTCACGAAATCTGCTGCCCTGCATTGTGCAAGACAAGGCTACGGAATCCGTATCAATTCTATACATCCTGCTTATATCTGGACACCAATGGTAGAAAATTTTCTGAAAGCTCAAGGTAATGTAGAAGAAGGCAAAAAGCAATTAGAAAGTTTGCATCCTGTTGGTCATTTGGGAGAGCCTGATGATATAGGCTATGGAGTCGTCTATCTAGCTTCGGATGAGTCCAAATTTATGACTGGTTCTGAATTGGTAATAGATGGTGGTTATACCGCACAATAACAAACTACCCTAAAACAAAAAATTATGAAAAACATACTTGTACCTACCGATTTCTCTGAAAACTGTACTAAAGCTGCACATCTCGGGATTAAAATGGCAAAAACATACAATGCAGAAATACACTTTCTACATCAAATGACAACACCTGTGGATTGGGTAAAATTAGACAAACTTAAAGAAAAGCGTTATCCAGAAACCTTAAAGCAGATAGGTGCTGCAAAGGCTAATTTACGTGAACTCGAAAAAATAGCGGAACACGAAGGTCTTAAATGCCGAACCTTTCTTCAGTTCGATTCAGGACAAAAAGATATTCTGGAACATTCTGGCCATTTTCATCACGATTTTATTATAACTGGCAGTAGTGGAACAAAGGGTCGAGTGAGGGAAATAACTGGCAGCAATGTTGAGAAAATTGTCCGAAAGGCCAATGCCCCGATTATTGTGGTCAAAGAAGAGGAAGTAACATTTCCCTTTAAGGACATTCTATTCGTATCAGATTTTGAAGAAGATGTGAGTCATCCGTTTCAAGAAGTACTTTCGATAGCTGAAAAATGTGATGCAAAAATTCATTTGTTACGCATAAATACAGAAACAGACTTTAACAGTATAGAAGTTGGATTAAACCCTGTTAAGGAATTCCTTGAAAAATTTCCCGACCTAAAAAAATTTTCTATGAGTGTTCATAACGAATCTTCAGTAGAGGCAGGTATTAATACATTTTTAAAACATCAGCCATCAGATTTAATTGCGATGAGTACCCACGGAAAGACAGGATTTTTGAGCTTATTTTCAAAAAGTATTGCCGAAGGTGTAACCAATCATTCAGAACTTCCTGTAATGACCATACATATTAAAAAATGAAACATCCAATAAACATAGTAAAATATTCGGGCGACGTGGTAGCCTTTGATGTGGATAAACTTATCAATTCATTAAGACGTTCGCAAGCAAGTGAAGAATTGATTCAGCAAATAGTAGGGCAAGTTGAAGACCAATTATATGAAGGCATTACCACCAAAAAAATCTATCAAATGGCATTTAAAATGCTAAAAGGTAAGTCGAGAGTAAGTGCTTCAAAATACAAACTCAAAAAAGCCCTGATGGAATTAGGTCCTTCTGGCTTCCCATTTGAGAAGTTAGTAGGCAAACTACTAGCACACGAAGGATTTTCAACACAGGTTGGTGTAATAGTTCAAGGCAATTGCGTTCAGCACGAAGTGGATGTAATAGCCCAAAAAGACAATACCCATTATATGATTGAATGTAAATACCACAGTGACCAAGGTCGCTTTTGCAACATTAAAATTCCCTTATATATCCACTCAAGATTTTTAGATGTTGAAAAACAATGGGAACGTCAAAAAGGTCACGAAGCCAAGCTTCATAAAGGAGGCGTTTACACCAATACACGATTTACAAGTGATGCGGTGAAATATGGTAAATGCGTGGGGCTACTATTGACAAGTTGGGATTATCCAATTGGTGACGGTTTAAAAGACAGAATAGATAAATCGGGGCTGCATCCATTAACAGCATTAACAACACTTACCAAAGCTGAAAAAACAAAACTATTGGATGAAGGTATCGTACTCTGTAAAGAGCTTCACGAAACCCCAAAAATTTTAGAACAAGTAGGAGTGCCAAAATCAAGACACAAAAAGGTTCTCGAAGATTCAAGAGAATTATGTGGAATTCATTAGAGCACTACTTAAATTTTTAATCTAAATAAATAGGACAAATGAAAACAGAAGAACTGAAAGAACAGAACCGTATAGATTTAGAGCCATTTTACCAAGCATTGGAAGATGATTCTAAACTACTTGAAGAAGCCCTCGAAATATTATTGGGTATGGTACACTTCGAGCCTAAATCCGTAAAGAAGTTGGCACTCGTAATAAAAGAGGATTCCCGCAATCTATATAACGAAATAGCGGAATTGAGCAAATCGAACCAAGACAAAGGAAATACGCCTTCCTGTTGTGGTGGACATTAATATATACTATAACGATGAAAAACAAAAAAATAAACATCCACTTTTTGGGAGCGGCAGGCACCGTGACTGGCTCAAAATATTTGGTGGATACAGGAGATAGAAAGATACTTATAGACTGTGGCCTCTTCCAAGGGTTAAAGGAATTACGCCTTAAAAACTGGGAGTACCCACCTGTTAATGTAGGTGATATTGATGCTGTTTTGCTTACCCACGGTCATATGGACCATACAGGCTATTTACCCAGATTGGTAAAACAAGGCTTCAATGGTCCCATTTATGGTACGAATCCTACTTTGGACATTGCAAAAATCATTTTGAATGATAGTGCAAAAATACAGGAGCAAGAAGCCGAACGTGCCAATAAGGAAGGCTATTCCAAACATAGTCCCGCAGAACCATTATACGATTTAAAGGATGTAGAAAAAACTATCCCACACTTTAAAGGAATTCCACAATCACAATGGATTCCGTTATTTGATGGTATTAGGGCTCGCTTCCAATACAACGGACATATTCTGGGTGCAACCTATATTGAGTTGGATGTGCACGGAAAACGTTTTGTCTTTTCAGGAGACATTGGTAGAACCAATGATTTATTGCTCTATCCACCCCTTAAACCAAAAAAAGCGGATGTGCTTTTCATTGAATCCACTTATGGTGGAAGGTTTCATCCCGATGAAGTAGAAGCACTTCCACATATTGAAAAATTAGTAAATGATACCATCAACAGAGGTGGTAGCTTATTTGTCCCAAGCTTTTCGGTAGAACGTGCCCAGCTAATGATGCTCATCTTTTGGAAATTATTGAAAGAAAAGAAAATCCCCAGAGTACAAATGATTATGGACAGCCCGATGGGTGCCAATGTATTGGAACTGTTTCATAGAACTCGCGATTGGCACAGATTGGAGGACAACGAATGTGACGAAATGTGTTCTCACTTTACGGTCGTAAGCAGTTATCGGGAAACAATGGAATTAAGAACAGACAACAAGCCAAAAATCGTGATTGCAGGAAGCGGAATGCTCACAGGCGGAAGAATGCTCAACTATCTCGAAACCCAAGCGCAAAATCCAAATAACACCTTACTTTTTGTAGGCTATCAAGCCGAAGGTACACGTGGTAGAAAATTATTGGAGGGTGAGAAAGAACTAACAGTCTATGGAAAATGGGTGCCGTTTCATATGGAAGTTGCTGAAATCGAAGGGCTTTCGGCACACGCAGACCACGCTGAACTTATGGATTGGATGCGCAAAATAAAAAATAAGCCAGAGCGGGTTTTCATTGTACACGGTGAAAAAGAAAGTGCAGAAGCATTACAAAAGGGCATCAAGGAAACCTATGGGTGGGATGCAGAAATTCCGCAATTATACACCATCGAAGAAATAGAATAAATCGAAAAATCACAACAATCAATAAAATATGGACACACACTCAAACATATTAAAATATAAACATCTCGGAATCTATACCCAAAACGAAAATGTAGTGTATATGCGCGAAGATTGCCACGTCTGTATTTCAGAAGGGTTTGAGGCACTTACCCGAATAAGAATATCCAATGCAAATAAATCAATCGTAGCAAGTCTTA
Source organism: Olleya sp. Hel_I_94 (assembly GCF_007827365.1). NCBI lineage: Bacteria > Pseudomonadati > Bacteroidota > Flavobacteriia > Flavobacteriales > Flavobacteriaceae > Olleya > Olleya sp. Hel_I_94. The sequence continues at coordinate 415,179 of NZ_VISI01000001.1, forward strand.
ATGTCCTGAATTCTGATATTCTGTTGCCCAATGAAATCGGGCTATCAGATGCTGCTGCGAAAAAACTGAATGTTTCCCCAAATGATACATTATATGTTTCCCATTTAGAACCAATTGAATCTTTAAGCCACGTCAGGGCGAAAATTTATAATCAAAAACTGGATTATTCAGCATTTAATGAAATCATAACCGATATAGTTGAAGGCGATTATTCCAACATCCACCTTTCGGCATTTATTACGGCCTGTGCAGGTGACCGACTGGATATTGACGAAATATCTGACCTTACCAAAGCAATGATTGCTTCTGGTAAGCAAATGAATTGGGACAAAGAAATTGTGGTCGATAAACATTGCATTGGCGGATTGCCTGGAAATAGAACCACCCCATTAGTGGTTGCTATTGTCGCTGCGTATGGACTTACAATGCCTAAAACATCCTCACGCGCCATCACTTCGCCAGCAGGCACAGCGGATACTATGGAAGTACTGACTAATGTGACGCTTTCTTTAGAAGAAATAAAGACCGTGGTAGAAAAAGAAGGCGGTTGTTTTGTTTGGGGCGGAACAGCCCATTTAAGTCCTGCGGATAATGTGCTCATCAAAATTGAAAAAGCCTTGGATATTGATAGTGAAGGGCAGCTCATTGCTTCGGTACTCTCTAAAAAAGCAGCAGCTGGTTCCACTCACGTGGTCATTGATATTCCCGTGGGTGAAACCGCCAAGGTTCGCAGTACCGAAATGGCTCAAAAACTAAAAAATCATATGGAAACCGTTGGGACATCTGTTGGCTTGAATGTAAAAGTTGTCATCACAGATGGCTCACAACCTGTCGGAAGGGGTATCGGCCCCACTTTAGAAGCCATTGATATTTTAAAAGTTTTGAAAAATGAAGCAGATGCACCAAAAGACCTAACAGAAAGAGCATTGCTTTTAGCCGCTGAACTAATAGAGCTTTCTGGCAAAGTAGAAAAAGGGAAAGGGTTAGAAACCGCACATCAAATTCTCACATCTGGTCAGGCTTATAAAAAATTCCTTGCTATTTGTAATGCGCAAGGTCGCTTTTCAAAACCTGTTTTAGCACCCTATAAAACCGAAATTAGAGCAGAAAACTCTGGGGTTTTAAAGCGCATAGATAATAGAAAGATAGCAAAACTCGCCAAGCTTTCCGGCGCACCGCAGTCTAAATCGGCTGGGATTCTTTTGAATGTCCATTTAAATGAAAAAATTGAAATAGACCAATTATTATATACCATATATGCTGAATCCAAAGGCGAACTCAACTATGCTCTGGAATATAAAAACAACCATAATGACATCATAACTATAATTTAAAAAACTATGAAAACAATATTATTCAGTCTTCCCGGAAACGAAAAACTCACAGAACTAATGGCTACAAAAATGGATGCCGAAGTTGGCAAAGCCACTTTGCGCAACTTCCCTGATGGAGAATCCTATACACGTATCTTATCTGATGTTAAAGACAAATGTGTTGTACTGGTATGCACCTTGCACGAACCAGACGAAAAACTATTGCCCCTTTATTTTTTAAGTCATACTGCCAAATCATTAGGGGCAATGTGCACCTGTTTGGTAGCGCCCTATTTGGCATATATGAGGCAGGACAAAGTATTTAATGAAGGCGAAGGGGTAACTTCTGGTTTCTTCGGAAAATTGATTTCAGGTTTTGCCGATAGCATTACCACGGTTGACCCTCACTTGCACAGAATTAGTTCATTAGGAGAAGTGTATCAAATTCCAAATAAAGTAATTCACGCTGCCGATGCTATTTCAGATTGGATAAAGGAAAACATCGAAAATCCGGTACTTATTGGACCCGATTCTGAAAGTGAACAATGGGTTTCAGAAGTCGCCAAGAATGCCGGAGCACCGTTTACGGTATTACAAAAGGTGCGTCACGGCGACCGTGATGTAGAAGTCTCTGTTCCCGATGTGGATAAGTACAAGGATGCTACACCTATTTTAGTAGATGATATTATTTCCACCGCGCGAACAATGATTGAAACCGTACAACATTTAAAAAAAGCAGGAATGAAATCACCTATATGTGTGGGCATTCACTCAGTTTTTTCAGGTAATGCCTATCAAGATTTATTAGATTCCGGTGTAGAAAAAATAGTGACTTGCAATACCATTCCGCATCCCTCAAATGCTATCGATTTAAGCGATATAATGGCAAAAGAGGTAAAGAAATTAATGCATCATATATGAGAAAAAAGGGCTTCATATTACTATTAATCTTATTCAGCATATCAATGAATGGACAAACTGAAATGCTCATCGGGCAGATTTCAGGCAGATCTATTGTTCGAGAAAATTTCGATGAAGAAGGTGCTTTTCTCAATAAACAAACTTTTGAAGCTGGTGAAACAATAAAGAAAAATGAATATTACGAAATTAAGGTGGTTACGGAATTGTTTGATAAAGACAAAAAATCCACCGATAAATATACAACGACCTATCGCTGTAAGCCTGATGAAGCCAGTGTAATGGTAATGGCATTTCCATTTTCAAACCCAAAATTAAAAGAAACTGAGATCAATACCACTTCTGAAAATTTTAAAGAGCTATACGATTTGGAAAACTTGGAAGAAATAGAACTGGAAATGAGTTTTGACTCGGGTCTGCTGATTTTTTTTGGTTCAAAAAGCATTATAAAAATTTACGACCGAACATTGGAAAGCAACAAAAACGATATTAATTCAAAAATAAATATTAAGGCCTATGCGTGGGGAATTCGCATTAAACAACTCAACTACACCGTCAACGAAAAATTAAACGAAAACGGCTTATTGACATTTCAAAAATTTACAGAAGAAGACAACAGTTATTTTACAATGACTTATAAATAAGACAAATGAAAAATTACGATACACTATCAGAAGCTATTAACGATTTACAGGCAAACGAGTATCCCTATGATTTCAACTTAAATCCTGAATGTTTGGAATGTGCTTCGTTAAAAATTGAGATCCGACCAGAAGATTTTAAAGTAGATAAAACCTATCGCTTTGAAGGTATGAGCAGTACCGATGACAATAGTGTGCTTTACGCCATTTCATCAAAAAATGGGATAAAAGGTCTTTTGGTAGATGCCTATGGCGTATATGCCGAAAACATTTCAGAAACAATGAGAAAGAAATTACGATAACACTTAAACAAGACAATAATGGAAAATCACGAACACCACAAAAAAGAAGAAATGGACCATTCAAAGATGGATCATTCAAAAATGAATCACGAAAAAAAGGACCACTCAAAAATGGATGATTCCAAAATAGATCATTCTAAAATGAAACACGGCAGTGAAGACCATTCAGGTCATAATCCGGGTCACGGGCAAATGGGCCACGACCACCATAAAATGATGATCGCAGACTTTAGAAAACGATTTTGGGTAACGCTTGTTCTTACCATTCCTATCTTGTTCTTCTCACCCATGATTCAAGAATTTTTCGGTTATGAATTTTTACTTCCTGGAAATTCTTATGTGCTGTTTGCACTTTCTACCATTGTATATTTCTATGGTGGTTGGCCATTTCTTAAAGGATTTGTTTCCGAAGTAAAGAATGGTGCACCTGGAATGATGACGCTCATCTCTATGGCAATAAGTGTCGCTTACTTTTATAGTTCAGCAACCGTCTTTGGTTTAAAAGGCGTTGATTTCTTCTGGGAATTGGCTACACTAATTGCAATTATGCTCATTGGGCATTGGATAGAAATGAAAAGTGTTTTGGGTGCTTCAAAGGCATTACAGCTGTTGGTAAGTATGATGCCTGCGGAAGCTCATCGCGTTAAAGGAGATACTATTGAAGATATTGCGCTTGAAGATTTATTAAAAGATGATGTAATACTAGTTAAGCCAGGAGAAAAAGTTCCAGCTGATGGAGTTATTGTTGAAGGTTCAAGTTATTTGAATGAATCAATGCTTACAGGAGAATCCAAACCAGTAAAAAAAGACGCAAAAGATAAAGTAATTGGAGGGTCAGTAAATGGTAATAGCACATTAAAAGTTAAAGTGGTGCATACAGGTAAAGATAGTTATCTCAACAAAGTTATTACAATGGTTGAGGAAGCACAAAAGACCAAGTCCAAAATGCAAAACCTTTCCGATAGAGCGGCAAAATGGTTGACATATATCGCTTTAGCTATTGGTTTTGGAACATTGGCAGTTTGGTTGCTTTTGGGCTTTCCATTTGTCTATGCGTTAGAAAGAATGGTTACCGTTATGGTAATTGCTTGTCCGCACGCATTAGGTCTTGCCATTCCACTTGTGGTTGCTATTTCTACCGCTGTTTCTGCGCAAAATGGATTATTGATTCGTAATAGAACTGCGTTTGAAGAATCGCGCAAGATATCTGCCTTACTATTTGACAAAACAGGGACATTGACCAAAGGAGACTTTGGCGTTACCAGAATTGAATCTATAGATAAGTCATATTCGCCAGAAGAAATTTTACGACTCTCAAGTGCGTTGGAACAAAGTTCAGAACATCCTATTGCAGTTGGTATCATTAAAAAAGTGAAAGAAAACAATGTTCCCATTCCCAATCCAGAAAACTTTAATTCAATAACAGGAAAAGGTGTTGAAGCCAAAGTTGAAGGTAAACAAGTAAAAGTAGTAAGTCCTGGTTATTTAAGAGACGAAAAAATCACCATTCCTGAAGATGCCTATAGTGATGCTGCAGAAACTGTAGTATTTGTATTAATTGATGGAAAATTGGCAGGTTATATTGCCCTTGCGGATGAAATTAGACCAGAATCTGCGGAAGCTATTAAAATATTCAAAAAGAATAATATTAAAGTCTTAATGGCGACAGGCGACAATGAAATAACAGCCAAGGCAGTAAGCGAGAAACTTGGATTGGATGGCTATTATGCCGAAGTATTACCACACCAAAAAGTGGAAATCGTAAAAGGACTACAAGACAAAGGAGAATTTGTTGCGATGACTGGTGATGGTGTTAATGATGCACCTGCATTGGCACAAGCAAATGTCGGGATAGCGGTTGGTTCAGGCACCGATGTGGCAGCAGAAACAGCCGATATTATTCTGGTAAATAGCAACCCACAGGATATCGCGAACCTAATTTTATTTGGAAAGGCTACCTACAATAAAATGATTCAAAATTTAATCTGGGCTACAGGTTATAATGTCGTAGCAATTCCACTAGCAGCTGGTGTACTATATTCTTCAGGCTTTGTTTTAGGTCCTGCGGTAGGAGCTGTATTTATGAGTTTAAGTACCATTATTGTGGCTATTAATGCGCAGTTATTAAAACGAAAAATCGGTAAAAAATAATGGATAGAAAAGAAAAACTCAACAGGATATCCTTAATTCTGTTGAGTTTATTTGTAGTGATGTTGGGCTATGGCATTTTATTGCCAACCCTTCCCTACTATACAGAGAGACTTGCTCTCAAAGATAATCTGGATGCGGATTTAGTCAATTTTCATATAGGATTACTCACTAGTATTTATCCATTTTTCCAATTACTTTTCGTAGTGGTATGGGGAAAGCTATCAGACAGATATGGTCGTAAACCTATTATCATTTGTGGATTAATTGGTTTTGTAATTATGCAATTACTTACTGGTCTTGCCACATCTCTAACAATGTTATATATCGCTCGAATTTTTGGTGGAATTTTCACTTCTTCGGTTATTCCCGTGAGCAATGCATATTTAAGTGATATTACATCTAAAAAACGTAGAACAAAAATAATGGCTTGGTCTGGTGTTGCCATTAGCTCTGGGGTTATTTTCGGTCCTATCATAGGTGGTTTTCTATCCCAAACAGACCTTCATCTAGAATATTCAATCGGTCAGCTGCATTTAGACCGATTTTCAATGCCATTCTTGTTTGCTGCTATATTGGGATCGATTGTTTTATTCATTGTAATGAAGTGGCTAAAAAATACCGTTCGAGTGCATAAACTTTTTGCAAAAAAAACACCTTTTCGATTTACATTTAGTAACCATTTTGTTGTGTTGCTATCGTTGTCGTTTGTACTACAATTTGTGGTGACTTTATTTGAAACAGTGTTTTCAATTTATGGAAAAGATGAATTAGGCTTTAACAGCAACCAAGTGGGTATTGGTTTTATGCTATGTGGTTCTGTAATGGCAGTTTTACAACCTGTTTTTGCAAGTTATGGAGAGAAGCTGTTATCAATCAAAAAACAAATTGCTTTAGGTTTGCTTATAGCTGGAACATCTTTAATTGCCTTTCCTTTTTTTAAAAATGAATACTTTGTCTACGGCTTAATTATTCTTTTTGCAGCTGGAGGAGCAATGGTAACTCCTAACTTATTATCAGCAGTTTCCTTAATATCAAAAGAAAATACGGGTAGAAATATATCTATACAAAGCTCTTCAAATAGTGTTGGTCAAATTTTGGGGCCTATTTTGGGAACTTGGTTAATTGCTGGGGGGTTCTATTATCCTTTTATTCTTTCAGGAGTAATCACTTTAATAGCCATAGGATTAGTTTATTTGTTAAAGCGGAACAGTCAAAATTAATTTCATCTAACCTAGATTTGAAATAAACGCGTATTTACATGATAGTTAAAAGTTTAATGGTTTGAACTTCTAACTATTTGAATAACTAATTGACAATTTGTTGACCACTACATTAAAGCAGGAAACCTGATTACAGTTTATCGAAAATTAAGGCTATGAAAACGAAAATGCAATCCAGTTGCATCATAATTCTGTTATCTTTGTATTTCAAATGAAAATATTCACATCCATATCAATGGCTATTTTATTCCTTACTCAAGGGGAATCGCCTAATATGGAATTATGTGAGCAACTGGAAAAATTCTCTAATTTCATTTCCCATTATCAAATTCACAAAGAATACGGTGGGGACTCTTTTTATGAGTACGTAGTAGAAGAGCTCTTTAGTGATGATGGAGATAATAAAGCACATCACGATGGTTCGCACGAAGATAAAGCTCCAGTACACTCACACCAGCAGTGCTGTCACCCTTCGGTTTTCATTCCAACCTCAAATAGTATAACCTTAAAGACATTTGATCTTAAGGTAAAAAAGGAATATTCCTATTATTCTTTTCAATTTAATTCCAGATATCTGGAATCTCTCTTTCAGCCTCCACGGGCTTAATTCAGTTTCATAGGGATTGCTATTCCCTATTACGTTGTGAGTTCAAATACTTGCAATTTTTGCGCTTTCGCGAAAGCGTAAAACATTTTGTTTAACTGAATTATTTTCAACCTTATGCTTAATAAAATTATTAAGTACTCCATAACCCATAAGTTGGTTATTGGATTACTCACCTTTGCTCTTATTATTTTAGGGGTATATTCTCTAAGGCAATTGCCTGTTGATGCAGTGCCTGATATTACTAATAATCAAGTACAAGTCATAACCAACTCGCCCACACTTGCGGCTCAGGAAGTAGAACGCCTTATTACATTTCCCATCGAAATAACGATGGCGACTATTCCACAAATTGAAGAAATACGTTCTTTTTCAAGGTTTGGACTTTCGGTCGTAACCATTGTTTTTGAGGAAGATGTAGATGTGTACTGGGCACGACAGCAGGTTAATGAACGCCTTGCCGAAGCTCAATCTGAAATTCCGAAAGAAATAGGTAAGCCGGGAATAGCACCTTTGACCACAGGTTTGGGAGAAATCTATCAATACGTAATCACAACTGAACCAGGTTACGAAGACCAATATAATGCAACCGAATTAAGAACAATCCAAGACTGGATCATCAGGCGCCAATTATTAGGCACGCCTGGCGTGGCTGACGTTAGTAGTTTTGGCGGTTATCTTAAACAATATGAGATTGCCATCAGACCTGAGCTTCTGAACACTATGAATATCTCAATTACAGAGATTTTTGATGCGCTCCAGACCAATAACCAAAACACAGGTGGTGCCTATATTGAAAAGAACGATAAAGCTCTTTTTATACGTAGTGAAGGTTTGGTAGGTTCACTGGAGGATATTGAAAATATTCTAGTCAAACAAACGGAATCTGGTAATCCCATATTGATACGCGATGTGGCTAAAGTTCAAATAGGAAAAGCCATACGTTACGGAGCGACTACCCGTAACGGAGAAGGTGAAGTGGTAAGTGCTATCGTGATGATGCTCAAAGGTGCTAATTCTGCCAAAGTAATAGAAGATGTAAAGGAGCAGATAGCAACCATTAGCAAAACGCTACCCGAAGGTGTGGTCATTGAGCCATTTCTGGATCGAACGAAACTAGTGGATAATGCGATTGGCACCGTGACCACAAATCTAATCGAGGGCGCTCTTATCGTTATATTTATCTTGCTGTTATTATTAGGAAACTGGCGGGCAGGTCTTATAACGGCATCTGTAATTCCATTAGCACTTCTTTTTGCATTCAGTATGATGCATATTTTTGGTGTTTCGGCTAATTTAATGAGTCTTGGTGCTATTGATTTTGGTCTAATTGTAGATGGAGCGGTCATCATTGTTGAAGCCACGCTGTTTCATTTGGGCGCTTTAACGCTTTCGCGAAAGCTGACTCAACAAGAAATGGATGAGGAAGTATTCAAATCTGCAAGTAAGATCAGGAATTCTGCTGCTTTTGGAGAGATCATTATTCTTATAGTTTATCTCCCTATTCTTGCTTTAGTAGGTACGGAGGGTAAAATGTTCGGCCCTATGGCGCAGACGGTAAGTTTTGCCATTCTGGGTGCGTTTCTTTTGTCATTGACCTATGTGCCGATGATGTCTGCGCTTGTTTTAAGTAAAAAAGGCGGTCATAAAAAGAATATTTCTGATCACATTATGAATTTTTTCTATCGCCTTTATGAGCCAGTAATAAAATGGGCGATGCATACAAGGATTATATTAGTTGGAGCAACCTTAGTCTTATTTGCAGTTGCGTTTTTCATATTCAGTACCTTGGGTGGCGAATTTATACCAACACTAGAAGAAGGAGATTTTGCGGTGGAGACCAGAGTGATTACGGGCAGTTCTCTATCCAACACAATTAAGGCGACCACCAAAGCCGAAAAAATCCTACTCGATAACTTTCCCGAGGTAGAACAGGTCGTATCTAAAATAGGTTCTGGGGAAATACCAACAGACCCTATGCCTGTAGAAGCTGCCGACCTTATGATCATTCTAAAAGATAAATCAGAATGGACAACGGCATCAAACAGGGAAGATCTGGCTAACAAAATGGCGGAAGCCTTGGAAGTTATTCCAGGGGTAACCTTTGGTTTTCAGCAGCCCATACAAATGCGTTTTAACGAACTGATGACAGGCGTGCGCCAAGATGTTGCGATTAAAATCTATGGAGAAGATCTGGAGCAACTATCTACGTATGCTAACCAGATAGGACGTATCGCAGGATCGGTCGATGGCGCAGTTGATATGTATGTGGAAGAAGTTACTGGTATCCCACAAATAGTTGTGGATTATAAGCGCAATCAGCTAGCAAAATACGGACTGTCCATTGATGATGTGAATATGGCTATTCAATCTGCCTTTGCTGGCGCTGCCACTGGAACAGTATATGAAGGAGAAAAAAGGTTTGAAATGGTCGTCCGGTTAAGCGATACCAATCGTTCCACAATTTCTGACGTTCAAAATTTATATATTAACGGCAGTAACGGCGAGCAAATCCCTTTAAAACAACTGGCAACAGTTTCAATTATTGATGGTCCGTATCAAATACAACGAGACGATACACAGCGTCGCATCATTGTAGCTTTTAATGTGCGTAACCGCGACGTGGAGAGCGTGGTCAATGAAGTTAGCAAGCTTATCAATACCCAAGTAGATCTAAAGCCGGGCTATACCGTAAGTTATGGTGGGCAATTTGAGAACTTAGTCGAAGCTAGGGAAAGACTTGCAGTAGCTGTTCCGCTTGCTCTGCTACTCATTTTCATATTACTCTACTTCACATTCGGCTCGCTTAAACAGGGAGTATTAATCTTTACTGCGATTCCGCTTTCTGCTATAGGTGGCGTGTTTGCGCTCTGGCTACGGGATATGCCTTTCAGTATATCTGCAGGAGTAGGTTTTATTGCGCTCTTTGGAGTCGCGGTATTAAATGGGATTGTCCTAATTGCAGAATTCAATAGTCTTGAAAAAGAAGGCGTGAAAGATATATTCCAACGCATTTATATGGGAACTAAATCACGTTTGCGACCTGTTATCCTTACTGCATCGGTGGCGTCCTTAGGTTTCCTGCCTATGGCTATTTCACAAACATCAGGAGCAGAAGTGCAGCGACCATTAGCAACCGTTGTAATTGGCGGACTGATTACAGCAACGTTTTTAACGCTGGTAGTTTTACCCATTCTCTACTATTACTCAGAAAAGAAATTCAAGATGAAAAAGAATAAAATTACAAGCGTTTTGCTATTTCTGATGATGGGAACGGCGTACCAAGCAAATGCTCAAACAGAACAAAAAGTATATCAATCCTTAGATCAAGTTTTAGAAGTAGCACTTGAGAACAATCCCAATCTCAAGGTAGCACAGTTTCAAACAGCACGAGAGCAGGCACTTAAAGGGACAAGCTTCAACTTACCTAAAACAGATCTGGGCGTTGAATACGGTCAGACCAATAGTATTGCAGACAATGATACGCGTTTCAGCATCAGTCAGACCTTTGAGTTTCCCACCGTTTATTCGCGTCAAAGCAAACTCAATAGTTCTAAAGTAGCCGCTTCAAAATTGAGGCAGGAAGTCGTTCAAAATGATCTGGTAGCCCAGGTATCTTCGACCTATTACCGCCTTTGGTTTTTGAAGAGCAAGGGAAATGTATTGCAACGTCAGGATAGTATTTATTCCCGTTTTTCTTACGCCGCGCAATTGCGTTATGATAACGGAGAAAGCAACGCACTGGAACTTGCCACAGCAAATGCAGAACTCGCTGATATCAACATTATGGTTCAACAAAATGAAGCCGCAATCGCTGAAGGTCAATTTACCTTACAGAATTTGATGAATGTGGATGACGCTGTTGAAATCGAAACTCCAAAATTGGAGATGAAATCTGCAATGGAAGTTAGCAATACCACAGATATGAACGTTTCAAAAAACCCTCTGGTGTCCTATTACAAGCAACAGATTGATGTGGCAGAAAATGAACGTAAGGTAGCATCAGCAAAACGGTTACCTGATATTACATTGGGTTATTTCAACCAATCATTTATAGGTACGGGAGATGCAGGAACCATTTACGATGCTGGAGATAGGTTTACTGGTGTGCAGCTGGGATTGAGCATTCCGCTATGGGCAAAACCACATACCGCTAAAATTACGGCTGCTAAAATTTATAAACAGGAAACTGAGGCTCAACTAGAGGTCATCGAAAATCAAACCAAATCTAAACTTCAATCGCTGTTTACCGAACTTCAAAAGAATTTAAAAAATATTGAATACTATCGCAAGAGTGGCCTGCCACAATCAGATGTGCTGTTTAAAACCGCGCAACGTGGGTTTGAAGAAGGCGAGATCGGGTACATTGAATATGTACAAGGTCTCAACCGTGCGTTGACTATTCAGGTAACCTATTTGGATTTTTTAAACCAATACAATCAAACACTCATCAACATTGAGCAACTTATAAAAGATATTTAAATGAAGAATATATATAACATCACAATCGCAGCCCTTCTATTGCTTGCAACAAGTTGCAAAACAGAATCGGAGCCCGCAATGGAAGAACATTCTGCAACAAACGAGAATGTTGTAGAGCTTACCCAAGCACAGCTGAAACAGACTTCTATTGAAGTGGGAAAGGCGGTGAAAAGAAATATTGGTAATGAAATAACTGTCAACGGTATGATAGACGTGCCACCACAAGGCAATATATCGGTAACCATTCCTTACGGTGGATTCCTGAAATACACGGAGATGCTTCCTGGAACCAAAATACGTAAAGGACAAATAGTTGCTAAAGTTGAGAATCCAGAATTTATTGAATTTCAAAGAGCCTATTTAGAAGCTATTGCAGATAATGATTATCTAAAATCCGATTACGACCGTCAGAAAATTTTGAACGATGAACGAGTATCATCCACCAAGGTTTTTGAGAAGGCAAAAAGCATATATCTCAACAATCAGGCAACGATCAAAGCCTTGGGAAGCAAACTGCGATTGATAGGCATCAATCCCAAAAACGTTAGAAATGGAACCATTTCATCCACTGTAAATGTGTATTCACCTATCAATGGTGTTGTTAGGGATGTGTATGTCAATACGGGAAAATATTTTGGAACACAGGATGTCTTGATGGACATAACGGACGCGTCAGACCTTCACGTAGAACTCAATGTTTATGAGGATGATATTCCACTAATCCGTATAGGACAGCGCATACGTTTCCGTCTGGCAAATGCTCCCGAGGAATGGATGAAAGCAGAAATTTTCCTTATAGGGAACAACGTTCGGGACGATAGGTCAGTTACCATACACGGGCACTTAAAGGAATCTGAAACTTATGAGGAGCTGCTGCCTGGAATGTTTGTCAATGCCAAAATTGAGGTAGGAACATTAGAAATGTACGCCGTACCAGAAGAAGCCATCGTAAGATATCAAGGCAACCAATATATTTTTGAAGCATTGGGCAACCGCACTGAAGGTAACGCAACAATGATGGATTATGAAATGCTCGAAGTTGAAAAGGGCAATGCGGAGGATGGTTTTGTAGCAATTGAATTAAAAGATAAATCGAGATCTATTGAATCTATAGATCTGGTATTAAAAGATGCATTTACACTTCTGGCCAAAGCAAAAAACAGTGAAGAAGAAGGTGGCGGACACGGACATTAATCAAATTAAAATGACAGAAATAGAAAAAACATTAGAAAATCATCAAGTACGTCCTACGGCGATGCGTATTTTGATTTATAAATACTTGGCTGAAAAGAAGATTGCGGTGGCGTTAACTGATATTGAGTACGCTTTCGCGAAAGCGGAACGTACCACATTATATCGTACACTCAAAACCTTTGAAGAAAAGAAGATCGTTCACCAAATAGATGACGGTACGGGAATTTCAAAATATGCTTTGTGCGAAAGTGGTTGCAACTGTGAGATTGAACAAGATTTACACTTGCATTTCCATTGTAACAATTGCAACGAAACTGTGTGTCTTACGGAACATAAAATTCCTCAAATTAAAGTACCTGATGGCTTTGTTTCAGAGAATGTAAACCTAGTCGTAAAAGGAATATGCGATAAATGCAGTGGTCAATAAATGCACTTCTGTTGCACTACTAATAGAACTACTTTTAATGAAATTTAAAGGATATGAGGTTGAATATTAAAATACCAAAACATCTAAAACAGGCATATAGTAAAGAGTTAGAGTTATACCGCAATAACTTAGAAATGGAAGAATTTGCTATTGCTTGGTATCATTTAGAAAGAAGTCACATTATAGGTCAATCGTATCCAATGGAGCATACCTATTCACATTGGTTAATGTTGAAATTTGGGTTGATGCAAAAGAATACTAAAGAAGTATTTGGTCAAATAATTAGATTAATCGTTGGTGGTTGGAAGTCGTTTATTAATCACGTGCCATTAGGTAATACAGGAGGTTCAAATGTGCCACCATTAAAACGTATGCCTATACCAAATGACATAATTAACTTATTCAATATCAAATGAAAAAGAAAAAAGTAAACTTAAGAGATATAGACACGCAGAAACATTCTGGTGAGCACAGTCACGATGATGGACACAATCACAGCAGTCCAGAAAGTGTTTCAAAATTCAAGACGTATGTACCTGCTATTTTCAGCTTTGTAATGCTTATGATAGGTATTGCAGTTGATTATTTTGACGCCTTACCATTTTTCAAAGGATGGGTGAGAATTGTATGGTATACAGTGGCGTATATTCCTGTTGGCTTTCCAGTAATTAAAGAAGGCTGGAACAGTATTAAGAATGGAGATTTCTTTACAGAATTCTTCTTAATGTCCATTGCGACTTTAGGTGCATTCGCCATTGGCGAATATCCAGAAGGTGTAGCTGTGATGTTATTTTATGCTGTAGGTGAACTGTTTCAACAAGCCGCAGTGAATCGAGCAAAGGGAAATATCAAGGCATTACTTGATGTGCGTCCTAATGAGGCTTTGGTTTTTCGTAATGGTGATTTTATTTCTGTGAATCCTGAGACTGTAGAAATTGGCGAAAAAATTCAAGTACGCGTAGGAGAAAAAGTGCCTCTTGATGGATTATTACTTTCAGAGAAGGGTTCTTTCAATACCGCTGCTCTTACCGGAGAAAGTAAACCAGATACCGTCCAGAAAGGAGCATCCGTATTTGCAGGAAGTATCAATCTTGATGGAGTTATTGAGGTAGAAGCGACAAAGGAGTTTAAGGACAGTTCTATTGCACGTATCCTAGATATGGTACAGAATGCAACAGCTCGTAAATCTAAAACTGAATTATTCATTAGGAAATTTGCTCGTGTTTATACGCCTATTGTAGTTTTCTTAGCGATAGGTCTCACATTACTTCCTTACTTTTTTGTAGATGATTATGTTTTTAGAGACTGGTTATATCGAGCTTTAATCTTTCTTGTAATCTCCTGTCCTTGTGCATTGGTAATCTCTATTCCGCTGGGATATTTTGGTGGATTGGGAGCAGCATCTCGTAATGGGATTTTATTCAAGGGAGCTTCTTTTCTAGACGCAATGACCCAAGTTAATACCGTTGTGATGGATAAAACTGGAACGGTAACTAAAGGTGTGTTCAAAATAAAGGAAGTTATAAGTGATTCCGCTTTCGCGAAAGCGGACTTTATGAAATACTTAATGGCAATGGAAGAGAAATCCACTCATCCCATTGCTAAAGCCATAATGGAATACAAAGCCGAAGGTGCCGACTATGATGCAACCGAAGTAACTGAAATCGCAGGAAAAGGATTGAAAGGAACCGTAAACGGGAAAACCGTGCTGGTAGGAAACAAAGCTTTAATGACTTCAAACGCTATTGACGTTCCATCAGAAACTGATAGTATTGTTCAATCCATAGTGATGGTCGGAATTGACGGTAAATTTGCTGGTTATGTAACCATTGCAGATGAGTTGAAAGAGGATGCTCATCAAGCCATTAAAGAAATACGTGCGTCAGGTATTATTAAAATTATTATGCTATCGGGCGATAAAGATTCTATTACTCAGCAAGTAGCCAAAGAATTAGGCATCGATTGGGCAAAAGGAGGATTACTCCCAGAAGATAAACTCAACGAAGTAGAAAAACTTAAAGCACAACCAGGCACTAAGGTTGCTTTTATAGGAGATGGAATTAACGATGCACCTGTACTTGCTGCCAGTGATGTAGGAATCGCGATGGGAGGCCTTGGAAGTGATGTTGCTATTGAAACCGCAGATGTCATCATTCAAAATGACCAACCCTCGAAGATTGCACGTGCTATAAAAATAGGACGTTCCACAAGAAGTATTGTTTGGCAGAATATTGTTCTAGCCTTTGGAGTCAAAATTATAGTTCTAATTTTGGGAGCAGGTGGTCTAGCCACAATGTGGGAAGCTGTATTTGCCGATGTGGGTGTAGCATTGCTCGCTATTTTAAATGCCGTTAGGTTGCAAAAAATGAAGTGGGATTAAATCATTAAGATGCTGAATTATTCATAATTATTGATTTTGAGATAATTAGGTTAATATCTTCCTTCAAAAAGTTCGAACTTTGTCCCTTCGAGGTCACGAAAAAAAAAGCAAGCTACTATAGCTTGCTTTTTTTATGACTTATACTTACATTTAGATACTTAACACCTTTTATTATGAAAAAAAATATGGGAGCTTTAGATAAAAGCTTAAGAGTATTAGTTGCTGTACTAATTGCACTATTGTATTATCTAAATGTTATTACCGGAACTCTAGCTTACGTTTTAATGGGTATTGCAATAATATTTTTAATAACCAGCTTTATCAATTTTTGTCCACTTTATACCATATTAGGTATAAACACGTGCAAACGAAAGTAATTACAACAAAAAAAAAGAGTCTTTAAAATTAAAGACTCTTTTTTTTTAAATTATTTCAGCACTTAATCCTGCTTCTAATAACATTGTACATCGTGGTTCTAATTCTTTATAGGCTCCAGTCTTAACTGTACATTGTCCTTTATAATGTACCAAAATTGTACATTGCTCTGCTTGTTCTGGTGTATGATCACAAGCATAAATTAAAGTATCTATGACGTGATCAAACGTATTAACATCGTCATTATAAACAACAATTTCATTATTAGGTTGTTCTAAGGTACTTACCTCGTGTTCTTCTTGTATTTTTTCTTTTGTACTCATACGTACTATTTTTTTTATAAAAGTAAAAAAATATTAGATATAAAAAAAGACTTCTGTCGTCACAGAAGTCTTTTGTAAATTATATCATATTACTTTTAATACATAATTTGAAGCGCATTGATATCGTCAGTTCCAAACTCGCCATCCTCTCCACTACTAAAGCATGCTAGCATAACAGATGTCTCTGGATTATTACCTCCTAAATCTATTGCACCAATAGATCCTGCTCCTTCATTTTGATTTTGACCACAACTAGCTCTATTAAACCAATCTGTGTGTCTAAAACCTATGGAGTGACCAATTTCGTGCGTAATAACATGCTCCACAACATTAGTATCGTAGTTGTCTAAACCATAAATTTGAACAAATTTATGAGGATTACCATTGCTTGGAAAACCTGCAGATCCTCCTGCTCCAGATTGACTAGGATTATGATATACTACCATATCTTTTGAAGAGTAATTAGTCCCAAATGATAATTGAAATGAAATTGAAACTCCGCTTAGCGCATTGTAATTATCAACAGCCCATTGCAAAGCAGTTCTCTCTTTGGTTGATAAGGCATTACTACCACCTGTATATCCAATAATAGTAATGGTTTTACCCTGTGACACTAAATTATTTGTACGATAATTTCGCTCTGATGCTGAAGCATCATCATCTAAGTTTAAAATGTCTTCTTCGCTCATAAAAAGATCACCTTCAACTTCAATCATTTCTTTAGTTGAACCATCAGGAAGCATGAAGTCTACTATTTTAGCATTGTCGGTATTAATTTGTGCTTTTGCCAATTTAGCTAAAAGCTCTGCAGACACTTCTATTGCTGCAACTTCTTCGTCTATAATCGTGTCTTCGTTTTTTTGACATGATTGTAATCCTAGAATAAAACATAGGCTAGCTAAAGCCATAAATTTAATTTTCTTCATTTTTGGTTGAATTTTAAATTAATAAATGGTTTGCTTTACGTAAAATGTTTCACACAATCTTAAAATATTAGTTTAAGGATATTTTGCTATTAATCTTATGTGAGATAATTATCAGGTCAAAGATAATTGTTTAAAAAAGAAGAATCCTGAGGTTTTAACCACAGGACTCTGTTTATTTTTAATAAAATTGTTAAAATTTTATGTATTTAATCGATAATTGTGATTTTAAGCAATTTTACTGCTTCTCAAACTTAAGTGCAACCCAATTATTTTTGGTTAATGTATCCTTTAAAAAAAGTTGATTATTATTACACTCTTTTTCTATCATTGAGATGTCTTCTTGGTAAAAACCACTTAAAAACAAGGTGCCTTTTGCATCCAAACATTTAGAATATGCTGCGATGTCATTTAATAAAATGTTACGATTAATGTTTGCAATAATAGTGTCGTACTTTTTATCTTTTAAAAGTGCTGCTTCCCCTTCGTAAACAGAAATATGTTTACAATTGTTACGCTCCACATTTTCTAAGCTATTTAAGTAGCACCAGTTGTCTATATCTATTGCATCTAATGGTTTTGCTCCTTTCATCTCTGCTAGTATTGCTAAAACAGCTGTACCGCATCCCATATCTAAAACGGACTTATCTGTAAAGTCGTTTTTAAGAATATGCTGGATCATCATGTGTGTGGTTTCATGATGTCCGGTTCCAAAACTCATCTTTGGCTCGATGATAATATCGTATTGTGTGTCAAACTTATCATGAAATGGTGCACGTACTGCACACATATCATCAACCACTATTGGGTTAAAGTTTTTCTCCCACTCTTCGTTCCAATTGGTTTGCTCAATTTCGTCAAAGGTATAGGTGATTTCAAACTCGTCCGACTTTAATATTTGGATATCGTCCAAAATGGAAGCGTTATATTCTTCTTTTTGAATGTATGCTGTAACCCCTTCTTCGGTTTCTACAAAACTTTCAAATCCTGCGTAACCTAGTTCTGCTATCAGGATTTCTGTTCCTGGTTGCATGGGTTGCACTTTAAAGTAATACCCTATGTAAATAATATTTGACATTATAATTTGTACTGTATTTTGCAGATTAGCCTGCGTTAGCGGTTGTAGTGGCATCCTTTTTTTGCTGCCACATATGGCAAAAAAAGATATAACGGAAGACGCGACCCTTGTGGTAACGCCCAAATTATTTTAATTTTTATTGTTATTTAAAAGGCATTTACGATTGCGTAAAAATCTTCGGCTTTTAAGGCTGCTCCTCCAATTAATCCACCATCTACGTCTGGTTTTGAGAAAATTTCTTTGGCGTTTGCTGGTTTTACACTCCCTCCGTAAAGGATAGTCATGTCATCTGCAACTTGGTTACCGTATTTGTCGTTTAATGTTTTACGGATAAATTTGTGCATGTCTTGTGCTTGTTCTGGACTTGCTGTTTCTCCTGTTCCGATTGCCCATACAGGCTCATAAGCCAACACGATATTTTTGAATGTTGAAGCGTCTAAATGAAACAATGCGTTTTTGATTTGACTTTCTACCACTGCTTCGTGGTTTGCTGCTTTACGGTCTGCTAGCTCTTCTCCAAAACAGAAAATTACGCGTAAGTCTTTAGATAAGGCTTGGTCTACTTTTTTAGCTAAAATAGCATCGTCTTCGTTAAAATATGCACGACGCTCTGAGTGACCCAAAATTACTGTTTGGATACCTACGCTTTTAAGCATGTCTGCACTTACCTCTCCTGTGTATGCACCATTTTCTGCGAAGTGCATGTTTTGTGCAATAACCTCGATATCGTCATGTCTTGTAGCTTCAAAAGCATGCCATAAGTTGGTAAATGTTGGCGCAATCATAACCTCTGCATTAGATGTTTTTGTTTGTCTTTTTAAATCTGAAATTAATGCTTCTGATTGTGGTAAATCGTTATTCATTTTCCAATTTCCGGCTACTATGTTTTTTCTCATGACGTTACGTTTTATTCTAATTTAACTTTTGGATCTAACCAAGTGTATATTATATCTACAAAAATATTAATTATTATGAATAGTAAGGCTATTATTAACACAGATCCCATAATTACAGGTAAATCTAAGGTGTTAAGTGCGTTTACAATTTCTTTTCCTAATCCGTTCCAACCAAAAATATACTCCACAAACACTGCGCCTGCTAGCATACTTGCAAACCAACCTGAGATTGCAGTTACTACTGGGTTTAATGCGTTTTTAATAGCGTGTTTTTTAATAATCTGAAACTCTGATAAGCCTTTTGCTCTGGCTGTCCTGATATAATCTTGATTAAGTACTTCTAATAGGGAGTTGCGCATTAATTGTATCACGACTGCTAATGGCCTTATCCCTAATACGATTGCTGGTAGGATTAAGTTTTTCCATTTTACGTGCATTTTTTCGCCAAAATCATCCAACTCGTAAAGACTTCCTGTCATTTCTAGATTGGTGTATTTATGCAATACAAATCCAAATAACCATGCAAATAATATGGCGCTGAAAAAGGATGGTACACTCATACCTAAGGTACTTAATATTTGAATGGTTTTATCTAAAAAAGTATCTTTTTTTAATGCAGAAACCACGCCTAATATAACACCTAAAAAGATTGCGATTAGTATTGCTGAAACTGCCAATACAAACGTATTGGGTAACGTCTCTGATAATACTTGGCTTACTTTTTTACCTTGCTTTGTAAAAGACTCGCGTAGGTATGGAAATTTAACAACCATTGTAGTATTGCCAATTGCAAATAGTTGTGTTGCTGCGTATTTATTTTGACTTAAATAAGTGTAGTCACCTTCTGTTTTTGAGTGAAATGATACTGGAGACAAATCGTTTAAATAATACAAATATTGCGTTGCAACAGGCTTATCAAAACCGTATTTTTTTTTGATAATTGCTAGTTGCTGACTATCCTCATTTTGACCCAACATCATTTGTGCTGGATCTCCTGGAAGCACACTAAATAATAAGAATATAACGGTTATTACACCAAATAATGTAAGTAATGCGTAACCTGTTTTATTTAGAAGGTATGTTGTCAGTGGGTATATTTATTTTAAATACGTTGTTTTACTGTTTTACAAATTAATGTGTTTCCAGATATAATTTGCTTATGCTTTACAAATCAATAGAAGTTATGTTATTCTGTTTTTTTTGTTACAATTTTTACAATACTTGTGTAATTTTTACCAGTAGCTGTGTTTATTGAATCAATAACTGTTTTAACCTCTGAAGCTCCTTTAAAAACAGATACCTTTTCAATTTGATCTTCACTTAACTGTAAAGCTTCAAATGCTTCTTTATTTAAAACTTTATCATCAACTACATGTGCTGTTCCATCATCTATAACCTTAGGTGCTGGTCTATCTACTTTTGGTAGTTCTAATTGATCAATATCATTCCAATGTACTTTTTGGATGATGGTCCCTTTTTCTAATTTTAATAATCCTGGATTAGAACGGATGATTGTTTTTAAAGCAGTCTCGTCACAGAAATAATACTCAAAACCTAATTTATAATTTGAGATTACACCATTTGCCTCATCTGGTCCAGATGCTGTTAAACCAATAACGTCATAACCATTTGCGATTGCTTTATCTGTAATTTGTTTTACAGCCATTAAACCATCACTTTCAGATTTTGCTAAGTTGTAATTAACTACCAATAGTACATTTGGTCGCGTTAGGATGTCCTGAGTAAAATCCTCACCATCTTTTTCAATTGAAAAATCATGGATTGGTGGCTCATAACCTTCCGATATTGTTTTTGTTGTCACTGTAAGATATTCTCCTGGAGATTCAGGGTATGAACCGTCTGTTATATATTGTTTTTCTGTACCATTTTCATTAAACGTCCACGTATACTCAATTACTGGTTGTGGTGCATCATCTGGCACAATCATGTTATCTGTAATGTTGTTTCCTATTTTAAATGGTCTAAAATCAATACTTGGTAAATGCCTTAACACATGGTAAGCAAAACCTAAACAAGCTATAAAACTTAATAAAGACAAAATAGTGGTAGCTAGTTTACCAAAAAATGGCTTAACGTATTTTATTCCAAAGAAAATAATTAAAATTAAAACTAATAGAAAAACATCTTTACCGAAGCTTTCCCATGGATCCATTTTCATAGCATCACCAAAGCAACCACAGTCTTTTACTTTATCAAAGTACGCTGAGTAAAAGGTTAAAAATGTGAAGAATATTATCATTAATAATAAACTCCAAATTGTAAATTTAGGTTTATATCCAATAATTAAAAATATACCTAAAAGCACCTCAAAAACGACAACTATTATTGAAATCCCTAAAGCATAAGGAATAAAAAATGGTAAATCTAAAACGGTTGGCCCAAAATATTCTTCTAATTTAAAAGCAAATCCGATTGGATCATTAAGCTTTATAAATCCTGAAATAATAAAAAATATACCAACAAATATTCTTAAAAAACCGACTATGTATTTCATAACTATATATAAATATCAAATTGCAAAAGCAATTTTATTGTTCTGTTAAATGTATCATTGCAAAAATGGCGTAATTAATCATGTCTTGATAATTAGCATCAATGCCTTCACTTACTATTGTTTTACCTGAATTATCTTCAATTTGCTTAACACGTAATAATTTTTGTAAAATTAAATCGGTTAAACTACTAACACGCATGTCTCTCCAAGCCTCTCCATAATCATGGTTTTTGTCCTTCATTAACTGCTTTGTTGCTTTTACTTGTTCGTCATATAAAACAGTCGCTTCTTCGACTTCCAAATCTGGCTGCTCTACCACTCCTTTTTGGAGTTGTATTAATGCCATAATACAATAGTTGATAATCCCGATAAATTCGCTTTGCTCACCTTCGTCAACTTTACGCACATCGTTTTGTTGCAAACCTCTAATACGTTGTGCTTTTATAAAAATTTGATCGGTTAATGATGGTAAACGTAAAATTCGCCATGCACTACCATAATCTGTCATTTTATTAATAAAAAGGTCACGACAGGTTTTTATTACAGCATCGTATTGTTTTGAAGTATCTTGCATATTTGATAAACTCTAATTGAATTTTGCGTAAATTTCGCATAAAATTATTTAAAGTTCAAGGTTTAGGGTTTAAAGTTTTACTAACGTTATCCCAACACCATATTTAAGTGTATCAATGACAATAAATTGTAAAGGCAAACTTATAGATTTAAGTACTCCAAAAGTAATGGGTATTTTAAATGTAACACCAGATTCTTTTTTTGATGGTGGACGTTATAAAGATGAAACTTCAATAATAAAACAAGTAGAAAACATGCTAAATGAAGGTGCCACGTTTATTGACGTTGGTGCTTACAGCTCAAGACCAAATGCGCCATTTGTAAGTGAAGACGAAGAATTGCAACGCATTGTACCAATAATAAAACTTTTGGTTGGTCATTTTCCAGATATTATAATATCTGTGGACACCTTTAGAAGTCAAGTAGCAAAAGCAACTATTATTGAAGGTGCTGCTTTAATTAATGATATTTCGGCAGGTTTATTAGATGACAACATGCTACCAATTATTGCCGACTTACAAGTCCCATATATAATGATGCATATGCGTGGTACACCACAAACTATGCAAACACTAACCCAATACAGCAACTTAATCAAGGATATTAATTTTTATTTTTCAGAACGTATCGCCAAAGCGCGCGAATTGGGTATTATAGATTTAATTTTAGATCCTGGTTTTGGTTTTGCTAAAACTTTAGAACAAAATTTTGAACTTTTAAGTAAGTTTGAATTATTAAATATTGCAGAATTGCCAGTATTAGCAGGTATATCCAGAAAATCTATGATTTACAAAACCATAGATACTACAGCAGCAAATGCTTTAAACGGAACAACCGCTTTACACGTGATTGCACTACAAAAAGGAGCTAAAATTTTGCGCGTGCACGATGTAAAAGAAGCTAAAGAATGTATCACACTATATAACAAATTACATGCTTAACAGATTTATATTTATTACTGTACTATTTTTATTTTTTTCTTGCGGAAACGAAAAAGTAATACAACTACCAGAAATACAAAATGCAGAAATAACTCAGATTTTAGACGTCTCTCCTGCTTATATTTTTTATGATGAAACCAAACAAGATAGTGTTGAGTTAAACCGAAAAAACTTAATTATTTCTACTAACTGGTTAGTAAACGTTGACAAGCGCTTAACATTAGAACAAGCGTTACCATCTATAATAAAACTACAAGAGAAGAAGCGTAATGCAACCTTGCATAAAAATGAAAAAGCTAGAAATTATTACACTTGTAATGATACTAGTATTAAAAATTTAGGCTTTATTGATTTTACTGAAGTTGTTTATCGTTTAAATTACTCTGAAACTAATTCTGAAGATATTGAAATAGATGATAACTCATTTGACATAAATCTTATTATCAATAGCCTTGAAGACATTACTATAAATTCTTTTATTATTTCAGGAGAAACGAATTTGAATCAATTGAATAATTATCTAAAAGAAAAACTTAACGTGTTTAATCTTGACGACAAGGATCATGGAGGCGACTTTTACAATGTTCAAATACTTTTCAATAAAAATTTAAGTTTCCAAGATTACATATCTATAAAATCAAAATTAATGCGTTTAAAAAATGAAAGAACCGTTATTAATAAAATCGAGCAGATCTTTTAACCCAATTTTACTAATTTTACAAAAACCGCTTTTCGTTGGAAATATTTAAAGACATTTTAAAATTTAGTTGGATTGACATGATAGATGTTGTGCTTGTTGCACTGCTACTTTATTACGTATACAAGCTAGTTAAAGGGACTGTAGCCATTAATATTTTTATTGGTATTGTGGTTATCTACTTTATTTACTTGACGGTTGAAGCCTTACAAATGGTTTTACTTACCAAGATTTTAGGAGGTTTTATTAGTGTCGGATTTATTGCTTTAATTATTGTATTTCAGCAGGAAGTAAGAAAGTTTTTATTAATGGTTGGATCTACAAACTTTGCTAGTCGACGCAAGTTTTTAAGTCAGTTAAAGTTTTTAAAGATAGAACAAGGTACATCCACAGATATTGATGCTATAATCTCTGCTTGCAATAAAATGAGCAGTTCTAAAACTGGTGCTTTAATTGTTTTGGAGCGTAATAATAATCTTGATTTTTTAGCCAATACAGGTGACGAAATGAATATTAAAGTTACACAACCAATTATAGAAAGTATCTTTTTTAAAAATAGTCCACTACACGATGGCGCCATTATTATACAAGATAATATTGTTAAAGCAACACGTGTTATTTTACCTGTAAACAACGAGAAAAACATTCCGCAACGTTTTGGATTACGTCATCGTGCTGCTGTTGGTGTTACAGAGCGTACTGACGCTATTGCAATTGCAGTAAGTGAAGAAACTGGACAGATTTCATGCTTTAGAAATGGCGAATTCCTTCCGTTTGAAAACACTATTGAATTAGCTCAAATTTTGAAAGATGATTTAGAGTAGGTCTTATTTCTATTCTGTTAAACATTTTATTCTACAACCATTTTATGCGTTTTCACCTTAATTAAAAATTATAATGAACATTATTTATAACGAAAAAGAAAATACCATAGACATTAAAGATGGATTAAAGTCTCAATATTTTATGATAAAAGCTTTGATGATTTTAAACCTATTAAACGCTATTCTTAACGTTTCTTATATTAGTGAAAGCGGAATTGGTTTTATGCAAATAATCTGGCTTATATTAGGATTAGTATCCATAGTAGTCCTATATTTTTTCATTTTTAAAAAATCAAGTCAAGAAAAAATTGATACAAAAACAATTGTTAGTTTGACAGAAAAAAAAGTCTTTGGTGCAAAACGATTATCACTACAATTAACCAATGGAAAACATCGTGATTTGGCTTACTTAAAATCTTCTGAAGAAATTATTAAAGTAAAAAAAATGCTTAGTAAATTAGGCATCTCTGCTTAATTATAATATAATCAACTAAATACTAGTTACTTTTCTATATTATTTGGTTTATCAAAAATTAACTAGCCACCTTTTCTGCTTGCAAAAACTGTACTTCGTATAAGTTTTTATAATAGCCATTTTCTTTTTTAAGCAACTCGGCATGTGTTCCTTGCTCTACAATTAAACCAGCATCCATAACAATAATATTATCTGCTTTTTGGATAGTTGCTAATCTGTGTGCAATAACTATAGAGGTACGACCTTTAGTAATTTTCTCTGTTGCTGTTTGTATTAATTGTTCTGAATACGAATCCACAGATGACGTTGCTTCATCTAATACCAAAATACTTGGGTTAGTTACATAGGCACGTAAAAAAGAGATTAATTGGCGTTGTCCAGAAGACAACATAACACCTCTTTCCTTTACATTGTAATGGTAACCATTTGGAAGACTCATTATAAAATCATGTATCCCAATATCCTTAGCTGCTTTGACCACATCAGCTTCGGTAATATTTGGATTACTAAGTGTAATATTGTTTAAAATGGTATCTGCAAACAAAAACACATCTTGAAGCACTACTGCTATTTGCTGTCTTAAAGAGACTAATGTATACTCTTTAATATCTATATTATCCACTGCTATGCTACCCGAATTAATTTCGTAAAAACGGTTTAACAAGTTAATAACTGTACTTTTTCCTGCTCCTGTAGCACCAACAATAGCAACCGTATCTCCAACATTAACATTAAAACTGATCCCTTTTAAAACTTCTTCATCCTCCACATAACTAAAGTGTACATTTTTAAAATTAATAGCTCCTTTAAAGTTATCTGCTATTAAGTTTCCAGCATTATCAATATGCGATGTTGTATCTAATATTTTAAATACACGATTTGAGGCAATCATACCCATTTGCAGCGTATTAAACTTATCTGCTATTTGACGTAATGGTCTAAACAACATTGGGATCATGGTAATAAACATAAATAAATCTCCAGGTGTAACATTACTACCTTCAACTAAAATATTTAAACCACCAAACCACACCACTAAACCTGTTGTTAGCGATCCTAAAAATTCTGCAATCGGAAAAAATATCGAGTTATACCAAACCGTTTTTAACCACGCTTTTTTATGACGATTATTAATTTCTTTAAAGTTTTTATACTCGGTATCTTCTCTTGTAAACAGTTGTAAAATTTTCATACCTGTTACACGCTCCTGCACAAACGAATTTAGGTTAGAGACCTCATTACGTACATCTTCAAACGCACGTTTCATGTAACGCTGAAAAATTTTAGTTGCAAATAAAACAATTGGTAAGGTCACAAATACAATTAAACTTAATTGCCAGTTGTAATATAACATTGCACCAGATATAACAACCATAACTAATAAATCTCTAACAATGGTAAATAAACCATCACCAAAAACAGATGCAATACGTTCCATATCTGTAACAGCTCTTGTTATTAAAACACCTACTGAAGAGGTGTTAAAATATTTCATCCTGAAGCTTAAAATATGGTCAAATAGTTTAACACGTATGTCTTTTACCATTTTTAAGCCTAACCAAGACGAGTAAAATATAAAAAACAATTGTAGCAAAACTTGTGCTACCAATAGCACAACCATTAATACTATAAGATATACAAAACCACTGTAATCTTTTTTAACAAGATGCTCGTCAATAATTTCTCTAAGTAAAACAGGTGTTGCAATACTTAAAGCACCTAAAATTAAAACAGACACTATTAATGCGTAAAAAACGGTTCTGTAAGGTTTTGTGTATTTAAACAAACGTTTAAATAGTTGTAAATCAAAAATGTTTTCTTTAGTCTTAGTCATTTAATTTTATAGTATCAGGATACTCAACTTTTATTAGATATAAACCTTTAGCAGGTACGGAATAACCAGCTTCACTTCTATTTTTAGATTGTATTATTGTATGCATGTCGTTAACTTCCAACTTACCAATACCAATATTTATTAGCGTACCAACAATTGCTCTAACCATATTACGCAAAAAACGATCTGCTTTAATTGTAAAATGAATTTCGTCCTCTACCACATCCCATTTTGCCTCCATAATATCACAATTATAGGTATGTACATCTGTATTAGACTTACTAAAGCACTGAAAATCTGTGTAATCAAATAATATTTTAGTCGCTTGATTAAGCTTATCAATATCTAAAGACTGTTTTAAAAAATAAGTCTGATCAAAATTAAAAGGACTTTTCCTTAACGCAATTCTATAAACATAAGCTCTGCTAGTTGCATGAAAACGAGCATGAGCGTCTGGTATTACCTTAAATATGGACTGAATAGCCACATCTTTAGGTAAAAAAGAATTTAATTTATACTGCAACGTGTCAATTTTAAATGCAACATCTGTATCCATATGAGCAAACAACTGTTTGGCATGTACACCTGCATCTGTACGTCCTGCTCCCATAACAGTAATAGTTTCTCCTAAAATAGTTGATAGTGCTTTTTCTAAAACTTCTTGTACAGATATAGCGTTGGGCTGATTTTGCCAACCATGATAATTTGTTCCGTTATAAGCGAGTTCTATAAAATAGCGCAAGAAAGCTGTATTTTTACATTCTAAAAAGCAAAGATAATACAAACACAGAAGCTTCAACTCACAAGCCTAAAGTTTTAAGAATAGTTTACAAAAAAATAAATTTAAGTTTAGCACTTTTGCAGAAACAGATCCGCCCGAAAAAATTTTGGAATAAATGAAAAAAATATTACTACTATCAGACACACATAGTCATATAGATGATGCTGTACTTAGTCACGTCAAACAAGCTGACGAAGTCTGGCATGCTGGAGATATTGGTGACCTTAAAGTTACAGATGCTATTAAAGCATTAAAACCACTTCGTGCTGTTTGGGGTAACATTGATAATAATAAAGCTAGAGCTGAATTCCCTGAAAACAATCGGTTTACTATTGAAGGTGTTGATGTTTGGATTACACACATTGGAGGATATCCAAATAGATACAATATTAGGGTAAGAGAGGAAATTACTAAAAATCCACCTAAATTATTTATTTGTGGACACTCACATATATTAAAAGTAATACAGGATAAAAAACTAGGTTTATTACACATGAATCCAGGAGCAATTGGCATCCATGGTTTTCATAATGTACGTACCATGTTACGCTTTACCATTGATAATGGTAAAATTGAAAATCTAGAAGTTATTGAATATCCAAGAAAATAAAAAAACCGAAGCTTTCGCTTCGGTTTTTTCTCGCACTAATACTACTAAGATGTTAGGTTTAACGTAGACGATCTACAGATTTTACAAGATCTTCATCCTTCTTAATGGCTCTATTTGATAAAATCAAAAAGACGATAGAAATAACAGGGAGGAAAATCGCAACACCTTTCTCTGAAACATCATTTGCTTCTCCAGATGCATTTAGTATTCGATACACGAAAAATCCTAGTAAAATTAAATTTAATATCTGATTAAGTCGTCCCAGCATAAATTGAGACTTTCTATTTTTAAAGCTAAATATTGAAACTAATGCTAATAACGCTGATGCCAAAAACAAACCAAAAACAAGTAGCTCATCTTTTGCAAACACAACAACCTCATTAGTTGTTGTCCATAACTCAAAGACAAAAATAAGTCCACCAGAAATTGCAGCAACAATTAATAAATATATGGTTTGTATACGTTGTAACATATTAAAGTTTCAAATGGTATGAATGACAAAAATATAGTTTCTTTTATTATAAATGAAACATACATCATTAAAAATTTAGACAATTATTAAAATGAATAAACATTAGTACTTAAATAAAAAATTAAAATAAAAGTTGTATAATTGCGTAACGGTTTGCAACACTCACACTAGCAAGACGTTAATTCTTCAGAAGTATATCTTATTTTCTTCAAGAAATAATCAATTCAAATTACATCAACACATAAGTTAATTCAACATCAATGTTTGAAATCTCACAATTAAAAGAAATGAAGCTACCTGAATTGCAGGATATAGCTAAAAAACTGAATGTCTCAAAGTTTCGTTCATTAAAAAAATTAGATTTAGTATATCAAATACTAGATAAGCAAGCAGCAGACCCAAAAGCTGTTTTAGAAGTAAAAAAAGAGGATACACCTGTCAAAAAAGCACCTGCTAAAACAGAAGCTTCAAAAAAGCCAGCTACGCAAAAACCAAAAAGAGCTAGAGTTAGTAAACCTGCACAACAAAAGGACAACACTAAGCAACCTCAATTAGATTTAAAACCTGAGGCAGAAGCAAAATCAGAGGTTGGAGATAAAACACCTGCAACAAAAGCACCTGCTAAACCACAACCAAAAAAACCGGTTCATAATCATCAAAAAAATAAGCAATCTAACGACAATAAAGATGATAAACAAGGTGACAACAAGCAACCTAATCGACCAAAACATAACAACCAAAAGAATCAAAAAAATAACAATCAAAAAAATGGTAACCAACATAACGGTAACAAAGACAGTCGTAACCGTTACAGAGAACCAGATTTTGAATTTGACGCAATAATAGAAAGCGAAGGAGTCTTAGACATCATGCAAGATGGCTATGGTTTTTTGCGTTCTTCAGATTATAATTACCTTTCATCACCAGATGATATTTATGTATCACAATCTCAAATCCGTTTATTTGGATTAAAAGTAGGAGATACAGTATTAGGTCAAGTAAGACCACCAAAAGAAGGCGAAAAATATTTCCCTTTAATTAAAGTAAGCAAAATAAATGGTCAAAACCCAAATGTGGTTAGAGACCGTGTTGCTTTTGAGCATTTAACACCATTATTTCCTCAAGAAAAATTCAATATTGCAGAAAAGCAAGCGACTATTTCTACACGAATTATGGACCTGTTTGCACCAATAGGCAAAGGACAACGTGGTATGATAGTATCACAACCAAAAACAGGTAAAACAATGCTTTTAAAGGATGTTGCCAATGCAATTGCTGCAAACCATCCTGAAGTATACCAAATGATATTACTAATTGACGAGCGTCCTGAAGAAGTAACAGACATGCAACGTAATGTGCGTGGAGAAGTTATTGCTTCTACTTTTGATAAAGAAGCGCATGAGCATGTAAAAATTGCTAACATCGTATTAGAAAAAGCAAAACGATTGGTAGAATGTGGACATGATGTAGTAATCTTATTAGATTCAATCACACGTTTAGCCAGAGCATACAACTCCGTACAACCAGCATCAGGAAAAATACTTTCTGGAGGTGTAGATGCAAACGCATTACACAAACCAAAACGTTTCTTTGGAGCTGCACGTAACATAGAAAATGGAGGGTCACTAACTATTATTGCAACAGCATTAACAGAAACAGGATCTAAAATGGACGAGGTTATCTTTGAAGAATTTAAAGGTACCGGAAATATGGAGCTACAATTAGACCGTAAAATATCTAACCGTCGTATTTTCCCTGCAATTGATTTAACATCATCAAGTACACGTCGTGACGACATATTACTAGATGCTTCCACAATCCAACGTATGTGGGTAATGCGTAAATACCTTGCAGACATGAACCCTGTAGAAGCTATGGAATTTATAAACGACCGCTTTAAACAAACCAGAAACAACGAAGAGTTTTTAATCTCAATGAATGGTTAAACACTAAAAACATAAACTAAAAAAAAAGCCTTAACAATCGTTAAGGCTTTTTTATGCACTAGAGTAAACTCTTAAGTTTAGCAGTTTTTAATTTTAGGGCGTTACCTATATCCTGATTTAAGATCAGGTTATAGGTCGCGTCATCCGTTACAAGTTTTGGCTCAAAGCGCAAGCTCGCCAAAAGCTATCCACTACTACCGCTAACGCAACACCAAAGGACGGTATCTTCATTAAAAAACAAAGACTACCAAAATATAAGGCACAAAAAAAGTGCTTCATTAAATGAAGCACTTATAATTTTATAGAAACTAAAAGCTAATTATAAAGCAGCTACGTGCTTAGCTAAACTAGACTTTAAGTTAGAAGCTTTGTTAGTGTGAATAACATTTTTCTTAGCTAATCTATCTAACATAGATACTACAGAAGGAAATAAAGCTTCAGCTTCTTTCTTGTCTTCTAATTCACGTAATTTTTTAATAGCATTACGTGTAGTCTTATGTTGGTACTTATTTAACAAACGCTTAGCTTCGTTACTTCTGATTCTTTTTAAAGTTGACTTATGATTTGCCATTTTTGTTTCCTTATTTTTTTATAAAAATTGTAGCCCGTAGGGGAATCGAACCCCTCTTACATGGATGAAAACCATGCGTCCTAGCCGATAGACGAACGGGCCATTTGATTATTGAGAGCGCAAATATAAAACATATTTTTTAAACTTACAACCCTTTCAAATAACTTAGCAACGTTTCCATTGCGGGTGCAAATATACAACTATATTTAAGTGTTGCAACAATTTTTATAAAAAAAATTAAAAAAAAATTAATACGCTTTTGCAAACAATACGCGACGTGCTGATTCTCTGCCAGTAAGCACACAAATTCCTTTTTCAATTTTTCCTTCTAAAGGCATACATCTAATCGTAGCTTTGGTAATTTCTTTAATTTTATCTTCAGTTTCTGCAGTTCCATCCCAATGCGCAGAGATAAATCCACCCTTTTCTTCTAAAACTTTTTTAAATTCCTCAAAAGTATCTACTTCTGTGATGTGATTATCTCTGTAAGTTTTAGCTTTATTAAATAAAGTGTCTTGTATTTCTGTCATTAATCCTTCAACCTTATCAATTAAACCATCCAATGCAACAACCTCTTTAGTTAATGTATCACGTCTAGCAAGCTCCACTGTTCCATTTTCTAGATCTCTTGATCCTATTGCTATTCTTAAAGGCACACCTTGTAATTCATGCTGTGCAAACTTAGCTCCAGGTCTATGCGTGTCTCTATTATCAAACTTAACAGAAATGTTTTTACTCCTTAGGTCTTTCATTATGCCATTTACCACTTCGGTAATAGCTTCTAATTGTTCGTCGGTCTTATATATAGGAACAATAACTACTTGATTAGGCGCTAAATTTGGAGGTAAGACTAAACCATGATCATCACTATGCGTCATTATTAATGCTCCCATTAATCTAGTAGACACTCCCCAAGATGTTGCCCATACATAATCCTGTTTCCCTTCTTTTGATGTAAACTTCACATCAAATGCTTTTGCAAAATTCTGCCCTAAAAAGTGAGACGTACCAGCTTGTAAAGCTTTTCCATCCTGCATTAATGCCTCAATACAATACGTTTCATCAGCACCTGCAAAACGCTCACTTTCGGTTTTCAATCCTTGTATTACTGGTATAGCCATAAAGTTTTCAGCAAAAGTGGCATATATATTATTCATTAATTCTGCTTCTGTGATTGCTTCTGCTTTAGTAGCATGTGCTGTATGACCTTCTTGCCATAAAAACTCAGCTGTTCTTAAAAACAAACGCGTACGCATTTCCCAACGTACCACATTAGCCCATTGATTGATTAATAAAGGTAAATCTCTGTAAGATTGAATCCATCCTTTATATGTATTCCAAATTATAGCTTCACTAGTTGGCCTTACAACTAACTCCTCCTCTAGCTTAGCATTAGGGTCCACTCGTAATTTACCTGGATTATCTGGATCGTTTTGTAATCTATAATGTGTAACGACTGCACATTCTTTAGCAAAACCTTCAGCATTTTTTTCTTCTGCTTCAAATAAGCTCTTAGGCACAAATAAAGGGAAGTATGCATTTTGATGACCTGTCTCTTTAAACATTCTATCTAACTCCGCTTGCATCTTTTCCCAAATAGCAAACCCATAAGGTTTAATAACCATACATCCTCTTACTGCTGAGTTTTCTGCTAAATCAGCTTCTACCACCAGTTCATTATACCATTTGGAATAATTTTCTGCTCTACTTGTTAGTTTTTTACTCATATATAGTCTTTTGGCACAAAAATTGTGATTATGTTAAATAATAAAATAGTTGGACAAAACTAACTATTTTTGTAATGTTCAACAATTAAAAACAACACGATATGAAATTAATTAACTACTTAACTAATAAAGTACAGGTTTTTACTGTTCTTTTCACTGCTTTAGCATTAAGTTCTTGCGGTTCTTACCAATATGTTGGACAAACTACTGATGGCATATATGATACTGGAACTGAAAACAGACAGTATGAGTCTGAGGCTATACCTGCAGAAAATAATAATGACTATTACTCTAATTATTTTAAAGAAAAAGCTGATGAAGCAGAAATATATAGTCAGACTGAAGAAATATTTACTGACGTTGACACTTATCAAGGTAACTATGATGATTCTATAGAAGTCACTGAACAGAATGCAGGTTGGGGAGCGACTAATAGTAATGTTATAATCAACATACACGATACTGGTTTTTACAACGACTATGGATGGGGTTGGAACAGACCTTGGGGTTGGAATGGATGGTATAATTGGGGATGGAACAGTCCTTATTCTTGGAGATATGGTTGGGGATGGAACAATAGTTTTTACAACTCTTACTGGAGATCACCATACTACGGTTTTAATAATTTTGGTTATGGTTATGGTTATGGATATAGCTATACCAATGGTTACCATAGAAGAGGCATATCATACAATTCCGGAAGAAGAGGTTCACTTGTTAACAGAAACTCTGTTTTAAGTTCAAGATACTCAAGAAATTCAGCTGTTAGACCAAGAACAAATACTACAACTAGACCTAGAACAAGTACTACAAGACCAAGAACGAATTCTACTTCTAAACCTAGATTAAATACAACTAGACCAAGAACTAATACTTCAACTCCTAGACCAAGAACAAATACATCGACGCCTAGACCAAGAACAAATACATCAACTCCAAGAAGTAACAATTCTACACCAAGAAGCATCTCTACACCTAGATCAAGCACTCCTTCTAGAAGTCGATCTACTTCTGGAGGTAGCTCAAGAAGAGGAAGAGGTTAAAATACAAAATCAAATTTGCTATGAAAAAATTATTTATACTAGTCATAGGTGTTATATCTGTGTCTGTAAGTCAAGCTCAAAACATAAATGACGCATTAAGATACTCCAGTGGAGACATTAAAGGAACCGCAAGATTTCAAAGTATGAGTGGTGCTTTTGGAGCGCTTGGAGGAGACTTAAGTGCTTTTAGCGTAAACCCTGCAGGTTCTGCAGTATTTACAAGTAGTTACGCCTCTATATCTTTAGGTATTGAAAATAATGAAAACGACACTAATTACTTTAACGGAATGAATAATTCATCAAATTCTTCAGTTAACTTAAATCAAGGTGGTGGTGTTTTTATTTTCAAAAACACCAATGATAATTCTAAATGGAGAAAATTTTCATTAGGGATTAATTATGACATCTCTAAAAATTATGAGGATGATTGGAGAGCTAATGGAACTGGTAATACTAGTATTGGCCAATATTTTTTAGCTAATGCACAAGGGTTACGTTTGGATGAAATATCAGCATTTCCTGGTGAATCCACCACCGAAGCTTATGCCGAAATAGGTAGCGCTTATGGTTTTGATAATCAGCAAGCCTTTTTAGGGTATGACTCATACATCTTAGAGCCTGAAACTTTTGATGATGATAATCAAAACTACACAAGTAACATTAGAGGTAATTCATTTAAACAAGATTACAGCTATGCAGCAACAGGTTATAATGGTAAGATTAGTTTTAATGTTGGTACCCAATATGGTGATGACACTTATTTTGGATTAAACCTAAATTCGCACTTTTTAAATTACGAACGTTATACCAGTTTATACGAAACCAACTCAAATGAAAACTCTACTGTAAGAGACGTTTTATTTGACAATACACTATCTACAAATGGATCAGGTTTTTCTTTTCAATTAGGTGGTATCTTTAAATTAACAAATGAATTAAGAGCAGGTTTAACTTATGACTCGCCAACATGGATGAGTTTACAAGACGAAACAACCCAATATTTAGAAACTTTAGTTATTGATGATACAAATGGAGACTTTTATCAAGTTGTAGACCCAAACATTGTTAATATTTATGAAACCTATCGTTTACAAACACCTAGTAAAATTACAGGAAGTTTAGCTTACGTATTTGGCACAAAAGGTTTAATAAGCTTTGATTATTCTAGAAAAGATCATAGTAAAACAAAATTTAAGCCTACGTCAGACACTTACTTTAATTATCAAAACACATTGATTGAAAATGCATTAACTGCAGCCTCTACATATAAGATTGGTGCAGAATACAAACTAAACCAATTTAGCTTCAGAGGAGGTTATAGAATTGAAGAAAGTCCATATGCAGACAAAAACACTATTGGAGATTTAAAAGGCTATTCTCTAGGTTTAGGTTATAATTTTGGAAATACTAATTTGGATTTATCTTACAGCAAATCTCAACAAGATAGAAACTATCAATTATATGACACAGGACTTACTAACACTGTCGCGATAGACAATTCTAACTCAAATATTACATTAACATTAGGTTTTAAAATTTAAAACCCTTTACAAACTATATTTTAAAAACCTGAACTTAACGTTCAGGTTTTTTTTATGATTAATAACTTTTAAGTCTATTAAAAATTTAAATATTATGGAAGTATTATCAAACTCTGATAAAAGTTGGGAAGATGCAACTAAAAAAGCAGTAAAGCATGCGTCTAAAAGCGTTAAAAACATTAGATCTGTTTATGTACAAGATCAAAGTGCTAGCGTTAAAGATGGCGAAGTTGTAGACTTTAGAGTTAATCTTAAAATTACATTTGAGGTTAACTAACATCTTTTTTAAATATAGTATTATATAAAAAGCCTGAACAAATGTTCAGGCTTTTTTATTGGTGTTATTTAATCTTGCTTAATTACCTTTTTAAAGTAAAGTGGGCTTTAAATTGTTTTCTTGTATTTGAGGTATCGTTTGGCTCTCTATACTCAACCGTAAACCAGTAGTCACTAGTTGGCATTGGATTACCATTATACGTTCCATCCCATCCTAGTCCACTTGGGCTTAATTGTTTTAATAATTTACCGTAACGATCAAAGATGTATATCTCGGCATCTAATTGGTCTTCTATTCCGTAAATGTTCCAAGTGTCGTTAAACCCATCGTCATTTGGTGTAAAGAAATGTGGATAGTCCATTACCATTACTGGTATACTTGCTTCTCCACAGCCATTAATGTCTCTTACTGTTATTATATGCTCTCCTGCTCCTACGTCTGTAAACATATACATGCCATCATTTGGTGTATTTGTTTCCCATGGTCCATCGTCTATACTAAACTCGAAGATTGAAACGCCACTTCCTGTTGCTGTTACTGATATGTTATGTACTTCTGCAAAGGCTGCTGTGGTTACTTCTGCTGTGATTACTGGTGGCTCACTTTCTTCTACCGTTGCAGAGTCGTCATTAGTACATCCTGTAACTGCATCTGTTACTATTACTGTATACAAACCACCTTGTGTTGGTGTTAAGCTGCTTCCTGTTTCTCCTGGAAGGGTTACGCTTTCTAATTGCCACTCAAAAGTGTAGTCTGTCGTACTTAATCCTGTATCTAATACTGGTGTGTTTACCACTTCGGTTCCGTTTGTATTAACACATAATAAATAAGTGTCATCTAAATCAAACTCTGGTAATGGGTTAACTTGTAATGTGATTTCGGCAGTGTCATAACATACTGAGCTGTCTGCTTGATTATCTAACACGCCATCGCCATCAATATCTACTGCATCTGCGATACCATCGCCATCAATATCTACTTCATCAATTAAACCATCTGCATCTGTATCTGTTCCGTCTGATAGTCCATCGCCATCAACATCTATTAGGTCAAAAACGCCATCTAAATCGGTATCAATTGTATCAATCGTTCCGTCGCCATTAAAGTCTATTCCTGTTGTCCCTAATCCTGCTAGGTCGATAGCCAATGGTAATACAGTCATGGTATTGTTATCTACACGTACATAAATGACTTGTGGATTAACACTGTTTTCATATAAAAATGGTAACGCATCTGTTGCTGCATCGGCATCTGCTTGTGTGGCATAATAGCTTACAATGTAATTCGCTGGATCTTGTCCATCTAATACTTCTGGATTTAATGTTAATAAATCAAATTGTGCGCTATCATCAGTTGTGTCTCCATCGGTTTCCATATTGTCATCACATATCTGGTATACGATTGGTACTAAGTCTGGATTGGCTTGTGCTGCTTCCTGAACTTCGATATTAAATGTAGTGGTCGTATCACATCCTGTTAGGGTATTGGTAATGTTAACGTATATGGTTTGTGGGTTACTTGTATTGGTATATGGACTACTTAATGCATTCATTGCCATATCTGCTTCACCTTGTGTTTCATGATACGTTACAGTAAAGATTGTTCCGTCTTGTCCGTTTAGGATTTCTGGTGTTTTACTTTCTAAATCAAAGCCATATTGACCATCATTAAATAATTCGCAATAGATATAATCTTCTATTGGGCTAACCTCTGGTAATGGATTTACTGTAATGTCAAAACTTACTATAGTATAACATCCTGTTCCTCCTGTTCCTGAGGCATCTGTTCCGTTTGTTACACGCATGTAAATCGTCTGCGGATTGATTGCTACGCCTGGATTATCTGGATCTTCATTACTATGTGCTGTTGGATCTACTATTTGATTAGTTCCCATTAAGGCATCATCTAAATCCGTATAGTAACTTGCGCTTACGCCTAATTCTCCGTTTATTGTGGTTACTTCATTTGTGGTTAGGTCAAAGATTTCTATTAAATCATTTGGTCCTACAATATTCACATCATCACATAATTCTAAATCTGTAGGGTTTTGTAATGGTGTTGGGTTTGGTAACACACGGATGGTTAATGTTGTAAATGAGAAACATCCTGTATCTGCATCTGTGACTCTAACATAAACTGTTTGTGGGTTAGCTGGATTTGTTCCTACCATCATATTAGTATACATGGTTGGGTCTACTATTGGACTAACATCGGCTTGTGCATTGGCTTGTGTTTCGTAATAGGTTACAATCCAACTAGGATTACCTGCGGTAATTTCGTCGTTTTTAACCGTTAGGTCAAACGTTGCCATATCGTCATTGTTTTCGTAATAATCTGCATCTAACTCATCGCATATTGCTAATGGTGTTGGTTGCACAATTACTGGTGGAAACTCAACTCGGATTATAAATGAGCCTGTTGTAACACATCCATTTACGTTACCTTCTAATCTAACATAAATTGTCTGTGGGTTAGTAACATTAGTATAGTTACCTGTGTTAACTATTGGGCTAGTTCCGTTGTCTGCTGCTATTTGTGTGGTGTGGTACGTTAATGTAAAATCTGCTGGATCTTGTGTCCCTAAGATTTGTGGTGCCATTACTGTATCAAAATCAAATTGGCTAAACCCATCATCGTTATCATCACATACAATATAATCATCGATTACTACTGGTACTACTGGTGATGGTTGTACTTGTAATGGTAATACGACTATTGTAAAACATCCTGTGATATCATTTTCTGCACGCACATATATCATTTGCGTGTTTGCAACGATATTTGTGTATGGACTAACTAAGGCATTTAAATCGTTTGTCGCATCGGCTTGTGTTTCGTGATAACTGATGCTTACGTCTGGCTCTCCATTTAAGATCGTTGTTGTTTGACTGTCTAAATTAAAGGTTGTAAATCCGTCGTTATCGTCATCACATTCTATTAAAGCTACTGGACTTGCTTGTGGTGATGGGATAGGATTAACTCTTAAGTCTAATGTAATTGTGCTGACACAGCCTGTTACATTATCCACTGCTCTTACATAAACCGTTTGTGGGTTTACAATATTAGTGTATGGACTAAATATTTGGTCCGCTGCTGTAGCATTGTCTGCTCCGGATTGACTAATATAGTAGGTTAAGGTGATTCCGGTTTGTCCTGCTAGAATTTGTGCATTGGCATCTTCTAAATTAAAGGCTTCTACTTCGTCTCCTGGATTGTTATAATCACATAAGGCTATTGGATCAGGTTGTACTAATACTGGTAATGGGTTTACAATTAAATCCATTGGTGTTACTGTAGAACAGCCATTAGCGTTATCATCCACGCGTACCCAAATAATTTGTATATCTGCGGTTGTGTTTGTGTAAGCATTTGGTGTTGCTATTGCATTTGTTGGCACATTAGCGTTGGCTTCTGTTTCGTAAAATGTTATCGTATAATCTGCTGCTGCTAAATCGTTTGTTGTATCTGAATCTAACTGATTTAATATCTCTGGATTGTTTAATTCTAAATCAAAAATTGCAAAACCGTCTGCATCATTATCACAAACTTCTAAAGCACTTGGGTCTGTTATTTGTGGTGTTGGGTTTACTATTAAAACCAAGTCTACAAACGTTGCACAGTCTGTTGAGATTGTTGCACTTTCTACGCGTACATAAATAACCTGTGTATTTGCTACAATGTTATTATATGGACTAACTAATGGGTTTACGTTATTTGTCGCATCACTTGAGGTTTCGTGATAAGTAACCGTTAATCCTGGTGCGCCTCCTGTGATTTCTGCTGTAGCATCACTTAATGTGAAGACTCCAAAGCCATCACTGTCTGGATCACAATACTCTAAAGCGGTTGGTGTAAATGCTACTGGTGCTTGTACAACATCTAATTGTAAAGTCGTTGTTGTAAAACAGCTTGTAGTCACATCTTCTACTCTTACATAAACTATTTGTGGGTTAGAAATGTTTGTATATGGTATGGCTAATGGACTAGTTTCTGTTTCTGCATCTAATTGCGTTAGGTAATAACTTACCGCATAGTCTGGGTTACCTCCACTAATCTCATTGTTTTTAATACTTAAATCTATACTTGTAAATCCGTCTGGTGTACCATCATCACAAACTTCTAATGGTGTTGGTGTGATTGCTGTTGGTTGAGGAAAAGATGTAATAGATTGATTAGTTGTAGTCGGACAAGGTCCATTTGTAGTGTAATCAATGCTATAAGTTGTATTTGGATTACCTCCAGAAATTAAACCTGTAGCAGCATCTAACATAGCGCCATCACCTGCAGCTGGTGGTGTGTTAAATGTAAATATACCTCCTGATAAACCATCTACTGTCGCTATAGCACCATCACATGTTGGCACATAACTAAATGACGAGTCATCAGCAGCTAATACATTTAATACTTGTGTACTTGAATTGATACAAGCTCCAGCTGTTGTATATAATATAGTATAGCTTGCGCCTGGAGTTGCAAAAGTAACTGTTCCTGTAGCTGCATCAATAACTGCTGTATCTGTTACAGGAGTATCAAAAGAAAATGTTCCACCTGGAGTAGCTACAAAGTCAACAGTTCCACCATTACAATCAGCAATTAATGTAAATGCAGGATCGTCTTGATTTAAAACTGTAATATTTTGAAAACTATTATCTGGACAAGGTCCTGATGTAGTATATTCTACAGTATAAGTTACACCTGAAACTCCATTAGTTACCTCTCCCGTTACAGGATCGATAGACGCTCCGTCTGTAACAGCAGGATTAAATGTAAATATCCCTGCTACATCTCCAATAATGGTAGCAGTACCACCATCACAATTTTCAAAGACAGAGAATGTTGCATCTTCTGTTGGATAAACAGTAACATCTTGAGTAGAACTAGCAGAACAAACTCCTCCTGTAGTGTATTGCACAGTATAAGTTGTTCCTGGAACACCATTAGTAATAGTTCCTGTCGTTGGATCTATGGTTTCGGTTCCAGTTGGCACTGGGTTGAAAGCAAAAGTACCTCCTGTTGTCGCTATTGTATCTACCACTGCTCCATCACAAGTAGGCAACATTGTAAACGATGGATCATCAGTCGCTAGCATTGTTAATGACTGATCTGTAGATGAAGGACAAATCCCTGTAGTAGTATATTGAATAGTATAGTTTGTACCTACAACTCCGTTAGTTACTTCTCCTGTTGCGGGATCTATTGTTGCTCCATCTGCTAAATCAGGATTGAATGAAAATGTCCCTCCTGTTGTTACAACAGCAGTAACTGTACCTCCATCACATGTTGGATCTATAGTAAAAGAAGAATCATCAACAGCATTAACAATCAAGTTAAAAACTGGTAAAGGAGAAGCTATATAACACGCATCGTCTCCAATTACTTGAACTCTTACGTATATAGGCTGTGGGTTAACTGTATTTGTATAGTCACTAACTAAAGCTGTACTTGCTATTCCAGCATCTGCATCTGCAAATGACAAATAATAAGTTACCACAAAACTAGCAGGTGATTGAGTACCTAATATAGCAGCATTTTGACTTTCTAAATCAAAAGGCTCAAAACCATCATTTGAAGCATCATCACAAACCTCCATATCTGGAGCTGGATTTATGGTTGGTTGTGTTGTAATATTTAGTGTAAAAGATTCTACTTCATAACATCCTGAACTCAAATATTCA
Organism: Olleya sp. Hel_I_94; assembly: GCF_007827365.1. NCBI lineage: Bacteria > Pseudomonadati > Bacteroidota > Flavobacteriia > Flavobacteriales > Flavobacteriaceae > Olleya > Olleya sp. Hel_I_94. Next base: position 456,908 of record NZ_VISI01000001.1, read on the forward strand.
ACTCTTACATAAACAGTTTGAGGCACTCCTAAAACTGCAGACGAAGTATAGTTAGTTGGCGTTGCAATTGCTGCTGTGCCAGCCTCTGCATCTGCAAGCGTTTCATAATAAGTAATTACTAAGTCACCAGGAATAGCAGATGGACCTGTTATAGCTGAATCATTTTCAGTTAGATCAAAAATATATGGTGGTGCTCCAGGATTACATAAAAACAAATCGTTTGGTAAACCATTATCAATTTCTGGTAAAACATCAATACACACTACTTCTGTATATTCGCAACCAAAGTCATCTGTTGTTCTATAAGTATAACAATGTGTTCCAGCGGTTGTTGGTTGAACAGTAATATCATTTCCTGTCGTACTTGTTATCGATGGATCTGCATCCCAAGCTTCAGAGACTGTTACTGGAGTAAACGATAATTCTGGAGGTTGTAAAGCTGGATCAAATTCAATTCCCCAAGAAAATATGTAACCATTATCAACATTTAAATTATCAATAATTTGAATACACCAATCTCCATTTAATGGACTACCTAATAAGGTATTTAAAGAGCCTTCAGGAAGATAAGTACCTGGTGTATATGATGCTCCTGGAGGATTAGATCCCGCAGTTATTGTTGGTGCGTTTTCCAAAATAACCGTACCACTTGCAGAAAAACAATAATCTGCTCCAACACCTGGTGTTACTGAGCCATCATCATTAGCACCTCCAAGATAAGTACCACCTCCTCCTGGATATTCTTTTAAAACAGCTATTTGTCCTGTTGGACTAATAATATTAATATCTAAATCTCCTGCAAAAGAGTGTTCCATATTTACACATATAGAAACAATTTGATTTATATCTGTTAAGGTCTGACCTGAGTCATAGCAATCTACTGTAACACAAGTTTGATAAACAGCTCCTCCACCATCAGGTAAAAAAGTTGTACCACTGATAGGTGGTGTACAATCATTAATAAACTCGGTCGGAGTTACAACACCATTTAGTGTTGTTGAATCTCCAAAACAGATAACACTATCAACAGCTTGTGTACCTGTAAAATCTGGCTCTGTACCAACCTGAACAACTTGGTTGATCAAATTAGTGTTAGAACAACCTGCAGGATCTGGATCTGTGTTTGTATCAGTTACATTTAAATTGACAATGTAAACTCCAGGTGTTGCATATGAAAAGGTTGCATTTTCTCCACTAATAAAATTACCGTCTCCTAAATCCCACTCGTACGTAGCACCTGTTCCATCATTTGAAAAAGTTGCACTTCCGTTTAATGTAATATCTTCACCTGGACATACCCAAATATAACCATCTCCATTTGGAGCTGGCGTTGCACTATCTATTTGAGACACTATAGTTTGACAAGGCTCGTAACAAGCAACTGTCGCTGCCCAACCGGAAGTATTTGCACTTCCATCAGAGGTAAACTCTATTGTTAAACATCCTGTTGGGTTAGTTGGAGTTGCAGAGAACATTCCCGGATTTGCTGCTGCTCCACCTCCAGAAAATGTTCCAAAAGCGTTTGCAGTATTATCATCTCCATCATATATTGTCAACTCATCTGCATTTAATTGTGTACTAAAAGCAGTAAAATCTAATTGCACTTGTTGTCCAGGAGAATCTGGACAAATTGTTAAAATAAAACTTTCTCCATCTGCATAATTTGCAGAAGGTCCTCCTGAATCATAAAAAACGCCACCACATTGACTGACAGTTGTTGTTTGCATTAAAATATCCTGAGAGAAGGATATAAACGAATTTAAAAATAATAGTGCTAGTAAAAATTTTTTCATTGGTATGTGTTTAAAATACAACGTTAAAAAAAAACGTAAATATTATTTTTTATAGGTTTGTGGTTTAATAATTATAAAAAAATTGGTTCCGTCTATCTTGTATATAATAGATCCCATTCTGTAAAACTCTAAATTATACTTTAAAGGATTAAAAGTACTTTTATTAAAAGCTACATCTCTTTTAAGGCTTGGATTATAAATATCAAATAACTCAACTTCTGATAAAAGTGTATACTTATCATCATCCTTTAAATTTGTAATTTCTTTAATTACAATTCTATTACGTAAAAGGTGCTTTAAGTTTTTTACTTTTTGAGGCTTACTTAATACGTATGCATCTAATTTATCTTGATACACTTCCTTTATCATTGACAACTCTTGAGCTGTTAATGGTGCATCTACATTTTTACCAAATTTAACTAATTGCGTATTTTGGTTTTTCTGATTTTGAGCTATTCCGTTTTGTGCAAACATCACAAATCCAAATAAAAGGGGTAAGAAGATTCTAAGAGTCATTGTTTATAAGATAAAATTAAGTGGGAAAATTAAGAAAATTTTAATAAAGTAAATGTTAATATGGGTATCTAATTCTGTTTTTTATGATTTATAATAGTATAACAGTTATAATTAATAAATACCTACCCTTATTCAAATTTATTTATTGTTTATCTTTGCAAACTATTTTAAACACCTTTTACAGACTTTATTTAAATGAAGATTGATAACAATATAGATAATACAGATGCTATCGGAGAAAACCACATTAGCACTAATCACGATACGCCTTTAAGAGCTGATGCTTTTGAATTATCAGACGCTGATAAAATTGATAGCATAAAAAAAGACGTAACAAATATTTTACAAACATTAGGTTTAGATCTTACTGACGACAGTTTAAAAGGAACACCTAATCGTGTAGCTAAGATGTTTGTTAACGAAATTTTTGGTGGGCTTCACCCTGACAAAAAGCCAAAAGCTTCAACTTTTGATAATAAATACCAATATGGCGAAATGCTTGTAGAAAAAAACATTACTGTTTATTCTACCTGTGAGCATCACTTACTACCAATAGTAGGTCGTGCACACGTAGCATACATATCTAACGGAACCGTTGTTGGTTTATCTAAAATGAATCGTATTGTAGATTATTATGCTAAACGACCTCAAGTACAAGAGCGTTTAACAATCCAGATAGTAAAAGAGTTACAAAAAGCTTTAGGCACAGATGACGTTGCTTGCGTTATCGATGCTAAGCACTTATGTGTAAATTCTAGAGGAATTAGAGATATTGAAAGCAGTACAGTAACCTCAGAATTTGGAGGACAATTTAAAAAGAAAGCAACAAGACGCGAATTTTTAGATTACATCAACTTAGAAACAAAATTTTAGAAAAACAGTAATGGAACTTTACAAACAACAACACATAAAAATATATAATTCGCTTTCTGGCGAAAAAGAGAATTTTAAAGCTATTAACGATGGTTATGTTGGTATGTACGTTTGTGGTCCTACTGTATATAGTAATGTACATTTAGGTAATGTCAGAACATTTATGTCTTTTGATGTTATTTTTAGATACCTTAAACACTTAGGATATAAAGTACGTTATGTTAGAAACATAACCGACGCTGGACATTTAGAAAATGATGCAGATGTTGGAGAGGACAGAATTGCGAAAAAAGCAAGACTAGAAGAGATTGAGCCAATGGAAGTCGTGCAACGTTACACAGTAGATTTTCATAATATATTAAACACCTTCAATTTTCTTCCTCCAAGTATAGAGCCTACAGCTACTGGACATATTATTGAGCAAATAGAACTAATAAAAACCATCATAGATAATGGTTTTGGATATGAAGTAAATGGCTCTGTATATTTTGATGTCCATAAATATAACCAAACTAATAATTACGGAATTTTAAGTAAGCGTAAGCTAGAAGACTTAATCCATAATACCAGAGAACTAGAAGGACAATCAGACAAGAAAAATCCTCAAGATTTTGCACTTTGGAAAAAAGCCGAACCAACACATATCATGCGTTGGCCTTCTCCTTGGAGCGATGGATTTCCTGGATGGCATCTAGAATGTACAGCAATGAGCACTAAATACTTGGGAGAGCATTTTGACATACATGGTGGCGGAATGGATTTAAAATTCCCTCATCACGAATGTGAGATTGCACAAAACCAAGCAGCCAAAGGAAAAACACCTGTTAACTATTGGATGCATGCCAACATGCTAATCATGAACGGTAAAAAAATGGCAAAATCTACAGGTAACTTTATATTACCAACCGAGATTTTTACGGGTGAAAACAAAAACATCACCAAAGCATTTACACCAAGTGTCGCTAGATTTTTTATGCTTCAAGCACATTACAGAAGTATTTTAGATTTTACAAATGATGGCTTATTAGCTAGCGAGAAAGGCTACAACAGATTAATGGAGGCTATAAGTCAATTAGAAGATTTAAAAACATCAGACAATACAACGTTAAACATTGCTGCATGGACGCAAAAATGTTACGATGCCATGAATGACGATTTTAATACACCTATTCTAATTGCTAATTTATTTGAAGCAGTAAAATACATCAACCAAATAAAAGAAGGCACAGAAACTATTACTACAAAAGATTTAGAAGATTTTAAAAACACAATCAACGCTTTTGTATACGATATATTAGGATTAAAAAATGACAAAACTAATGCTGCAAACGGAACAGATAAACTATCTGGAGCAGTGCAATTATTAATAAAACTACGTCAAGAAGCCAGAATCAATAAAGATTTTGCACTATCAGATCAAATCAGAGACGAACTAGCAGAAGCTGGCATACAACTTAACGATGGTAAGGAAGGCACAACCTTTTCTACCAATTAAAACTAATTAAGTCCTTTCGGTAAGAGAGGACTTTTTTATTATGAAAAAGATAATCTTAGCTCCATTTCTATTTTTAATCAAGGTTTATCAAACCCTAATTTCTCCATTTACACCAGCCACTTGCAGGTACCAACCAACCTGCTCACATTACACCAAAGAAGCCCTATTAAAACACGGTTTATTAAAAGGACTAAAACTAAGCATTAAACGTATTTTAAGTTGCCATCCTTGGGGAGGAAGCGGTTATGATCCAGTACCATAATTACATTTATTTTTAATTTGGGCGTTTTAACAGGCTGTCCGTTATATCTTTTTTAAGAAAAATAAAAAAGGATGCCACTTCCATCCCTAACGCACTTGCGCCAAAAATTAGTACAAACATTAATTTATTGCTAAACCTTTGTCAAGTAATTCTAATAAATAAAGCATAAATACTATATTTACACTTACAAAAATTAAACTATGTACTTACTTAAATTCGATTGGAATCCTTTAACTGGAATCGATATTATCGGAAATTTTAAAATTCATTTTTACAGTGTCATGTGGATTGCTGCGTTTGTTATTGGACATGCCATAATGAAACGTATTTTTAAACGCGAAAAAATAAATATTGAATTTTTAGACCCATTATTTATTTACACTGTTTTAGCAACCATGTTAGGTGCACGTTTAGGACATGTCATTTTTTACCAACCAGAACTAATTACCCAAGACCCATTAAGTGTTTTATTACCCTTTAAATTTAATGGTGGATTCGAGTTTACCGGTTTTCAAGGATTAGCCAGTCATGGTGCTGCAATTGGTATAATCATAGGAATGATATTATATCGTCGCAAATACAACTACAAATCCTTAATGTGGATTTTAGATCGCATTGTAATACCTGTAGCGTCTGGAGCAGTTTTTATTAGAATAGGTAACTTTATAAATTCCGAAATTATTGGAAAAGTAACAGACTCTGATTTAGGTGTTAGATTTGTGCAAGAGTATTATAATAAGTATGAAATTGTACAAAAAACTGGAATTAAAGACGTAAAAAAAGCATACGCATCTATAACAGACAATCCAAATATGTCAGAGTTATTAAACGCTATACCTTATAGACATGCTGCACAGTTATATGAGTCGTTTTGCTACATATTTGTTTTTTTAATTTTATGGTTTATATACACTAAAACAACTAAAAAAGATCAAACAGGATTTTTATTCGGATTATTTTTAATACTACTATGGAGTGTTAGATTTTTTGTCGAGTTTGTTAAAGAGCCACAAGGAGAAGAGTTTATTAATTGGTTTGGACTTAACACAGGACAATGGTTAAGTATCCCATTTATATTAATTGGATTATATTTTATGTTTTTATTTAAACCAAAAACAAGTATCAAATAATGAGAAATTTAAAAAACTATACGACTATACTTTTTAGCTTAGTTTTACTTGTAAGCATTACGTCTTGTAAAAAAGAAAAGGAAGCTATTGCTCCTGTTGAAGTAAACTTTAAAAAGGAAGGAGAGTTAACTTTGTTTAAAGGGACTACAGATACTATTATTAAGGTTTTTAACATAGAGGTTGCTAAAACAGATTACGAAATCCAAACAGGCTTGATTTATCGTGATAGTATGAAAGATGATCAAGGTATGTTGTTTGCTTTTAATGACGTACAAATGCGATCATTTTACATGAAAAACACGCGTATACCATTGGACCTTATCTTTTTTGATCATAATAAAACTATTGTTAGTTTTCAGGAAAACGCAAAACCAATGGATCAAAGCAGCTTACCATCTAATACTCCTGCACAATTTGTGCTAGAGGTTAATGCAGGAACAGCACAAAAACTTTTACTTGACGTAGGAGATAAAATGGACTACTTTGAGTACATGTTAGAAAAATAAAACCATTATTTATAGATATAAAAAGCCTAATTGTAAAAGTTACAATTAGGCTTTTTTTTGTGCTAATATTTTAGGTTATAAGTTATTACATTAATAACCACATCTATTTAATGCATGACTAATACTATACAAACTAATTACGCATGATAGTACTTAAGACTCTTAGTGGTTTAAAGCTTTAATTGATAATATACTTATAGCTTAGTCATTAGTTTAAACTTTAGTATTGGCTTAATGTAAGGTCTGCGTTTGCGTTAAGGATTGATGTGGAAATCCTTTTTGTGAGGCACGAGCAAAAAGATTGTAACGGAAAGCCTGACGTACTTTTGCTACTAAAAGCAAAAGTAGGTAACGCCCTAAAAAATCATAGTGATTGATTTAAAAAGAGTGCTTAACTCTACTGGCAATGATACAAAACAAAAAAGCCTTTCTAAATTAATAGAAAGGCTTTTTATATTGGGTTTAGTTTATGACTACTTTACTACTGTTTCGTCAACTACTACTTCTTTCTTTTTTAATGCGTCTGCTGCATTTCCTTTTTTAACAAAGTCAAACATGATTGGCGTTGCTATAAATAAAGATGAGTACGTACCTACTACTACACCAATGATTAAGGCAAACATAAATCCTCTGATTGAGTCTCCACCAAAAATAAAGATTGCTAATAATACTACTAAAGTAGTTAAAGACGTATTTAACGTACGACTTAAAGTACTACTTAATGAGGTATCAATTACTTTACTAAATGGCCAGTCTGTGTGCTCGTTAAAAAACTCACGAATTCTGTCAAATACTACAACCGTATCATTTAATGAGTATCCAATTACTGTAAGGATTGCTGCAATAAATGCTTGGTCAATTTCCATTGAAAATGGCATAAACTTGTATGTTAAAGAGAATACTCCTAATACGATGATAACATCATGGAATACTGCTGCTACTGCACCAAGTGAGAATTGCCATCTCTTGAAACGGAATAAGATGTATAAGAACACGACTACTAATGACCCTAAGACTGCCCAGAAAGAGGCTTGCTTAATATCATCTGCAATTGATGGACTTACTTTGTATTGATCCATAATCCCTACTTGCTTGTTAGCTTTAGATAGGTCTTTAAAATCTTCAAACGATACTCCTTTTAAGTAAGGTTGTAATGCATCGTACATTTTAACTCTGACTTCTTCGTCAATTTCGTTTGCTGTTTCGTTAATCTTATACTTAGTCGAAATTTTTAAGTTATTCTCGTCTCCAACAGTTTTTACTGTCGCACTTCCAAATACCTCTTGAGAGGCTAAAAGACCTTCAATCTCTACTGCACTTACTGGCTCTGCAAATCTAACTTGTGTTGTACGTCCTCCAACAAAGTCAATACCTTGATCTAATCCGTTTGTAAATAAAGATCCTAAACTTACTACTAATGCTACTGCAGAAATAATGTAAGCTACTTTGCGTTTTGTAAGGAACGCGATATTAATGTTTCTGAATAAGTTTTTAGTTAATCCAGTTGAGAAGTCTAATTTACCACCTCTGTTAGCATACCAATCTACTAGTAATCTAGTGATAAAGATTGCTGTAAATAAAGATGTACCAATACCTATTAATAAAGTAGTTGCAAATCCTTTAATTGGTCCTGTACCAAAAACAAATAAGATTAATGCAGTTAAACCTGTTGTAATGTTGGCATCCAAAATAGATGATAATGCATTACTAAATCCATCTTGAATTGCTGACTTCTGGTCTTTTCCTTTTGATAGTTCTTCCCTGATACGCTCAAAGATAAGTACGTTTGCATCCACAGACATACCAATTGTTAAAACGATACCTGCAATACCTGGAAGTGTTAACACTGCTCCAATACCTGATAATACTCCAAAAATTAATAAGATGTTAAATAACATTGCGATGTCTGCAAATAAACCTGCTTTACCGTAGTAAAATGCCATCCAAATTAAAACTAATGCTAATGCAATACCAAATGACATTGTACCACTTTCAATAGCTTCTTGACCTAATGAAGGTCCAACTATACTACTTTGAATAATCTCTGCACGAGCTGGTAATTTACCTGCACGTAACACGTTTGCTAAATCCGTAGCCTCACTTAATTTAAAGCTTCCAGAAATCTCTGTGCTACCTCCTGCAATTGGTCCAGAAGATGATGTAGGTGCAGAATATACTGTGTTATCTAAAACAACAGCAATTTGACTTTGAGTTTTAAAAGCATCACCTGTCATTTTCTCCCAGATTTTTGCTCCTTTACTATTCATTTGCATGCTAACTACAACCTTGTTTGCTTGGTTGTAAGATTGACGAGCATCTGTAACTACTGCTCCATTTAATGGTGGCTCATTATCTCTGTTTCCATTTAATACAAATAGGTCTACTAACTCACTGTCTTCAGCTGGCTTACCAAATAAAAACTTAGTATATTTTAATTCTGATGGTAATAATGCCACAACTTCTGGCATAGCTAAATAGCTTAATACTTTGTCTTTATCTTCAATATTAAACTGCGCCAAAGTTGCTCCAAAACCAGGACCTGCAATTAGATCTAATAATGGGTTAACTTCATTTACTGTTTCGTTTTCTTCACCTGTAAGCGCAGCGATAGCTTTCTCTTCATCAGTCATTTCTGTGTCTGCAGCAGGAGTTTCTCCTTCTGTAGTTTTAGTTTCAAGCTTTGCTTTTAATACATCGTTAGCTTGAACTAAAAATTGATTAAACTGCTCTGCTTTTAATCCTTCCCAAAACTCTAATTGAGCAGTAGTTGTAATTAACTCTGTAGCACGTGCTACGTCTCTAACACCTGGTAATTCTAATAATACACGTCCAGAGTTACCTAAACGTTGGATGTTTGGAGATGTTACACCAAACTCGTCAATACGCTTACGTAATACTTCAAAAGCAGAAACGATAGACTCGTCTACTTTAGTTGCTAATACAGCTTTAGCATCACTATCAGACATGTTTAAATCAATCTCACCAACTAAAGATCTGTTAGCAAAAATATCTGGAGATGCTAATTTTTTATCTCCTTTGATTGCATCAAAAGCAGTAAAGAAGTCATCTAAATATGTATTTTGACTATCTTTTTGCATTTCGTCAGCATCATCTAATGCTTTTCTAAATGTAGGATCCTTACTCTCGTTAGATAATCCCATTAATAAATCTCTTACAGAGATTTGAAGTATTGCTTCTAAACCTCCTCTAAGGTCTAGACCTAACTTCATTGAGTTTTGCTTAACGTCTCCATAAGTGTTTCCTAAAAATACACTTTCTTTTGATGTTGCTAACGAATCTAAATACTTAGTAGCATACTCGCTTACTTGGTTTTTACGGTCATCTGCTGAAGCGTCAATTTTGCTTTCAGCTACTTGTGCTGCATTGTTTTCAATCGCATTATTTTTAAATGTGAAAGACAATTGGTAAATACTTACCAATCCAAACAATACTGCAAATAGTTTTACTAATCCTTTATTTTGCATGGTTTTGTTTATTTAATCAAATTTTTAATCGCGCAAATATATAGTTTACACGAAGATTTGACAATTATTTTTAATGGTTTAAAATGAATTGTTTAACGCCTAAATAGCAAGTACTATATAGCGAAAAATGTTTTACTAAAAAAGATTAAGCTTGTGGTCCTGCTCTACCTTCTGGAATGTTGAAGTTTCCTTTATCTATACTAATAGAGTTATTAGTATTTACTTTTGGAGTTACTTTTACAGGACTGGTTAATTGTAATATATTTTCTGTTATCCCAGAAAATGATAGCACTACCTGTGATGCTCTAGTATACTCTTGTTTTGCTTCTACTATAAACTTTCCGTCAAAACCAATACCTGATTGTGTGTTGGCTTTAATTTCAAAAACATCTACGTTATAACCATTATCTAAAGGACTATTTGGGAGACTTTCTTTACCGCTATTGTAGATTAGTTTTTCTTTTAATAAAAAAGATTTCACCTCAGTTATTGCTATATCGCTATAATAGGTGATTTTTAAAATTCCGTTATGCTCAAAAACTTGTGTGTTTTTTACACCAATATTTTCAAGTTGCGCTTTTATAGCATGTATTGCTTTTTCTGTCTGAGAAACAGTTGCTTGATTATCGGAAAATTGAAATACAATTTGTTGGTTAGGTACAGTGATTTGTTGTTGACTAACAACAAAAAATGTAAGTGCAGTAATTACAATGCCAAAGTACCATTTAGACTTCATGCGTCAAATATAAAAAATAAGACTTTATTTGTATAGTCTTTAAGTAATTAAATAAGTGTTTAAAGCAAAAAAAGAGTGCCTTTTTTGAGGCACTCTTTTAAATATCTAATAAAAATGTAAATTTTACATTCCTTCCATTAACTCATATCCTTCTGGAGGCGTCATAGAAAACTTATCGTCTGCAACAGTTTCTTTTTTAACTTCTGTTACTTCATAAGTCATTGACATATCCATACCAGCTTGATTTACATTAATATTCATTAATAATGGAAATCCTTTAAAATCTTCTCCAAACTCTACAGTCTGTTGGTTTGCAGCAACAATAGCTTCGGTAGTATAAACATCCATTTTCATGTCAACACCATCTTGATTCATTACAACGTTATACTCTTGACACTCGTAACCTAAGATAGTCTTAGTTTCATCACCTTTAGTGATTTTAACATCAGACTTATCAGGAGATTCTGCTATGTCTGTTAACGAATACATTTTACCCATCATTGGGTTATTAAGCAAAGTTAACATCTTTTTAGATTGTGTATCAATAATAGAAACTGTTTCTCCAGACATTGGATTGTTAGTTTCTGATCTAGTTTTGTCTGCTTTAAAATAAGTAACAATAGCAATATCGCCAATCATAGCAAACTGCTCATTCATTTGTTCATTACTACTTGACATTGTCATTTTAGAAGACACTACACCTTCTGTAATCTGCTCTTGAGCAACCATAGACAAACTAAAAGTTGCCACTAATAAGAATACTAATTTTTTCATTTTTGTAAAATTTGTTAAGGTTAATTAAAATTTATGTTGTTTTTACTTATTATAGGCAATTACCTTGCCATAACAAATTTTACAACTGGTATTAAAAATTATAGTTCTAATAATCCGTTTGTTGCAGATACACCTTTTGCGCTTTCTTGCATGTGTGCTTTTTCGGCATCACTTAGGTTTATCTCTACAATTTTTTCGATTCCGTTACGACCTAAAATTACTGGAACACCAATACATAAGTCTTTTAATCCGTATTCTCCATCTAATAACACAGAACATGGGAACATTTTTTTCTGGTCACAAGCAATAGCCTGAACTAATCCGCTTACTGCTGCTCCTGGCGCATACCAAGCCGAAGTCCCTAATAATTTAGTTAAAGTTGCTCCTCCTACTTTAGTATCCTCTTTTACTTGGTCTAATCTGTCTTCAGATAAAAACTCAGATACTTTTACACTGTTTCTAGTTGCGTGTGCAGTTAATGGTACCATCCCTTTATCAGAATGTCCACCAATTACCATACCGTCAACATCGCTAATTGGCGCACCTAAAGCTTCTGCTAATCTGTATTTAAAACGTGCAGAATCTAAAGCTCCACCCATTCCGATGATTCTATTTTTTGGTAAACCTGTAGTTTTGTGTACTAAATAAGTCATTGTATCCATTGGATTACTAACAACTATGATTATTGTATCTGGCGAGTTTTTTATTAAACTAGCTGATACTGTTTTAACTATTCCTGCATTAATACCAATTAACTCTTCACGAGTCATCCCTGGTTTTCTAGGAATACCAGAAGTAATAACGCAAATATCACTACCTGCAGTTTGACTATAGTCATTAGTTACACCTGTTATTTTTGTATCAAAACCGTTTAAAGAGGCTGTTTGCATTAAATCCATTGCTTTACCTTCGGCAAAACCTTCTTTAATGTCTAATAAAACAACTTCTGACGCAAAGTTTTTAATGGCAATATATTCTGCACAACTTGCTCCAACTGCTCCTGCTCCAACTACTGTTACTTTCATATGTATTTTGTATTTAAAAAATTAATTGTGTTTGTTTTAAGTTTTACAAAATTAACATTTTAAAATTACTTTTTATTAAGAAAATAATAATTCTAGAACATGAAATTAATTCCAAGGGATGCTGTGTCAAAATCGGCTAAGGTATAAGATGCATTTATGCCAAAAAATCCTGCCTTCACATTTACGCCAAGTGTTGCTGTTACTCCGTTTGTTTTAGAGTCTACTGAAAAAGGATCGACAATTTCTTCTGAAAATAAAATACCATCAGACACTCTGTATGTACCCAATAAATCTGTTTCTGAGGTTGCACTTAAGTAACCTACTGCACCATAAAAGTTTAAAACCTTAAAATTTGTACCTGCTATTAACTGAAACAATAAACTGTTAACATTGGTTTGTACTTGTTGATTTTCGCCATCCACTACTTCAGTATTTGTAAAATCATAATTTGCGTCTAAATGCGTGTACGATACTAAACCTGATATAGCTAACGGAAAATTACTGTCTTCTGGTAACCAGGTGGTAAATTCTTGCTGTATACCAACACCATACAACCCTATCTTAACGTCTTCGGTTTCTACTTTTGGAAAAAATCGACCTTTAATTTGTGTCCCTTCAAACAATGCAAAACTACCTTGCAAAAAAGCTGTTGGAATTAAATCTACATTTGATGATCCAATTCCTGTTGGTAAAGTCAATTCTACTTCTTGATTACCAAATATTGGATCTTGATAAGTTACCAAAACAGTAACCTCTGGATCATTATGGCCTAATGCTGTCGCTACATTTTTTGAAGGACTATTGTCTGGAAATCTAATGTTTTCGAAATTAGATACATTTAAATTAAAACTTTTATTTTCATCTTTAATAAAAGAAGTATTACCAATAATAGACAATTCAAAACTATATTTTTTAGGTGTTTTTGCATTGTTAAACCAACCCGAACTTATGCCATAAGCCAATCCATTTGTGGCTGGTAATAAATAGCTTTCAGAGAAGGTTTTTGCATCATTAACACCTGCTGCTAACAAATCGTTTAAATTTTGCTGAGCGATATTGCTTTGAGAAAAAAGTATTAAACTTATTACTGTAAGTAGTTTTTTCATTTTAAAAATTTTTAATTATACTATATTTTACGATAATTTTAATGAAATGGTTTTAAATAAAATTATAATTTAAACCAATAACAATGTTAGAGTAAGCACCAAAGGTCAACATTGTATTTATTGAAAAATTATCTAAGTTGTAATTAACAGACAAATCTGATTTAAAATTTGTTTTACTTTTACTTAACGTTTCTAAACCAGTATTAAGTATCTCTAGCAGCAAATCACCTTCTCCTCCTACTTTATAATCAAAATTTGATGTTGTTAATCCCAAGCCTAGTGAGACGTCAAAATTGCTAAAGGTTTTAGATGAAATAAGATTAAATCCATACGATTGACCATCCACTTTTATTGCGTTAATCTTACCTATTATTAAATCTGCTTCGTTAAAATCCTCGTCAACAGAATAATTAGAATACGTTCCTAAAAAAGCAAAATTATAAGTACTGTTTTTAATTCCGTTAAACCACTGATTTAGATTATGCATTACTCCAAAACCTAACGATTTATATACAGAGCTATTAATTTTAATACTTGGCGCTAACCTGACAATTACATTTGTTTTTTTCCATAAACCAATACTTGCTTGGACTTGACCATGTTGTACTGTATTGGCATTAATACCTTCTGGTGCGTCAAATTCAAATACCTCATCATTTATTGAGCCTTCTAAAACCACAGTGTTATCTCCTCCTAAAGCGGATGGTATTAGTGATGAAGTAGCACTACCTTGAATTCCTATATTTTGAAGTTGTGCTTGGTTTACTAAAAACGTTTTTTGATTATCCGGAATTAGTAACATGTTATATTGAATAGATAACTCTACATCAAATTTATTTTTTGGTTTAGCACTAGTATACCAACCTCCAGAAGCCTGAAATACTGATGCATTGGCTGCTGGAGTAATGTATTGATCTGTTAAAAAAATTAAATCTTCGGCTACAGCTTTGACATCTTCAAATTGAGAATAAGCCGAGTTACAAAATACAATTGCAACAATAAATAAAAGCTTTTGCTTTAACATGTTTAAGTTACTTTTAGTTTAGATTTGGGTATAAAAAAAAGGAAACATTTAAAAAAATGTTTCCTTTGCAATATAAAATTATATTTATTATTTAAGCATCGATGTTTGCGTAAATAGCATTTCTCTCAATAAAATCACGACGTGGTGGCACCTCGTCTCCCATTAACATAGAAAATACACGATCTGCCTCAACACCATTATCGATTTGGATTTGACGTAGCGTTCTAAATTCAGGATTCATTGTTGTATCCCAAAGTTGTTCTGCATTCATCTCTCCAAGACCTTTATAACGTTGGATTTTTGCTGACTCTCCAAAATCTTTCATAATAGCAACACGCTCTTCATCTGACCAAGCATATTGTTTTTTAGCTCCTTTTTTAACTAAATATAAAGGTGGAGTTGCAATGTAAATGTGTCCATTTTCAATTAACTCTTTCATAAATCTAAAGAAGAATGTTAAAATAAGTGTTTCAATGTGCGAACCATCAATATCGGCATCACACATGATTACTATTTTGTGGTATCTTAATTTAGAAAGGTTTAATGCCTTACTATCTTCTTCGGTACCTATAGTTACACCTAAAGCTGTAAAGATATTTTTAATCTCTTCGTTTTCAAACACCTTATGTGTCATTGCTTTTTCAACATTCAAAATCTTACCACGTAATGGCAAAATGGCTTGAAATGCACGATCACGACCTTGTTTTGCAGTTCCACCTGCCGAATCTCCCTCGACTAGGTAAACCTCACACTTAGATGGGTCTTGCTCTGAGCAGTCCGATAATTTTCCAGGTAAACCACCTATACTCATTACTGTTTTACGCTGCACCATTTCACGCGCTTTTTGAGCTGCATGTCTAGCTTGGGCTGCAAGAATTACTTTTTGAACAATGATTTTAGCATCATCTGGATGTTCTTCTAAATAATCAGATAACATTTCTGATACTGCCTGACTTACAGATGCAGACACTTCACGGTTACCTAATTTAGTTTTAGTTTGTCCTTCAAATTGTGGCTCTTGTACTTTTACAGATACAATTGCTGTAAGACCTTCACGGAAGTCATCTCCTGCGATATCAAACTTTAACTTGTCTAACATTCCAGACTCGTCAGCATACTTTTTAAGTGTATGCGTTAATCCACGTCTAAAACCTGAAAGGTGCGTACCACCTTCATGTGTATTAATATTATTTACATAAGAGTGTAAGTTTTCTGCATAACTAGTATTATATACCATTGCAACCTCAACAGGCACTCCGTTTTTTTCTCCTTCAAAAGAAATTACATCTTTCATTAAAGGCTCTCTGTTTCCGTCTAAAAACTTGATAAACTCTTTAAGACCTTCTTCACTATGAAATGTTTCTCCTTCAAAAGAACCATCTTCTTTAGTAAATCTTTTGTCTACTAAATGGATTGTAATTCCTTTGTTTAAGTATGCCAATTCACGCATTCTACTTGCTAATGTATCGTAATTATACTCTAGCGTTTGTGTAAAAATTGTCGAATCTGGTTTAAAAGTTACAGTTGTACCTCTTTTATCTGTATCACCAATTGCCTTTACAGGATATAAAGATTTACCTCTTTCATATTCTTGTTCCCATATTTTACCGTCTCTATAAACGGTTGCTGTTAGGTGCTCTGATAATGCGTTAACACAACTTACACCAACACCGTGAAGTCCTCCAGAAACCTTATAAGAATCTTTATCAAACTTACCTCCTGCACCAATTTTAGTCATTACAACCTCTAATGCAGAAATACCTTCTTTTTTGTGAAGATCTACAGGAATACCACGACCATCATCTTCAGTTGTGATTGAGTTATCCTCGTTAATTGTTACTGTGATATTATCACAATGACCAGCTAAAGCTTCGTCAATCGAGTTATCTACAACCTCATATACTAAATGGTGTAAACCACGTACACCAACATCTCCAATATACATGGAAGGACGCATACGTACATGCTCCATTCCTTCTAGCGCTTGGATACTATCAGCAGAATAATTGTGTTTGTTAAACTCTTCCTTTTTTTCGCTCATATTTATATTATTTATGATCTATTTCTGTTATTAAGGCATAAAAAAAGATGCGATTAGGCATCCTTTTGAATACAAACAAATATACACAATTAAAAACGTTTTTCAAGTGTATTTAAGCGTTGTCCTTAAAAATTATTAACATTTGTTAATTATTGAAAAAGTGTCTTAAAAGGCTTAAAAACCGCTTTAAAATAGATTTTGATAATCTTAATTGTTTTTTTTAAGACCAAAAAACACAAAACCTCGCATTTGCGAGGTTTTGAAGCTATTAATATATATACTTTATGCTAATTTTTGTTTAATTAAGATGTAGCATAAGACTTATCATGGACGTTTGCTATTGCACGACCACTTGGCTCATTCATGTTTTTAAAAGCCTCATCCCACTCTAACGCTGTGGCTGTACTGCACGCCACACTTGCTTCTTGAGGTACACTTTTTGCTGCAGCATCACTTGGGAAGTGCTCTTCAAAAATAGAACGATAGTAAAACTCTTCTTTGTTTTGTGGTGTTTGTATTGGAAAACGGAATTTAGCATTAGCCATTTGATCATCTGTAACTGCTTCATTAACCACTTCTTTAAGTGTGTCAATCCAACTATATCCAACACCATCGCTAAATTGTTCTTTTTGCCTCCAAGCTACACTTTCTGGTAACATATCCTCAAAAGCCTTACGTACTACCCATTTTTCCATACGTTCTCCATTAATCATTTTATCTTGAGGGTTAATGCGCATCGCTACATCCATAAACTCTTTATCTAAAAATGGTACACGTCCTTCAATTCCCCAAGCAGCTAAACTTTTGTTTGCTCTTAAACAATCGTACATGTGTAATTTATCTAGCTTACGCACTGTTTCTTCATGAAATTCTTTTGCATTTGGTGCTTTATGAAAGTATAAGTATCCACCAAAAATTTCATCTGCTCCTTCACCTGATAATACCATTTTAATTCCCATAGATTTAATAACTCTAGCCATTAAATACATAGGTGTTGACGATCGTATGGTTGTTATATCATAAGTTTCTATGTTATAAATTACATCCTTAATAGCATCTAAACCTTCTTGGATTGTAAATTTAATTTCATGGTGTACCGTTCCAATATGATCTGCCACTTTTTGTGCTGCAGCTAAATCTGGCGAGCCTTCTAACCCAACAGAGAAGCTATGTAATTGCGGATACCAAGCATCCGACTGGTCATCTGACTCTATACGTTTTTGCGCGTATTTTTTTGCAATTGCAGAAGTTACAGAACTATCTAATCCTCCTGAAAGTAAAACTCCGTAAGGCACATCACTCATTAACTGTCTGTGAACTGCTGCTTCTAAAGCTTCTTTAACTTCTGCAATACTAGTTTCGTTATCTTTTACAGCCTCATAATCACTCCAATCTCTATTATACCATTTTACAAATTCACCATCTTTACTTGACATATAATGTCCTGGAGGAAATAATTCAATTTTGGTACATACACCTTCTAAAGCCTTAAGCTCTGAGGCAACATAAAATGTTCCGTTTTGATCCCAACCAATGTATAATGGGATAATTCCCATGTGGTCACGTGCTATAAAATATTCATCTTTTTCTACATCATAAATTGCAAATCCAAAGATTCCGTTCATTTCATCTACAAAATCAACACCTTTTTCTTGGTACAATGCTAAGATTACTTCGCAGTCGCTTTGCGTTTGGAAATCATATTTGCCTTCAAATTGCTTACGCAAATCTCTGTGATTGTATATTTCGCCATTTGCAGCTAAAACCAATTTATTATCAGGACTAAACAATGGTTGTTTTCCTGAAGCAGGATCAACAATTGCTAAACGCTCATGTGCTAAAATAGCTTTATCATCACTATAAATACCTGACCAATCTGGTCCACGATGACGAATAGTTTTAGACATTTCTAACACTTGAGGTCTTAAATCTTCACTTTTTTGTTTTAGGTCGAAAGCACATACAATTCCACACATAATTTTATATTTTAAATTCTTTAATTCTAATTGATGAAGCAAATATTAGCTTTATGTTTCATAATTAAAACACTAAACGTATTAATGCTTACATTTTTACAACAATAATTAATATTACATTACAATATATCACTTTTTAGTTAGTTAAAAGTATTCTTAACTTTACAATCTGATAGTTAACCCCAAACCACAATGAGATTATTTGTTCTTTTATTTATTTTATTTAGCTTAAACATAACTGCTCAAGCTACTTGGCAACCACTACCTAATATTACTTCTAATCCTAACAATCAACGTTTTGATGACGTGTTTTTTTTAGATGATAATTTAGGCTGGGCTGCAAATGGCTTTTATGCGTCTGTATACAAAACTACAGATGGTGGTATAACATGGTCAGAACAACTAAATCAAACGGATTTAGGTAGTAGTCATTATTTTAGAAATATTGAATTTTCAAATGAAGACGTAGGCTTTTTAGGTACTTTAAATGGTCTTTTTTACAAAACTACAGATGGTGGTATAACATGGACAACTATAACTAATATAACACCAAATCCAGTTGCTATTTGCGGATTAGATGCTGTTGGAACCTCAACAATTTATGGATGTGGTGCTTACTTTGGTCCAGCTTTTATAATTAAATCTTCAGATAATGGTAACAATTGGACATCTATAGACATGTCTGCGTACGCTGATGCTTTAGTAGAAATTTATTTTGAAACTGAAACTATTGGTTATGCTTCTGGAAAAAGTGCAACAGGAGGCATCATTTTAAAAACTATCGATGGAGGAACTTCCTGGACTGAAATATATAACTCCAATATTATTGGAGATTACGTTTGGAAAATACAAGTATTAGAAAACAACACTAATATTATTTTTGGAGCTGTGGAGTCTACAGCAACCACATTAGGACAATTTATAAAGTCTGTTGATGGAGGCTTAACATGGTTTAGTACTAACGCACCAGAAACCCATTTACAGGCAGTTGGATTTACATCCGAAACCCATGGATGGATTGGAGGACACACCACAGGTTTTTACGAAACCACAGATGGAGGACTAACTTGGACAAACTTAAACATTGGTAATAATTTAAACCGAATATTTGTTACCTCATCAGGTCAAGCTTATGCGTCAGGTACTACTATTTACAAATACACAGACCAAACTTTAAATACTGAAGATTTCTCTGTACCAGCAAAATCGCCTTTACAGGTTACATTACTAAAAAATCCAGTTAAAAACAATCTTGAATTTTCAATAGATTTTAAAAGTGATGATAATTTATTAATCGAGCTTTATGACGCTAACGGTAGATTTGTCAAACAACTTTCTAGAGAAATAATTAAAACTAATGGTACCCAAAAACAGTATAAATTTCCGGTTATAGACTTAGCTACTGGAATCTATTTCTTAGATTTTCATAATAATAGTGGACGACAAACAGTTAAGTTTATAAAACAATAGTTACACTTTTACGTGTCCCCAATTTTCACCAGTTTTAATACGATGTAATTGCATTTCTGAAACTCCAAATTGTCGCGCTAAAATCTTTAATCTAGTACGTCTATTTGGATCAAAAAGACGCTTTTTAAGTCTAATCACCTCTGTTTCGGTTAACTTAGAGGATGTTATTACTTTTTTTCTAGTAAGATAATGCGGATTTTTAAATTGATGGATTTCCTTTTCACGTTTAGTTGCCCATTTTAAATTTTCGACTGCATTATTACTTTTATCGTAATCTAAGTGGAGCACAAATTTTGCGTCTTCTGGTTTATCTAAATGATGTTGTGCAACTAATTTGTGAATATATCTTGCTGTACGCTTACCATCTTTTTTTATAACAGGAACTGTACTATACCCATTAATAGGGTATTGGTTTTCTATCAAAACATCAACTCCATCTTCAACTTTACTAAGTCGTCCATGGTTTGATATTTTAAAAGACATATTTTCAGAAACATTGTCATCAAACTGGACAGGTTTCCATTTTTCATTGTAAAAATTTCTAATCATAATGTTAAGTTTATAAGGATTACTTACGCTATGATTAATAGCTATAGTTGCAAAATACAACTATTTTACGGAATATTAAGATACTTGTGTGTTTGTAGCGACACTTTCCATTTAGGATTAGCCATAACATAATCGACAATCATTGGTATCATTGTATCACGTTTACTCCATTCTGGTTGTAAATATAAAATACAATCTCCATTAACTTTAGCTGCTTGCGCTTCCGCAAA
Organism: Olleya sp. Hel_I_94; assembly: GCF_007827365.1. NCBI lineage: Bacteria > Pseudomonadati > Bacteroidota > Flavobacteriia > Flavobacteriales > Flavobacteriaceae > Olleya > Olleya sp. Hel_I_94. The sequence goes on from NZ_VISI01000001.1 coordinate 477,899, forward strand.
CTTAAAGTCATCTTTATTATAGATAATACATTTTAACTCATGTGCCTTATCATAAACACCTTGAGTAGGCAGTTTCATTTTTTTTGGAGACAAGCAAATCCAATCCCATTGACCAGTTAACTCATAAGCACCAGAAGTTTCAATATGGATTTTACAACCTTCAGCCTTAAGCTTATCGGTTAATGCTGTCATATCCCAAGTTAACGGTTCTCCTCCTGTTACTACTACAGTATCGCTATACTTTTTAGCATTGGCAACTATTACATCTGTACTAGTTGGAGGATGTAAATCTGCATTCCAACTTTCTTTAACATCGCACCAATGACAACCAACATCGCAACCACCAATTCTTATAAAATAAGCAGCAGTTCCTTTATGGAAACCTTCCCCTTGGATAGTGTAAAACTCTTCCATTAAAGGCAACATTAATCCTTTGTTAACTAAATCTTGTGTCTCTTGCTTCATAGCTTGCAAATATAATCTTATCTAATGGAAAATTTAAGCATTTAAAGTTGAAAGTTTTCAATGATTTACGCTAAGATTAGTATTTTTACATCAAATATTTTTAGAATGAGTAGACAAGACGAATTTTTTAATCATATCACAGAAGGAAATACCTGTAAAGGCGACTACATAACGTTAGGTTCGGCAATGTTAGATGGTCAAACTATAAAAGATGCTTTTGTAAACGTACCATTAAAAACTATGAATAGGCATGGTTTGATAGCTGGTGCAACTGGAACTGGTAAAACTAAAACGTTACAAGTGTTGGCAGAAAACCTTAGTGATAAAGGGATTCCGGTCTTACTTATGGATATTAAAGGAGATTTAAGTGGTATCGCACAACCTAGTCCTGGACATGCCAAAATTGACGAACGTCATGCAAAAATAGGTTTACCATTTGAAGCAAAAGGATTTCCTGTTGAAATCATGAGTTTATCCGAACAAAATGGTGTAAGATTACGTGCAACTGTTAGCGAGTTTGGTCCTGTTTTACTATCTAGAATTTTGGATCTTACAGACACGCAATCTGGCGTTGTAGCAGTTATTTTTAAATATTGTGACGACAACAAACTACCCTTGTTAGATTTAAAAGATTTTAAAAAAATATTACAATATTGCACTAATGAAGGTAAAGAAGAATTTCAGGACGAGTATGGTCGCATCTCTTCGGCATCAACAGGAGCGATTTTAAGAAAAGTTATCGAGATTGAGCAACAAGGAGGTGATTTATTTTTTGGCGAAAAAAGTTTTGAGGTCGAAGATTTATTACGCACCACTAGAGATGGTCGTGGTTACATAAACATTATTAGACTTACAGACATACAAGACAGACCAAAATTATTCTCGACATTTATGTTAAGTTTATTGGCCGAAATATATGAGACTTTACCAGAACAAGGTGACTCTGGAAAACCAGAATTAATCATGTTTATTGATGAAGCGCATTTGATATTTAACGAAGCTTCAAAAGCCTTATTAAATCAAATAGAAAGCATTGTTAAACTAATACGTAGTAAAGGTGTTGGGTTATACTTTGTAACACAAAACCCAACAGATGTACCAGAAGGAGTTTTAAGTCAATTAGGGTTAAAAATCCAACATGCTTTGCGTGCCTTTACAGCAAAAGACAGAAAAGCCATAAAGTTAACAGCACAAAACTATCCAGATACTGCATACTATGATACAGCAGATGTATTAACCTCATTAGGTACTGGAGAAGCGTTAGTGTCTGCTTTAGATGAAAAAGGAAGACCAACACCATTAGCTGCCACAATGATGCGTGCACCAATGAGTAGAATGGATGTGTTAACAGACGTCGAGTTGCAAAACTTATTGGACGACTCCAAGTTAGTTTTAAAATATAACGAAACCATAGATCGTGAAAGCGCTTATGAGCTTTTAAATAAAAAAATAGAAGCTGCTGAAGCCTTACAACTTGAAGAAGACAAAAAAGTTGAAAAAGAAAAAGCTGAAAAACAATCTAGATCAACAACCACAAGAAGACGCAGCACTGCACAAAACCCAATTATCAAAGTATTAACAAGTGCTACATTTATTAGAAGCGTTTTTGGAATTTTAAAACGCGTGATGAAATAATCACTTTTATAAAAAGAATAACAAACAAAATAATTTCGCTTAAGCGGAAACAAAACCAATATAACCTCAATGAAAAAAACAATAGTAACTTTAGGTCTTTTAGCTGTGCTAGTAACGTCATGTAACAAAGCTGCAGATCCATATTTAGTGCAAAACCAAAATATTGGATTATTAACAGACTCAACTCAAGTCAAGGATTTAAAAACTATCTTTATCAACGACTCAGTAATAAGTCCAATTGCTGGAGACGAGTTTACAGGTGCTTTAAATACTATTGAAATTTACGAAAAAGGAGGTAAACACCTATTAAGCATAACACCAAAACAAGCATTAGACTCTACTGCTACAATCTCTAGTATCAAGATAAAAGACTCGAGATTTAAAACAGACAAAGGGATAACTAGCAATAGTACTTTTGGAGATATTAAAGCAAAATATACTATTACAAGCATTCAAAATTCATTTAAAAGTGCTTCCGTTTTTGTTAAAGAAAGCGATGCGTTTTTCTTAATTGATAAAAATGAATTACCATCAGAGTTTAGATTTGATATGAACAAAAAAATAGAGGAAGCAAACATACCAGAAACCGCTAAGATTAAACACTTTATTTTAGGTTGGTAGGTCTTACATAAAATGGAATTCAAAAATGTAAAAAAAAGAAAAGCAGATATTTTGTCTGCTGTACTTTGGATGGTATTTGGATTATCTTTCTTTTTAATTGAAAATCACAAAAACTATGTACTACAATTATTAGCCATACCTATGGTAATATTTTATTTGTATTCTTATTTTTTTGATAAAAGAGATTTATATAAAATAGAGGACGATACTATTAAAACCGTTGGTTGGTTTGCTAAATCTTTTGATTTAAATGAATTAAATAGAGTTAATCGAAATGATTATGGATTAAAATTAGTCTCTGATAATCAAAATGATTTTTTAATAGACAGAAGACTATTATCTATTCAGGACGTTAAAACTATTGAATACATTATAGTTAAATATGAGTCTAAGACTTAATCCATTCATTAAGTTAATAACCTATAAATAAGCAACCTAAACTATAAATTCAGGTTAATATTTTTGATATTAATCTTAATTATTGTTTATTAAGTAATTATAATTTTTAAAATGAAAGACAAAAAATATAAAATCCAAAACAGCCCATTTGTTGTACCAACAACTGATGGTAAAGTTATTGAAGAGCACTTTGGGTTAGCCACAGATGGTAATAAAGATATTAGTATAGCACATATGATTGCTCCAGCAGGTTGGAGTGAACCTTTTCAAACACCAGCTTTTGATGAGTATACCTATATTATTAAAGGTAAAAAACAGTTTATTATTGATGGCGAAGAAATAATCCTTGAAGCTGGACAATCCATTAAAATTAAAAAAAATACTCGTGTACAATACTCCAATCCTTTTACAATTGCTTGCGAGTATATTGCAATTTGTACTCCAGCATTTTCAATGGATTTGGTAAACAGAGAAGACTAAAAAAATGAAAAAGAAAATCGCAAAAGTACTTCCTAAAATAATTGGTAACGGTTTAAATGCGGTTAGTTATGTTGCTCCTAAATTTGCTAGCGCAAAAGCATTAGATATTTTTGCAACACCTAGACAAGGACGTTTTAAAGACAAACATCAACCATTTTTAAATACAGCTAACCAATACACTTTAAACTATCAAGACCACACCATACAAACTTACCACTGGGTAGGTACAAAAAAAACCATCTTACTTGCACATGGTTGGGAAAGCAATACTTTTAGATGGAAAAAATTAGTCGAAGCTTTACAGGATTTAGATTACAATGTCGTGTCTTTAGATGGTCCTGCTCATGGTAAATCTAGTGGTACGCAGTTTAATGCTATTTTGTATTCCGAGTTTTTAAATGTTGTTGCAAAACATTACAAGGCTAACGTAATTGTTGGACATTCAGTTGGTGGAATGGCATCTGTGTTTTTTCAACATAAATACCAAAATGACGCTTTACAAAAAATGATTTTGCTTGGCGCACCTTCAGAGTTTACAAATGTTTTTAAAAACTATGTTAACATGTTAGGGTTTAATAAGCGCATTGAAAATGGACTAAATCAGCTAGTTTTAGAACGTTTTAATTATATGCCTTCACATTTCTCGGCAGCTAAATTTTCAAAAGAAATTAATTTAGAAGGACTTATCATCCACGATAAAGGTGATAAGATTATACAATATGATGAGGCTGAGCTAATTTCATCTAACTTTAAAAATTCAACATTACTAACTACAGATGGTTTTGGTCATGGATTACGTGATGATAGCGTAAACAAAGCTGTTATTAATTTTATTAAAGCATAATATATTTTGGAAGAAAAATTAACAAGACTTAATAAATACCTTAGCGAAGCTGGTTTTTGCTCGCGTCGTGAAGGTGATAAATTAATTGATGCTGGACGTGTTACAATTAATGGCGTTGTACCAGAAATGGGCACAAAAGTAAGTCCAAATGATGTTGTTGCTGTAGATGGTGAAATTATTAAAAACAATACTGACAAGCCAATTTACCTTGCTTTTAACAAACCTGTAGGTATTGTATGTACTACAGATACCTCTGTTGAAAAAGACAATATTATAGATTACATAAACTATCCAAAACGTATTTTTCCTATTGGACGTTTAGATAAGTTAAGTGATGGATTAATTTTTATGACCGACGATGGTGATATTGTAAACAAAATTTTACGTGCTAGTAACAATCATGACAAAGAGTATATTGTTACTGTAGACAAACCAATATCACAAACCTTTATAAACAGAATGGCAAGTGGTATTTATCTAGAAGATTTAGATCGTACGACTAAAAAATGTTCGGTTAAAAAAATAGACTCGCATACCTTCAGTATTATTTTAACACAAGGTTTAAATAGACAGATTAGACGTATGTGCGAGTATCTAACTTATGAAGTAACCTCATTAAGACGTGTTAGAATCATGAATATTAAATTGGATGTTCCTGTTGGAGAATACAGAGAATTTACAGAAAAAGAGCTAAAAACATTGCACTTGCTTTTAGAGGATTCGACCAAGATACACGAAGCTAAAACAGCAAAAGACAATCCCTCTAGACCTAGTAGACCTATTAAAGAGGCACCAACTAAAGACAGAGCCAAACCAAAAGATCAACCAAGTAGAGAATCGTTTAAAGGAGAGCGACCTAATCGTGAGCGACCAATAAGAAACAGACGCAAAGACCATTAAATAATGAGTAGAGTATCACCTTTTCATTTAGCTATTCCTGTTCACAATTTACAGGACTGTCGCGAGTTTTACAGAGATGTTTTAAACTGCGAAGAAGGAAGAAGTAGTGACCATTGGGTAGACTTTAACTTTTTTGGTCACCAATTAGTAATTCATTATAAAGCTAAAACTAACGACGTTGAAGCTGCTAACCAAGTGGATGGTAAACAAGTACCAGTACCACATTTTGGTGTGGTTTTAGATTGGGACGCTTTCGCGGAATTTGAAGCACACTTAAAAAACAAAAATATTCAGTTTATTATTGAACCTTATGTAAGATTTGAAGGTTTAGTTGGCGAGCAAAAAACCATGTTTTTTAAAGACCCTTCTGGTAATGCTTTAGAGTTTAAAACATTTAGAGATCAGTCACAGTTGTTTGCAAAGTAACTTTCACTGGGTTTAGTTTAGGCAAACCCAACTAGTATCATAAAATTTAGACCTTACAGATTTTAAAAACTGTGAGGTCTTTTTTTTACTAACTCCTTCCAAGACTGACTATAAAAATTGTCAGTCTTTTTTTTAATTATTGATGTGGTTAGTATTTTAAGTCCAAACAAAACATTCGATTTTTGTTATAAATCCAGACTCGTTTGTTTCTAAAACAAATGCACAACAATCACCAGACAGTTTAGTGTATATAATAGATTTTGTGCCATCATTATTATTTCTAATTTGAATTGGACTTCCTAAAATAGAATAGTGATTATTTATACTTATGCTAATATTTTTTATTTTAATAGTATCCGTTTTTATATAGAATAACTCGGGATTAAATTCATCTGAGTTTATATTAGTAAAAACAAATTCTAAATCTGAATTAACCAATACTTTTTTTGTTCCTTCTCCATTTGAATCATCATTATTGTCAATAAAAGTAATATTAGGACCCAATACGTTTGTTAACAACGTCTCATCTCCATTAGTGTTTTTAATATCAGTAAATAATACATCACTAATTTCTATTGATTCAAATTCCTCGATAGTCAGTTCATTGTTTTGTGCTACACCATATTGTGTGCCCATAATCAATAGTAATATTAATATATGTTGTTATTGTTGTTTTTTGTCTTATAATATTTATTAGACCAAAAAAAAGGCAAGTAAATAAGCAAAAACAATGGTAATAAAGCTAATTGGACTATAATTACATAGTTTGGCCAATCACCCAACAAATCCAATACTGATCCAGAAAGTGGTTTATTATTTAAATAAGAATAGTTGGCATCCAACAGGTAGTTAATTACCATAATTATCAAAACATAAACCTGCAGTACTACAAAAGATTTAAATACACTTTTAAATTTTGGTCGCATTTTTAAGACCACTATAGCATAGGCTATAATTGTTAAAAGTCCAAGATGAACGATCCAATACCTTACATAATCATAACTAGGAAAACCTACCTCAATATCTGGTGTAATAACGCCTTGAGATGTACCTACTATAGTCCAAAAAAATAAGATTTCGAAGAGTAAAAACCGTCTTGTAAAAGTGAATATAAAAATAAACAAAGCCATAAAGCTACATAAAAACAAGGGTAAATCTGTTTGTAAACTGTAACCACCTTGTCCAATTTTATACAAGTGAAAAATAGCCATAAAACCAGACACAAAAATACCTAAGCCTTTAAATACTTTAAACTTTAGATGATTTGATTGTGTTTTGATTAGATAAAATAAAAACCAACACAAAATTACAGCCACAATTATTGGCAGAAGATGCTCTAAACTTCCAAACTGAACACGAGATAGTATTTGCATAAAAAAACCTGAAATGATTAATTTCAGGTTTAAAAATAAGTAATTAATTTTTATTAGATTTTCTGTGACGTTCTCTAGCTAATAAGGTGTTTTTTAATAACATGGCTATAGTCATTGGTCCTACTCCACCAGGAACAGGTGTAATGTGACTAGCTTTTTTACTAACATTTTCAAAATCAACATCACCAGTAATACGGTAACCTCTTTCTTTAGTGTCGTCAGGTACTCTAGTAATACCTACATCAATAATAACAGCATCATCTTTTACCATTTCTGCTTTTAAAAAGTTTGGTACACCTAACGCAGAAATTATAATGTCTGCTTGACTTGTAATTTGTGTAATATTTTTAGTGTGACTATGTGTTAAGGTTACTGTACTGTTACCAGGAAACCCTTTACGACCCATTAAAATACTCATTGGACGACCTACAATATGAGAACGACCAATAACCACTGTGTGCTTACCTTTAGTGTCTACGTTATATCTATCTAATAGCTCTAAAATACCAAATGGTGTTGCTGGAATAAAGGTAGACATGTCTAATGCCATTTTACCAAAATTCATGGGATGAAACCCATCAACATCCTTATCTGGATGCACAGCCATTAATACTTTTTGTGTATCTATTTGGTCTGGTAATGGTAACTGAATAATAAAGCCATCAATATCAGGATTATTATTAAGCTCGTCAATTTTATCTAACAATTCAACTTCACTGGTTGTATTAGACAATCTAACCATTGTAGACTCAAACCCTACACGCTCGCAAGCTCTAACTTTACTACCAACGTAAGTCAAACTTGCACCATCGTTACCTACTATTACTGCAGCAAGATGTGGCACTTTCTCGCCATTAGCTTTCATCTTATCGACTTCAGCTTTGATTTCGTTTTTAATGTCGTTACTAACTTTTTTTCCGTCTAGAATTGTCATTGTTGGTTGCTTTGTGTTTTGAATTTATTGTAAATAAAAAAACATGAGTTACCTCATGTTTTTCATAGCTTGCATCATTGCTTTTCCTTTTCCTCCTTGCATCATTTTCATCATCTTGCTCATCTGATTAAATTGCTTAAGTAATTGGTTTACTTCTTGTACAGAAGTACCTGATCCTTTACCAATTCGTTTTTTACGACTTGCATCGATAATAGAAGGATTTGTTCTTTCTTTTACAGTCATGGAATGGATAATGGCTTCAATACCTTTAAAGGCATCGTCGTCAATATCTATATCTTTCATCATTTTTCCAGCACCAGGAATCATTCCAATAAGGTCTTTCATGTTACCCATTTTCTTGATTTGCTGAATTTGCTTTAAGAAGTCGTCAAAACCAAATTGATTTTTAGCGATTTTCTTTTGTAATTTTCTAGCTTCTACCTCATCAAATTGTTCCTGAGCACGCTCTACTAAAGATACAACATCTCCCATTCCAAGAATACGATCTGCCATACGAGAAGGATAGAATACGTCAATCGCTTCCATCTTCTCTCCTGTACCAATAAACTTAATTGGTTTATTTACTACAGATTTAATAGATATTGCTGCTCCACCACGTGTATCACCATCTAATTTTGTTAAGATAACACCATCAAAGTTTAAAACATCATTAAAGGCTTTTGCTGTATTTACAGCATCTTGACCTGTCATGGAGTCTACTACAAATAATGTTTCTTGTGGTTGTATTGCTTTGTGAATGTTAGAAATTTCTTTCATCATCGCTTCATCCACAGCTAAACGACCAGCTGTATCAATTATAACGACGTTATGTCCATTTTGCTTTGCATGTGCAATACCTGCTTGTGCAATAGCTACTGGATCTGTGTTTCCTTTATCACTATAAACATCCACTTTTATTTGATCTCCTACAACATGTAATTGATCTACAGCTGCTGGACGATAAACGTCACAGGCTACTAATAAAGGTTTTTTAGTTTTTTTGGTTTTTAAAAAGTTGGCTAATTTACCTGAAAAAGTAGTTTTACCAGACCCTTGTAAACCAGACATTAATATAATAGTTGGCGTACCAGACATGTTTATGCCTTCTACATCTCCTCCCATTAGCTCAGTTAATTCGTCTTTAACGATTTTAACCATTAATTGTCCTGGTTGTAACGTTGTTAATACGTTTTGACCTAGTGCTTTTTCTTTTACTCTATTAGTAAATTCTTTAGCAATTTTAAAGTTAACATCGGCATCTAAAAGTGCTCTACGTACTTCTTTTAGGGTTTCGGCAACGTTTACTTCTGTAATGCTACCATGTCCTTTTAGTACGTGTAACGCTTTATCTAACTTTTCGCTTAAATTATTAAACATAATTTTTTCTGTTTTTAAGAAGCACAAAAATAGCAATTTGAAGCGTATTTACGAAGTTTCATATATAAATAATTCCATAAAAAAAGGCTACTAAAATTAGCAACCTTTTAAACATGATAATAATTAACTTAACTAAAACTAAATTTTTAATAGTTAGACTATCTAATGACTATAATATAATTATGTGATTATTTAATTATGTGCAGTCTTCAACCGTTATAACTATTGTAAATATTTGATATATATCTGGATTACTATATTGCGCTACCCTAACATAAATGGTCTGCGGATTTGTAACATTTGTAAAGGTCGATGTCAATGAATTAGCGTTATTAACAGCATCATCATAAGATATATGATAACTAATACCAACATTACTTTGATCGCAATCTTGATAAAATTCATCTAAATTAAACGTCTCTATTAAATCTCCATCCGCATCACAAATAGTGAGATTTATATCTTCAAAACAGCTAAATGGGTTAGAACTGCAATTTTGGGTCAATATTAGTTCTAAATCTTCCTGTTCTAAAACTAATTGTTCAGATTCACATTGTACGACTTCCCACTGTCCATTATAATTGTCTAATCCGCTAATTGTAATCAACACATACACATTCCCATCAATAGTCGAAATATCCCAAGCACCATTAAATAACATATCGCCTTCATATAAAACAGTTATGTTATTATCTTCCTGAAAATTAAAATGGGTCAAGTTAGGTGAAAGCCCATTTATTGTTGGCAACTGATTACAATCCATTAAATAATTGGCTATAGCTGTTTGGGTACAAGAATTTACACTGTCGCAACTACTACCTTCTAAGGTTATAATAGATTGTAAGGCTTGATTAGAATTTACTACAATTTGTTGCTCATCAGGTAAAACCATGGTGATAGGAAAGTTTAAACTAGCGACAATAGAGGTGTCTAAAGTTTGCAAAAATAAATATAATGCGTCATCATTATCTATAGTTACGATATCTGCTAACTGGAAATCTGCATCATAAATGGAAACAGTCAATGGATATTCAAAATCCATACAATTAATGTCTTCATCCAATGCAATTGTGCTAATTAAATTGAATAATGTAGAGTTATATTCAAGTGTTTCACTTTGCTGATCAACACTATTAATAGTTTCATTTTGACAATTAAAAAACAAGCCAAACACTAGTAATATTCCAAAAAGAGGTTGTTTAATTTTCATTAATATTACATTTTTAATACACTAGTAGTCAGTATATGTTTTACATGGTTTCAAGTATAAAACAGTTGTTTATTTAAAATACCTACCTAATTATCAAAAAAAATAGTCCTATTTTGTAGTACTTTAATAAAATTATGTCAAAACAGTTATATAAAAATATTTGTGATAAATCCCGATTCGAGGCATTTTTTAAAAAGCACTCAAAAAGCTTACATAGCTTTTTATATTTCAAGTTTGGAGACCGTTTAAATCCCGAAGACAAAACCCAAGAAGCCTTTATAAAGCTTTGGGAAAATTGTAAAAAAGTAAGTCCTGAGAAAGCTAAAAGTTATGTTTTTACAATTGCAAACAACTTAATGCTAAATGAGGTTGCACACCAAAAAGTAGTCCTAAAACACCAACAGACAAAAACAACACATCAAACAAATGTATCTCCAGAATTTTTAATGGAGGAAGATGAATACCGTAAAAAGCTAGAAAAAGCTATAGCTAATTTAACTGAGGCTCAACGGATTGCCTTTTTAATGAATCGTGTAGAAGGTAAACGTTTTAAAGAAATTGCTGCACTTTTGGACATTAGTACCAAAGCTGTAGAAAAACGCATTTATGGTGCCTTAAAAAAATTAAGACAAGAGATAGATGGGTTATAAATTTTATTTTTTTACCTAAGGGTAGGAATTTTCCGGATGGTCTTGTTATATAGTTAGATTAAAGTTATGAATAAAGAAGTACTAATATTAAAATGGTTGGACAACGACCTAACTCCTCAAGAACTTGAAGCGTTTAAAGCGCTTGAGGACTATGAGGCTATAGTAAAATTATCTAATTACAGTCAAGGGTTTAAAGCGCCAGAGTTTAACACTGACCAGGCTTTAAAAACAATTCTTACCAGTATTGAACAACCACCAAAAAGACAAACTAATTGGCTATCTCCTTTTCTTAAAATTGCAGCTATTTTAGCAATATGTTTTGGCGCCTATTATTATACCACAACGTTAGACACCACTATTAATACATATTATGCAGAAAAGTCATTAATCCAACTACCTGACCACTCTGAAGTTAATTTAAATGCGTTATCTAAAATCACCTATAATCCAAAACAATGGGCAAACAATACACGCAGTCTTAAATTAGAAGGCGAAGCCTTTTTTAAAGTTAAAAAAGGAAGCTCCTTTAATGTTGTTACAACATCAGGAATAGTAACCGTTTTGGGAACAGAATTTAATGTTAAGCAACGTCAAAATTATTTTGAAGTTACCTGCTATGAAGGCATAGTTAATGTGACTTTTAACAGTGCTGAAACAAAATTAAAAGCAGGAGATTCCTTTTTAATAATTAACAATAAGCCTATTGAGCGGTTAACTTTAAATGCAAAAAAACCAGATTGGCTAAACAGTCTAAGTAGTTTTATTAGCGTACCTTTAAGCGAAGTTTTAGACGAGTTTGAAAGACAGTATAATGTAAAGATTGATGCTAAAACGATTAAACAAGACGAATTGTTTTCGGGTAAGTTTACACACAATGACATTAATATTGCATTACAGTCCATAACACAACCACTACAATTACGCTATAAAAAAGTTAACAAAACCATTATTTTAACGCGTGAATAAATCGTTAAAAAAGACTCTATTATTAATTATTGCATTAGCCTTTAGCTTTTCTTTTTATGCCCAAACTAAAAAACTACCTTTATTGGATGTCCTATCTACAATAGAGTATCAGTATAAAGTTAGTTTTTCTTATGCAGACAAAGTAATTAAGGGTGTTTTTGTGACGTTTGATAGCAAGGATTCTTTGGATGATATGTTATCAAAAATAGAACTCCAAACTGATATAAAATTCAACAAATTAGACGACCATTTTATTACCGTTACAGGCAATATAAATGGTTTTTCTTTTCAAAAATTAGACGAAATTACTATCTCTAATTACTTAACCACTGGTATTAACAAAAACAAATCTGGTCATATAACCATATCACCAAAATCCTTTGAAATTTTACCTGGTTTAATTGAACCTGATATATTACAAACCATACAAGCCATACCTGGTGTTTTAAGTGTAGATGAAACCGTATCTAATATTAATGTTAGAGGAGGAACACATGATCAAAACCTTATTTTATATGATGGAATAAAAATGTATCAATCAGGACACTTTTTTGGATTAATCTCGGCTTTTAATCCGTATTTAACAAAACATGTCTCTGTAATAAAAAATGGAACAAGCGCGCGATTTGGTGACGGAATTAGTAGTATGATTGACATGAAATTATCGGATAATATAGATGCCGATTTTAGCGCTGGAATAGGCATAAATATGATTACTGCAGATGGTTTTGCTATTATACCATTAACACCAAAAACACAACTACAATTAGCAACTAGACGCGCTATTACTGATATACTAAATACACCAACGTATAATCAATATTTTAAACGTGTGTTTCAGGACTCTGAAGTGTCTAACACAGAACATTCGTTTAAAGACAATCAAACCTTTAGGTTTAGTGATATCTCATTAAAACTCTTACACAATATTACAGAAAAAGATAAATTACGTTTTACATTATTAAATGTATTTAATCAATTAGATTTTGAGGAGTCCTCAAATAGTGATGCCTCAGTAAATAACAGTAATCAACTAAAACAACAAAACAGAGCATCTGCTATACAATATCAACATATTTGGAATAACAAATTCAACACCACAATTAAAGGGTATTACTCAAATTACGATTTAAGATCTTCGGATTATGATATGGCAAATAACCAACGTTTAATACAAGAAAATAAAGTAGTTGATACTGGTTTTAATATTGATGCTTACTATGATTTTAATACCTATTTTTCAATTAATGTAGGTTATCAATTTAACGAAGTTTCGGTAAGTAATTTAGAAGAAACAAATGACTCTTTTTTAGATGTTAACCTAAAGCGAAACTTAACAGCACATAGTGTCTATGCCGAAACGATATTACAATCCAAAAACAAAAAATCTTTAATTAAACTAGGGTTTCGTCATAATTACTTCAAAAATTTTAAAATAGGTGTGTTAGAACCAAGGTTACATATTAGTCAACGCTTTTTAAAACATTTTAGAGCCGAACTTTCAGGTGAATATAAAAGTCAAACCACTTCACAGTTAATAGATTTACAAAACGACTTTTTAGGTGTAGAAAAGCGTCGATGGGTTTTGGCTAACAATAATACCATTCCAATTCAAAAAAGTAAGCAATTAGGTTTAGGGCTAACTTATAATAAAAACAAATTATTATTAAGTATTGAAGGCTATTATAAAACGGTTAATGGCGTGACTACCCGAAGTCAAGGATTGCAAAATCAATATCAATTTATTAATGTTAATGGAGGTTATGATGTTAAGGGTATTGATGTATTAGTTAACAAACAAATTAACCGTTTTAGTACGTGGATAGGCTATAGTTATAGCAATAATAATTATACGTTTAAAGACTTAAATAACAGTAACGCTTTCCCTAGTAATTTTGATATAAAACATCAAATTAATTATGGTAGTACGTATAGTTGGCAACAACTAAAATTAGCTTTTGGTGTCAATTGGCATTCTGGTAAACCTTACACGCAAGTCAATGACAATACGCCTATTATTAATAACACTATTAATTATAATGCACCAAACAGTAGTAGGTTAAGCTCCTATATTAGAGCAGACCTATCTGCTACATATCAATTTAAATTAGGCGAAAATAAAGCTGTTATTGGAGCGTCGGTATGGAATATTCTTAACAGAGAAAATATACTAAATACCTATTATACTATTGATAATAATCAAGTCACTACTATTGAAAACACATCATTAGGGATAACACCAAATCTTAGTTTTAGAGTTTCGTTTTAGTTTGACTTTCTGAAAAAAATCCTATAATTTCGTTAACTCTTATAATAGTCTCTATAATTTTATGAGGCTAGATAAACATTATAAAAACATATAGATACTAAAACAATTATGGAACATTTAAAAAATAGAAAAGCAATAATTACAGGAGGAAGTAAAGGTTTAGGTAAAGCTACTGCTATTGCTTTTGCTAAAGAAGGGATTGATGTTGCAATTACTGGAAGAAATGAAGCAGACTTACAAGAAACCGTTACCCAATTAAAAGCATTAGGTGTCCATGCAATTTATGCTGTTTTTGATGTAGGTAATTACGAGGCTGTTAAAGACGGAATAAAAACTATTATAGACCAATTAGGAAAAGTAGACATTTTAGTAAATAATGCAGGAATAGCTGCTTTTGGGTCTTTAAATGATATGGAAGTTGACCAATGGAGTAAAATTATTCAAACCAATGTTATGGGAATGTACTACGTAACTAAAGAGGTTTTACCATATTTAATAAACCAAAACGAAGGAGATATTATTAATATATCATCAACTGCTGGATTAAATGGTAATGCTAATACATCTGCTTATTCTGCATCAAAATTTGCTGTGATTGGCATGTCAGAGTCTTTAATGAAAGAGGTAAGAAAAAACAATATTAGAGTTTGCACTTTAACTCCAAGTACAATTGCATCTGATATGTCTATTAATTTAGGTATCGCAGATAAAAACTCTGAAGACAGTGTTTTACAACCCGATGATTTTGCAGAGTTAATTGTAGCTGGACTAAAACTACCTAGAAGAGCAATGCTTAAAAGCGCTGCATTATGGTCTACAAATCCATAAAAAATTGACAAAAAAAAAGCCTCTTTATTTAAGGAGGCTTTTTATTTATAAATATTTTAGTTTAATCCCTAATTAAAGGCATTGTGCTACATCGCAACAAACCTTCTTGTTTTGCTATTTCAGCATAAGGCACTTCTTCCACTGTAAATCCTTTGTCGCGCAACCAAGTATTAAGTCTAGTAAAGTTTTTTTCTGAAATAATAACGTCTTCAGAAATACTAAAAATATTACTATTCATGTTAAACATTTCTTCTTTAGAAATAATAAAACAATTGTCTTTTCCAAAGTAATCTAACAACCATTCATACTCAGTTTGGTCTCTAAAACCTTCTTTATGTAAAATTGCTTTATTAGTACCTATTGGTTGAAAACAACAATCTAAATGCAATGCATTATCATAAGCATTGGTTTGCGATTTATTTAAATCAAAACTTTTAACTTTTTTATGCGGAAACTGTTGTGTTATATAATCTACTCCTGCTTGATTTGTTCTAGCTACGATATAGTCTGAATAATCGTCACCTCTATAAGTTCCAATAAAGATATAGTCGTTGCATAGCATTACGTCTCCTCCTTCAATGTGTACTTCCACTGGTGGACGTATCACTTTTTTAGGATCTATTGTATCAATTAAGTATTGAATAGCATCTAATTCATTTTCTCTTTCGGGTAGTATGTTTGCTTTTATAAAAACATCATCAATTACAAAAGCAATATCTCTAGCAAAAATCTGATTGCAATCCTTTATTAATTCTGGTCTGTAAACTTTTACATCGTATTTTTCAAAAATCTTAGCTACAGACTCCATTTCATTGACCATATCTGCTTCAATTGGGTAAGTACCTGCTTTGATATGCAAATACGATTTTGGGTCGTATGCTTCTTCTAGTTTTGGTGTTGGACCATTACTAACTGCTGTTCCTAAAACGACTGCTCTTAATCTAGAGGTTTCGTTTTTTACGTTTAGTTTTAACATAAAGTAAAGATATAAAAAAGCTCCATAATGATTTATGAAGCTTTTTTTAATATTAATAATTGAAATCTATCTTTCAGAAATTGATTTGAAAGACCTTAAGTTTTCTCCAATATATATTTGTCTTGGACGTCCAATTGGCTCCTTACGGTTACGCATTTCTTTCCATTGTGCAATCCAACCTGGTAAACGTCCTAAAGCGAACATAACGGTAAACATTTCTGTTGGGATTCCCATACCTCTATAAATAATACCAGAATAGAAATCTACGTTAGGATATAATTTACGATCTACAAAATATGAATCGCTTAAAGCTTCTTCTGCTAATCCTTTAGCAATATCTAATACAGGATCATCGATTCCTAAATCTCCTAAAACTTCATCAGCAGCTTTTTTAATGATTTTTGCTCTTGGATCAAAGTTTTTATATACCCTGTGTCCAAAGCCCATTAAACGGAAAGGATCTTCTTTATCCTTAGCTTTAGCCATATATTTTTTAGTGTCTCCACCATCTTCCTTAATTGCTTCAAGCATCTCTAAAACTGCTTGGTTTGCTCCACCATGTAATGGTCCCCAAAGTGCTGAAATACCTGAAGATAAAGATGCAAATAAACCTGCGTGAGATGATCCTACTATTCTAACTGTAGATGTAGAACAGTTTTGCTCATGATCTGCATGTAAAATTAATAACTTATCTAAAGCATTAACTAGGATTGGATTTTGTGTATAGTCCTGATTAGGTTTTTTAAACATCATTTTAAGGATGTTTTCAACATAGCCTAAGTTATCATCTCCATAATCTAATGGTAAACCTTTTTGCTTACGCATTGTCCATGCTACTAACACCGGAAATTTACCCATAATTTTACATACAGTATTGTACATATCCTCTTCTGAGTCTACGTTTACCGATGAAGGGTTAAATGCTGTTAAAGCACTTGTTAAAGAAGAAAGGACACCCATTGGATGTGCTGACTTAGGAAATGCATCTAAAATTTTCTTTACATCGTCATCAACAACTGACTGCTCCTTAATATCTTTTTCAAATTTACTAAGTTGCTCTTTAGTTGGTAATTCACCAAAAATTAATAAAAACGCTACCTCAAGGAAATCTGCTTTTTCAGCTAATTCTTCAATAGAATAACCTCTGTATCTTAAAATTCCTTTTTCTCCATCTAAAAAAGTAATAGCACTCTCACATGATCCTGTATTTTTATAACCTGGATCAATAGTTGTCACACCACCTGTAACAGCTCTAAGATTTTTGATATCTATTCCTATTTCATTTTCAGTACCTACAATTAAGGGAAATTCGTGTTTTTCTCCATTAATTTCAAGCGTTGCTTTATTTGACATGTATATTGATTTAATGTATGTTTATTAGAATTGTAAATTTACAAAAACTATAACGATTTAGAAAGGGTATTTATAATGGTTTTAACAATTTTAATATAGGTTTAATTTATCAATATGAATAAAACTAAAAAAGCCTTTCAACTTACGCTGAAAGGCTTTGTATTTAGAATAGTAAATTACTTATCTTTTAATCTTGAATGCTTTATCTTTTGGATAGTATGCTACTTCTCCTAATTCTTCTTCAATACGAAGTAATTGGTTGTATTTAGCCATACGATCACTACGCGATGCAGAACCTGTTTTTATCTGTCCACAATTAAGTGCTACTGCTAAATCTGCAATGGTATTATCCTCAGTCTCTCCTGATCTATGAGACATTACTGAAGTATAACCTGCGTTATGAGCCATATTTACAGCAGCAATAGTTTCGGTTAAAGTACCAATTTGATTTACTTTTATTAAGATAGAATTAGCAATATCTTCTTTTATTCCTCTTGATAATCTTTCTACATTGGTAACAAATAAATCATCACCTACTAATTGTACTTTATCACCAACTTGTTCAGTTAAATATTTCCAACCTTCCCAGTCGTTTTCATCCATACCATCCTCAATAGAAATAATAGGGTAATTTCTAGACAATTCTGCTAAGTAATCTGCTTGTTCTTTACTTGAACGTACTTTACCAGTTTCGCCTTCAAATTTAGAATAATCGTAGTTTCCATTAACATAAAATTCTGCAGCAGCACAATCTAGAGCAATCATTACATCGTCTCCAAGCGTATATCCTGCATTTTTAACAGCTATTGCGATAGTATCCAAAGCATCCTCAGTACCATCTAAAGTTGGTGCAAAACCACCTTCATCACCTACAGCTGTACTTAAACCTCTGTCATGTAATACTTTTTTAAGATTATGAAAAATTTCTGTTCCCATTTGTAATGCATGAGAAAAGTTTTTGGCTTTGACTGGCATAACCATAAACTCTTGAAATGCGATAGGTGCATCACTATGTGATCCTCCGTTAATGATATTCATCATTGGCACTGGTAATGTATTTGCACTAACACCTCCAATGTATCTATATAATGGCATCCCTAATTCTGCAGCAGCAGCTTTAGCAACAGCTAAAGATACTCCTAAAATAGCATTGGCACCTAACTTCGATTTATTAGGTGTACCATCTATTTTACACATTAATGTATCTACATAATTTTGTTCAAAAACATTAACTCCTAAAAGCTCTTCAGCTAGAATATTATTTACATTATCTACAGCTTTACTAACTCCTTTACCCATGTATTTAGGTCCTCCATCACGTAACTCTACAGCTTCATGTTCTCCTGTTGAAGCTCCAGAAGGTACTGCTGCTCTACCAACATAACCGTTTTCTGTTTCAACATCTACTTCTACCGTTGGATTTCCTCTGGAATCAAAAATTTGTCTTGCGTGAACATTAATTATAATACTCATATGTGTGTGATTTTAGTTTATTAATTTCAAATTTAACGTTTAATTTTCAGCTAGATATAGGATTTATAATAGAAATACATAAAATTTTATCTATAACGTTTTAGTAAAATAAAAAAGACAACGAAACTTTAAAATCGTTGTCTTTTTAATATTAATTATTTTTTATATTACTTATAAATTGATCGAATAAATAGGATGAGTCATGTGGTCCTGGACTTGCTTCTGGATGATATTGTACAGAGAACACGTTTTTAGATTTCATCTTTAAACCTGCAACTGTATTATCGTTTAAATGCACATGTGTGATTTCAATGTCTGGATGCGCTTCAGCCTCTTCCCTATTTACTGCAAATCCATGGTTTTGAGATGTAATTTCACCTTTACCTGTAATTAAGTTTTTAACGGGATGATTTATTCCTCTGTGTCCATTATGCATTTTGTAAGTAGAGATTCCGTTAGCTAGAGCGATTACTTGATGTCCTAAGCAGATACCAAATAATGGCAAATCTCTTTTTATGACTTCTTTAGCTAATGCTTGAGCCTCTATCAATGGTTCTGGGTCACCTGGTCCATTAGACAAGAAATATCCATCAGGATTCCATGAATTTAAATCTTCAAATGTTGCATTGTAAGGAAATACTTTAACATAAGCCTGTCTTTTAACTAGGTTACGTAAAATATTCTTTTTTATACCTATGTCTAATGCAGCTATTTTGATTGGAGCATTTTCATCACCAATAAAATATGGCTCTTTGGTAGATACTTTTGATGCTAACTCTAGTCCACTCATAGATGGCACACCTGCTAACTGTTGCTTTAAACCATCTATATTATCTACATCTGTTGATATAATAGCATTCATTACACCATTGTCTCTAATATAGCTAACTAAGGCTCTGGTATCCACATCTGAAATTGCAAGTAAATTGTGCTTATTAAGAAAGTCCTCTAAAGATCCGTTTGAGTCAACTCTTGAAAAATCATAACTAAAATTTTTACAGATTAATCCCGAAATTTTAATCGAGTCCGATTCGTTTTCGTTATCATTAACACCATAGTTACCAATATGAGCATTGGTTGTTACCATAAGTTGACCAAAATATGAAGGATCTGTAAAAATTTCTTGATATCCAGTCATTCCTGTGTTGAAGCAAATTTCTCCAAATGCTGTTCCTTCTTTTCCAACAGCTTTTCCATGAAAAATGGTGCCATCCTCTAATAAGATCAGAGCTTTTTTTAATCTTTGATATTTCATAATTCTAAAAGTTTCACAAAATTGCATAAAAAAAAGGATAATCTAAAATAGATTACCCTTTTTTAATGTCTTGCATCTTAATTAATGCTATAATAATTAAATATCTTGACAACATCTGCTTCCTCTTTGTAAGATAAATCATTATCGTCAACAAATTTTTCGACTAACTTTTTCTTGTCACCAAGTAATTTTAAAATTGATTTCTTTTTCAATTTAAACTCTTCCGTAGTTACTCCATCTTTTGAAACAGCATAACTGTCATTAACAACATATTTATCTGGAGATGTTTTTTGCTTAGTCATTACATTAATCTGACCATCTTTAATTATCGCTTCATATCTTTTTAAAAGCTTAACCGTAGCATGTGGCGTTAACTCAAAAAAGAATTTAGCTCTACTATCTTCATCTCTATAAATCTTAGCAACATACTTATCAAATTTAACAGACTCTATTGCTTTTGCGTCAAAAACAAAAGAAGAGTCTTTGGCAAAGTTTGAAACGATTTGGTTTGATTTAGCATTATAATTTCCGTTTGGTACTTTATAAACTTTACCTTCCTTTGAAGTAATTTCAATTGTAGCATCCTCAAATGCAAAAGGAGATCCTACAACAGCGCTTGATTTACCATTTGCTAAGTAAGCACCTTGGTAATTAACCGCATTAAACATATTTTGCTGACTATTATCCATAGTTGCAGATGATAAGTTTGAGCTAAAACCGTTACTACCTTGCGCAAAGGATAAGGTTGATAATAATAAAGTAAAAATAAATAAGTAGTTTTTCATGTGTGTTTTTTTGAATGTGTGTGTGTGTGTGTGTGAATTATATTTAATTTGATTTTGAAATAACACTATAATAATTTAGCATTCTTATAACGTCATATTCTTCCTTGTAAGATAAATTTTCATTTTTAACAAAGTCTTGAATTAACTTTTTATGACTAGACAATAGTTTTAAAACAGACTTTTTGTTAAGCTTAAATTCTGTTACTGTTTTATCATCAATAGTTATGCCATAGCTGTCTGATAAACTAAACATATCAGAAGACGTTTTTTGTTTTGTTAAAACATTAATTTGACCATCAATAACTTTAGCTGAATACTTTTTTAACAACCTGATAGAAGCATGAGGTGTTAATTCAAAATAGAAACTAATTTTACTAGTAGTATCACTATATGGCTTAGCAGTATATTTTTGAAACTTAACAGATTTAATAGTGTTAGATTGAAAAACAAAAGAAGAATCTTTAGCAAAATTAGAAACCACTTCATCTGTACTAGCATTATAATTACCATTAGGTACTTTATATGCTTTACCATCTGTAGTGTTAATTATAATAACAGCATCTTCAAAGGGAAATGGCGAGCCAGAAACATCAGGTAGACTAGCATTTGCCAAATAATAACCTTGATAGTTTACAGCATTAAATTTGTCTTGTAGTCTAGAATTAAGATCTACTAAAGGAAGATGAGGATGTTTAGCTTGACCTGTAGAAACTTCGTTTTTAATAACTTGTGCTGACACCGAAGTCATAACAATAAAAGCAATAAGTAAAAAGATAGGTTTCATATAAATATGTTTGCTTAAATGTAAAAAAAAAGAGATAAACTTATAAAGCTTATCTCTCTTTTAATAATAATTTAACAGCAAATTAAGAAACTATTCTTCTTCATTTGAAGCAACTGGAGGAGTAACAGTATTACTACTACCACCTCTACGACTTCTACGAGTAGTTTTCTTAGCTTTTTTATCTGCATTGTAGATTTCGTTGTAATCTACTAATTCAATCATTGCCATATCAGCGTTATCACCTAAACGGTTTCCTAACTTGATAATTCTAGTATATCCACCTGGACGATCACCAATTTTAGCAGCAACATCTCTAAAAAGTTCAGTTACAGCTTCTTTTTGACGTAATTTAGAAAATACAAGACGTCTGTTGTGCGTTGTATCATCTTTAGCCTTAGTGATTAATGGCTCAATAAATCCTTTTAAAGCTTTAGCTTTAGCAACAGTTGTATTAATACGTTTATGTTCTATTAAAGAACAACCCATATTTGCCAACATTGATTTTCTGTGAGCAGTTTTTCTACCTAAATGGTTTACTTTTTTTCCGTGTCTCATGACATTTGTTTTTAATCATCATCTTGCTCAAACTCTTTGTGAGGAGCAAAATATGATGTATTAGTCTTTATCTAGTTTGTATTTTGAAAGATCCATTCCGAAATTTAATCCTTTAACATTTACTAGCTCTTCAAGCTCTGTTAAAGATTTCTTTCCAAAATTACGGAACTTCATTAAATCATTTTTATTAAAAGATACTAAGTCACCTAAAGTATCTACCTCTGCTGCTTTTAAACAATTTAGAGCACGAACAGAAAGGTCCATATCTACTAATTTAGTTTTAAGTAACTGTCTCATGTGAAGTGATTCTTCATCATAAGTTTCAGTTTGAGCAATCTCATCAGCTTCTAATGTAATACGCTCATCAGAGAATAACATGAAGTGGTGAATCAGAGTTTTTGCAGCTTCTGTTAATGCATCTTGAGGCGTAATAGAACCATCAGTCTGAATTTCGAAAACTAATTTTTCGTAATCCGTTTTTTGTTCTACACGATAATTCTCAATGCTGTACTTAACATTTTTAATTGGTGTGTAAATTGAATCAGTAAAAATAGTCCCTATTGGTGCTGAAGCTTTTTTGTTTTCTTCTGCAGGAACATATCCTCTACCTTTTTCAACAGTAATTTCCATGTTGATATTTACTTTAGAATCTAAGTTACAAATCACTTGATCTGTATTTAATACTTGGAAACCTGAAATAAATTTCTGGAAATCTCCTGCTACAATTTTGTCTTGACCAGAAATTGAAATCGAAATAGATTCGTTATCAACATCCTCTATTTGACGCTTAAAACGAACTTGTTTAAGATTTAAAATAATTTCTGTTACATCTTCAACAACACCTGCTATTGTTGAAAATTCGTGGTCTACACTTTCTATTCTAACAGATGTGATAGCAAACCCTTCTAGAGAAGATAATAAAACTCTTCTTAAAGCATTTCCTACTGTTAGTCCATAACCTGGTTCTAGAGGTCTGAATTCGAATTTACCTTCGAAGTCAGTTGAATCAATCATTATTACCTTATCAGGCTTTTGGAAATTAAATACTGCCATAATTTTTCTTCGTTTTAATTGTTATTTAGTTGCGCGGTTTATAAGTTTGAAGAGATACAAATAAACCCTTTGGCTAAACACCAATGTTAATAATTTATTATTTAGAGTATAATTCTACGATGAATTGCTCATTAATATTTTCTGGGATTTGGATTCTAGCAGGAACAGAAACGTAAGTACCTTCCTTTTTCTCGCTATTCCAAGTAATCCACTCATATACATTGCTAGAGTTTGATAAAGATCTATCAATAGACTCCAAAGATTTAGACTTCTCTCTTACAGCAACAACATCTCCAGCATTAAGTTGGTATGAAGGTATGTTTACTAACTCTCCATTAACAGTAATATGTCTGTGAGATACAAGTTGTCTTGCTCCGCTTCTAGAAGGAGATAATCCCATTCTAAACACTACATTATCTAATCTAGATTCACAAATTTGAAGTAATACTTCACCTGTGATTCCTTGAGCTGCAGTTGCTCTTTTAAACATGTTTCTGAATTGACGCTCTAAAATACCGTAAGTATATTTAGCTTTTTGCTTCTCCATTAATTGGATTGCGTACTCAGATTTTTTACCACGTCTTCTGTTGTTTCCATGTTGACCTGGTGGGTAATTTCTTTTCTCAAAAGACTTATCGTCTCCGAATATAGCTTCACCAAATTTACGAGCTATTTTAGTTTTAGGACCAGTATATCTTGCCATTTTTAAATTGATTTAAGAGTGATTATGAATTAAGGTCTAAATCTTATCCTTCGATAATCGTTAATCTCTTTGTTGATACTTGTTTTAAATTTTCAGTTTGCAAATTTATACAAAAAATTAATACCATCTGATAAACAGACGATATTAATTTTTTTCTTGCTTAAGTAAAGTACTATGTAGTAAACTTATACTCTTCTTCTTTTAGGTGGACGACAACCATTATGTGGTAATGGAGTAACATCAATTATTTCTGTTACTTCAATTCCTGCATTATGAATAGATCGTATAGCAGATTCTCTACCATTTCCAGGTCCTTTAACATAAACCTTTACCTTTTTTAATCCAGCTTCTTTAGCTACTTCAGAAGCATCTTCTGCTGCTAATTGTGCTGCGTAAGGTGTGTTTTTCTTAGAACCTCTAAATCCCATCTTACCAGCAGATGACCATGAAATGACATCTCCCTTTTTATTTGTAAGTGAAATAATGATATTGTTGAAAGAAGCAGTAATGTGAGCTTCTCCAACAGCGTCAATAATAACTTTACGTTTTTTTGTGCTTTTAGCGTTTGTCTTTGCCATACTACTTATTATTTAGTTGCTTTTTTCTTGTTAGCAACTGTTTTTCTTCTTCCTTTTCTTGTTCTAGAGTTATTCTTAGTACGTTGACCTCTTAAAGGTAAACCAACTCTATGACGAATTCCTCTGTAACAACCAATATCCATTAAACGTTTAATGTTTAATTGTGTTTCAGAACGTAATTCACCTTCAATAGTATAAGTACCTACAGTTTCACGGATTGCTCCAATTTGATCATCTGTCCAGTCTTGTACTTTGATGTTTTCGTCCACTTTAGCCTCAGCTAAAATTTCTTGAGCTCTACTTCTACCTACTCCGTAGATATAAGTTAATGAGATCACTCCTCTTTTTTGTTTTGGTATGTCTACACCTGCGATTCTTGCCATAATTACCCTTGTCTTTGTTTGAATCTAGGATTCTTTTTGTTAATGACGTAAAGTCTACCTTTTCTGCGCACAATCTTACAATCTGCACTTCTCTTTTTAATTGATGCTCTTACTTTCATCGTATTAGTATCTATAGGTTATACGAGCCTTAGTTAAATCATAAGGACTCATTTCTAATTTAACTTTATCTCCTGGTAACAACTTAATATAATGCATACGCATCTTACCCGAAATATGTGCGGTCACAATATGACCATTTTCTAATTCAACACGGAACATAGCATTTGATAATGCTTCAATGATAGTTCCGTCTTGTTCTATTGCTGCTTGTTTTGCCATAGTTAAAATATTAAGCTACTGCTTTTCTGTTTTTACCAGTCTTCATCAAGCCATCATAGTGTCTATTTAACAAGTAACTATTTACTTGTTGCATAGTGTCAATTGCAACTCCAACCATAATTAATAAAGATGTACCTCCGAAAAATAAAGCCCAACCAGATTGAACGTTAAGTAACTTAACAATAAATGCTGGGAACACAGCTATTAATGCAAGAAAGATAGAACCTGGTAAAGTTATTTGAGACATAATTTTGTCTAGATATTCAGAAGTTTCTGATCCTGGACGAATACCTGGAATAAATCCTCCGCTTCGTTTAAGATCATCAGCCATTTTATTTGTAGGAACGGTAATCGCAGTATAAAAATATGTAAATATAATAATCAATAATGCAAATACTAAATTATACCAAAATCCGAAGATATCAGAGAAATTAGATTGTAACCACAATCCAGAAGCAGTATCTTTTAATAAAGATGAACCACCAATTAAACCAGGAACAAACATAATCGCTTGAGCAAAAATGATTGGCATTACACCAGAAGCATTAAGCTTTAAAGGAATATATTGTCTTGATCCAAATACATTTTTCTCGTAACCTCCAGTTGCTGAACGCCTAGCATATTGTACTGCAATCTTACGAACTGCCATTACTAATAAGATTGAAAGAAGAATAATAACAAACCAAATAACGATTTCAAATAAAATCATCATTACATTATTACCCGTTTCTAATCTAGAAGCAGCATTTTGTAAGAAAGATTTAGGAAGTGTTGCAATAATACCCACCATAATTAATAGAGAGATACCATTACCAATTCCTTTATCTGTTATTTTCTCACCTAACCACATTGCAAAAATACAACCAGTTACTAATATAACTATTGATGAGAAATAAAACATCCCACCTTGCCCTAATAAAAAGGCCGAGTTTGGAATACCAAACATAGGTTGTAAACTAGCTAAATAACCTGGTGCTTGAACTAAGCATATTGCTATAGTCAACCAACGTGTTATTTGAGTAATCTTTTTCTGACCACTAGCGCCTTCTTTTTGTAGTTTTTGCAAATAAGGAATAGCAATTCCCATTAATTGAACTACAATAGAAGCAGAAATATATGGCATAATTCCAAGTGCAAATACAGAAGCATTAGCAAATGCACCTCCAGTGAAGGCATTTAATATCCCAAAAATACCTTCTGATGTTCCAGTTTGTAGGCTTTCTAATTGGGTTGCGTCAATACCTGGTAATACTACTTGTGCTCCGAAACGATAAACTAAAAGTAGACCTAGTGTAACTAGAATTCTATTTCTTAGTTCTTCAATTTTCCAAACATTTTTTAATGTCTCTATAAATTTCATGCGTTCGATTGTTCTTATAAAGTTACAGCTTCTCCTCCTGCAGCTTCAATAGCAGCTTTTGCAGTAGCAGTAAATTTATGAGCTGTGATACTTAATTTAGCTTTTAATTCTCCTCTTCCTAAAATCTTAACTAGCTCGTTTTTACCAGCTAAACCAAGACCTACTAAAGTATCAAAATCTAAAGTATCTTTAATTTTCTTATCGTCAACTAATTGTTGAATAACATCCAAGTTAACACCTTGATGCTCTATACGATTAATGTTAGTAAAACCAAACTTAGGTACTCTACGTTGAAGTGGCATTTGCCCTCCTTCGAAACCTACCTTCTTAGAATAACCAGATCTTGACTTAGCTCCTTTGTGACCACGTGTCGCAGTACCACCTTTACCAGAACCTTGTCCTCTTCCTATTCTTTTACCTTGATTTTTAACTGAACCTTCTGCAGGTTTTAAATTACTTAAATCCATTTTCAGTATTATTATTTAGTTTCTTCTACAGAAACTAAGTGGTTTACTTTTGCTACCATACCTAAAATATTAGGAGTAGCCTCATGTTCTATAGTTTGTCCAATCTTCTTAAGACCAAGAGCTAATAAAGTTCTTTTTTGTCTTTGAGTTCTGTTGATTGCACTTTTAACTTTTGTTACTTTTATCTTCGACATTGCTGTTGGGATTATCCGTTAAAAACTTTTTCTAAAGAAACACCTCTTTCACGAGCAATCGTTTTAGGGTCTCTTAATTGTAATAAAGCATCAAAAGTAGCCTTAACAACATTATGTGGATTTGATGAACCTTGAGATTTAGATAAAACATCATGTACACCTACTGCCTCTAAAACTGTTCTCACAGCTCCACCGGCAATAACTCCTGTACCAGGAGCTGCAGGAATAATATTTACTCTTGCTCCACCAAATTTACCTTTTTGTTCATGAGGTAATGTTCCTTTCATGATAGGGATACGAACTAGGTTTTTCTTAGCATCTTCTATTGCTTTTGCAATTGCACTAGCAACATCTTTTGATTTTCCTAAACCTTGACCTACAACACCTGCTTCATCTCCAACCACTACGATTGCAGAAAAACCAAATGCTCTACCTCCTTTAGTTACCTTAGTAACTCTTTGCACACCAACTAAACGATCTTTAAGATCTAATCCACTTGGTTTTACTAACTCTGCGCTTTTGTATTTTTGATACATAATTTCTTAGAATTTAAGTCCTCCTTCTCTAGCTCCTTCAGCTAACGATTTTACTCTACCATGATATAAATAACCACCTCTATCAAAAGCGATCGTTTCAACACCAGCCTTCAAGGCTTTTTCTGCGATAGACTTACCTACTAATGCAGCTAGTTCTACTTTATTTCCTTTTGCAGCAATATCTTTATCTCTAGAAGATGAAGCAGCTAATGTTTTACCAGTAACGTCATCTACTAATTGAGCATAAATTTCTTTATTACTTCTAAAAACAGCTAATCTAGGTCTTGCTTCTGTACCAGAAACAACCTTACGGATTCTGTTTTTAATTCTTATTCGTCTTTCGTTTTTTGTTAACGCCATAACTAATTATTATGCTGATTTACCTGCTTTTCTTCTTAATACTTCTCCAACAAACTTAATACCTTTTCCTTTGTACGGTTCAGGTCTTCTAAATCCTCTGATTTTAGCAGCAACTTGTCCTACTAATTGTTTATCATGAGAAGTTAATTTGATTATTGGATTCTTACCCTTATCAGAAACAGTTTCTACTTGTACTTCTGGTGCTAAACTTAAAATAATGTTGTGTGAAAAACCTAAAGCTAATTCAAGGACATTACCTTGATTAGAAGCTCTATAACCTACACCAACTAATTCTAATTGTTTAGTCCAACCTTTTGAAACACCTTCAATCATATTAAAAACTAATGAACGGTATAAACCATGCTTAGCTTTTTGATCTTTAGTATCTGTAGAACGTGTTACTAATACATTTCCATCTTCAACTTTTACTTCAACAGTATCAAAATCTTGAGTTAACTCACCTAATTTTCCTTTTACTGTTATTGTATTGTTATCAACTGTTACAGTTACTCCTTCTGGAATGGCAACTGGATTATTTCCTATTCTTGACATTTTCTTCTGGATTTTAAATTAGTAAACGTAACATAAAACTTCACCACCAACGTTTTCTCTTTGCGCTTGCTTTCCAGTCATTACTCCGTGAGAAGTTGAAACGATTGCAATACCCAAACCATTAAGTATACGTGGTAATTCTGTAGAACTAGAATATTTACGTAAACCAGGCTTACTGATTCTTTGCAATTTTCTAATTACAGGTTCTTTTGTTTCCTTATTGTATTTTAAGGCAATTTTGATTGTACCTTGAACAGTAGAATCATCGAACTTATAACTTAAAACATATCCTTGATCGAATAATATTTTAGTAATATCCTTTTTTAAATTTGAAGCAGGAATTTCTACAACTCTGTGATTAGCACGCACTGCGTTTCTAATTCTAGTTAAGTAATCTGCTATTGGATCTGTATACATATGTATTTATTTGCGGACTTGGTTTTCAGAATATCCCGAACCTAAGACCAATTAAAATTTTACCAACTTGCTTTTTTAACACCTGGTATTAAACCTTGATTTGCCATTTCTCTAAACATAACACGAGAAAGTCCAAAGGTACGCATATATCCCTTTGGTCTACCTGTTAATTTACATCTATTATGTTGACGTATAGGCGATGCGTTTTTAGGTAACTTTTGTAATGCTTGATAATCTCCAGCTTCTTTAAGAGCTTTACGTTTTTCAGCATATTTAGCTACTGTCTTCGATCTTTTAACCTCGCGGGCTTTCATTGATTCTTTAGCCATAACTTAGTTTTTTTGAAAAGGTAACCCTAATTCTGTTAATAATGATTTTGCTTCTTTATCTGTTTCAGCAGAAGTTACAAATGTAATATCCATTCCGTCAATTTTATTAACTTTGTCAATATTTATTTCTGGAAAGATAATTTGTTCAGTAACTCCTAGATTGTAGTTACCTCTTCCGTCAAAACCTGTCGCTTTTATTCCGTTAAAATCTCTAACACGTGGAAGTGCAGAAGTTATTAAACGATCTAAAAACTCATACATTCTTTCTCCTCTTAACGTAACTTTAGCACCAATTGGCATCCCTTTACGTAATTTGAAAGTTGCAACATCTTTTTTAGATAAAGTAGATACAGCTTTTTGACCTGTGATAGTTGTAAATTCATCAACTGCATGGTCAACCAATTTCTTATCAGCAACTGCAGCCCCAACACCTCTAGATAATACTATCTTTTGTAGTTTTGGCACTTGCATTACATTACTGTATCCAAATTCTTCTGTAAGAGCAGCAATTACTTTGCTTTTATACTCTTCTTTTAGTCTCGGTGAATATTCCATAACTATATTACTTCATTTGATTTTTTAGAAAATCTGACTTTTTTATCACCTTCCATTCTAAATCCTACTCTAGTCTCTTCTCCTTTAGAAGTTAATAAAGATAGGTTAGAAATGTTGATAGATGCCTCTTTTTCTACAATACCACCTTGAGGATTTTGTGCACTTGGTTTAGTATGTTTCTTAACCATGTTTACTCCTTCAACTATAGCTTTGTTCCTCTCGATAAATACTTTTTGTACTTTACCTTCAGAACCTTTATGATCACCAGCTATAACCTTGACGATATCTCCTGTTTTTATTTTTAGCTTTGTCATTTTTTTATCAATTAAAGCACCTCTGGTGCCAATGATACAATTTTCATGAATTGTTTATCACGAAGTTCTCTAGCTACAGGTCCAAAAACACGTGTACCTCTCATTTCTCCGGTAGGATTTAAAAGGACACAAGCGTTATCATCAAATCTGATATAAGATCCGTCTGGACGTCTAACTTCTTTTTTAGTACGCACAACTACTGCTGTTGATACTGCTCCTTTTTTAATGTTTCCATTAGGAGTTGCATCTTTAACAGTGACAACAATTTTGTCACCTACAGAAGCATATCTTCTTTTAGTACCACCTAAAACACGGATAGTTAATACTTCCTTTGCTCCAGTGTTATCTGCTACTCTTAGTCTTGATTCTTGTTGTACCATAATTACTTCGCTCTTTCAATTATTTCAACTAATCTCCAACATTTAGATTTACTTAAAGGTCTTGTTTCCATGATCTTTACTGTATCTCCAATATTACAATCGTTTGTCTCATCGTGTGCAACATATTTTTTTGTTTTCAACACGAATTTTCCGTACATAGGGTGTTTTACTTTTTTAACTTCTGCAACAACAATTGATTTTTGCATCTTGTTACTAGTAACGATCCCGATACGCTCTTTTCTTAAGTTTCTTTTTTCCATCTTGTAAGCAGAATTATTTTAAATCTCTTTTAGTTAATTCTGTTGCAATTTTTGCAACCGTACGTCTTACTTGACGTAATTGAATAGGATTCTCTAAAGGAGAAACTGCATGAGCCATTTTTAAATCTGAATAGCTCTTCTTTGTTTCACTAAGTTTCTCTTGTAACTCAGCTACAGATAATTCTTTAATTTCTGATTGTTTCATAATATCAAATAAATTATGCTTCGTAATCTCTAGCGATTACAAACTTAGTTTTTACTGGTAATTTTTGAGCTGCAAGTCTTAATGCTTCTTTAGCTACTTCTAAAGGCACTCCTCCAACTTCAAAAAGGATTCTTCCTGGTTTAACAACTGCTGCCCAATATTCTACTGCTCCTTTACCTTTACCCATACGTACTTCAAGAGGCTTTTTTGTAATCGGCTTATCTGGAAATATTTTAATCCAAAGTTGACCTTCTCTTTTCATGTAACGTGTAGCTGCAATACGAGCTGCTTCTATTTGACGTGATGTTAAAAAATTAGAATCCAATGATTTTATTCCAAAAGTTCCGTTTGAAAGTAAGTGACCTCTACCAGAGTTCCCTTTCATACGTCCCTTTTGCGTTTTTCTAAATTTTGTTCTTTTAGGCTGTAACATTTTTTCTGTTCTTTAAAAAATTACTTTCTACGACGTTGTTGTGGTTTTCCACCTCCTTGACGTCCACCTTTTCCTTGCTTCTTAGCTAAGCCAACAAGAGGAGAAAGCTCTCTTTTACCATATACTTCACCTTTCATGATCCATACTTTAACCCCTAATCTACCGTAAGTAGTATGAGATTCAACTAAAGCATAATCAATATCGGCTCTAAAAGTTGATAAAGGAATACGTCCTTCCTTGTAGTGTTCTGAACGTGCCATTTCAGCTCCATTCAAACGACCACTAATCTGTACTTTAATTCCTTCAGCATTCATACGCATTGTTGCAGCAATAGCCATTTTAATTGCACGTCTATATGAAATTCTATTTTCAATTTGACGAGCAATACTAGTTGCTACTAAAAACGCATCAAGTTCAGGTCTCTTAATTTCAAAGATGTTAATCTGAACTTCTTTACCTGTAATTTTCTTAAGTTCTTCTTTTAACTTGTCTACCTCTTGTCCACCTTTTCCGATAATAATACCAGGTCTAGCAGTAGTGATAGTAACGGTTACAAGTTTTAAAGTTCTCTCAATAATTACACGAGATACACTAGCTTTAGATAAACGCGCGTGAACGTATTTTCTAATCTTATCGTCTTCGGCAAGTTTATCACCATAATCGTTTCCTCCGTACCAGTTAGATTCCCATCCTCTGATAATTCCTAAGCGATTTCCGATTGGATTTGTCTTTTGTCCCATATCTATCTTAGCTTTGTGTTTTATTATTAGCTCCAACCACGATAGTTACGTGGTTTGAGCGTTTTCTTATTCTGTGAGCACGTCCTTGTGGTGCTGGACGTAATCTTTTTAACATAGATCCACCATCTACTCTTATTTCTTGAACAAATAATTCAGCATCTTCGATACTTGCATCTTCATTCTTAGCTTGCCAATTAGCTATCGCAGAAAGTAATAATTTCTCTAAACGATTTGAAGCTTCTTTTTGACTAAACTTTAAAATATTAAGTGCCTTTTCTACGCGTTCACCTCTTACTAAATCGGCTACTAAACGCATTTTTCTTGGTGACGTAGGACAGTTATTAAGTTTAGCGAAAGCTATTTGCTTTTTACCCTCCTTAATAGCGTCTGCCATTTGTTTTTTACGACTTCCCATAGCTTACTTTTTACCTTTATTTTTAGCACCAGCGTGACCTCTAAAAGATCTTGTTGGTGAAAATTCTCCTAACTTATGTCCAACCATGTTTTCTGTAACGTAAACTGGAACAAACTGACGACCGTTATGAACTGCAATTGTTTGCCCAACAAAATCAGGTGTTATCATACTTGCTCTTGACCAAGTTTTAATAACAGTCTTTTTGTTAGCTTCCACATTGTCAGCTACTTTTTTCTCTAATTTATAGTGAACGTAAGGTCCTTTTTTTAATGATCTTGCCATGATTTCTTATTTCTTTCTACGTTCTACAATATATTTATTACTCGCTTTAGTTTTAGAACGTGTTCTATATCCTTTAGCTGGTATACCGTTTCTAGAACGTGGATGTCCACCTGATGACTTACCTTCACCACCTCCCATTGGGTGATCAACTGGATTCATTACAACTGGTCTTGTTCTTGGTCTTCTACCTAACCATCTACTACGTCCAGCTTTACCTGAAACAAGTAATTGATGATCTGAATTAGAAACTGCTCCTATCGTTGCCATACATGTAACTAAAATTAATCTAGTTTCACCTGATGGTAATTTAATAGTAGCAAACTTACCATCTCTAGCCATTAACTGAGCAAAAGCTCCAGCACTTCTTGCCATTACAGCACCTTGTCCTGGTCTTAACTCAACACATGAGATAATTGTTCCTAATGGAATATTAGCTAATGGCATTGCATTTCCAATTTCCGGAGAAGAACCTTCACCTGAAACAACAGTTTGACCTACTTGTAAACCATTTTGAGCAATGATATAAGTTTTCTCACCATCTTGGTAATTCAATAATGCGATAAACGCTGTTCTGTTTGGATCGTATTGTATTGATGCTACTTCAGCAGGAATACCTGCTTTAGATCTTTTGAAATCAATTATACGATATCTACGTTTGTGCCCACCACCTTTATAGCGCATGGTCATACGTCCTTGACTGTTTCTACCACCTGATCGTTTTTTCGGAGCTAATAAGCTTTTTTCCGGCTTGTCAGTAGTAATGGCGTCAAATCCGTTTACTACTCTAAATCGCTGACCTGGTGTGATTGGTTTTAATTTTCTTACTGACATTTGTCTTTAATTACATGTTAGTGTATAAATCAATCATTTCACCTTCCGCCAGTTGTACAATTGCTTTTTTCTTAGCATTTGTTTTACCATGTTGAATACCAGTTTTAGTAAACTTGGTACTTCTATCTGGACGGACATTTATAGTACGAACTTTTTCAACAGAAACTCCATAAGCAGCTTCCACTGCTTTTTTGATTTCTACCTTGTTCGCCTTAGTGTTCACAAAGAAACTATAGCAGTTGTTTAACTCGCTATTAGCAGTTGCCTTTTCTGTGATTATAGGTTTAATTAAGATATTCATTTTGCTTCTATTTACTTAAATTCGACTCAATTCCTTCTAAAGAGCTCTCTAAAAGGACAACTTGATTTGCATTTAATATTTTGTAAGTACTTAATTCTGAGGCGATTATGACTTCTGAGCCTTTCAAATTACGTGACGACAAATATACATTATTATTTGACGTACCCAACACAAACAGTGATTTTTTGTTTTGTAGGTCTAACGCATTTAATACAGCTGTAAAGTTTTTAGTCTTTGGAGCATCAAAATTAAAGTCCTCTAGGACGATAATAGACTTTTCATTTGCCTTAATACTTAAAGCTGATTTACGCGCTAAACGTTTTAAGCTTTTATTAAGTTTGAATGAATAGTTTCTAGGTCTTGGTCCGAACATACGTCCTCCACCTCTAAAAACTCCTGACTTAATACTACCTGCTCTGGCAGTACCTGTACCTTTTTGTTTTTTAATCTTACGTGTACTTCCAGTAATCTCAGCACGCTCTTTAGCTTTGTGAGTTCCCTGTCTTTGATTTGCTAAGTATTGCTTAACATCCAAATATACAGCATGATTATTAGGTTCAATAGCAAAAACACCATCAGAAAGGTCTGCCTTTCTACCTGTTTCTTTTCCGTTTATATCTAAAACTGCTACTTTCATTATTTTCTGATAATTACATAAGCGTTTTTATGTCCAGGTACACAACCTTTAACAACTAGTAAGTTCTTTTCAGGAACTACTTTTAAAACTCTTAAATTTTCAACTTTAACTGAATCTGTTCCCATTCTACCTGCCATACGCATTCCTTTGAATACTCTTGCTGGATAAGATGCTGCTCCAATAGATCCTGGTGCTCTTAAACGGTTATGTTGTCCGTGAGTAGCTTGACCTACACCACCAAACCCATGACGTTTTACAACCCCTTGGAATCCTTTTCCTTTTGATGTACCTGATACATCAACAAATTCACCTTCTACAAAGTGCTCTACAGTGATTGCATCACCTAACTTGTACTCCGCATCAAAACCTTTAAATTCAACGATTTTGCGTTTTACAGAAGTCCCTGCTTTTTTAGCGTGACCTAAGTCAGCTTTAGTAGCACTTTTTTCTGTCGCGTCATCGAAACCAAGTTGCACAGCATTATAACCGTCAACTTCTTCAGTTCTGACTTGGGTAACGATACATGGTCCAGCTTCGATTACTGTACATGGTACATTCTTACCATTTTCATCGAAAATGCTGGTCATACCGATTTTTTTTCCAATTAACCCAGACATAATTATTATTTATTTATTATTACTATTTATTAAAAAATATTCAAGGCTGAAAATACGTTTCAGCCTTGAATTGTATTTTTACCGTTTTTCCTTCGCTCGAAGCTTAGGACATGTTTCGCTTAAAATCTTTAAACGAATAAATTACTTATACTTTAATTTCAACTTCTACTCCACTTGGTAATTCAAGTTTCATTAAAGCATCAATAGTCTTTGAAGATGAAGAGTAAATATCTAATAATCTCTTGTAAGAGCTTAATTGAAATTGTTCTCTAGACTTCTTATTTACGTGTGGTGAACGTAATACAGTAAAGATTTTTTTATGAGTTGGTAATGGAATTGGTCCAGTTACTACAGCTCCAGTACTTTTTACTGTCTTTACAATCTTCTCAGCAGATTTATCTACTAAATTGTGATCGTAAGATTTTAATTTTATTCTAATTTTTTGACTCATTTCTTTAAGATTTACGATTCAACGCCTTTAGCAGCTTTAATTACTTCTTCTGAAATATTAGAAGGAGTTTCAGCATAATGTGAAAATTCCATTGTAGAAGTTGCTCTACCAGAAGATAATGTTCTTAATGTTGTAACATAACCAAACATTTCAGATAATGGCACAGTAGCTTTAATTGTCTTAGCTCCAGCACGATCACCCATACCTTCCATCATACCTCTTCTTCTATTTAAATCTCCAACAATGTCACCCATATTTTCTTCAGGAGTAATTACCTCAAGCTTCATGATAGGCTCCATTATTACAGCTTTAGCAGCTTTAGCACAGTTTTTAAATCCTAGCTTAGCAGCCAACTCAAAAGATAATTGATCAGAATCCACATCATGGTAAGATCCATCTTTTAAAGTAACTTTCATTGAGTCGATTTCATAACCTGCTAATGGACCGTTAACCATTGCCATCTTAAATCCTTTTTCAATTGAAGGGATAAATTCCTTAGGAACGTTACCACCTTTAATTACAGATTCAAACTGTAATCCAACAACACCTTCGTCTGCTGGTTCAACAGTAAATACGATATCGGCAAATTTACCACGTCCACCTGATTGTTTCTTATAAACTTCTCTATGATCTGCCGATGCAGTAATAGCTTCTTTATATTCAACTTGAGGTTGACCTTGATTAACTTCTACTTTAAACTCACGTCTTAAACGATCTACAATTACATCTAAGTGAAGCTCTCCCATTCCAGAAATAATAGTCTGACCTGAAGCTTCATCTGAACGCACTGTAAACGTCGGATCTTCTTCTGCTAATTTAGCTAAACCAATACCTAATTTATCAACATCAGCTTTAGTTTTAGGCTCAACCGCGATACCAATTACTGGATCTGGGAAGTCCATAGACTCTAAAATGATTGGATGATCTTGGTCTGATAAAGTATCTCCTGTTTTGATAGATTTAAATCCAACAGCAGCTCCAATATCTCCAGCCTCGATAAAATCAATTGCATTTTGCTTGTTAGCATGCATTTGATAAATACGAGAGATACGTTCTTTTTTACCAGAACGATTATTTAACACATAAGAACCTGCATCTAAACGACCAGAGTAAGCTCTAAAAAATGCTAAACGTCCTACGAAAGGATCTGTTGCAATTTTAAACGCTAATGCTGCAAAAGGTTCGTCAACACTTGGCTTACGTAATTCTTCTTTTTCAGTATCTGGATTCATCCCTTTAATACCTTCCTTGTCCATTGGAGAAGGCAAGTAACGACATACAGCATCTAACAAGAATTGTACACCTTTATTTTTAAAAGCTGAACCACAAATCATAGGAATGATTGCCATATCCATTACAGCAGCTCTAAGTGCAGCATGCACTTCTTCTTCTGTAATTGAATCTTCATCTTCCATGAATTTTTCTAAAAGATTCTCGTCATAACTTGCTACTTCTTCAATTAAAAGTGCACGGTATTTACGAGCTTCTTCTTTCATATCCTCAGGAATTTCGATAACATCGAAAGTTGCTCCTTGAGTTTCATCGTGCCAAACAATAGCACGGTTTTTTACTAAATCTATGATACCTTTAAAATCTTCTTCATCACCAATGTTTAAAACAATTGGCACTGCGTTAGACTTTAACATATCTTTTACTTGTTGACAAACAGCTAAAAAGTCAGATCCTTGACGGTCCATCTTATTAACAAAACCAATTCTTGGTACTTTATAATTGTCTGCAAGTCTCCAGTTAGTTTCAGATTGAGGCTCAACACCATCAACTGCACTAAACAAGAATACTAAACCATCTAATACACGTAAAGATCTATTTACCTCTACAGTAAAATCAACGTGACCTGGAGTATCAATAATATTAAAGTGATAATCCTTTGTTGTTGGTGTAGGTTCTGCATTTTCTAATGGGAACTTCCAAGTACAAGTTGTAGCTGCAGACGTAATAGTAATACCACGTTCCTGCTCTTGCTCCATCCAGTCCATTGTAGCAGCACCATCATGCACTTCTCCAATTTTATGCGAAACACCTGTATAATAAAGAACACGCTCTGTTGTTGTAGTTTTACCTGCATCAATATGAGCTGCAATTCCAATGTTTCTTGTATATTTTAAATCTCTAGCCATGTCTTATTAAAATCTAAAGTGAGAGAATGCTTTGTTTGCTTCAGCCATCTTGTGAGTATCTACACGTTTTTTAACTGCTGCTCCTTCTTCTTTAGCTGCTGCTAAAATTTCTGATGCTAAACGCAATGCCATAGATTTTTCGTTTCTCTTACGAGAATAACTAATTAACCATTTCATTGCAGTTGAAACCTTACGATCTGCACGTATTGGATTAGGTATTTGAAATGTTGCTCCTCCAACTCTACGACTACGTACTTCTACGTGAGGCATAACGTTTGATAACGCATCTTTCCAAATTTCTAAAGCTGTTTTTTCTTCGTCTGTCTTCTTTGTATCTACGATGTCAATAGCATCATAAAACACTTTAAAGGCTACAGACTTCTTTCCGTCCCACATCATCATGTTAACAAATCTAGTTACTAACTGATCGTTAAAGCGAGGATCTGGTAAAAGCGGTCTTTTTTTCGCTGCTCTTTTTCTCATGTCTTCTTCTTAAGTTTTTAATTAACTTTTAGGGCGTTTTGCACCATACTTAGATCTACGTTGTGTTCCTCCTGCAACACCTGCTGTGTCTAAAGCACCACGAACGATGTGATATCTAACTCCTGGTAAATCTTTTACCCTTCCACCTCTAACCAATACTATCGAGTGCTCTTGTAAATTGTGACCTTCTCCACCGATGTATGCATTTACTTCGTTTCCGTTTGTTAAACGAACCCTTGCCACCTTACGCATTGCTGAGTTAGGTTTTTTAGGTGTCGTTGTATAAACACGAGTACACACACCACGTCTTTGAGGACACGAATCTAAAGCAGCCGATTTACTCTTCTTGGTTATTTTGGCTCTTCCTTTTCGTACTAATTGTGAAATTGTTGGCATATAACTTTAATATAATTTTATGTTACCTCTCTTTAAGAGGGGTGCAAATGTAGTGATTATATTTAATTAATCAAATCATAACACATTAATTTTCAATAGAATTTAAAAATAAATCAAAGCACCATATTATATAGTAAGAATTTTGCGTTATTTTATCCTCTAAAACATAATTATCACATCTTGAATCTAAAAACAGCAACATCAATACTTTTTATTCTTCTATTTCAATTTAGTTGGAGCCAAGAATTAGTTTTAAATATTTCTGGAGTTGATTCAAATGATGATAAAATAATTTCATTTTATGATTACACTAAAAAACACGAAACCTTACAGTCTTTAGAGGATGAAATAACACTATTTCAAAATAAACTTAAGAAGAACGGTTATATTAATAACACACTTTTTAGTATTACAGAAAATAAAGACTCAGTTTTTTCAGTTTTACTACAATTAAATAACAAAATAGAATTTTTAGCTATAACACTAGATAGCTCTATTACTGAGCAAAACTATTATTCAAAATTGAATTTAAAAATAACCAAAGACAACGAGGTCATAATTCCCTATAGCAATATAGAGAACGAACTTATAAAGTATAATAAAATAATAGCCTCAGCAGGCAACCCCTTTTCCACATTAAAACTAAGCGACATTATTAGTCGTGATCAAAACACATTAACAGCTAAACTTATGATTAGTGATGACGACAATAAAAGAAGTCTTGATAAAATAGTAATTAAAGGATACGAAAAATTTCCGAAGTCCTTTTTAAAACGTTTTTTGAAAATTAATAAAAACAAGATCTTCAATATTGAGGCCATTAATAAAAAAACAAAATCACTAAACAATTTAAGTTTTGCAAGACAATCAAAAAGTCCTGAAATATTATTTACTAAAGATTCAACTCACCTGTACCTTTATTTAGAAAAACTAACCAGCAACAATTTTGATGGATACATTGGATTTACCACAAACGAAAACACAGATAAAATTGAATTTAACGGATACCTTGATTTAAGCTTAAATAATAATTTAAATTACGGAGAAACCTTGTACCTAAATTACAAGAGCGATGAAAGTGACCAAAAAAATTTCAATCTTACAACCACTCTACCTTACATATTTTCATCGCCAATAGGCATTGAAGCATCGTTACAAATCATAAAACGAGACTCCTCTTTTATAAATACAAAACAAAAAGGAAACCTTTACTACCAATTAAACGACGCTAATCGCATATATGCAGGGATTGAATCCACCGAATCGAGCAACTTATCAAACACCGAAGATTTTACTAACATCACCGACTTTAATAGCCAACTTTTCACCATAAAACATCAATACAAAACATTACAAAACGCAGAAAGAATTTTCAAAACAAAAACCGATTTAAGTTTAGAGTTTGGAACAGGCTCTAGAAAAACAACCACAAACAACACTAAGCAAACCTTAATAACCATTATTGGAGAGCACATATTTAAATTAAATCACACCAACAGTATTTATACTAAAGCACTAATACATAGACTTGAATCTGATAATTATTTTGACAACGAACTATATAGGTTTGGAGGAATAAATAACATTAGAGGTTTTACAGAAAACAGCCTAAGTGCAAACAGCCTTAATATGCTAACGACAGAATATAGGTACACGTTAAGCGAAGGCGTGTTTGTAAATACAGTTTTAGACTATGCAAACTTTAAAAACCAACTACTAAACCAAAATGAAAATATTATAGGTTTTGGCTTTGGATTTGGCGTATTAACAAACAGCGGATTACTACGTTTTATATACGCTAATGGTAAGACAGAAAATGAAACAGTAAAATTCTCAAATTCTAAGATACACCTAAGTTTAACTGCTAATTTTTAGGTAAAACTTATGTTATTATTGAATATTTCAAAAAAAAAATGAAATTTTAACCAATAAATATTGTTTAATTAACTTTTTATTATGATTTTTGGCATAGACTAATTCAAATAAATTATAAAATGAAAACAAAGTTTAGTGGAATTTTAACGCTATTTCTAGCGTTTGTTGTGCAACTATCGTTCGCACAAGACAAAACAGTTTCAGGAGTTGTTTCTGACGAAAATGGGTTGCCTTTACCTTCGGCAACTATTGTAGTTAAAGGAACTTCTCAAGGAACGACAACAGATTTTGATGGTAATTACTCTATTGGTGTAACAACTGGTGGTGTTTTAACATTTAGTTATGTTGGTTACGGTACTAAGGAAGTAAAAGTTGGTGCTAGTAACAGTATTAATGTAAGCCTTGAGCCTGATAATGCTCTTGACGAAGTAGTAATTACCGTTTTAGGTATTGAAAGAAAAGCGGATGAGCTTACTGCTGCTACTGAAACTGTAGACGCAGAAGTGCTGACACAGGCTTCTAACCCTAACGTAATACAGAGTTTAGCTGGTAAAGTATCAGGATTAAAAATTAACACAACTAATAACGGTGTTAATCAATCAACTCGTATTGTATTAAGAGGTAACAGATCGTTAACAGGTAGTAACGAAGCGTTAATTGTAATTGATGGAGCGATTTCTTCAGCAAATACTTTAGCAAATCTTTCGCCTGAGATCATTGCATCTACAAACGTTATTAAAGGAGCTGGAGGTAGTGCACTTTACGGTTCTCAAGGAGCAAATGGTGTAATCATCGTTACTACTAAAAGAGGAACTAGTGATGAAAAAATCAAAATTGATTTTAACAGCTCAATTCAATTTGAGTCAGTTTCTTTCTTACCAAAAAGACAGACTAAGTACGGTCAAGGTTGGAATGGTGGTCACGTAGCATATGAAAATGGAGGATGGGGTCCAGAATTTGATGGATCAATAATGCCTGTAGGTTTAGCGCAAGCTGATGGATCTTACATTATGGCACCATATTCTGCTATTGAAGACAATATTAAAGATTTCTTTAAAACAGGTACAATTAAGCAAACAGGAGTTTCTATCTCAGGTGGAGATGCAACATCTTACGCTTTATTATCTGTTAACAGACAAAACACTGATTTTGTTGTAGATGGAGATGAATTAGGTAGAACAAACATCTTATTTAAGGCTGGTAAAACAATCGGAAAATGGGAATTAGGTGGTAACATTAACTATGTTAACTCTAAAACAAGTACTACTACTTCTGCTTTATTTACTGAGTTATTACAAACTGCAACTAACATTCCTGTTGGACAGTTTTCTCAACCTTTAAATCAATACCACTGGACATCATATTACAGAAGTCCATACTGGATGAGAGATAACATCAGAAACAATGATGAGTCTGATCGTTTTAACGGTATCATCAATTTAAAATACCAAATTAACGATAACATTAACGTAAGTTCTCTTTCAAGTTTAAGAACTTTTAGCAGCAACTTTTTAGGATATACTAATGGATATACTGACCTTTTAGGTGTTGGTGGTGGAGATCACTCTACTGTATCTAACTTTAGTACAAACAATCAAGAATCTAAGAATATCTATAACGATATCTTCTTAAACTTTGATTATATGTTAAATGATGATGTTTCATTAAAAGCAACATTAGGTAACAACATACAAGATAACTTATCTACATTCACAAGTGTTGCAGGTAGTAACTTAACTATCCCTGGTTTTTATAACATTGACAACATTACAGGAACACCAACAGTATCTAACAGTTCTTCTAGAAACAGAAGTTATGCTGTATTTGCAAGTGTGGATTTAGGATATAAAGATTTCTTATTTGCTACTTTAACAGGTAGAAATGACTGGACTTCAAGATTAAATAGTGATAACAACTCTTTCTTCTACCCAAGTGCAGGTTTATCTTTTATCCCAACTAAAGCATTCCCAGAATTAAAAGGAGATGTTTTAAACTACGCTAAAATATCAGCTAACTACGCAAGAGTAGGTAATGATCGTGTAGGAACTTATGAAATCAACAATACTTACAACCAAGTTAGTGGATTCCCTTTTGGAGGTCTTAACTCTTTTGGTGTAGACACAAGTGTAGCAGATCCAAACTTAGTTAATGAGTTTATTACAAACAAAGAGATAGGTTTAAACTTAGCATTCTTTAAAGGAGACCGTGTAACAATTGGAGCTTCTTACTATGTAACAAATAACACTGACTTAGTAACAAACGTTACTTCATCTACAGCTTCTGGATTAACTCAATCTACAATTAACATTGGAGAAACAGAAACTAAAGGTTACGAAGTTGATTTAGGTATTACACCAATCAGAAATGATAACTTTAGATGGGACTTAAACTTTAACATTGCTTCTGATGAAACAATCGTTAAGAAAGTATCTGATAACACTGATGAAGTTTCATTAGGAAACGGAAACGCAGATGTAGGTATCTTCGCTACAGTAGGTGAAGCTTTCCCTTTAATTAAAGGTACAGGTTACCAAAGAGATCCTAATGGACGTGTCTTAATTGACCCTTCTACAGGAAACCCATTAAAAACGTCTGAGTTTATTAATTTAGGAGTTGCAAACCCTGACTATGTATTAGGATTAAGTACTTCTTTAACTTATAAAGGATTTAGATTAGCTGGTGTATTTGATTACAGAACAGGAGGTCAATTCTGGGCTGGTACTAAAGACTGGTTA
This sequence comes from Olleya sp. Hel_I_94, assembly GCF_007827365.1. Lineage (NCBI taxonomy): Bacteria > Pseudomonadati > Bacteroidota > Flavobacteriia > Flavobacteriales > Flavobacteriaceae > Olleya > Olleya sp. Hel_I_94. The sequence continues at coordinate 521,776 of NZ_VISI01000001.1, forward strand.
TCATGGAGTGGACACTTAGTAGAATCTGCTGAAAACGGAAGAAGAGGATTTATTTTCCCTAACTCTGCTATCGAAACTTCTCCAGGAGTTTATGCTGCTAACACAAACGTTGTTACAGGTGGAACTACTTACGCTAACTACTTAGATTATTTCTCTAATGAATATAGAGATGTATCAGAAAACTTTGTATTAGATGCAACTGCATTTAAAGTAAGAGAGCTTTCATTAAGTTATAGCCTTAACCAAAAAGCATTAGATGCTATTGGATTTAGCTCAGTAAGAGTAGGTGTAAATGCAAGAAACCCGTTTGTTGTATTACCTAAAGAAAACAGAGGATACGCTGATCCAGAATTCTCTAACACTACAGGAAATGCTCAAGGTTTAAGTGTATCTGGACAATATCCAGCAACTAGAAGTTACGGACTAAGTGTTAATTTAACTTTTTAATAAAATTCAAAGATGAAAACAAAATTTAATATTATATTATTAGTAATTCTTACAATTACTATGTCATGTAGTAATTATTTGGATATCAATGACAATCCAAATAGTCCATCTGCAGATGTTGTAACGCCTGATTTAGTATTAGCAGGTGCATTAGCATCAACATACAGACAACAAGCTAGAAGAATGAACATTCTAGGAAACGTAATGATGAACAGATGGGGAGCTAACGTAAATGCTTTTACAGGTGGTTTCTCTGAAGAATTCTCATTAGCGATCGACAATGGATTTTACGATGACATTTACGATGGTCTTTATTTAACGACTGCTAACTTTCAAGCAATCATAGATTACGATGGTAGTGAGTATAACAACCATAAAGCGATTGCTAAAATTATGAAAGCATATTACTTTCAGTATTTAGTAGATTTATATGGTGATATTCCTTACACAGAAGCACATAAAGGTATTGATAACTTAACACCTTCTTATGATGATGATGCTACGATTTACAGATCTTTAGTAACTGAAATTGATGAAGCAATTGCTTTAATAGCTTCTTCTGGATCAGCAACAGCTGTAGGATCAGAGGATATCGTTTACGGTGGAGCAATGTCAAATTGGGCTACTTGTAGGTAACACAATTAAATTAAGACTATTATTAAGACAAGCAACTAAAGCTTATACTTTAGGAAATGACGCTGAATTAGCAACGTATTTAGATGCACAATTTGCTGCACTAGATGGTAGTAACTTTATTGCAGTTGATGCTGTAATTAATCCAGGATATTCTGATGGACAAGTTGCACAACAAAATCCATTTTACGCTTTAATGTTCTCTAATGATGAGTCTACTTCAGTAAGTTATAATTTTTACAGAGGATCTGATTACGCAATTGAATTCTTAAAAGGTAACTTCCCTGGAGCTGTACCAGATGCTAGATTAAGTGCACTTTACGGATTAAATGATGATGACCAATATGTTGGACATACACAAGGTTTTGATGGTACTCAATCTCCAGAAAGTCTTTCTCCAATTGGACCAGGTTTAGTAATAAACTCTGCTCAAGATGGTTATTTAATGACAGCTGCTGAATCTTTCTTATTACAAGCTGAAGCACAATTATTAAGTAAATTAAGTGGTGATGCTCAAACATCATTTCAAGCTGGTATTGATGCGTCTTTCAACTTATTTGGATTAGATTCTTCTACTTATAACCCAACTGCTCCAACTATTGGATGGGCTGGAACAGATGCTGAGAAAACTGAAGCTATCATGAGACAAAAATGGGTTGCTTTAAATGGAATTAATGGTTTAGAATCTTATATCGAGTTTACAAGAACTGGATATCCTTCAGGAATACCTTTAGCTACAACAGCGCAATCATCAACTAGACCAAAAAGATTATTATATCCTTCGTCTGAGTTAATATCAAATGCTTCTAATGTTCCTCCAGTAAGCAGTGCACAAGCATTTGCAACAGGACCATTCTGGGCACAATAAACTATAAAAAAGAAAAGAAATGAAAAATTTAAGAACTTATTTGTTAGCAGTTTTAAGCTGCTCGCTTTTAGCATCATGTATCGTTGATGACGAAATTGATGTAGACAATGAAACATTTAACGGTCCTTTAGTAGTTGGTTTTAAAACTGACGATAACTTAGGGAACTTTGTTGAAGAGCCAGGTGCTCAGTTTGATTTTGATATTCCTGTTCACCTTATTGGTGGACAATCAGGACAACCTTCAGGATCAACGATCACTATGTCTTATGAAATTGGAACATTTGCAGATTTAAAAATATCTGACGATGAATTAGCTGATTTAGAAACAATGTTAGATATTAATAATACACCACTTGATCCAAGTGATGATGTTAGAAAATATCCTATAGCTGTTCCTGGAACACATTTTGACTGGGTTGATACAACTTTAGAAACAACTATACCTGCTAACTCAACATTTGATTTAATTCCAATTAAAGTTAATAACGATGCTTTAGATAATGCAAAAACTACTGTTTTTGTAGTTAACCTAAAAACATTAGTAACAGTAGATAACGTAGTAATTTCTGAGCAATTAGAATCTACTTTAGTAAGATTACAATTATGTCGTACTGATTTAGCTGGAACGTATAGTGTAAACTATGCAACACCTGCTAACCACACGATTGTACACTTAGGAGCTGGTAACTATGAATTAAATAGTATGTTTGGATGGCCAAACAACACTTACAAGTCTTACTTCTATGCTTGTGCTGGTAACTTAATCTTTACTGAATGGCAATTTTCTAACGAAATTATCCAAGGTAGTCCAGGTTATGTTGACCAAGCTACAGGACAATTAGTATTCCCTGAATTTGGTATTGGTGGATCTGCTGGACCTATATATTCTGGAAGTACTTGGATATTAACTTTACAATAAAAAATATAAGACGATGAAATACATTAAAAATATATTATTATCATGTACTGTTGTAGCGCTTACATCATGTGTTAATGATGATGTAAATTACACTACTACAGATAAGCCTACTGTATCTATGACAGGGCAATCTGCTACTAGTATAATGGAAGGAGAAACAATTACTGTTTCTTTAACAACAGATGCTACTTATAAAGAAGAAATGGACTTTAAACTAGAATTAGTTTCTGGTGGTTCTAACTCTGACTATATTGTTAGCGATGCTGACGGATTAGCTACTGGTGCAACATCTGTGGATGATGGTTTTGGAGCGTTTGGTTACAAAATTGAATTTCCTGCATATGCAGAAAACCATACTTTTAACATTACTGCTGTACAAGACGTTCTAAAAGAAGGTACTGAAAATTTAAGATTTAAATTAACAAGTGCTGACAACAAAAATGGATTAGCTGCAGGTGGAGCTATCTTTATTGACCTAGAGGTGACTAACTTTGTTAGTGATTTACCATCTATCGTTGTTGATTGGGATATCCCTGTAACATATGTTACATTAGAACAAAACATACTTGAAACAACTTTAGATGATGTAGAGGTTTCTCATACTGAAAGTTTATGTGGTATTGCAGATTTCGACTTTTATTTAAACTCTTTTGATGCTTATGCATTTACAGGTGATTGTCCTGAAGTTGTTGATCAAAACACAGTTAATAGTGGTAGTATCGGAAACGGTGTATTAGCTGATGGTACATATGACTTAGTAGTTGACTTATGGGATTTCGACTTAGGTTTAGATGCTGATGTTAATGAAGTGTTAACTGGAGATTTTGCATTTCCTTTTAACGTTGAAATTTCTCATATTGGAACTTTTAACTCTGGAGTAATAAATATTCCTGCATTATATTTTTCAAATTCTTCAACTAGCGCAGCTGCTGGAGGATCGGGAGAAACTGTAGTTGCTACGATTGAAGTAGTAGGTGGAAAATATAAAGTTTACGATATGTTAGGTGAACTAGTTGCTGCTGAGTAATTATTATATTTCTTTTACAAGAAACTCATTAAAGAGCCTGCAATTTGCAGGCTCTTTTTTTATACCTTTGCGTCATGGATAAAACAACTCAAATATTTGGACTTAGAGCTATTATTGAAGCTTTAAATGCTGGCGAACATGTAGATAAAGTCTTTTTGCAAAAAGGACTTAAAGGCGACTTGTTTCAAGAATTAGAAACGGTATTAAAAGACAAGAGAATTAACTCGTCTTACGTTCCGGTTGAAAAATTAAATAGATTAACAAAAAACAATCACCAAGGTGCTGTTGCACAAATTGCTCCTGTTAAGTTTTATGATATTGAGGAATTGTTTGACATGGTGTCTAAAAAAAATACAACTCCGCTTTTTTTATTATTAGATCAACTTAGTGATGTTAGAAACTTTGGTGCTATAATACGTACTGCAGAATGTACTGGAGTAGACGGAATAATAATACAAAGTAAAGGTGCTGCTCCTGTAAATGGTGATACTATTAAAACAAGTGCTGGTGCAGTATTTAAAGTGCCTATTTGTAGAGTGGATCACATTAAAGACGCTGTGTTTTTTCTGCAAGCGTCAGATATTAAAGTTATTGCTGCGACAGAGAAAACGGATAATACATTATTTGATGTTTCGTTTAAAGAGCCCTGTGCTATTATAATGGGATCTGAAGGTCGTGGTATAAATCCATCTATATTAAAAATAGCTAATGAGAAAGCTAAACTACCTTTATTAGGTGAAATAGAATCTTTAAATGTTAGTGTTGCTTGTGGTGCCTTTTTATATGAAGCGGTAAGACAACGTCTATAACTCTTTATTTTTTTTATAAGTATAACTAATAGTAACAGGAAGCGTTACTTCTGGAAGATTATTTTCAGGTAACTCCTCCTCTACTGTGGTTTCGATAAAATTACCGTTTTCATCAAAATGTTTTAAAAACTCGTCATCGTCTTCGTTGTAATCGGGTTCTTCCCAAACATACCTTTTTGGTTTTGCTATTTGTTTTCTAAAAAATAAAGCAAATACTAATCCCACGATTAAACCACTTAAATGACCTTCCCAAGAGATACCTTCCTCCAAAGGAATAGTATTCCATATCATACTACCATATAAAAAAGCGACTAGTAAGGACAATGCAATTAGCCTATAGTGTTTGGCAAAAACACCTTTAAAAAAAACAAAACTAGCTAATACATATATTAATCCGCTTGCTCCTATGTGGTAAGATGGTCTACCAATGCACCAAGTTAAAAAACCAGATAATAGTATGCCATACAACAGTACTTTAAATGCGATAGGTCTATAAAAATAAAACAAGGCTGTACTTAACACAAATAAAGGTATGGTATTATGCCATAAATGGGAAATCCCAGAATGTATAAACGGACTGCAAATCACGCCTATTAACCCTGTTATTTTTTGAGGATAGATGCCTAAAAAATTAAGGGAAAATCCAAACCTAATTTCGATAGCAAAAATTAACCATAGCAATATTACAAACCCTATTGGATAAGCAATAACGTCTATGGTAAACTTAAAAGGTTCTTGTTGTTTCATTTGCAATACATATAGCAAATAGTTAACCACTTTTAATGTCTTGCAATAATGTCAGTCGGTTACTGCGTGAAGGATTACTCATGAATACTATTTAGAAAGAAATCGTGATGACTTCGTAATTGAATGATTTGTCTAAAATCCTTTTTGCCTTAGCAAAAAGATTGAGTAATGAAAGCCAGACTTTTTTGTTAAGAATGCGCAAAAAAGACACGCCTAAACAAAATTTAATTTAATTTTACAGTTATGAACACGCCTTTAGCAGAACGATTACGTCCACAAACTTTAGACGACTATATAAGTCAGTCACATTTAGTAGGTCCAAACGGGACTTTAACCAGTCATATTAATCAAGGCATTATACCTAGTATGATACTTTGGGGACCTCCTGGTATTGGAAAAACAACGTTGGCTAATATTATTGCGCAAACCTCTAAGCGTCCTTTTTATACTTTAAGCGCAATTAGCTCTGGTGTTAAAGATGTGCGAGAGGTTATTGAGAAGGCTAAAAATAGTGGTGGTTTATTTACTGCTAAAAACCCAATTTTGTTTATTGATGAGATTCATAGATTTAGCAAATCACAGCAAGATAGTTTATTACAAGCTGTAGAAAAGGGTTGGGTAACGCTAATTGGTGCAACGACTGAAAATCCAAGTTTTGAGGTAATATCGGCATTATTGTCACGCTGTCAGGTTTATATTTTAAAAGCTTTTGAAAAAAGTGATTTAGAGGACCTTTTAAAGCGTGCGATTGAAAAAGACGAATACTTATCTAAAAAGACTATAAAACTTAATGAAACGAGTGCCTTATTGCGTTTGTCAGGTGGTGATGCTAGAAAACTTTTAAACATCTTTGAACTAGTTGTTAATAGTGAGGATAAACCTATTATTACAATAACAGATGCTATGGTTTTAGACAAGGTACAAAATAATACTGTGCGTTATGATAAAACTGGAGAGCAGCATTATGATATTGTGTCTGCTTTTATAAAATCCATTAGAGGTAGCGACCCAAATGCTGCTGTGTATTATTTGGCTAGAATGGTTGAAGGTGGTGAGGATGTAAAATTTATTGCTAGACGTATGCTAATTTTAGCTAGTGAAGATATTGGTAATGCTAATCCAACTGCATTGGTTATGGCTAATACAACGTTTCAGGCTGTAAGCACGATTGGTTACCCTGAGTCTAGAATTATATTAAGTCAGTGTGCCACTTATTTAGCAAGTTCGCCAAAAAGTAATGCTGCTTATATGGCTATTAACCATGCTCAACAATTGGTTAAACAAACAGGAGATTTAAGTGTGCCTTTAAATATTAGAAATGCACCAACTAAATTAATGAAAGAGATTGGTTATGGCGAAGACTACAAGTACAGTCATAATTATGAAAATAATTTTGCTAGTCAAGAGTTTTTACCAAAAGAGGTTAGTAATACTAAGTTATACGACCCAGGAAATAATGCTAGGGAAAATGCCCAACGCGACTTTTTAAGGTCACGTTGGAAGGAAAAATATGGTTACTAAAACTTAATATTAATTGCCTTTATCTGTAAGTCATTATTAACGTAGTGTGCCAATACCCATTGATTATTCATTTTATAGATTAAAGCGTCTTGTCCTTTTACAATGTAATAATCCTCTTTACCTGAAAATAGAATAGTATAAACAACAGTGTTATTTGCGTCTAATAGATTATAACTAAATACAGATCCTGTTATTAATTGGGCTTTTAAGGTGTTATCTGCTGTAGTAGCTGCCTCTAAATTACTATTGGATTTGACAGCTGTATTGGTTGCTTTAACAACCTCATCTTTAGTTTTATCTATAGCTGTTACTTTAGGACTCTCTTCAGTTACTTTATTAGCTTTTAAAGTTTCTATTTCTTGTTTTAGCGCTTCCACTTGCGTTGTTGTACTATTTTCTGTTGTCGCTTTATAGGTGTGCTCAAAACTTGAAAAGGTATTAAATGCATTACGTGTTGCTTCGTTATAGGCTACGATGTACTTTTTATCTCTAGACTCGCCAATATCCGAAGTAAAGACAATTTCTTTTTTACAGTTTTCAAATTGGACGTTTACTTTGGTCTTAAATAATGAAGATGAATTTTTTAATGTTGCATACAATACTAAACAACCATTTGCTATAGCATCGTCTGGTAAAACATCGGTATTACTAAATACAGTGAAATTTTGTTTTTGTAATAAAAACGTAGTCAAACCATTTAATCTATATTGATCAGGTTCTGACTGAAAATCAAATTGATTAGCAACTACAACATACTTGTAATTATTTAACTTGTCTTGTGCGTTGACACTTGTTAGTAAGCTTACTAACATAATAACAATTACACTTACTTTATTTGAAATTTTCATAATTATAAATATTTTTTAATGTCTAATAAATGATTAACAACCTTAATTTCTGGACTAATTTCTGCTTTGTGGTAATTAAAACAAATGGCATCCAATCCAATATCTAATGCGCCTAAAATATCTGCTTCATAATTATCTCCTATCATGATACTGTTAGCTGAATTGGCATTAGCTAACTTTAATGCAAAATTAAAAATTTGAGGGTTAGGTTTTTTAACACCTGCAACCTCTGCACTTGTAACTGTAGTAAAATAATGATCTAACTTAGATCCTTTTAATTTATTGTTTTGTGCTTCCTTAAATCCATTTGTAATAATATGTAAATTATATTTGGTTTTTAGGTAATCCAACAACTCTACAGTGCCATCAAATACATGATTAAAACTGCTTAGATGGTTAATATAATCTTCAGACAATGTGTTAATCAAATCATCTTCAATGCTAAATTGTAAAGCATCGAAGGTTTCTTTTAATCTATTGTAACGCAAATTGTCTTTAGATACTTTTTCATCTCTATATAATTTCCAATATTTAAGATTTATGGGTTCGTAAAATTTTAAAAAATCGGCTAATTTAGTATTAACCTCATGTTTCTTAAAAAGAAAATCAAAGGTTAAAGCAGAGTTTTTGTCAAAGTCCCAAAGCGTATGATCTAAATCAAAAAATATATGTTCTACTTTATTTTTTTTTAACATCTAACATAATATTGAATAAGGTTTTAAAATGTTTCCAACGTTCTTGTTTATTAAAGGTGTAGTTATGAAACACAGGTACAAAAGTACCATTTACATTTTTGATACTTTTAATTAATCTTTTTAAAGATTGTTGTTTATCTAATAACGAGTGATATTTTAAAAATGCAAAATCTAATGCTTGATAAGGGACAATTTTAAGCGGTGTTTGCACTTCAAAATCTACATCATAAAATAAAAATGGAGTACACGTTCCGGCTCTAAACCCTAAATGATTAACGTAACCCATGGTATAGTCTTCAGGAATTTCTAACTCCACTAAATTACGATATGATTCTGGCAAATTAACTTTAGAAAACGAGTGTCTAGAACCCACTATAGCATTGTTTATAATACCCTCCATTCTTGTTTTTTCTTCTTTTAATAATTCCAAATTAGTTAAAGCAAAAAAAGAGGTCTTGATACCTATTTTGCAATAATCTGCAATGTGTTTGATTAACGAAATAAACTTTTGCTTTTGAGGATTGATATTTTTATCATAGGTTGAAAAATCGCCTAATAAAAAGAAAAACACAAACTTATATTTTGAAGCTTTTTGCTTATTAATAATATACTTGTAATTATCCAATGGATCACGCTTAAAACCGGTTAAAACCGAATAACGCTCGTACAAGCGTCTAAATTTAAAAGTAAAAAAATCTTTAAACGTACCTCCTACAGTGCGCATTATTCCTTTTAATTTATACTCGTAAGCCATAGGAACATCAATAACAGGAATTACAGTATACTTTTGTTCTGGAAAGCTAAAATCTGGATAAGTGGCTTGTAAAATAGCTTTAAATTTGTATGCCCAAATATCTACTACAGGTTGGTCTAAAAAATTGTTTTTATATGCTAAACTCTCTTCTGCTGTGTAGCGTCCAAACTCGTCTTTAAGATGTGGTAAATATTCTTCATACCTACTAATTAAATAAAAAGAGGCTGCAAAAATATCAAATGGCACTGCACTTTTATCTCCTGTTGGAAAAAAACATTTTGTGTATTCCCAAGGTAAGACTGTTATGTCAATATCTGATAATCCTTGCTCAAATAGCAACTCATTGCTACGCACAAAAATCTCGTTACTTAAAGGCTGTCTTGTATAAGACATTTTTAAACTATCATGTGCAATAAACTCTTCAATAACAGTAGTAAAACTAACAGGCACTCCTAAAATTCTAGTACAAATTTGTTTAAAAACATACTTTACTCTAGGTGTTATTTTATGTGTATAAACTAATAGCATATTACAGTATAGATTGATCTGCAAAGCTAAAATAACTTTGCTCTGTAATGATTAAATGATCTAAAACTTTTATATCTAAACTTTGTGCTGCTAATTTTAATTTTAAGGTCACATCCTTATCTGCTTGACTAGGTTTTAAAGTTCCTGAAGGATGATTGTGTGTTAATATTAAGCCTACTGCTCCAACCTCTAAAGCTGTTTTTAAAACCAATCTAGTGTCTACTAATGTACCTGTTATTCCACCTTTACTTAGTTGACTTTTGTGAATTACTTTATTTGAATTATTTAAATAAATTATCCAAAACTCTTCATGTGGTAACTCGCCAATAATAGGTTGCATCAATTCAAATACAGATTTACTAGAGGTTATCTTCTTTCTTTCTAGTGCTTCTCCTCCTCTACGTCTACGTCCTAGCTCCAAAGCTGCAATAATAGTTATTGCTTTGGCTTCCCCAATTCCCTTAAACTCCATTAATTGTTTTATGGTCAGTTTTCCTAATTGGCTTAAATTATTGTCTGTAGACGCCAGAATACGCTTACATAAAGCAACAGCACTTTCTTGTCTATTACCAGATCCTATTAAAATGGCAACCAACTCGGCATCACTTAAGGCGACTTTACCTTTGTAAAGTAGTTTTTCTCTAGGTTGATCGTCCTGAGACCAGTTTTTTATTGAAAATGAAGTACTTTTATCAGACATTTTATAAATCTACACAATATTTAGTAAATTTTAAATGAAATAAAATACTTTGAACTTATAACCTTATAAATCTATTGTATCCTCCAGCAAAACATCAAGAAAATGATAAAGGACACTTATTAGAAGTGATAAAAACATATCCTTTAGCAACTATTATATCTGTAAAGGATAACACTCCTTTAATTACACATTTACCATTAATATATCGTGAAACTGATGGTAAATTAATTGGCCACATTGATATATATAATCCACAGACTAATCTTTTAAAGGATGAAAACGAAGTCACTATCCTTTTTTATGGCCCACAATGCTATATATCGCCTAGCATATATACAACTACTCAATTACCAACTTGGAATTATATTAGAGTACATTTAACTGGAAAAGTGACTAAAATTGAAAGTACTGAAGCTTTAAAACAATCTTTGATTACCATGACTGAATTTTTAGAAGCTCCAGAACACAACTATGTTTTGGAGTCCGACAATCCTAGATTAGATAAAAATTTAGAGTATATTAAAATGTTTGAAATCACAATAGACACTTGGGAAGGTAAGTTTAAATTGTCTCAGGATAAAAAACCAAAGGATAAGGAAAATGCACGCGAAGCCTTAATAAAAGCTAACCAAGAAAGCATTAAACAATTTTTAGATTCAATTTTTTAAAAAGATAATTATGGATATACTATTAAACCTTGTTATTGGATTTGTAACGTTGTTACACGTATACTTTTTATATTTTGAAATGTTTGCTTGGGAAACTACAGGTCGTAAAGTTTTTAAAACTTTTCCAAAAGCGCTTTTTAAACCTACTAAAAGCATGGCTGCCAACCAAGGTTTGTATAATGGGTTTTTAGCTGCTGGATTATTATGGACTTTTTTTATAACTGATCAATACTGGCAATCCAATATTAGATTGTTTTTTTTAAGTTGTGTCGCTATTGCTGGTATTTATGGAGCGATGAGTGTTTCTAAAAAAATATTTTTTGTACAAGCACTTCCTGCTATAATAGGCATCCTATTGGTACTATTTATTAATTACTAAAAATACTCACTATACTGCATGACCCTAAAATCAAAAGTATTAAAACTTGGGTCTTTAGCTTTTAACTGCTTATATAATGGATTGCTACCAATAGCGATATTTGCTGCTCCAGATCCTGAGGTTAATGATACAGTTTTAATTAATCGCTCTTTTTTATTACTGAATAAATCAGCTTTAATGTTATCAACTGTGTTTACAGCATTTGGTAGCATAAATTGATGAATTTTAGGCGTGATTTTGGATACCAACTTTAAAGAAATATTATAGTCTTTAATATGTTTTCTAAAAAAATATTCAGGTCCATTTTTGCTGTTACCTCCTGTAAATAATAAGGTGTCAATATTTGGATACTTTAGTAAATAACCAATTAAATCGCGTAGATGTATATTGGTCATGCCTAGGTCTGAAGCATCTATTTTTTCTCGTTCTGCACTAGCTACAATATCACAAACACCAATTTTATTTTGAATTAAAAAACGCTTTCGTTGTTGGATGGCTTCTTGAGAGTTATCATAACGTAAACCTAAACTGTGAATTTTATCAATATATAACCACAAACTGTTATAATAGCTTCCATAGCAAAAGTCTACATCTTTTTCTAATAACTGTCCAGTAGTAAAACGTGGTGGTGGTAAAGTACCGACTATTAGCTTGGTGGTATCTTTTTTAATAAATGGTGGATATGGATGTATATGTTTAAACATCGTATAATTTAAGTATAAAATAAAGTCCAAATAAATTTTATAACAACTTTAATAATATAACCTTGTTTAAAAATAGTGCTTTTACTACCTTATACTATAATTTTAAAATAAAAAAAACATGGGTAAAGGAGATAAAAAATCCAAACGAGGAAAAATTAATAGAGGTACATTTGGTACTAGACGTCCACGAATTAAAAAACGTGTAAAACCGGAAACCAAAATTAATGTGGACAAAAAAGATACGGTTAAACCTTAAACCGTTCTCCTATTTTTTTACCAACTACATAAGCACCATAAATTGCTAAAATCAATATTACTATAGTACAAAAAATATACAGTGGATATAGTATAAAGTTATGCTCTGAATTTAAACAGATAGTGTCTGTTATACAAACAGTAATTACCTGATCGTATAATTTAGGCAACACAAAGCTAACTAACAATAAAGCTGCTATTACAGAAAGTAAATACGTTACATTCTTATTTTTTTTTGGCTTCCCTGTTGCTTTAAATAAATCGCGTTCTGATTGAGTACGTTTATTATCTTGTAAAGACCAAGTCTTTTTGGGTTGAGAGGTTTCCATCAAATTGATAATTATTGTAGTTAAACTGTTTTAAATCTTCTATGGTTTGAGCGTTAGTATCAATAACGTATTTGGCCATTAAACCTCTAGCCTCTTTGGCATAAAACGATATTATTTTAAGTTTACCGTTTTTAAATTCTTTAAAATTTGCTGTTACGACTGGTACTTTAAGTGCTTTTGTATCTACTGCTTTAAAATACTCGTTACTGGCTAAATTAAGAAACACTTCGTCGTCTTCTAGCTCTTGGTTTAAGGCTTTGACTATATCTTTTTTCCAAAATTCATATAGATTTTTATTGCTTCCTACTGGCATTTTTGTTCCCATTTCTAATCTGTAGGGTTGTATTAGGTCTAACGGTTTTAAAACACCATATAAACCAGATAAAATCCTGATAGTATCTTGGGCAAGGTCTAACTTGTCTGCTGCAATATTATAAGCGTCTAACCCTTTATACACATCTCCATTAAAAGCATACATTGCTGGTCTAGCATTATCCTTTGTAAAAGGTAGTGCCCAATCTTGATTACGGTTATAATTTAATTGTGCTAAATTATCGCTAATACTCATTAATTGAGATAGGTCTTTAGGCTTTTGCTTTTTTAATACCTTATTTAGTTTTGTGGATTGCTCTAAAAAAAGAGGTTGTGTCGCTTTTACTGTAGGTAATTTGCTTTCAAAATCAAGCGATTTTGCTGGAGATATAACTAGTTTCATTGTGTTTTTATTTCTGATATAAAAATACAAATTATATGACCTTTATAAAAGCTGAAACTATAGTAATTTTATATATTAAAATGTGTGTTTACTATCGCTAGTCTTTGCGTTAGCGATAGTAATGACATCCTTTTTTTGCTGCCATATATGGCAAAAAAAGATATAATGGATAGCGCGACCCTTGTGGTAACGCCCAAATTATATTTTATAACTTATTCCATGTGTTTGGAATAGCCTCTCCACTTTTCAATACATTCCTGAATATCGTCTGGAATTTCAGACTCAAAACTCATAAATTTATTTGTTGTAGGATGCACAAAGCCAAGTGTTTTTGCGTGTAGTGCTTGACGAGGTAATACTTTAAAACAGTTGTCTACAAATTGCTTGTATTTGGTAAACGTGGTTCCTTTTAGTATAAGGTTTCCGCCATAACGCTCGTCATTAAATAAGGTATGTCCAATATGCTTCATGTGGACGCGTATTTGGTGTGTGCGTCCTGTTTCTAGCTTACAGCTGACTAAAGTTACATAGCCTAAACGCTCTAAAACCTTATAGTGTGTTACTGCTGGTTTACCTTTGTCTGCATCGTCGTCTAAGTATACTGTGTTTTGCAGTCTGTTTTTTGGGTGACGTCCAATGTTACCTTCTATGGTACCTTCTTCCTCATCCATGTTACCCCAAACTATTGCGACGTATTCACGCTCACTTGTTTTAGCTTTAAACTGTGCTGACAAATGTGCCATAGCAACTTCCGTTTTTGCTACAACTAATAAACCTGATGTGTCTTTATCTATCCTATGGACTAATCCTGGACGATCGCTAGAGTTGTTAGGTAAATTATCAAAATGAAATATTAATGCATTGATTAATGTCCCAGAATAATTACCATGTCCTGGATGAACAACCATACCTGCTGGTTTGTTAACGACTAGTAATTGGTCGTCTTCATAAACAACATCTAATGGTAAATCTTCTCCTACCAATAGGTTTTCATGTGGTGGATGCTCAAAACGTACCGCAATAACGTCTTCCGGTTTAACCTTATAATTAGATTTAACTGGTACGTCGTTTACAAATATACTTCCGTTTTTGGCTGCATCTTGTATTTTATTACGTGTTGCGTTTTCTATTTTGTTCATTAACCATTTGTCTATACGTAATGGTTTTTGACCTTTATCTGCTGTAAAAGAATGATGTTCAAATAATCCATCTGCATCTTCCTCTTGTAATTCTGGTGTGTAGTCCTCCATAATTTAATTGCCTCCAGGACGGTTACCGTTACCTAACACGACATCTATTACTGCTGTTTTAGGCAGTTTTGTATTAGGTTTTAATGTTTCTCCTTTATGACGTAATTCTCTAACCATATCTTTACCAATATGATCAACATATATTGTTTTTCCTATTTTAAAGCCTAATGCTTCAATTGTTGGTTTTGCTTGTCTAAAACTTTTATGACTTAAATCAGGCACTGCTATTTTACGGTATCCTGACGGATTTAATGTAATGTATATTTTGCGGTTTTCTTTAACTTTAGCGCTAGCTTTTGGGTCCTGCTCTATTACAGAAAACTTTGGGTAATCGGGATTAAAATTAGCCGAGTCCTGAATTTGCATTACCAAGTTGTTTTTTTCTAACTCTATTTTTGCAACTTCTATCGATTTTCCTGTCAAATCCGGAACCGTTTCAAACTCGTTATTATTTGTAGTAATGTTTAACCACTTAAGCATTAAAAACACTAAAACAACCACAGCGACTACTGCTATTGCTAATTGCTTAAAAAACACTTTACTTTTAAGAAAATTGATGACACTCATTTAACTAATTTTTGTAGGCAAATATATAAAAACTAAAAGGTTTTATCTTCGGAATAAAATAAATGATATTTTTACAAAACGAATATTTTAATGGTTTATTGAATATCTGAAATAATTTAGATTTAAATGAAAAAAAACATTGCCATAATAATGGGAGGTTATTCTAGTGAATATAAGATCTCTCTTACCAGCGGAAACGTGGTATATCAAAATTTAGATAAGGTTAAATATAATGCCTATCGCATACATATCTTTAAAGACAAATGGGTTTATGTAGACGATGCAGATCAAGAATTTGCTATTGATAAAAACGATTTTTCTGTAACTATAGATAATAATAAAATTACTTTTGATTGTGTTTTTAATGCTATTCATGGTAGTCCTGGAGAGGATGGTTATATGCAAGGCTATTTTAAATTACTAAACTTACCGCATACCAGTTGTGGGATGTATCAAGCTGCTGTTACTTTTAACAAAAGAGATTGCTTAAGTATTTTAAAGCCTTACGGTATTTTAACTGCTGAAAGCTATTACCTAAATTTAGGTGATCCCGTAAATGAGGAGGATATTATTACTAAAGTTGGATTACCCTGTTTTGTAAAGGCTAATAAAGCTGGAAGTAGTTTTGGTATTACAAAAGTGCACAAAAAAGAAGACCTACAACATGCAATTAACCATGCCTTTAAAGAAGATGACGAAATAATTATAGAGTCTTTTTTAGATGGTACTGAGGTATCTGTAGGTGTTATTACTTATAAAGGCGAAACTAAAGTTTTACCAATTACAGAGATTGTTAGCGAAAATGATTTTTTTGATTACGAAGCTAAATACCTTGGTAAATCTCAAGAAATTACGCCTGCAAGATTAACTAAAACACAAGAAGCCAAAGTAAATACTGTAGCTAAAAAGGTCTATGAGGTTTTAAGAATGACTGGTTTTTCTAGAAGTGAATTTATTTTTAAAAATAACGAACCTCATTTATTAGAAATGAATACCATTCCTGGTCTTACTAACGCTAGTATTTTACCACAACAAGCGCAAGCTGCAGGAATTAGTATGCCTGATTTATTTGGAAATGCTATTGAAGAAGCTTTAAAATAAATAGCCTATATTTAATAATTAACCAAATCCCCAAACACTATGGTTTTTTACGGAAGTAAAGCTAGCAAACTTAAAGAAGGTCAACTTATAAATGTAAAATGTCCCAATTGCACAGAAGGACAAACCATGCATTATGCTATTTATGGTAAATATGCTTACGTATATTGGATCCCTTTATTTCCTATAGGTAAAACTTATGTTTTAGAATGCAACCATTGTAAACGCACGTACAGCCTAAAAGAACTACCTGAACAAATAAAACAAAAGTTTGAACTAGAAAAAACAGGCGTTAGGTTTCCGTTATGGTATTTTAGTGGATTGATAATTATTACTCTTGCTATTTTAGTTGCAACATACTTAAGTAAAAAAGATGACGAAAATGACACCTTGTACATTAACAATCCTAGGATTGGAGATGTGTATTCCGTTAAGGCATCACAAACTGGATATTACACATCTATGAAGGTTACTACAATCACATCAGATAGTATTTACGTCATTTTTAATGATTATGAAATAGATAGAAAATCTAAAATTTATAAAATAAATAAAACAGAAAATTATACCACAGAGCTAGATGGCTACTCAAAACAGGAAATAAAAACCCTTTTTGAGCAAGAGTACATTTACGAAGTGGATAGAGATTAAACTAAGATAATTATGAAACGAGCACTTTTTCCTGGATCCTTTGATCCTATCACATTAGGTCATTTGGATATAATAAAACGTGGCGTAAAACTTTTTGATGAAGTAGTTGTGGCTATAGGTGTTAACTCTGAAAAAAAATATATGTTTTCTTTAGAAGACCGAAAACGTTTTTTAGAAGACACCTTTAAAGATGAACCTAAAGTAAAAATAATGACCTATAAAGGTCTGACTATTGATTTTTGTAAAGAGATTAATGCTCAATTTATTTTACGTGGTTTACGTAATCCTGCTGATTTTGAGTTTGAAAAAGCAATTGCACATACTAACAGAAAACTATCAAAAATAGAAACTGTATTTTTATTAACTGCTGCCAGAACATCTTATATAAGTTCTAGCATTGTTAGAGAAGTAATAAGAAACAATGGTGATTACACTGTTTTAGTACCAGATAGTGTTAGGGTTAAATAACCTCACAATAAAAAAAGGCGAGCATCAAATGCTCGCCTTTTTTTATTTAAAATTTATACTCTGATAGTGGTTTAGGAAAATCTTCTGGATTAGCTGCTAAATGATACCTAGGATCATCAATAGCCTCTACAACAACCTCTCTAAACTTAGGACTAGATTTATATAGTAATACTTTACAATCTTCGCTTAAATGCTTTAAACGTATCTGCTTTCCTTCTTTCTCATACTTTTCAACTAAATTAAAAATAGCCTCTAATGCAGAATGATCACTCACACGAGATTCAACAAAATCTATTTCTATTTTCTCGGGATCGTTTTTAGCGTCAAACTTATCATTAAACGCTTGAATGCTTCCAAAAAATAATGGTCCCCAAATTTCGTAAACTTTAGTACCATCTTCTTTAATACGCTTTCTAGCTCTAATTTTTGTTGCGTTTTCCCAAGCAAATACTAAAGCCGAAATTATTACACCAATAAACACTGCTACTGCTAAATCAACAAATACTGTAACTAAGGATACCGTTATTAGTACCACTGCATCAGACATTGGTATTTTCTTTAATATTCTAAAACTAGACCATGCAAAAGTTTCGATTACCATCATAAACATTACACCTACTAAAGCTGCAATTGGCACCATTTCTATTAACTTATCTGCAAACAAAATAAAGGACAATAAAGTCACAGCCATCATAATTCCTGATAATCTACCACGTCCACCTGCATTAATATTAATAACCGTTTGACCAATCATACCACAGCCACCTGTACCACCAAACAATCCTGACACAATGTTTCCTGCACCTTGCGCAACACATTCTCGGTTTCCGTTTCCTCTGGTTTCTGTTAATTCATCAACTAAATTCATAGTCATTAAAGACTCAATTAACCCAACAGATGCTGCTAAAAATGCAGGTAAAGCAATAAATTTTAAAGTATCTAAATTAAATGGTAATTTTTCCCAAAGCTCCATATTTGGTGTTGGAAATTCTCCTTTTAATCCTGTTCCTCCACCTTCAATAATATAAGATCCTACAGTAGACACGTCCATATTAAAGCCAATAACAATTAAGCTGGTTACTAAAATAGCAGTTAATGCTGCAGGCAACTTTTTGGTTATTTTAGGTAATCCCCAAATAATTCCCATAGTTAATAATACCAATCCAATCATGGTATATAACTCAGAGCCTTGCATGTAGGTACTAACATATTCGTTTACTCCTGCATCAGATACTTTTAAGGATTTATGAGAAAACATTTTTACTTGAGCCATAAAAATAACGATAGACAAACCGTTTACAAATCCCATCATTACAGGATGCGGAATCAATCTAACAAATCGTCCTAATTTAAAAACACCTGCAAAAATTTGTATAATTCCCATTAAGACCACACAAGCCATCAGATAGAAAAACCCCATGTTTTCAATAGGTGTATCCATTAACATCCCTTTGGTATGACCATCCGCAATCATAGTTACAAAAATAACTGCTACAGCTCCTGCTGCTCCAGATATCAAACCTGGTCTACCACCAAAAATAGCTGTTATCAATCCAATAATAAAGGCACCTGATAATGCCATTAAAGGATCTATTTGCGCTACAAAAGCAAAAGCCACTACTTCTGGGATCATTGCTAAAGACACGGTTATTCCTGCTAATACATCATCTTTTGCGTTCGGAACTATTTTTCTAATAAACTCTGTCATTTCTTCAATTTTTCAAGCTGCAAAAGTACGTTTAATTACAACAATCACAAGTCTATAGTATTATATTTGTGTAACCGTTATTTAAAATTACAATCAATGAAAAAAATATTAGTCTTATTAATTTTAGTGGTTTCGTGTAAATCTACAACTAAAAAGGATTTTGATTTTGAAACTGTTTTTGAAAAATCTCAAGGATTAGAAACTGCCACTTACCAACAAACGATTCAGTATTACAAAGATTTAGCAACAGCTTATAATTCAATATCTATAGACTCTATTGGCAGTACGGATTCCGGAAAACCATTGCATTTAATCACATTAAATCCTGATGGAAATTTTGATTTTAAAACGATTAGAAACGATAAGCGTATTTTACTAATTAATAACGGAATACATCCAGGAGAATCTGATGGCATTGATGCCACTATGATACTATTTAGAGATATTGCTTCCGGTAAAATTGAAGCACCTAAACATACTGTATTAGTCACAATTCCTGTTTATAATGTTGGAGGTAGTTTAAATCGAAACACTTCTACAAGAACAAACCAAAATGGCCCTAAAGCTTATGGGTTTAGAGGTAACGCTAGAAACTTTGATTTAAACAGAGATTTTATTAAAAGTGATACCAAAAATGCTAAGACTTTTGCTCAAATTTTTCACTTGGTAAAGCCTGATGTTTTTATAGACAATCACGTAAGTAATGGCGCAGATTACCAATATACTTTAACGCATTTATTTACGCAACACAATAAGCTTGGTGGTACTTTAGGTAATTATTTACACACCAAAATGCAACCTAACTTAGAAGCTAAGTTAGCAACTAAACAATGGGACATTACGCCATATGTTAACGTATTTAATAAAGTGCCAGAAGCTGGATTTAGTCAATTTATGGATAGTCCAAGATATTCTACGGGTTACACTACTTTGTTTAACACCTTAGGTATGATGGTTGAAACACACATGCTTAAACCATACAAACAACGTGTAGAAGGCACCTTTGAGTTAATGAAATCCATGATTGAAATTATAGAAGAAGACCATGAACAAATTAAATCTTTACGTCAAAACTACAACCAACAACTTATTGCAAAAAAGACTTACCCATTGCAATGGGAAATAGATACCACACAAACCACATCCTTAAATTTTAAAGGTTTTGAAGGTAACATGATACCTAGCAACATTACAGATGCAGACCGTTTAAAATTTGACAGAAGCAAGCCTTTTACAAAGCAAATTACCTACCAAAATTATTTTAAGCCTAGTTTAGAAATCAACATACCACAAGCCTATATCATTCCTCAAGGTTGGTGGAATGTAATTGAACTTTTAAAATTGAATGATGTTAACATGACACCTTTAAGTAAAGATTCTACAATAACGGTACAGTCCTATAAAATTGACAACTACCAAACAAGGTCTCAAGCTTATGAAGGACATTACCAGCATTTTAATACAAGTATAAAAGTTTCGGAAGACGCCATTACATTTAATAAAGGCGATTATATTATTAAAACTAATCAAGAGGCTTTTAGATACCTAATTGAAACTTTAGAACCGCAAGCTCCTGATTCATTTTTTAACTGGAATTTTTTCGATACAATACTGCAACAAAAGGAAGGATTCTCGCCTTATGTTTGGGAAGATAAAGCCGAATTAATTTTAAGACAAGACCCAAAATTAAGAATCAATTTTAACCTTAAAAAATCTTACGACAAAGACTTTGCCTCAAATTGGTATGCTCAGCTTGACTGGATTCATAAACAGAGTGTTAATTACGAAAAATCACATTTACAATACCCTGTTTATAGACTAAAATAATGTCTGAAAAATAATTTTTATTGTTGATTATTGGATAAATTTTTATATTACATTTACTTAAAATTTCAAGTAAATAAAAATGAATCCACAAGACATTGAAAATATAGAATTAGCATATCTAACTTTAGATGATTATCAAGAGTTAAAAGAAGCAATGCAAGAAGCATATAAATCTATGCCTAATCTATATTGGAGAGAAAATCAAATTAAAACTTTAATTGACAAGTTTCCGGAAGGACAAGTTGTTATTAAAATTAACAATCAAATCGCTGGTTGTGCTTTGTCTATAATAGTTGATTATGACAGGATTGAAGCAGAGCATACCTACGAGGATATTACTGGTAACTATACTTTTAATACACACACAAAATCTGGTGATGTATTATATGGTATTGATGTATTTATTAAACCTAAATTTAGAGGTTTACGCTTAGGTAGACGTTTATATGATTACAGAAAAGAGTTATGTGAAAAACTTAACTTAAGAGGTATTGTTTTTGGCGGTCGTATTCCTAATTTTCATAATTACCAAAACGAAATGACACCTAAGGAGTACATGGATAAGGTAAAAAGAAAAGAAATTCATGACTCAGTTTTAAATTTTCAAATCTCAAACGACTTTCACCCATTAAGAGTTTTGAAAGGCTATTTAGAAGGTGACAAAGATTCTGGCGAGTTTGCTGTACTATTAGAATGGGATAATATTTATTATCAAAAACCATCTAAAAAAGCTGCTACCAAGAAAAAAGTGGTACGATTAGGTCTTATACAATGGCAAATGCGCTTGTATAAAGATTTAGAAGAATTAATGCAACAAGCAGAATACTTTGTTGACGCAGTATCTGGATATAGATCTGACTTTGCATTATTTCCAGAGTTTTTTAATGCGCCTTTAATGGCAGATAATAACCATTTGCCAGAGTCTGAAGCAATTAGAGAACTAGCAAAACACACAGAAGAAATCGTTCAGAAATTTTCAGAATTAGCCATATCATACAACATCAACATCATTACAGGAAGTTTTCCAGAAATGAAAGGGGATTTACTATACAACGTAGGCTATTTATGTAGACGTGATGGTACTTTGGAGCGTTATGAAAAACTTCATGTCACTCCTGACGAAGCTAAAGTTTGGGGAATGCAAGGTGGTACTAAATTAGAGGCTTTTGATACCGACTGTGGTAAAATAGGAATTTTGATATGTTACGATTCTGAGTTTCCAGAGTTAAGTAGACTTTTAGCAGACGAAGGTATGGACATCCTATTTGTTCCGTTTTTAACAGACACACAAAATGGATACTCTAGAGTACGCAATTGTGCACAAGCAAGAGCGATTGAAAACGAATGCTAT
This sequence comes from Olleya sp. Hel_I_94, assembly GCF_007827365.1. Classification (NCBI taxonomy): domain Bacteria; kingdom Pseudomonadati; phylum Bacteroidota; class Flavobacteriia; order Flavobacteriales; family Flavobacteriaceae; genus Olleya; species Olleya sp. Hel_I_94. Next base: position 544,242 of record NZ_VISI01000001.1, read on the forward strand.
GTAGCTATCGCAGGAAGCGTAGGTAATTTACCTAAAGTGCATAACATGGACATCCAATATGCGCAATCCATGGTATTTACACCATGTGATTTTGCCTTTCCAGCAAATGGAATAAAAGCAGAAGCAACAACCAACACAGAGATGATATTAATCGCAGATGTTGACATAGATTTACTACGCGAACTTAACCAGTTTGGTAGCGTTAGAAACCTAAGAGACAGACGTAAAGACATCTTTAGCTTAACTAAAAAATAAGCCAAAATTATTTATTAAAAATTTAACTAAACTGGTTTTACATTTTGTAAAACCAGTTTAAAAATAATATAACTTTACATAAATTAATATCGCGATCTTCGCATAAAATGAACAAATACATTGTTGTCAATCAACCAGAAAAATGGCATTTTTCGATTGAGAATATTACGGTAATTTCATCGCAAGATTATCTTACCAATCCTAAATTTTCGCTTTTAAAAAAAGCAAGAATATTTAATCTTTGCAAAGATTATAGTTACCAATCCAAAGGTTACTACGTCTCGCTTTTAGCCGAAGCTAGAGGTCATTTAGCCATTCCAACAGTAAGAAACATTGTAGATTTAAAAACACTTAAACTAGTCAAAATAGTTTCCGACGAGTTTGACGATGTTATACAACAAAGCCTAAAAAGCATTAAGTCTAGAGAGTTTACTTTAAGTATATACTTTGGTCAAAATGTGGCACAAAAATATAAAGAGCTAAGTAGTTTGTTTTACAAACATTTTCAAGTTCCTTTTTTACGCGTAAAGTTTCATCATAATAATAAATGGAACATACAAAGTATTAAAGCTATTTCAGAATCAGAAATTCCTTTAGACCATCTAGAAAGTGTTAACCTATTTGCTAATCAGTATTTTGCAAAAAAACGTTATGATACTCCAAAATTGACTACCTCAGATTTTGACTTAGCCATTTTGGTAAACCCAAACGATCCTGCTCCTCCTAGCAATACAAAAGCTTTAAAAAAGTTTATAGACATTGCTGAAAAGATGAATATTTATGCTGAAATTATAGAGCCTAAAGATTTAAGTCGTTTGTCCTCTTTTGACGCTTTATTTATAAGACAAAGTACAGAGGTTAATAATGAAGCCTATGCATTTGCGCGTAAAGCACAGCAAGAAGGTATCGCTATTATTGATTACCCAGAAGCAATTTTAAAATGTTGCAACAAAGTGTACATGGCAGAAGCGTTAAACAATGCTCATATTGCGACTCCAAAAACAGTAATTGTCCACAAGGAAAACAGAGCCTTAGTATTAGAACAAGTTGGTTTACCTTGTGTATTAAAAGCACCAGATAGCACGTTCTCATTTGGAGTAAAAAAGGCTAAAACAGCTAAAGAATATGACACCTTGGTAACAGATATGCTAAAAGAGTCCGATTTAATTATTGCACAAGAGTTTTGTCCTTCAGATTATGATTGGCGCATTGGCATTATCGACGATGTCCCATTTTATGCTTGTAAATATTATATGGCTAAAGGACATTGGCAAATCTATAACTGGAATGCTGACAAAAAAAATGATCAAGATGGTGACGCTGATTGCCTGCCTATAGAAGACGTCCCAAAGGATGTAATTACTATGGCAATAAAATCTGCAAAACTAATGGGTAAAGGCTTGTATGGTATTGATATAAAAGTGGTCAATAACAAACCAATGGTTATTGAAATAAATGACAATCCAAATATAGACTATGGCGTGGAGGATGCCTATTATGGCGATTTAGTTTACACTAAAATACTACAGGCTTTAAAAACTAGATTAGAATAATTATGTCTAAAAAATATCACTTATTTGAAGTTTACGGAATAGAGCTAGAATATATGTTAGTAAACACTAACAGCTTTAAAGTTGCTCCTATTGTGGATGTATTACTTACTAAAAAAAATGGTAAAATAACTTCTGATATCGAAAACGGATCTATCGCATGGAGCAATGAATTGGTTGGACATGTTGTTGAAATTAAAACGAATGGACCAACTAATGATTTAAATAATCTTGCAGAAGCATTTCATCAAAACATCATAGAAATAAATGGTTTATTAAAACCTTTAAATACAAAACTACTACCTACAGCGTCTCATCCTACAATGAATCCTTTAAAGGATACACAACTATGGAAACACAGTTATAGTGAAGTTTACGAGTTGTACAACAGGATTTTTGATTGTAAAGGTCATGGTTGGAGTAATGTGCAAAGTACACACATTAACTTACCCTTTTATGATGATAAAGAGTTTGAAAAACTACATGCAGCCATCAGGATAATTTTACCACTAATCCCTGGTTTATGTGCAAGTTCGCCAATTTTAGATGGTAAAATTACAGGATTTAAAGACACTAGATTAGAATATTATAAAACCAATCAAAAAGAAATTCCAGAAATGACTGGATTGGTTATACCAGAGCGTGTTTTTACAAAAGCGGATTACTACGCTACCATTTTTGAACCCATAAAACAAGTCATTAAAAAGTATGACACAAATAATATTTTAGATCATCATTTTTTAAATAGTCGTGGTGCAATTGCAAGGTTTGATCGAAATGCTATAGAAATTAGACTAGTCGACATTCAAGAGTGTCCAAAAGCTGACATTGCTATTTGCGCATTAATAATTGAAGTCTTAAAGCTTTTAGCTAATGAAGATACAACAAGTCTTAAAAAGCAAAAAAAATGGTTAAAGCAGGATTTGTTTTCTATTTTAAACGCAGTAATTAAAGATGGCGAAGCATATAATATCTCTAACTTAGACTACCTTGAGTTATTTGGAATAAAGCAAGCCTCTAATGTTAAAAACGTGTGGCAACAACTATATATATTAGTAAAAGATCATATTTCTAAGGACTACCAAAACGCATTAGAAGTCATTTTTAATCATGGTACGCTTTCAACCAGAATTGTTAACGCGTTGAATCATGATGTTTCGGTTAAAAACATTGAATTGGTTTATAAACAATTAGCAACATGTTTGGAGGAAAACAAAATGTTTATTCCTATAAGTTAAAATGAAATTAGTCATTACTTGTGAACATGGTGGCAATGCTATTCCTTTAGAATATAAACCCTATTTTTTAGATACTTTAGTTTTAGAAACACACAAAGGTTATGACTTAGGTGCATTGGATGTATTTAATTATTTAAAGCCTATTGCTGATTATTCAAATTTTAGTACTACAAGTCGTTTATTAATAGAATTAAATAGGTCTACTAATAATAAAAATTTATTTTCAGCATACACAAAAACACTGACAACAAAACAAAAACAAAGCCTAATTAACACGTATTATAATGACTACAGGCAAGCTGTAACAAAGTATATAGCATCAATCATAAACAACAATTTAAGTGTCATACATCTGTCTATTCATTCTTTTACACCTGTTTTAAACAATGCTATAAGAGACTGTGACATTGGTCTTTTATACGACTCTAGAAGGATTCAAGAAAAGCAATATGCAATGTCATTCAAAAAAAATATTTTAGCTTTAAATCCGGAGTATCGTGTCAGATTTAATTATCCCTATTTAGGAAAAGCCGATGGCTTTACAACTGCATTAAGACAACAATTTAAAAACAATTATATAGGCATTGAGGTAGAAATAAATCAGTCTTTTGCTGTAAATAATAAAATGCCAGAAAAGCTAAAACATGTTTTAAAGCAAAGCATTATTAATTTTTAAACATAAAAAAACCGTTACAATTTGTAACGGTTTTTTTATTATTTAATGTAATTGGTTATTTTCTAACCATTATCTTTTTAGTAAGTTGTCTTACTTCCGAGTTTAACTTAAGGATATAAAAACCTGCTTCTAAATCTGAGGTATTAATAGTATTACTATTATTAGATAGCTTACCTGTAAGTATTATTTTACCATTAACATCAATCATAGCGTAGTTAAGGACTTCATTTTTAAGTAAATCCACGTTAATATTTAATTGTGTTACAACTGGATTAGGGAACAATCTAATATCTGCAGATAATTGTGCTTCAATAGCTTGATTACCTTTTACCTGATCAACAGTTATACTACTATTTCTGTCTGTAGACCCAGTTACAATCACCATTAATTGACTACCAACAGTATCAAGATCTGCGCATATTTGGTTGCTTTCAATTAAATCTAAAACATCAAAAGCAGTTGATGTACCCAATACTAAATCGTTTAAATCTAATGTCTCTGGATCAAAAGCTAGAGTATGTACTGTGTAAAAACCTCCCATTTCTGGAATATCTAATACTAAGTTTTCACTAAATCCAACAATTGTTAAATCATCTCCTTTAGTAATTACTGTTGCTAAGCTATAGCCATCAGGTAAAATAGCATCGTTATTTAAATTAACTGTTACAGTAGACGCAACACCAGGAATAATTATAGCTAATCCACTAGAGATCGTTGAAGTTCCTGCAAATGTAGCTTGACAAGCTAATACATCAACTAAAGTAAAGTTAATGGATTGCGTATCACATTGTGTACCTGAAGCATTATCCTCTGAAAATAATTGAGATACTATTTGGTAAGAACCTGCTTCTAAATCCCAAGCAGCTGCTGTAGGATAAGAATATGGTAATGTGTTATCTGTTACCACAACAGAAGCACCTGTGGTTACATTAGTAATTGTAGTAGAAACACTTTGTGAAGCTCCTGTAATTAAAGTTGCTATTGCAAATCCTGCTGGTAAATCTGTAACATTATATGTTTGACCTTCAGTGATTGTTAAATCATCAGTTCCATTTGAGAAAGCAAACGCATCAATCGTACCACAAGGCTCTTCACAATTAATTGTAAATGTTACACAAGTGTTATCACATGCTGTTCCACTAGCATAGTTTTCTTGAAAAATACTAGCACATATTTTAAATGTACCGCAACCATGTGACCAAACTGAATTAGTTGCACCTGGATAAGTGTATGGAATTGCATTTTCTGTTTTAGTAAATACCTCTCCAGTATCTAAGTTAGTTAAAGTAAAAAATGCACTTTCTAAATTTCCTGAGGTTAATAACTTGATATTAAAATCTGCTGGAAGATTATCTAAATCATAATTTGCTTCATCTACAATCGCTACAGTAGCGTCAGCAAAATTTGAAAACTCATATCCTACAATTTGACTACACGTTGTTTCATCAATTGTAAAATAGATAACCTCTTCATCACATAAAGTCCCTTGAAAATAATTGTTTTCAAATATTTTTCCTATTAATTTAAAGTCTCCTGTTCCGTAACACCATGCTGCATTTCCCCCTGGAATTGTATAAGGTGTATAGTTTTCACCAACATTAAATGTTTGACCAGTTGTTAAGTTTACTAATATTAAATTAGCACTTTCCGACGCTCCATCAACTAATAAGTCAACATAAAAGTTATTTGGTAGGGCATCTAATGCATAAGTTTCATTATTTGTTATTGTCACATCTTGAGATCCATTTGTAAACTGAAATCCAGAAATTTCTCCACATGTTTCCTCTGGCTGACAAGTAATAGTAAATCTAATAGTTTCACTATCGCAATATGTCCCACAGCTATCGTATTTGTACAATTTAGCTTTAACTTCAAAATTACCACAACCATAGTTCCATGCGCCATTTCCTCCTGGAAAAGTATAAGGCAAATGATTTTCGTTTACGTTATAACATTGTCCTGTGTCTAAATTTCTAACATAAAATTTAGCACTTTGTGAGTAACCACTAACTAATAAGTTAACGTAAAAGTTATTTGGAAGATCGTTAATGTAGTAAGATTGGTTATGGCTAATTGCTGTAGTCGTCGATCCGTTAGAGAATTCAAAGCCAGCAATAGAACCACAATAGGTGTCTTCTAAGGCAAATGATTGAAAAGAAAAAGTCATTGCTAACAAGACTAGCATTGCTTTAAAATTAACCAATCGGTTAAGTAATTTTGTATACATACTGTGAGGGTTTTAAATTAATTACATTTACAAGTGCGAAAATAATTAACTGAATTCTCCTACAATAAAATATTGGCTAAAGTGTATAAAATTAACCATTAAAAGATAAAATGCTAAATACCTAGGACAAAACACACTACTGTGTTTTTTTTATAAAAAAATATGGTTTTAAAATAATAATTTAATATTGGCATAAGATTTTTTTAAAGCTTCAGATGCAGCCTCCTGATCCAACCACTCTACTTTTGTTATTCCTTCGTTTAATTGCGGAAATAAATTACCTTCAAATGAAGAATGCATTTCAAACCAATACGTAATTTTAAGTTTAGACTTACCATTTCGTTTAAAAATGTGGTAAGTAATAGGTAACGGTTTTATAATTTTTAATTTGGATACACCAGTTTCTTCAGCGACTTCTCTAATCGCTGTTTCTTCTATAGTTTCTCTTTTTTCTGTTTTACCTTTTGGCAAATCCCATTTATCATTTCTGTATATAAAAAGTATTTCACCTTTATCATTAAAGACTTTACCACCTCCTGCAACTACATTTGGTAATTTTTTCTTGAAGGATTTTAATAATTTATCGTCACTATGTCCAATTAATCTAACAGAATTTATCGATTTTTTGGACAGCGTATGGAGTACTAAATCCAAATCCACATCCTTAAGTAAAAAGTTTTTAAAATCAGTTTCTTTTTCCACCTTAGTAGTCAAAAAGATAGGCTTATCGTTTACAAAAATGCATTGCATAAAAAATAGTAGCTAGTTATAAATAGGTAAAAATATTAAAATTAATGACATTGAGACTTTATGCTAATTTATTTTAAAATTAATTTTAAGTAAAATTAAATAAATCTGTACTTTTGCCATATGATTTTTAACAAGCAAACTGCCAGACAAACAGCACAAGTTTTATTACAAATAAATGCAATAAAACTACAACCTAGCAATCCATTTACTTGGGCTTCAGGTTGGAAATCGCCAATCTATTGTGACAATCGTGTTGTACTATCCTATCCTCCAATAAGAAATTATATTAGAGAGGAAATGAGTAAATTTATTGAAGAACATTACGGAAAACCAGATGTTATTGCAGGTGTTGCAACAGGAGCTATTGGGATTGGGATGTTAGTGGCTGAATATTTAGGACTACCTTTTATATATGTTAGACCTGAAGCCAAAGGACATGGTCGTAAAAACCAAATAGAAGGTCATATAGAAAGTGGTCAAAATGTAGTCGTTGTTGAAGATTTAATTAGTACCGGAAAAAGCAGTCTTAATGCTGTCAAAGCGTTAAAAGAAGCTAATGTAAATGTAAAAGGAATGATTGCAATATTTTCCTATGGGTTTGACGTAGCAAAAGAAAATTTTGAAAAAGAAAATATCACTTTACACACCTTAAGTAATTACGAAAGTTTACTAACGGAAGCTGCATCTAGCAACTATATCTCTGAAAAAGAAATTGAGACATTAGGTCGCTGGAATGCCAATCCAAGCGTTTGGAACGTTAATTGATATTAAATTAATAGCAATACTATAAAACACTATTAATTTTAAATAACTTAAATACAAATATGAAACTAGAAAGCCCTAAAGTAACTTTAGATAAATCTCCAGAAGAGACCTTTATTTTTTTAAGCGATGTCAAAAACTTTAAAAACTTAATGCCTGAAAACATAAGTAAATTTGAAGTTTTAGGTGAAGACAAATTTTTATTTGCACTTAAAGGAATGCCAGAAATTGTCTTAAAAAAGAAAGAAATGACACCAAACAGCAAAATTGTTTTAGGTGCAGCTGGTGGAAAAATAGATTTTTCGTTAACAGGAAATATCACTGAAGTTGAAGCTAATAAAAGTGAAGTACAATTAACTTTTGAAGGCGAATTTAATGCCATGATGGCTATGATGATAAAAGGACCTATCAATAAATTTATTGAAACCTTAGCTACCAACATGCCTCAAGCCATTAATACAATAGCTTAATCGTTTTTAAATCATAGGTTTTTAAAACTTGATCTTCTATTAAGACCTCAAGTAAACCATGCTCAGAAACACCTTTTATAATACCAGAAAACAAACCTTCGGCAGTTTTAAATGTTGAAGGTTTTTCTTTTCTAAATAAATAAGATTCGTATTGCGATTTTATCCTATTAGTATCCTTGCATAAAAGGTCTAATTGTATTTCTAGCTGTTTTAGGATTATATGTAATATTTCATCTAAATCATAATTAACTCCTGTTACATTTTTTAAAGAGCTTGCTTGAGGTAAGCCATTAAAATCTAACTGATTCACATTAAGTCCAATACCAATTATTGAAGATTCAATAACGCTTTGTTTTATGACATTTTCAATCAAAACACCACACACTTTTTGATTAGCTGACAAAATGTCGTTAGGCCATTTTATGCTTAATTTAGGAATATTTAACTGCTCTAACACTTTAATAATAGATAAAGCTACAGACATGCTAATATAAAATTGAGACTCAAACGGAAAGAAATTTAATTTTTTATAAACACTAAACGTAAGGTTTTTAAAGGGTTGAGATTGCCAAAGTGTACCCATTTGACCACGACCATTTGTTTGATGACTAGTCACAATTGTAGTAAAATCTTGCACTGGACTGTCCAAACTAAGATTGCGAAGAAACCTATTTGTAGAATCGGTGGCATTAAGTTTGATTATACGCATATTAAATAATTATCTTCGTATTGTAAAATCTTATGATTTTTTTAGAGTATAAAGAACTTAAAAATAATAACTTTGCACAAATTTAAATTAAATTAATGGCGAAACAACAACCAAATATTGATGCCCTAATCGCTACAGTGATAGAAGGTATTGAAGATGTAAAAGGAAAAGAAATAAATATTCTTGATTTAAGAGAAATTGAAAATACGGTTTGTGACTACTTCGTAATTTGCGAAGGTACTTCTAACACTCAAGTAAACGCTATTGTTAATTCCATACAAAAAAAAGTTAGTAAAACACTTAAGGATAAGCCTTGGCACATAGAAGGAGAAGATAATGCTGAGTGGATACTTATGGATTATGTTAACGTTGTGGTACACGTTTTTCAAAAACATATCAGAGAATATTACGATATAGAAAGTCTTTGGGGTGATGCTAAAGTTACTGTTATCGAAACAAACTATTAAACACATTACATGGCAGATAAAAATAAAAAAGCAGCACCTAAAAAACCTAAATTTAGTCCATACTGGATTTATGGAGGAATTATAATTTTCTTTATTGCTCTTCAAATTTTTGGAAGTAGTGCTAGTACAGAAAATAAAACCTCGCCTTCACAGTTTTTTGAATTTTTAAAAGAAGGTGATGTAGAAAAGGTAGATATTGTAAACGAAACAACAGCTAAAATCTATTTAAGAAAAGAAGCTGAAAGTAAGGAAGTGCACAAAAAATCTAAACCTACTTCTATTTTTCCATCAACAACAAAAATGCCAAATTACTCATTTCAATTTGGAGACTTAGCGTTGTTTCAGGAATCAATCGAGAATATCAACAAGGATTTAGACCAAGATAAAAAAGCACAAGTAACCTTTACAATAGAGAGCAATCCTTGGGGAGAATTACTTTTTAGCTTACTTCCATTTATACTATTAATTGGTGTATGGATTTTTATAATGCGTCGTATGTCTTCTGGAGGTGGTGGAGGTGCTGGTGGACAGATTTTTAATATTGGAAAATCTAAAGCTAAGCTATTTGACGAAAACTCTGAAGTTAAGACAACATTTAAAGATGTAGCTGGATTAGAAGGTGCAAAAGAAGAAGTTCAAGAAATTGTAGACTTCCTTAAAAACCCTTCAAAATACACAAACTTAGGTGGTAAAATACCAAAAGGAGCCTTATTAGTAGGACCTCCAGGAACAGGTAAAACATTATTAGCAAAAGCAGTTGCAGGAGAAGCAAAAGTACCTTTCTTCTCATTATCTGGATCTGACTTTGTCGAAATGTTTGTTGGTGTTGGTGCTTCTAGAGTAAGAGACCTTTTTAAACAAGCTAAAGAAAAATCTCCAGCAATAATATTTATTGACGAGATTGATGCTATTGGTAGAGCTAGAGGTAAAAACGCAATGTCAGGAAGTAACGACGAGCGTGAAAACACACTTAACCAACTATTAACAGAAATGGATGGTTTTGGTACTAATACAAATGTAATTGTATTAGCTGCCACTAACAGAGCAGATATATTAGACAACGCATTAATGCGTGCAGGTAGATTTGACAGACAAATACATGTTGATTTACCTAACCTAACAGAACGTAAAGCAATATTTGAAGTTCACCTTAAGCCACTTAAAAAGGCAGAAGGATTAGATATTGAATTTTTATCAAAACAAACACCTGGATTTTCTGGTGCTGACATAGCTAATTTATGTAATGAAGCTGCTTTAATCGCTGCAAGAAAAGATAAAAAAGCAGTTGAAAAACAAGACTTTTTAGACGCAGTTGACCGTATTGTAGGAGGTTTAGAAAAACGAAGCAATTTATTCTCTGTAGAAGAGAAAAAGACCATTGCTTATCACGAAGCTGGACACGCAACAGTTAGTTGGTTTTTAGAACACGCAGATCCATTAGTAAAAGTAACTATAGTACCTAGAGGTCGTAGTTTAGGAGCTGCTTGGTACCTTCCTCAAGAAGCATACATTACAAGAACAAGCAAGTTTTTAGACGAGATTTGTGTTACAATGGGTGGACGTGCTGCCGAGAAAATAATCTTTGATCAAATTTCTACTGGAGCTTTAAGTGACCTAGAAAACGTAACCAAAAAAGCTAAAGCTATGGTTATGATATATGGATTAAATGAAAAGGTTGGTAACATTACATTTTATGATCCAGCAGGAGAAAATGGCTTTGTTAAACCATATAGTGAAAAGACTGCAGAGTTAATAGATAACGAAATTAAAAATATCGTTGAAACTGAATTCCAAAGAGCTTTAACACTATTAGAATCTAAAAAAGATGTTCTTAAAAAATTAGCAGAAAGACTAATTGAAAGAGAAGTTATTTTTAAAGATGACCTTGAAGAAATCCTTGGTAAACGCCCATTTGATAACCATGAAACTAAACTTGTTATTGAAGAAGCAGCAACCAACAACGAAGAGGAATAGTATATAAAACATAAATAAGTATTAAAAATCTTAGATTATCTCGTTTGATAGTCTAAGATTTTTTATATTTGATATTCCCATTAACGTAATTCTGATTATAGCAAAGTGTAAATGAGCCTTTTTAGAAAATTATTTAGTTCTAAATCTCAAGTAGAAAAGGAGGATCTAAAGTCCGACGACAGAGGCAAATATATGCCTAAAGAAGAGCTACCTATTGACGAAAGTTTTACTATAAACTTTAAAGAAAATGGTGGTAAATTCCTATATTGTGACTCTTTAGACGAAGTTTACGACAACTTAAATAATATAATACTAGAAAATAACTGGGAAGATCATTCTGCTTATTTTTATGACAATAACTTGAAAGATAAATTTAAATCTTCTCAACTTAAAATCAGTGACAAACTATCAGAATGCACTTATTTTATAACCACTTGCGAAAACCTAATAGCTAATGATGGCTCTTTATTGGTTAGCTCTAACCAGCTAGCTGAAAAAAAACTTAACGAATTCCCTAATAACGTTATAGTATTTGCAACTACAAGTCAAATAATATCAAACATAGGCGAAGGATTAAGAGAAATAAAGCATAAGAATAGTGTAAAAATACCTACTAACATCACAACTATTAAACATTTTAAGCTACAAGAGGAAAAAGACTTTTTATCTTACGGAAGCAGTACAAAAAACTTATATTTGCTGCTTTTAGAAGACCTTTAGTTTTATGAACGAAACCCTTACAAGAGCGCTATCAGGATTCTTATACGTAAGTTTACTTGTTGCATCATTATTAAACCAGCACGCATTTATCGTGTTGTTTTTTGTGTTTGGGCTAATTTGTTTAATAGAGTTTTGTAAACTTATACAGCTTAAAAGCGTCGCACCTTATATAATATTCACAATTCTATATTTTGTATTTGGCTATTGGCAATTTGTAATGAACTCTAACAAAGGACTAGATGAAGCCACGCAAATATTACAGGTACTTACCATTTTTGTGCAGTTAATTTTAATAAAGGATTTATTTTCCGAAAAGAAAATTCCGTTATTTAGCTCAAAACGTTTTATAATCACCACCTTTTATTTAACTAGTGGTTTTGTGTTTTTAGTATTAATAGCTAACCACAAAGGATCGTTTACACCAGAGTACATTTTAGGATCCTTTATATTGGTTTGGATTAACGATACCTTTGCTTATTTGGTTGGTAAAAATTTTGGAAAACAAAAACTGTTTCCAAGTATATCACCTAAAAAAACGGTTGAAGGCTTTTTAGGCGGACTATTTTTCGCTTCAATTGCCAGCTATTTTATTCATATATTTACAGAAACTTTAACCTTTACTAATTGGTTAATTCTAAGCATTATAATTAGTGTATTTGGCACACTTGGAGACTTAATTGAATCCAAATTTAAACGTCAAGCAAACGTAAAGGACAGTGGTGTAATCATGCCAGGACATGGAGGTTTAATGGACCGTTTTGACAGTATGATTTTTGCAGCTCCTTTTATTTATTTATTTCTAAGAATTTTAAAATATGTTTCATAAAGAAGGCTTTAAAATAATTGCAATCACTTTCCTATTAGTGGCAATTTTAGCGGTTGTTGTTGATAAATTTGTAGCATTACAATGGTTACAATATTTACTATTTTTCACACTTTTTGTTTTTCTATTCCTTATCCTACAGTTTTTTAGAAATCCAAAAAGATTAACCGTATTAAATGACAACACAGTCGTTTCTCCTGTTGATGGAAAAGTAGTTGTTATTGAAGAAGTATATGAACCTGAATATTTTAAAGAAAAACGCTTACAAGTAAGTGTATTTATGTCTCCAATTAACGTGCATGTTACACGCTACCCTATTGGTGGACAAGTAGCTTATAGTAAGTATCATCCAGGAAAATACCTTGTAGCTTGGCATCCAAAAGCAAGCACAGAAAACGAACGTACAACAGTGGTAGTAGATAACCCATTATACGGTAAAGTTTTATATAGACAAATTGCTGGAGCATTAGCTAAGCGAATTGTAAATTATGCTAAAGAAGGAGACGCTGCTAACCAAGGAGAAGACTCTGGGTTTATTAAATTTGGTTCGAGAGTAGATTTATTTTTACCTTTGGACACTAACATTAAGGTTGCCTTAAACCAAAAAGTAAAAGGAGGCGAAAGTATTATTGCCGAAATTTAATAGTATGACTACAGAGGAATTAAATAAAACTTTTGAAGATGCTGTGGACCGCATTAACGCACATACAGAACCTTTCCCTGCAGATTTCTTGCTTCGATTGTACGCTTATTACAAAAAAGCTACTAATAACTACGAAAGACCTAGTAGCAAAAAGCCTATAATTAACGCTTTTAAAACAAATGCTCTTTTTCAAATTAAAGACATTACTACTGACGAAGCTAAAGAAACCTATATAGAGTTAGTCAACAATTACTTTTTATACCGAAAATAAAATAGGTATGCCTTCTTCCTTTGAGAGCATATTACTCCCTAGTTTTATATCTGGAATAGTTTTTATTATTGCCAGTGTGATTACACTTACTTATCCTCCTAAAAAAATTAATTGGTATTATGGTTATCGCACAGATTTATCCATGAAAAATCAAAATAGTTGGGATTTTGCACAAAAGTATTCCTCTGTACAATTAATTATTGCTGGCTGTTTAATTATGATATTCAGCTGTATTGGTTTAGTCATACAGTTTAGTAAAATGGCACGTATTAGTATTAGTTTAATACTAATTTTTAGTGCCATTCTATTTATGTGGTTAAAAACCGAACGTGCTTTAAAAGCTAAGTTTAATTAATTTTCTAAAACAAACTCAAGCGGTTTACCTGTGGCTCCATTTGGAAAGCTAATCCCTAACAACGCAGACATTGTTGGTGCTATGTCAGGAATATTAGTATGTTGCATTGTGCTTCCTGTTTTTATTCCTTTTCCAAAAAACAGTAATGGAATATGCGTATCATAGTTTAAAGCAGATCCATGCGTAGATCCTGTTTTACTATAACTTATTACTGCTGGATCTAGCACAAATAAAACATCTCCAGAACGCTTTTGATTAAATCCATTTTGCAACAAGCTTTCAACACCTCCAGAAAACTCGGTAGTAGTCATGCTAGTTGCTGTATAAGCTTTTGAAATATGAGGATAGTCTATTATTGTATTTACAATTTCTTGTTGCACACTAGCTAAATTTAAACCATAGCTTTTAATCAATGCTCTATCCAAAAATATCTGGTTATTACTTATGTTTTTAATTAAATTTTCCGCTTTATAATTTAAAATGGTAGTTTCATTTAAGTTAGTTTTAAACCCATCTGTATCAAAATATCCTGAAGGAATTTTCACTGATTCTAGATAAGCAGGTACCTCAACAGCTCCATGATCTGACGATAAAAACAAGGTGTAGTTACCTTCTCCAACTTTTGCATCTAATGCTTCTAAGATACGTTGTATATCTTTATCTAATCTAATGTAAGTATCTTCTACTTCTTTACTATTAACACCAAAATTATGTCCTACGTAATCTGTACTAGAAAAACTAACGGTTAGCACATCTGTAATATTATCTTTACCTAACTGCTCACCATCAATAGCTGCAATTGCAAAATCTGCTACAATACTGTTTCCGTAAGGTGTTGCTTTAATAATGTCATAACCTCTATTCTCTTTACTTAAAGCCTTTAAATCATAAGGAAACGTTGCTGTGTCTTTTCCTTTAAAACCGCCTTCAAAAGCATTTAAATCGCTTCCACTTTCCGTGTACGTGTTTATATCGTATAATGTATTCCATTCCTTTAAATAACTTTCAGCAGCAGCTGTATTATTAAAATCTTGTACCCAACTAGGTAATGTATTTAAATAAAAAGTACTAGTTATAAAACGACCTTCATCTGCACCATGAAACCAATAAGCAGCATTTGCTGTATGTCCTGCTGGTAAAATGGCACCTCTATCCTTTACCGAAATCCCAATAGTCTTACCTTTCATTTGCGTAAATAATCTGTTTTCGTCCGCAAAAGTTGTAGTTTTAAGTCTATGTGGAGACATTTGACCTGCATTATTTAAAGTCCCTACAGGCTGTACCAAAGTATCTCCTGCACAGTAAACATAACTATCAGATACTTTGTCATACCAATTATTAGAAATAATACCGTGAGTTTTTGGTGTAGTACCTGTAAATATTGAAGCATGTCCTGGTCCAGTATAAGTTGGTACGTAATTAAAGTGATTATTTTTACAATTAAAACCGTCGTTTATTAATCGTTTAAATCCACCATCTCCATACTTATTATAAAATCTAGTTAAATAATCGTATCTCATCTGGTCTACTACAATTCCAACCACTAACTTTGGTTGCGAATTTAACTTAGTACTGTTTGATATTATAGTGCTTTTTTGTGATTGGCAACTAAGAAGAAAACAAATAATAAATAACGATAGAATAGCTCTCATTGTGACAAATTTAATTTTGAACCCCAAAAATACAGCTTTTAAAACATCTAATTTGAAATTAACATTAAATACGTGCTATAATTTTATATTTTAGCAGTAACAAATAACTAATGAATTACCTACACTATATTGGAACCTACTTTTTAATGGTTGTCGAAATGTTTCGAAAGCCCACAAAGTGGTCTGTAATGAAAAAATTAATACTTAAAGATATAGACGATTTAATTATCGGATCTTTAGGTATCGTTGCCTTTATATCATTTTTTGTTGGTGGTGTTGTTACCATACAAACCGCTTTAAATATTGACAACCCATTAATCCCAAAAAACTTAGTTGGATTTGCAACTAGACAATCTATTATTTTAGAGTTTGCACCAACTTTTATGTCCATAATTATGGCTGGTAAAGTAGGCTCTTTTATTACTTCTAGCATTGGTACAATGCGTGTGACAGAGCAAATTGACGCTTTAGAAGTTATGGGAATAAACAGTTTAAATTATTTAGTGTTTCCTAAATTTATAGCATTAACACTGTATCCTTTTGTAATTTCAATATCTATGTTTTTAGGAATCATGGGTGGATTAGCTGCTTGTGTTTATGGTGGTTATGCTACTATGCCAGATTATATTGAAGGAATACAACTTGACTTTAAGCCTTTTCATATGGCTTATGCCTTTATTAAAACATTACTATTTGCCTTTATATTAGCTACAGTACCATCATACCATGGATATTACATGAAAGGTGGCGCATTGGAAGTTGGTAAAGCTAGTACAACCTCTTTTGTTTGGACCAGTGTCATGATTATCCTTTTAAACTATATTTTAACTCAACTCCTGCTAAGTCAATGATAGAAGTAAAAAAACTACACAAATCGTTTGGAGATGCGCACATTTTAAAAGGCGTTACTACCACTTTTGAAAAAGGAAAAACTAACCTTATTATTGGGCAAAGTGGTTCTGGTAAAACCGTATTTTTAAAATGTCTTTTAGGTCTTTTTGATTACGAAGAAGGTAGTATTGCATACAATGGTAAAATCTTTGCTAAATTAAGTGAAGACGAAAAACGTGATATTAGAGCTGATATTGGTATGGTGTTTCAAGGAAGCGCGTTGTTTGACTCGATGACTATTGCCGAAAACGTTATGTTTCCTCTAAAAATGTTTACCAAACAAAGTAAAAGCGAAATGGAAGATCGTGTAAACTTTGTTTTAAAAAGGGTTAATCTTGGAGATGCACATAATAAAAAACCAAGTGAAGCCTCTGGAGGTATGCAAAAACGTGTTGCAATTGCACGTGCGATTGTTAATAAGCCAAAATATTTATTTTGTGACGAACCTAATTCTGGATTAGATCCCAAAACATCGATTGTTATTGACGACTTAATTAAAGAAATTACTGAAGAATATCAGATTACAACTGTAATTAACTCACATGATATGAACTCAGTTATGCAAATTGGAGAAAAAATTATTTTTCTTAAAAATGGTTTAAAAGAATGGGAAGGGTCTCGCTACGACATTTTTAAAACAGATAATGAAGCGGTTACAGACTTTGTATACTCTTCAGAATTGTTTAAAAAAGTACGTCAAATGTACCTAGAGGAACGCAGTTAAACACTCTATTATTTAAAGTCAAACTTAACTTCTCCAATAATATATTTTCAACTAAATTAATAGCTAAACTTATTGCTATACGTGATTTTTAGTTATTAGTTTGCTTAACAACCAAGGTGTCTAGTTTCAGCTTTAGCTTTAACCAACGATATAACTTATCTTTCTCTTTAGACAATTGATTAGCGTCTACTATAGTATCATTCCATTTAACAGTAAAAACAGCTAGCGTGTCAATGCTTTTAAAATTAGAGTTTACAACACTAGCATAAGATAAGGATTCAATATTTTCATAATTAATATTAACCTCTTTAGATAATTCTTCAAAAGGAATATAACCACGCTCTAGCTTAGATAACTCTTTTACTTTTTCTTCTAAAAATGTGATTTTTTGTTGCTGAGTCATTAAGTCTAAAGAGTCTCTTGTACGTAACTCTTCCATATATTCTAGATTATTGATCTCTCTGTTTTTAGTTTGATTAATTAATAATTTAGAATTTTTTAAGTACGTGTACTCTTGTAATCTATTTTCTAAAAAATGCTTCATGTCATCTGAAATTACATCTGTTCCAAATGTTGTTAACTCAATGTTAGAGTCACCATTTGGCGTGTAATTAGGCGTCGCATATTTTTGGATATAACTTGCATTAGGTAAAGACTTAAGCTCATTAGTAATAAAGTCTTTAGCATCTACTTTAAATTGACTCTCTCTTAATACGCTTAAAAAAGTAAACATAGCAGGAATCATTACAATAATAGCAACTAAAGAGGCAATTCTTGCAGTACGTTTACGCTTAGCAGAATTAGCATATTTAAGCATTGGAAAACGTAAAATTTTAAGTACTAAAAAAGTTGCTAAAGCAATAAATATTGTATTAATGGTAAACAAATACATGGCTTGACCAAAGTAAGTCCAATTACCTTTGGCTAATCCATAACCTGCGGTACATAAAGGAGGCATTAAAGCAGTCGCGATAGCTACACCAAAAATTACAGAAGCAATAGTCCCACGTTTAGTACGTGCAATAATTAAAGCTAAACCTCCAAAAAAGGCTATTAAAACATCACGTATATCTGGTTGTACACGACCTAGTAACTCTGAAGTATCTTCGCTTAATGGAAAAAATCTAAAAAACAAAAAGGCTGTTAACAAACTTAATACGATCATAATCGCTAAATTTATTAGCGATCGCTTAAGCGTATCAATATCATTAATTGCAATAGATAGACCTACACCTAAGATTGGTCCCATTAATGGCGAAATTAACATGGCTCCAATTACAACAGCAGTACTATTAGCATTTAAACCAATAGAGGCTACAAATATTGAGCAAATTAAAATCCATGCAGTAGCACCTTTAAAAGGTATATCTGCTTTAATAGCTTCGATAGTGGCATCTCTATCAGTATCGTCTCTAAAATCAAGTAATTCTTGAAGAAAGGTTTTTATACTTTTAAATAGGCCTTCAGCATCCTTTTTTACTGCTTCCTTTTTTTGATTAACCGCTTCGTTTTGTTTCTCTTCATTAGAGAAATTAAACTTATTCTCTTTAGGCTCGTTGTTTTGTTCCATAGTTAAAACCTATCCGTAATGCTCTCCAAAATTGTCTTTTACTTTTTGAAGTACTTTTTTAATATCTTGTTCTTTTGACTTGGGAAAGATAAGTAAAACTTCATCCTTATCTACAATAATATAATCATTCAATCCATCGACTACAACAACTTTATCCGCTTTAGTTCGTATCATATTTCCAGAAGCATCTTCCGTTAAGGTTTTTGCATTGACTACAGCATTATTGTTCTGGTCTTTATCTAATTTATCGTATAAACTTCCCCAAGTTCCTAAATCATTCCAATCAAAAGTTGCTGGAATTACGTATACATTGGTAGAGGATTCCATGATGGCATAATCCACAGAAATATTTTCAGCTTTAGGATAATTATCTCTTATAAAATCATCTTCAAATTCCGTATTATAAGTAGCCATACCTGTTTTAAACAAGTCAAATAATTCTGGCTGATTACTCTCAAAAGCTTTTATTACACTTGTTGCAGACCACATAAATATACCTGCATTCCATAGAAAGTTACCTTTTGACAAAAATTGCTTTGCAGTTTCATAATTAGGTTTTTCTCTAAACTGCAATACAGGACTTATATTATCATGAGATACAGTTCCTGTTTCAATATAACCATATCCTGTGTTAGGAAATGTAGGCGTAACACCTAACGTCATTAAAACATCGTTATCCTGACAATAGGTAAATGCTTGTTTAACATTTGTAGTAAAAGCTACTTCGTCTTCAATCCAATGATCACTTGGTGCTACAATCATTATTGCATCAGGATTTTCCTTTTGTATTTTTAAACTTGCATACAAAATACAAGGTGCTGTATTACGCATAGCTGGCTCCAACACAACTTGACGTTGGGTTACTTCCGGAAGTTGCTCTAGCACTAAGTCGTTATATTTTTCGTTAGTTAAAATGAAAATATTTTCTTTAGGTATTAGTTTACTTAATCGGCTAAATGTTTTTTGGATCAGCGTATCTCCTGTACCTAACATGTCATGAAACTGCTTAGGAAACTCCTCTGTACTTACTGGCCAAAACCGTGAACCAACTCCACCTGCCATTAATATTGCGTAATAATTTTTATTCTGCATGTCCTTGATGTTGTATTAAGTTTAACTTAATTATTTAAAATTTCTACCTCAGCATTGGCATTAAACAAATAGGTTTTACCTGTTTTTACCTCGACACACTCATGTCTAGTGCGTCTTTTTGCTCCTTTTTTAAACACACGTCCATTGTGTATTTTAAAAGTCTGATGTAGAGGTACTTCAAATATAAAGCTTTTATTATTTGGAGCGTCCAATAGCTTTAAAGCTAAGGCGAGTTGCACATCTGTGTCGCTAGACGCTTTTGGATTTATAAAATGTTTTGCAACTACAGGCAAAATGGACTCCGGAAACACCTGAGGATTAATAAAAGGTAGCATTAAATGCTGGAAGGTACGCTTCCACTCTGCTCCATGTGGTTTTATATGTCTGCCAAATTTAGAAAACGCTTCTAAATGGGCTATCTCATGTATTAACGTTATTAAAAATCGATATTTATTTAAACTGCCATTAACCGTAATTTGATGTTTTCCATTTGGTAATCTACGGTAATCACCATGCCTTGTTTTTCTTTCTTTTTTTACCATTACAACCAAATGATCGTGCTCTAAAAGTTGTAAAACTCTAGAGACTGATGCTTCTGGAATGTAATGAGAAATGGTGTTTTGCATGACTACAAAAATAATAGTTAATTAATATTAATAACTGAATTGATAAAATAAATTTAAATTGATTAAATATCACAAATTAACAGTCTATAAAAAGTTAACACTACTTTGTTTTTGTATCTTTAAATATGAAACAATTATTTTTTATAGTAACCTTATTTATGAGTACAACCCTAGGATTAACAATAGATTTTGGAACAGAAAAAGCAGGTGATGATTGGCGTATAGTTAACGATGGTGTCATGGGTGGATTATCCACGTCCAAAACAACTATATTAGAAGACAGCATTGTATTTAATGGCGAAGTTAGTCTAGAAAACAATGGTGGATTTGCAAGTATCCGCACGTTAATTACTGCAGGTGCATTAAGTGATTGCAAAACGATGACTATGCGATTTAAAAGTAATAGTACAGACCGTACCTTTGGAGTATCTCTTAAAAATAGTCAACAATACTACATACCTTATTATAAATACACCTTTACACCTAAAACTACAGAATGGACTACCATTACTGTAAATCTATCAGATTTTAAACATTACCGAATAAGTGAAGTTATAGGAAATACAATGCCAATAAAAGCTTTGGATGATGTCTATAATATTGCATTAATTATTAGCGACAAAAAAGCTGGAAATTTTAATATTGTAATAGATTATATCAAGTTTGAATAACACAATAGCCTTTTACCTGTAGACCAATAAATTTTTAATTATGTTACAAAAAGAAACCGCTTTCAATTTCTTGAAAGCGATTTCCCATCATTAAACAACCTAAAAAAAATTACTTAGGCATCACTACTGCATCTATTGCGTGAATTACTCCATTTGAAGCTGCAACATCTGCCATAATAACTTTAGATGTGTTTCCTTTTTCATCCATTAATACAACATCTCCATCTTCTAAAGACGCTGTTAATGATCCACCTTGTACTGTAGCAACAATAAATTTTCCGTTGTTTGCTTTAATAGCCTCAACTACTGCTGACGCGTTAAATTTTCCTGGTACAACATGATACGTTAAAACTGCAGTTAACATTTTTTTATTCTCAGGCTTCAATAATGTTTCTACTGTGCCTTCTGGCAATTTGTTAAAAGCGTCATTTGTAGGTGCAAATACTGTAAATGGACCTTTACCACTTAACGTTTCTACTAAATCTGCTGCTTTTACTGCTGCAACAAGGGTTGTAAAGTTTTCATTTCCAACAGCTACTCCAACAATATTATCATTGTCTTGTGTTTGCGCTACTATTGGCGAACTGTCTGCTGTGTTAAGCGCCATTTCTTTTGACTGAGTTTCTACATTTTGTGGTGCTTCTTTACAAGCATTTAATCCAATTAGCCCTACTACTGTAAAAGCCATTAATACATTTTTAGTTTTCATAGTTTTGTTTTTTTTGTTTACCCAAAGATAAAACCAGACAATAAATAAAACTATTATTTTTGTTTAAAGTTTAGTTAAAATTATTAAACAAAACGAATTCGGTCTAAAAAAAACCGAAACTGAATATTCCAATTTCGGTTAAACACTACAACACTAAACTACTAAAAACCAAAGCCTAACGAGAACTGCCATACTCTGTTTTTTGGTGATCCATCATCGTAAATATCTCCAAGACCTAAATGATAGCGCACACCTAAGCTAACATTAGCGTCGGATTTAAACCCTACTCCAAAATTTACACCATAGTCAAAGCTATTAGGCTCAAACTCTTGCGATGTATCAAATAAATCAAAGTTAGCATCATACGTTTCTTTGTGTGAAATAGCATAACCTATTTGTGGTCCAGCCTCCAAGTAAAAGGTACTTACAGGATATAGTTTTAAAGATAATGGCACATTAATATAATTCAGTTTTTGTGTAAACGTCCCACCATTAGTTTCTAGTTTATAACCTTGCTGCGAGTACATCACTTCAATTTGAATAGCTGCAAAATTGCTTAAATAAGATTCACCATATAATCCTACATGAAAACCGCTTCTTTGACCAGTTTCTTCATTACCATCGTATTGTACTGATGCTAGATTATAACCGCCTTTAATTCCTCCATTAGACTTAGACTTTATATCGTCTTGCGCATTTACTAAAAATAACGCTCCAAAACTTAGTGCTAGTGTTAAACATAGTTTTTTCATAATTAATAATTTAAGTAAGTGTTAAGTTGTTTAAAAATTATTTTCCTCCATTAGCCTGAAGGTCCGCAATACATTGCGCATCCAATTGTGGTATGGATCCTCCAGAAATCATAGACATTGCTCCATTACCATTTTCTGCTTTCCAATACATTAAGCAAGACTCAATATTACAATGCTTTGGATGCTCTAAATCTTCATGATTAGTTTGTAAAGGCGTACCTAAGTTGGTTAATCCTAAAATGTGTCCAAACTCATGAGTTATGACCGTAGATTCTAATATAGGCGTTGTATTTGTTATTGTGCCAGAAGTTAATTGTTGAATTGTTTCTTGATAAATCACAAACGATGTATTTCTATAAGCAGTGCCCAAAACAACTCCTGAATCTGTATTGTTAGCAGAAGCACCATCCGCAAAAAAAGCCCAAACTACTATTTGATTACTATTATTAAACAATAATCTATTAGCATCTTCAATGTCTACTATCTCTTGATTTGTATATGGTGTTAAACCAGGAGACGAGATTGCTCGTTTTTGTACCGAAATTCCATCTGGCTTAAAGGTCCTGTTCTCCAAAAAAGAAACAAAATTAGATATTGCAGTTTGAGAAGGCTCAAATCCTTCAACATATACTACCTCAACAACAAGACTAGAAAACGTAGTATCAGATAATAAATCATTGGCAGATGCACCAACATTTAACTTATTTGCTTGTGGATTGTCTAGTGGATCATTTTGCGAATCGTTTCTACTACATGACATTAATACCAACATTAATACTATGATTAAATACTTCATTTTTCTTATCTTTTTTCAATTATACAAAACAGCTATTGTATTAAAATAGCTGTTTTTCAGAAGGTATACATCACTACGCTGTAGTAACTTATATTTGTGTTAACACTAATGTTAACGCTGCGTTTGTCGTGCTTTGTAATGATATGGTCGTGTTGCTAAAACTTGTAACAGCCCAATTTTGATTTAATAAATTAAATGTGATATTCCCTGTAAAGGTTAAATCTAAAAACACTTCTGTTTGAGAAGCTACCTGATAAGTCCCTTGTACATCTTGCACAGCAACATTAACTGTATTCTCTGCTACCACAGATAAGTCGTTTGCAAAATCTATGGTAAACTCAGCAAAATCTGATGCTGTATCTACACCTGCGTTTATAACAGACTGTACCTGAAACAATCCATCAACCAATATCGTCTCTAAAGCATCAGCATCTTCAGCTGCTTGCTCTTCAACTCCTTGTACATTTAAACAATCCGAAATTGCTGCTTGCAATTCTGCGTCGCTATTAAATGTTACTGCTTGATTACCACTAGCATCGACAGTAGCTGTAATTGGATAATTTATTGCAAATAATTGATCATCACCAAAGTCACTTATATACGCATATAACTGCTGTTCGGTTTCTAATACAACACTTCCAGTTTGTTCTAAACTTAAACTATAGGTTAATAAGGTTATTGGAAAATCAATATCTACACAAGTAACCGCTTCCTCTCCTGATGCTGTTAAAGTTTGACATACATCAATAAAACCTTCATATATTGATTGGTTTTCAACAACAACTTCAGTATAATTACTTAGTCTAATTGTTACTGGAAATTGCAGTTCTACTATATCTTCATCTGTATTAAATTGTGCCAAAATATCAATCACTTGTTGATAATCTGCCTGATTAACAATAGTAACTTCTGTTCCGTTTACCGTTGCTGTGACTGGCAAAAGTATTGATGAACATGAGTTACCATCTAAAAAATCATCAAACGATCCATCATACATTGAGGTACGCTCTAAATTACTAGCAGTTTGAGAATTTGAAGTATTAGTATTTGGATTATCTCCACTTTCATTATCAATTTCATCTTGACAAGATGTTAATGTCATTAATGAAGTTAAAAATAAGGCTGTAATAAATTTTAAGTTTTTCATAATTTTAAATGTTTGTAAAGTTAATTTTTCTTTTTTTAATGAAATTATTTTCTTTTTGAAAGCTATTTTTTCGCCATGCTATTGGTAAGACAACTGGATTTTATTTTACCCTACCTTAAAATTTCAAATAAGTGATTAATTATATAAATTGAAGCGGTAAAGCTTGTTAACAAGATGATTATTAAGATTGTTTCAATGATGGTTATTAGTTTTTCGGTGTCCATGTTTACTATTTTAGATTGTTCTGCCAATAAGACAACACAAAATATTTTTACCCTACTTTTACGCGAACATTATATTTAGCCTAACCTATTTAAAAGCTAAAATTGGTTTATGAGTGAGAATACAAACAACCTCTGTGAGGAAAAAAACTTTAGTGATTTTTATATCAAGCATATGCAATCTGCGAGTAATTTTGCATTTTATAAATGTGGCGATTCTGCAAAAAGCCTAGACTTAGTACAAGATGCCTTTTCAAAAATTTGGGAAAATTGTGCTAAAATAAATTTTGATAAAGCCAAGACGTATTTATTTACATCTATTAATAATATGTTTTTAAACACCATAAAACATAATAAAGTGGTTATGGAGTATGCTAAAGCTGCACCTTATTTAGATATGGACAATCAAAGTCCAGAATATTTATTAGAAGAAGAAGAGTTTAAAACAAAATTGCAAAATGCAATTGCATTATTAACAGATGGACAGCGTGAAGTGTTTTTATTAAATAGAATTGAAGGTAAAAAGTATCGTGAGATTGCTACCTTATTAAACCTCTCGCAAAAAGCAGTCGAAAAACGCATGTCAATTGCTTTAAAAACTTTGAAGCAACATATACAGAATATTTAATCAAGTAGGGTAAACAAGACATTAGTTGTCTTAATATTGAAGGACGTTTACAATGAAAAAAGAAAAAAACATATTACAATGGTTTAATAACGAGTTGTCTAATCAAGAATTAGATGATTTAAAAAAATCTGAAGACTTTAAGACTTTAGAAAAAATAAAGCATTACAGCTCACAATTAGAAGCACCTAAAGTTGATGCCCAACAAGCGTTGCAACAATTTAAACAAAGACAATTAACAAAAACAAAACCTAAGGTTATTGCTTTAAACTATAAATCATTTTTAAAGATAGCAGCACTATTAGTAGTTATGCTTGGAGGTTCTTATTTTCTGTTTTTTAATAATACAGAATCGTTTAGCACACAAATAGCGCAAAACAAAACGATTACATTACCTGACAACTCTCAAGTTATTTTAAATGCAAAATCTAAACTGTCCTACAACAAAAAAACGTGGGACAAGCAACGTGACTTAAAATTAGATGGTGAAGCCTTTTTTAAAGTAGAAAAAGGTCAAAAATTTACAGTTAACACTACTGCTGGACTAGTACAAGTATTAGGTACACAATTTAACGTAAAAGAACGTGACAATTATTTTGAAGTGATTTGCTACGAAGGATTGGTTAGCGTAACACACAATAATAAAACCATAAAACTACCTAAAGGCAATGGGTTTAAGGTTACTAACGGAACCATTGATCTTATAACAAACAACACGACCACAAAACCAGATTGGATGCAAGCAGAAAGCAGCTTTACAAACATAGCGTTACAAGAGGTTATTGCAGAACTAGAGCGCCAATATAACATCACTATAAAAGCAACAGCTGTAGATACAACCCAACTGTTTTCTGGTACTTTTACACACAATAATTTAAACACTGCTTTACAATCCATAACCATACCTTTAAAAATTAGTTTTAAAATTGAAGGACAAACCGTTACATTTTATAACTATGGAGGTTAGACATTGGCTTGTTGGTTTGTATCTATTAATGGTATCTACTGGTTTTAGTCAAAACCAACAGATACCATTAGCTGATTATTTGACAACTATCGAAACCACTTTTAATGTCAAATTTAGTTATGCTGTAAAGGACGTGACTAATATTAATATTACACGACCTGCTAACACTTTAGACTTAAAAAGCACATTAGACTATCTAAATGCTAATACACTTTTAAATTTTAAAACACTAGACAACCGTTACATTACAGTTTCGGTGTTAGAAAAAACTATTTCTATTTGCGGTACTGTACTTTCTCCAGAAACAAATCAAGGTCTTTTAGGTGCTTCAATTGCTGTAAACAATACTTACTTAGGCACAACTAGTGATAATAATGGTCAATTTAATTTAAAGAAAATTCCGCTGCAAGCGACAATAACCATTTCGTATCTAGGATTTAAAGACCAAATTATTACTGCAAGAGCTTTTTTTGATAGTCAACAAGGCTGCAAACCCATTACGCTATTAGTAGATAACCAGATGTTAAATGAAGTTTTAATCACCAAATATTTAACCACAGGATTACAAAAATTAATAGACGGAAACATCGTGTTAAACACAGAACAATTTGGAATTTTACCAGGTTTAATAGCACCTGATATTTTACAATCCATTCAAGTACTTCCTGGCGTAGAAAGCGTTAACGAGAGTGTTGCTAATATAAATGTTAGAGGCGGAACCAATGACCAAAACCTAATACTTTGGGATGGCATTAAAATGTACCATTCTGGACATTTTTTTGGGTTAATATCTGCTTATAATCCATATTTAACCAACAAAGTTATGGTTACCAAAAACGGAACAAGTAGTCAATATAGCGATGGTGTATCTAGTACAATTAACATGTTTACTAAGGATAAAATTACAAACACTTTTTCTGGAGGCGCTGGTGTTAATTTAATTAGTGCAGATGCTTTTTTAGAAATTCCGATATCCAAAAAATTAGCACTACATATCTCAGGACGACGCTCCATTACAGATGCATTTAGCACACCAACATATGATAATTATTTTGAAAGAAGTTTTCAGGATAGCGACATTAACATCAATCCAAATCTAGACAATAGCACAACACAATCCGATTTTGTGTTTTATGATTATACCGCAAAAGTCCTTTTTGATTTAAACGATAAACACCAATTTAGAGCCAATATTATTGGTATAAATAA
Organism: Olleya sp. Hel_I_94; assembly: GCF_007827365.1. Classification (NCBI taxonomy): domain Bacteria; kingdom Pseudomonadati; phylum Bacteroidota; class Flavobacteriia; order Flavobacteriales; family Flavobacteriaceae; genus Olleya; species Olleya sp. Hel_I_94. The sequence goes on from NZ_VISI01000001.1 coordinate 571,784, forward strand.
TAATTTAGATTATACCGAAAGCAGTACAGATAGCAACACTACGACCTCTACAAAAACCAGCAATTTAACTCAAGATAATTTAGGTTATGGCGGAAACTGGAATGCACAATGGAATGATGCTTTTAGCACTAACCTGTCAGGTAGTTACTCGCAATACAACGTAGACGCTTCGGATTTGCGTGTGCAAACCAATCAGCGTTTAACACAAGCTAATGAGGTTTCAGAAACTAGCTTACAATTAAAAACAGAATACAAACCTAACGGTAATCTTTCTTTTATTAATGGCTATCAGTTTAACGAGATTGGTATATTAAACCAAACCACAGTCACTGTTCCATCCTACTCTAAAACAAAAAAAGACGTCTTATTAAACCATGCTTTTTTTACAGAAGTACAATACCATAAAAACAACACGTACGTAAAATTAGGTGCACGTGCCAATTACTTCCAGAAATTTGACCAATTACTAATAGAACCTAGATTAAATGTACGACAAAAACTATCTAACCAATTTGCTATAAAACTGGAAGGCGAATTTAAAAATCAAACTGCCACGCAAATTGTAGATTTTCAGGATGATTTTTTAGGTGTAGAAAACAGACGTTGGATACTGGCAGACAACCAAAGCATACCAATTTCAAAAAGTAAACAAGCCTCTTTTGGTATAGACTTTAAACAACATAATTTTAATCTAGATTTGACTAGCTTTTATAAAGTAGTCCATGGTATTACTGCCAGAAATCAAGGATTTTATAATAACTTTCAATATTTAAACGCTATTGGAAATTACACCTCTAAAGGTGTCGAGTTTTTAGCTAACAAAACAGCAGACCGTTTTAGCACATGGTTAAGTTATACGTACAGTATTAACGACTATCAATTTGACAGTTTTACACCATCTGTATTCCCAAATAATGTGGATATTAGACACTCGGTGTCATTAGGTTTTAATTATACTGTATTACAAAATTTACAACTCTCCGTAGGTAGTGTTTGGCATTCTGGTCAGCCGTATACCAATCCACTTGCCAGTAGTCCAACCGTCCAAATCAATAATAACTACTACGTTAACTACGACCAACCAAACAGTCAAAATGTGGATCCGTTTTTTAGATTGGACGCATCTATTAATTATGACTTTAATTTTACAAAGGACTCAAAACTTAGTTTTAGAGCTGGTGTAATAAATCTAACCAATCACCATAATACCATAAATCGTTATTTTGAAGTCGATCCAGAAGACACCAACAAAACCATCCAAATCGATAATAAATCCCTAGGATTAACACCAAACGCTAGTTTGCGTTACAGCTTTTAATAGCTTATCTTTCTTAACATTAAAGGTTTTTAAAAGACCCTTTTAGATGCACAATTGATAAGCAACACCATTTTAAGATGAAAAAAACTATCATAATACTTTTTCTATTGTTAGCAATAACCGCTTGCAAGAACAACACCAACCAACCACAGTCACCAACCGAAACACCTTCCGAATACCAAGACACTATAACAACCCATTACCAATTATATAAACCTACCCAAAAAGCAAAAGCAGTATTAATCCTTTTTGGCGGTTTTCCGGAACAAGCAGACGACATTAAAAAAGAATTTAAAATTCTGGAACTTGCTAAAAAAAACAATATTGCTGTCCTACTATCTAACTACAATCAAAAACTATGGTTAGACACACAAGACAAACAACAACTAGCTACTTTATTACAAAACGCTATTACTGATAACCAATTACCAACAGATGCCATTTATATTGGTGGTTTTTCCAGTGGAGGCGTTGTAAGTCTACTGCTAAGCGATTTTATAACAGTCTCAAAACAGTATAACATTACTCCAAAAGGTGTCTTTATTGTGGACTCACCTATTGACCTAGAAGCCTTGTACAAAGCGTCCCAAAAAAATCTAGCTCGACAATTTTCTGAGGTCTCAGTCGAAGAAAGCACATGGATACAAAACACATTAACTGAAGCTTTTGGACCACCAGAAACCAATCTGGACAACTACCAAAACAATAGTGTGTACACATACAGTAGTAACTACACAAAAAACCTACAACATTTAAAGGATACAAAAATACGACTGTACACAGAGCCTGATACACTATGGTGGAAAACCAACCGAAAGGCAGATTATGACCAAATGAATGCGTATTACATTAAAAAATTAGCCGAACAACTACAAGCACAACAGTTTAAAAACGTGCAATACATACCAACCAAAAATAAAGGTTACCGATCCAATGGAGACAGACATCCACACAGTTGGTCTATCATAGATGTGGAAGATTTGGTAGCTTGGATTTTAAACGACTAACTATTTAAAATAAATTAATTATTTGACATACATCAAATAATATGGTTTACTACAACTTTAGTTTTGCATCTTAATAATTATAAAAAAATTATGATACTTACAGAACTAAATTCAAAAGAATTATCTGGCTATACAAGTCAAGATCGTGTTGAAAACGCATTGCAACAACTTCGAGAAGGAAAAGGAATTATTTTAACAGATGATGAAAATCGAGAAAATGAAGGCGATTTAATATACTCTGCACAACACATGACCTTAAAGGATATGGCACTTATGATAAGACATTGTAGTGGTATAGTTTGCTTATGTTTAACTAATCAAAAGGCCGATATATTAAAACTTCCTTATATGGTAAAAGAAAACACCAGTAGTTATCAAACCCCTTTTACCATTTCTATCGAAGCAAAAAAAGGGGTAACCACTGGTGTATCAGCTAGTGATAGACTAAAAACTATACAAGTGGCTTGTAACAGTAATGCCACAAGTAAAGACCTTGCAAAACCTGGTCATATTTTTCCTTTAAGAGCCAATAAAAATGGTGTCCTAGAAAGACCAGGACACACAGAAGGTAGTATTGATTTAATGAAGTTGGGAGGCTTAAAACCAGAGGCTGTATTGTGCGAATTAATGAATGAAGATGGAACGATGGCTAATACAAATACAATTATATCATTTGCAAAACAACATGATTTAATAGTCCTATCTATACAGGATATTATTGATTATCGTAAATTTATAAGAGACTACAAATAAATGACAAACTACATTGAACTCACCAATTTTATAAAGAAGAATATTGACATTGAAGATAAAGACCTAGAAGTGATACTATCTTATTTTAAAATGATTAAAAAAAGTAAAAATGCTATTTTACTATCTAATGGAAAAAATAGTCAGGTTAGTTATTTTGTGAAAAAAGGTTGTTTACGCCTGTATTACATAGACGAGGAAGGTAAAGAAATTACACGTTACATTGCTTTTGAAAATCAATTTGCCACAGAGCTTGTCAGTTTTATAACCAATGAACCTGCTCAGGAAACCATTCAGGTTATAGAAAACAGTGAGTTACTATATATCACACATGATGATTTTAGACACTTAATGACTATCATACCTATATGGAAAGATTTTTACAGAATCTATTTAGAAAAAGCTTACGTAAATAATTCACGACGCTTGTTATCGTTTACAGCTTTAGATGCATCAGAAAGGTATAAACAATTGTTTAAAATAAATCCAAATATTGTCAAGCGACTACCAAATAAAATAGTGGCATCTTATATTAACATATCACAAGAAACCTTAAGTCGAATAAAATCTAAAATCTAATTTCATATTATATTAACTACTCTATTCATTAAAAAAACTTCAAACATATAAATCATGATAAATAGGTTACCTTTCCAAAAAACAACTTAATACATAATAAACCTAATAAATGAAAAAAGTAATTTACACCTTTGCACTTTTAGCAGTCTCATTAATGTCTTGTGAAAGTAGTTCTGATGATGAAACAACTCCTCTTGACGCCACACCTGCTAACGAGACAATATTACCGACTCAATTAGATATTGTTTATTCTGATGGAGAAACCGAAACGATTACATACAGTTATGATGGAATGAAACTTATAAAAGAAGAATCATCTGATGGTTACTATACAGATTATGTTTATACAGATAATATATTAAGCGCAATTAATTACTACGAGGATACTGATCCTGAAATCCTAGAATCATACACGTACGATGTTCAAGGACGTGTTGAAACAATTTCAACCAATATTATTGGCGTAGGTATATATGAGTATAGCCAAACTTACAATTCAGACAACTCTGTAATTACACAAACCTCAACAACTTCTGCTGGCGCAACACCTTCTACCACTACAGTTAGCAATGGTAATGTAGTAAACTCTACAGATGGAACATATTACACGACTACTTTCAATTATGACTCTAAAAATGGCGTGTTTAAAAATATAGATGTAAGAGATGTATTGGTAACCATTGAATCTGAAAATGGTTATGCTACTAATTTCACATTAAATAATCGCACTAGCGAACAGGTAGTAGATAATCAAACTTTAGATAGTGAAAACTATACGTATACTATGACTTACACTAGTTTTGATTACCCAAGAACGGTTCAAGAAAGCGAAGAAGGAGATATCACATTATATACTTACACGTATAATAACGATTAAAGTCTACAGCGTATTACTTTAAAATAAGCAAAAAAAATCATAAAAAAAAACGCTTTCAATACTTGAAAGCGTTTTTTTATATAGTAAAGTATTAAGCTTACATGCGCTCTGGCACTGCAACACCTAATAAGCTAAATGCATTTTTTATAGTATTTGCTACGGTTTTAGATAGCTGTACTCTAAATACAATTTCGTTTTGTGTATCTGCACCAAGTATTGATACGTTTTGATAAAAACTATTAAAGGCTTTTACCAAGTCGTAAGTATAATTAGCAATTAACGCAGGACTGTGGTTAGTTGCTGCTTGCTGTATTACTTCTGGAAACAATTGTAATTGCTTGATTAACTCACGCTCCTTGTCGTCCAAAGTCACTTGGTCTGCACTTAGCGTTATAGCCTCTGTGATATTAGCCTTACGTAGTATAGATTGGATTCTAGCATACGTATATTGTATAAAAGGTCCTGTATTACCCTGAAAATCGATAGACTCTTTTGGATCAAATAAAATACGTTTTTTAGGATCTACTTTTAAAATGTAATATTTTAAAGCACCTAAACCAATGGTTTTATACAGGTCTGCTTTTTCTTGATCTGTATAACCGTCTAGCTTACCTAAATCTTCAGAGATGGTTTGTGCTGTGTCAGCCATTTCGACAATTAAATCGTCAGCATCTACAACTGTACCTTCTCTACTTTTCATTTTTCCAGAAGGTAAATCTACCATTCCGTAACTTAAATGAAACAGGTTTTTAGCCCAATCAAAGCCTAGTTTTTTAATAATTAAAAATAGGACTTGAAAGTGGTATTCTTGCTCATTACCAACAGTATACACCATACCACCAACATCTGGATAATCCTTAACACGTTGGATAGCTGTCCCAATATCTTGGGTCATGTAAACTGCTGTTCCGTCAGAACGTAATACAATTTTTTCGTCTAAACCATCTGCTGTTAAATCGCACCAAACCGAACCATCTTCTTTTTTAAAGAACACGCCAGATTTTAAACCTTCGGCAACAAACTCTTTTCCTAAAAGGTAGGTTTGACTTTCATAATATAAATTATCAAAATCTACACCTAGGTTTTTATACGTTTGGTCAAAACCTTTATAAACCCAACCGTTCATGGTTTGCCATAAAGCAACAACATCCTTATCTCCTGCTTCCCATTGTTGTAGCATTTGTTGTGCTGCTACTAAAATTGGTGCTTCTTTTTTGGCGTCATCTTCAGTTTTACCTTCTGCTATTAACGCTGCAATTTCTTTTTTATATTCTTGGTCAAACTTAACGTAGTAGTTACCTACTAACTTATCGCCTTTTAAACCAGTAGATTCTGGTGTTTCACCATGACCAAAACGTTGCCAAGCTAACATACTTTTACAAATATGTATTCCTCTATCGTTTATAATTTGTGTTTTGTATACTTTTTTACCAGACGCCTTTAATATTTCGGCTACGCTATATCCTAATAAGTTGTTTCGGATGTGACCAAGGTGTAATGGTTTGTTTGTATTTGGCGAAGAATACTCAACCATTACGGCTTTATTTTCCGCGGAAGCGTTAACAAAACCAAATGTGTCTTGATCCTTAATAGAATTAAAATAATTTACAAAATACGATGCCTGAATCTCTAGATTTAAAAAGCCTTTAACTACGTTAAACCCTTCTACTTCTGCGACATTGTCCACCAAATAATTACCAATAGCCTCACCTATTTGCACAGGATTACCTTTTACAACCCTTAACATTGGAAACACAACTACTGTAATATCTCCAGCAAATTCTTTACGTGTTGCTTGGAATTCTACAGTTTCTAAATCTGCGCTATAAACGGATTTAAAGGCTTGTTTAACGTGTTGCTCTAAGATGTTATGAAGGCTCATTGATTATATTTTTTGAAAGGGCAAATATAGCATTTATTGAGCATAAACTAAGGCTTTTTGTTATCCTTATTAGCTTGGCGTATTGGATTAAAAAAAGTAAAATACAACTTTAACATAATTGTTATTATATATGCTAAGTAAGTCTAAAAATAATAAAAATACCGTTAGTCTAATTTTTTGGCATTACCACTTAAAAATTATGATATCAGCATTTTAATAATCATTTTTAACCCTCGAAGAAAAATCCCTCCAGTTTCTTCTGTAATCAAACTAACTATTAAGTCATTACCCTAATTACGGTTAGATTGCTTTTATGTGCAATTTATCTTACATTTGTTGTAATGCTGTATATTTAAATGAAGCGACTGATTGTCCTTTTATGCCTACTAAATTTAGCTTTTGGCTTTTCGCAAGAAGAAGAGCTGGAAAGCTTGACTATTCAATTAGCTTATCAGGATCCTGATATCTCTAAAGTTGATACGTCGGTTAGCATTATTAAATTACTTTTTAAAACCGAAGATTACAGCAAAGCATTAAAGTTTATTAAGCAAAGTGAAAAACTAGCTAAAGACTTAGACTATAAAAAAGGACTGGCTGAAATTACATACTACAAAGCTAAAATCCACCATCAAGAAGGACAATACCAAATGGCTGTTGGCGAATTTAAAAACGCTAAAACGTTATTTACCACTATTAAAGACACCATTACTGTTGCTAAAATAAATAGTGATCTTGGCTTTATAGAAATTGAAAATGGTAATTACAAAGTTGGTTTAAACTATGCGTTGTCTGCGATACAAGAGTTAGAAAAACGATCGCTTTTTAATGATTTATCTACCAATTATGAAAGTCTTGCTAATGCCTACCAAAACGCCAATGTTTTAGACAAAGCAATTACCTACAACATAAAAAAGATAGAGGTCGATAATAAAATTAATAATATTAAAGGACTTATTGCTACCAATAAAAAACTAGGAGATATTTACACTTCTAATAAAAATTATAACCAAGCCATTAGTTATTACGAAAGCGCTTTGGGTTATGCTGGCAATAATGACGAAACCACTAGAGCAAACATTTTACCTTATTTAGGTAATGCATATTTAATGGATAAGGATTATAAAACGTCTGCAAGATATTTATTAGAATCCATTAACCTGAACAGACGTTTTGAAAACCAAGAAGGTGTGTTGATTGCTTTAAATAGTTTAGGCGAATTATACCTAAAACAAAACCGTTTAAGTACTGCACAGGAACAATTATTGGAGGCTTCCAATTTAAGTCGCTTATTAAACAATGATGAGCAATTACTTAAAAATTATAGATTAATGAACACGTTAGACAGTATTAAAGGCGACTTTGATAATGCTTATGTGTGGCAAAGCCAGTATTATAGTTTAAAGGAAAAAATAGATGCTGAAAACAATAAAAAATCGGCAATCATAAAAATTGACACCATAGATGACACTACTGCTGAAGTGGATAATATTATTTTACCTGTTACCACCAATGATACGGTTGTTAGCAAGAAAAAATATGACAAATTTAAACTAATCTTTTACGCACTACTAGCTGCTTTTGCTGTGGTCTTAACCTTTTTTGTACTGTTTTATTTAAAACGAAATAATAGATTAAAATATACCAGAGAGCTAGAGGCTAAGAATAAAAAAATAGAGTTGCAAAACGAAGCTATTTTAGAGCAAAGTAAGCATCTAGAAAACATTAATAAGGTTAAAGACAAATTGTTTTCCATAGTCTCTCATGATTTAAAAGACTCGTTAACCTCTACTAAAGGGTTTATTGATTTATTAAAAGAAGGACAGCTTACGCAAGACGAATTTCATAGTTTATTACCAGAACTAAGCGAAAATGCTAATAACGCATCACTACTACTATTTAATCTATTAAACTGGTCTAAGTCTCAAATGCAGTCTTTAGAGCCAAAACCAACCTTATTTGATATTCAAGAAGTATTTGCAGAGAAGGTAAAACTTATGGATCAAAAATTTGATGCTAAAGGTGTCAAACTAATTGATAAAACGTTACGCGATTTTGTTTATGCAGATCGAAGCATGATAGAAATTGTAATACAAAACCTATTAGCTAATGCTGTTAAGTTTTGCAACAGAGGCGACCTTATTACTATTACCAATCAGATTAGTAATGGTAAGTCTATTATTAGCATTGAAGATACAGGTGTTGGTATTACTAAAGAAAACCAAAGCAAACTTTTTGGCAACAATACTTTTACCACTAGAGGTACCAATAAAGAAAAAGGTACTGGATTAGGACTAACTATATGCCGAGAGTTAGTAGACTTAAACAATGGAAAAATTTGGGTGGAAAGCGAACTAAATATAGGGAGCACTTTTTATATAGAACTCCCTAAAAGTAGAATTGAAAATTTAAGTGATACTGAAACTACACCTTTGGTAGAAACACCTCAGCCATCATACAGCGAGCGCTACCACCTCCACAAGTCTCAATAGTTTCTAAACTACTTGATAATATTGGACAGTGTGCTTCAATTAATTGTATTTGAGTTGGCGTTAAACTGTCATGAGCAGCTTGACTCATCACTAAATAAAGTTTATCATCCTTACCTTTAACTTGCAACATGTTACCAGCAAATTGGTGCATTTGTGCTTCAGTAATTTTAATAACTTTTTTGTTGTTTTTCTCTAAGTTACTCACCACATTTTTGCGTTCTTTTTTATCATCAATAGTATCTAAACATATGACAGCAAAAGTCTCGGCTAAACACATCATTACGTTAGTATGATAAATTGGTAAGCGCTTACCATCAACCGTTTGATTTGCAGTAAAAACGACTGGTGTGTATTCAAAATCTTCGCAAAATTCGATAAATAAATCCTCATCAGCTCTTGGTGATAATGCACAATAAGCAATCTCGTTTACACGATCTAACAATAAACTTCCGGTACCTTCTAAAAATAGCCCTTCGTCCTCTGCAGATGTGTAATCTATAATATTATTAATTTTAAAACCTTCTTGTTCTAATCTTAAAAACACATCTTCGCGTCTTTCTCTTCTTCTGTTTTCAGCAAACATAGGATACATAGCGATGTCACCATTTTCATGAAAACTCACCCAATTGTTTGGAAAAATAGAGTCTGGAGTATCCAAAGATGCCTTATCATCTATCACAATTACATTTACACCTACAGCTCTAAGTTTGTCTACATAAGCATCAAACTCGTCTTGAGCTTTTTTATTTATTTCGACATTTTTAAGATCTAAATCCTCTTGAAAATAGTTATTTACTGCTGTTTGCTCATTCATCCTAAAATTTACAGGACGAATCATTAATATTGTATTTGCTGTTTGATGCATATTAAAATTTTTCACAAAAGTAAATTAATTTAAAAAGAAAAGCATTTAAAAAATAAGTAAATTGAAATCTTAAAAATCACCTTATGGAATTTGTACAACAGTATTTACAAAGTGAGCGTTTACTTGGCTTAAGCGCAGGAATTATAGGCTTATTATCTATTACTACTGGTATAATTTTTTACGTTAACAAACCACAATTTAAAGTCTTTGCGATTACAATGTTAATCATTGGATTAATAGAAGCTGGATTATTTATAACTGGTTACTTTTTAGTAAACAATCAAAATAACGTAAATAAAAAAATAGAACAATTTGAAAGTAATAAAGACAACTATTTAAAGACTGACAAAATAGTTGTGGATAAAAACCTGAAAGCCTTTTTTATCCTTAAATTAATTTATGCCATAACGTTTATAACCTTAGCTATTGTATTATCTAAGATTAACCTTAAACCCATGTATTTTGGCTTATTTACAGCTTTAATGATCCATCTAGCTGCTGCTATTGTAATTGATACATTTGGAGAACGTTATACTAAAATATATAAGACCAATATTGAAACTACATTAAAATTATAATCACTTAATAATTAGTTTTTATAGCGATGCGCTTAATAATTAATCCCTGATAATAAGGATTCAATAAAAGGATAAAAACATCGATATCCAACACAAACCAACTAAAGACTATTAATAATTTAGATTAAATGTTAAAAATATACGATTAAACAATAGAAAAATTTGTTTTATAATTAAAAATATCTTTTCTTAGTAGTATATTAATAGCATTCCCTTTACACCTAACTGATTAATAGCAACTATGAGATTTTCCCTTATTCTCTTGTTTGTGCTTTCACTAAGTACATTACAAGCTCAACAAAATAACGTTGAAACAGCAAATTCTACCGACTATCTGCAAGTCACTAGATATAGATTACAACCAAAAGATTTAAATCTAGACCATGTTATTGACACTGAAAAAGTCTATATAAAAATATATTATAATGAAACCGCTAGTATTTTGGATGATTATAATTTTTTTAAACCTAAAAAAAACGAAATCTTATTTTTTTACGGAACCAATGCTGAGAACCAAAAATCAGAAATGTTTTTTAAAGTTCATGACAGCTTAAAAGACGTCTATAAAAAGAAAGATTTTAATCAATTAATGCAAGTCATTAAGGTTTTAGAATACAATGTCTTTTCTGAAGATAAGTTTTCAAGTGCTGAAGCCTACGCTGCATTAGAACGTGTGTAATACAAGTATTATATTTAAAAAAATGGCTGACCTTTAATTAAGTCAGCCATTTTTATTTGGTGTAGTTTTTTATGGTGTGGAGTTAGAAACCTGTAACAGTTTACCGTTGTATAATTTATGTCCAGTCAATGCAAAATTAGCCATATAATCTGCCATTTGCTTAGCTGTAGTTGGTGCTTGATAACCTGGAAATGCTTCTTCTAACATTTCAGTCTGCACAGCCCCTAACGCTAACACGTTAAATGAAGGTCCTGTTTCTTTATACTCCTCTGCTAAAAGCTCAGTAAGCGTAATAACAGCTCCTTTACTTGAGCTATATGCAGACAGTCCTGCAAACTTCATACTACCCTGTACGCCTCCCATTGAGCTAACTGTAATAACATGACTATCTTTATTCATATAAGGTAAAACAGTCCTTGTCATTTCGGCAACACCAAACACGTTTGTTTTATAAATGTTTTCAAATTCGTGCATACTTGTTTCTGCAAAAGGTTTATTTAAAACAGCTCCTGCATTATTGATTAAAATATCTACTTGTTTCCAATTATCATTAATAAAAGCATTCACTTTTTTATAATCTTCAGTATTACCTAAATCAAACGAAAAGGAGGTTATATTATCAAAATGAAGGTTATTTACAGGTTGTGCATTTCTTGACAATGCTAAAACGTTATGGCCTTGATTAGCAAAAATGTGCACTAATTCAAACCCAATACCACGACTAGTTCCTGTTATAATTATATTTTTAATTTTCATTTAATGTAATTTCTTTTGTTGGTGTATTACTCATTTTTTCAATACCTGGAATAATACTATTAATTAATTGTACCATATGATTGTAATCTAACTTATCTGCTTCATCATCTACGTGGTGATAATAGTCGTAATTAGATAAATCGCATGAAGAGATCGTATGACATGGTAAGTTGAACTCTTTGTAAAAAGCATAATTATCTGACTGTCTAAATAGATTATACTTGGCAGCAACCTCTGAATAACCTACTACTTTAGTACCAGAATATTCATTAATTTTTTGTGCTATATTAGACTTATCAAAACCTGTAACAAATGCAATGTAATCTCTGTCTTTAAAAGGCACACCAATCATTTCAAGATTAATCATTGTGTACATATTAAAATTATCTTGTTTTAATCGTTTTGCTAAATGCGCAGAACCTAATAAGCCTTTTTCTTCCGCAGAAAAAGTTACAAAAAGTAAGCTTCTTTTATTAGTCTTTTTAGCACCAAAATATTTTGCTAAGGCTAAAACACCACTAGTTCCAGCTGCATTATCATTAGCTCCATTAGCTATACTGTCATTTGCAACCGTTTTACTTTGACCTATATGGTCATAATGTGCACCAATTACAATAAATTCATTTTTTAAAGTAGCATCATTACCTTCTAAATAGCCAACCACATTGTAAGCGTCCAAATCACCTACTTTAAAATTGTCACGATAGGTGTCAAAAAATGGCTTAATACCATAAGCATTAAACTTAGACTCAACATAGTTTGCTGCTTCACCAATACCTTCTGTTCCTGTATTTCTTCCTTTTAGATCGTCAGATGCCAAAAAAGTTACAATATCTTCAATTTCTTGGGTAGTAACAGTATAATCTTTTGGATCTAAAGAGGTCGTATCAACTTTTGTTTTACAAGCATTAACCATTACTGCTAATGCGCATACTAATAATATTTTTTTCATATTTAGTTTGATTTGACTTTAAAGATAAAAAAATCCCAAATCAAATATATTGAAATGGGATTTTATATAATTTAAATTTTAGCTATTGCAAAACCTTATACTAACATCGTCACTGGATTTTCAATATACCCTTTTAATGTTTGTAAGAATTGTGCTCCTGTTGCTCCATCTACAGTTCTGTGATCACAAGCCAACGTTAACTTCATAGTATTTCCTGGTACCACTTGACCATTTTTTACTACTGGTTTTTGAACTATTGCTCCTACTGAAAGTATTGCTGAGTTAGGTTGATTGATGATAGACGTAAAACTCTCTATACCAAACATCCCTAAATTAGAAATAGTAAAAGTACTACCTTCCATCTCATCTAATGATAGTTTTTTATTTCTAGCACGACCTGCATAGTCTTTAACTGCTGCTCCAATTTGTGGTAAAGACTGCTCATTTGCAAACTTAACAACTGGTACTAACAATCCATCTTCAACAGCTACTGCTACTCCAATATGAACGTGATTATTTAATCTCATTTTATCGTCAAACCATTGTGAGTTGACTTGTGGATGCTGACGTAATGCTAAAGCACATGCTTTAACAATCATATCATTAAAAGAAATTTTAACGTCTGGAATTGAATTATACTGAGTTCTAAACGCCATAGCATTGTCCATATCAAACTCTACATTTAAATAGTAATGTGGCGCAGAAAACTTAGATTTAGCTAAGTTTTTAGCAATTGCTTTACGCATTTGAGAGTTTGGTTTCTCATCAAAATCTTCCTGTCCTGATGCTACAAATTTAGCAACTGGTGCAGATGATTGTGCTGCTGCAGCTGGTGTAAAGTTTTCGATATCGCGTTTAACAATACGTCCATTTTCTCCAGATCCTTTTACAAGAGATAAAGTAATCCCTTTTTCTTCAGCCATTTTTTTAGCTAAAGGCGATACAAATATACGACCTGTAGACGTGTTAGATGTTTCTGCTTGAGCAGTTGCTTCTGGTTTATTATCTTGTTTAGCCTCTTGCTTAGGTGCATCCTTTTTAGGTGCTTCTTTTGGCTTATCTCCTGTTTTAGTATCACTACCTGATACTTTAAAGTTTTTAGCTATACCAGAAACATCAGTCCCTTCAGGTCCAATAATTGCTAATAATGCATCTACTTTAGCCGAGTCACCTTCTTCTAATCCGATATATAATAATGTACCAGACTGGAACGATTCAAACTCCATAGTAGCTTTATCGGTTTCAATTTCTGCAAGGATATCTCCTTCTTCTACTACATCACCTACTTTTTTTAACCATGTTGCTACAGTACCTTCTTCCATGGTATCACTTAACCTTGGCATTGTAACTACTGTTACACCTTCTGGAATATCTTGTGTACCTGAGCTAGATTGATCTTCTTCAGTTACTGTATCTTCTGTACTCTCTTCAGATTTGTCTTCAGTCGTTTCTGGAGAAGACGTTTCATTACTACCGTTTAGCAACTCAGAGATATCTTCACCTTCTTCACCAATAATAGCTAAAAGTTGATCAACTTTAGTTGTTTCGCCTTCCTGTACACCAATGTGTAATAAAACACCTTCATGAAAAGACTCAAACTCCATCGTTGCCTTATCGGTTTCGATTTCTGCTAAAATATCTCCTTCTTCTATTTTATCTCCTACCTTTTTTAACCAAGCAGCGACAGTCCCTTCTTCCATGGTGTCACTTAAACGTGGCATGTTTATAATTTCTGCCATAGCTTATTTTATTTTATGGTCTATAAATGGATAATCTTCTTGATCATAAACAGCGTCGTACATCACATTTTTTTCTGGATATGGAGACTCTTCTGCAAATTTCTCACACTCAGCAACCTGTTGTTTAACACGCTTATCAATTACTTTGATATCTGCTTCTGTAGCATAATCATTATCAAGTATGATTTGTTTAACCTGAGTTATAGGATCTAATTTTTTGTATTCTTCTATTTCGTCTTTTGTTCTGTAGTGTTGTGCATCAGACATAGAGTGACCTCTATAACGATACGTTTTAACCTCTAAAAATGTTGGTCCATCACCACGACGTGCACGTTGTATAGCTTCGTCAAATGCTTCTGCCACTTTAATTGGATTCATTCCGTCAACAGGTCCACAAGGCATTTCATAACCTAAACCTAATTTCCAGATATCTGTATGGTTAGCTGTACGCTCTACAGATGTACCCATTGCGTAACCGTTGTTTTCGCAAACAAAAACTACTGGCAACTTCCATAACATTGCTAAGTTAAAAGACTCATGCAAAGACCCTTGTCTAGCTGCACCATCACCAAAACAACATATGGTTACACCATCAACACCATGATATTTGTCTCCAAAAGCAATACCTGCTCCTAAAGGAATTTGTCCTCCAACAATACCATGACCTCCATAAAAACGGTGTTCTTTAGAAAATATATGCATAGAACCACCTAAACCTTGAGAGGTTCCAGTTGCTTTACCAAATAATTCTGCCATAACACGCTTAGGATCCACACCCATACCAATTGGCTGTACGTGGTTACGGTAAGCAGTTATCATTTTATCTTTGGTTAAATCCATTGCATGTAAAGCTCCTGCTAACACAGCTTCTTGCCCATTATACAAGTGTAGAAAACCTCTAACTTTTTGTTGAATGTAGACTGCTGCAAGCTTGTCTTCAAACTTTCTCCAAAACAGCATGTCTTCATACCATTTTATATACGTTTCTTTTGTTACTTTTTGCATTGGTGACGTTTGTATTTTTTTAACGAATAACAAAAGTAACACTTTAGTTATTAATGAAAAAACTGAAAATAGTTATTTTTGTTACGAAAACGATATAGTTACAGTGCTGATTTATCAAAAATAAGCGGAAGTAGGTTTGCTAATGAATTTGAGCGTACTACTTTACCTGTTTCTCCCATAAAAAACAGCTCGATTGGAATATCTTGTTTTACCTCGTATTCTGCAATTGCCTGTCTACAAGCTCCACATGGTGGAATTGGTGTTAGCGTTGGATGTACTTGAGATCCAGCTATTATAGCCATTTTTACAAATTTTGCTTTTGGGTATTTTGCACCAGCATAATAAATCGCTGTACGCTCTGCACATAATCCTGATGGATAAGAGGCGTTTTCTTGATTACTTCCGGTAACAATTTCTCCGTTATCCAGTAATAAGGCTGCTCCTACACTAAACTTTGAGTAAGGTGCATAGGCATTGTTTCTAGCTTCTGAAGCTTTACTCATTAATGACTGTACATCTTCTGCGACGTCACTAATATTATCAAATACCTGTAATGTTGTTTCAATTTTTACTTCCTTCATAATTTAAATATACGCAACTATTTTAGACAAAAAAACTATTGTTTTCACAATAGTTTTTAAGTTGTTTTATTTATTACTGATTAATACTCATCATACGTTCCTGCACCTAAATTAAAGGTTAAAGAAAAACGCAGTGTACTTTCCAGTGGACTTTGTACTTGAGAGGCTGAGAATAAATATGATAAATCTACATTTATAACATTATATTTAAATCCTGCTCCTAATGCAAAAAACTTACGTGCACCTTTTGTTTCGTGCTCATTAAAATATCCTGCTCTAAATGCAAATGAATCTTGATAAGTATACTCTGCACCTAAGGCGTAGGTAAATTCTTGTAATTCTTCTTTAAAACCTCCTGGAGCATCTCCAAATGATTGAAATACACCTGATAAAAATGGCACGTCTGGGTCTTCACCTGATACTATATAAGTAGGCTCATCCGCATTCTGAACACCATCTTCATTAGTATCATCAAAACCTAAAAGAGGAGGTGTTGGCACTAATAACTTAGAAAACTCTGCAGTTACACCAACAGTATTGTATTGATCTAATATAAAATCAAAACCAGCTCCTAATCTTAAATTAGTTGGTTGGAAATTATCTTGACCAGCTTCATCATACTTAAATTTTGGACCTAAGTTCTGGATAGCAAATCCACCTCTCCAACGACCATTAAAATCGTTATAGGCTTGCTCTTCACTTTGATAATATCCTGAAATATCCACACCAAAAGTACTTGCTGCTTTAGTATCATTATCTCCAATATTAAGTTTCAAATCAGATTGCAAATAACGCATCGCTACAGACATCCCGAATTGATCGCTTAATCGTAAGGCATAAGATACATCTACTGTAAACTCGTTTGGTCTTTGCACCAAAGCTTCAGAAAACTCGTCCTGAACAAACTCGATATCACCTAAAGAGAAATATTTAAAACTAGCTGCAAAAGCACTATTATCATTTAGTCTATTAAAATAAGTTACGTTACCTAAAAAGATATCGTTTACTAACTTACTTAAATAAGGTGTGTAACTTATAGCAACACCAGATTTTGTTTCTGAAAACACATATTTTGCAGAATTCCATTGCTGAGAGAATGCGTCTGGAGAAGTTGCAACACCCATGTCACCCATTGCTGCTGCTCTAGCATCTGGAGCTATTAATAAAAACGGTACTCCTGTAGTAATTACTCTAGTATCGTTTGGGTTAGTAATAGTCGTTTGCGAAATACTCTTAAGAGATAAAAAGAAAGCTATCGCTATTAAAATTTTATTTTTCATGAATCAATTTTAGTTAACAAATATAATTTTTTATTAGAGGATTACAAGTTTCTCTATTTTTTCTACTGATTTATTGGTGCTTTTTGAATGGACTTTTAGTTTATAAACATAGGTTCCTTTTCCTATTTTGTCTCCAAAATCGTCACGACCATCCCAAATAATGTCTCTAGAAGTAGATTTTACTGTTTTACCACCTACCAATGATGTTTGACCATTTAGCGTTTTTACTAATTTACCAGATATAGTAAATATTTGTACAGAGATATCTAAAACCTCTGAGCTGTTATGACTAAACCAAAACTCGGTGTAATTAACAAATGGATTTGGATAGTTTAGTACGTTATTAATAACTAAACTTTCGTTTTCATTGTACACTACAAATTGGATTTCAGCTGTAGCTGAATTATTATATACGTCCCAAGCTTTAAGGGATAATGTATGTAAACCTGGCTCTAAATCCCTAAAAGGAAACCCTAAAGACCCTCTTGTATAATCGTCAACATCTGTTAAGTAATAGTCATTTAAAACGTATGGATTAACCTCGTCACCATCCAATAAAGCTACAATATCGTGACCAATTCCACTTGCGGTATTTATTCCGTTTTCATCCTGAAATTTAGCTATAAGTGTTGGCGACTCGTTGGTAATTCCTCCAGAAACAAAAGCCTCATCATTCATAAACAACGTAATAACTGGTCCAATATTATCCTCTGCAGCATCAGGATTAATACCACCGATTTTAACGGTTTCGATACTAGCACCTGACTTATCGTTTAACGTATTATCTTGGGTTGCATAAAAACTAACTTTACCAGTTCCGACAGGGATACCAATATCTTTAGGAACTATAAAATCAAATTCAAATTGTCCATTAGTAATAGTGGCTTGACCTCTAAAAACAATAGATCCCAATGTTTTATAATTTAGCTTAATTAGCGATGTACTATTGTAAGTATTATCATTCGCTAATGTTTCTCTTTCAATTTCTTTATCAAAAATGGTCGTTGTTAAGATACCATTATAATTAGTTAACACATTACCATTTACATCTGTTACTTCTCCTGCTAATTTAGCATAACTTAATGCTTGTAATACATCTGTATCCTGAGTAATTGGCACATCGTTAATTTTAGTAAGTCTAATGTTTGGATCTGGAAATGCTAATTTTAGCGCTGGATCACCAATACAAAATGCTAAGTTTTTTTGAGAGTTAGAAAAATTGGGGTCATTTTTAGCTAATCTTAGTGCTTCTGCAACAGATGGATATTCGTAATCACTATATGTATCTAATGTACTATATGAAAATAAATACTCTTTTAAAATCTTATTAAAGTCTTTTCCTACCGTTACAAAAATCTGTCTTGTAGTGGTTACTAACGCAATTGCTCCAGCGGATTTATTCCAATAAATTAACTCTCCAGCAGTTACCCTTAAAGGGTTATCAAACCTTGTAAACTCACAAGTTACTGTTACAAATAGATTTAGCTTACAATCGTTATTTAAAGCTTCAGCATCATCTTTTTGAAAAATACGTTCAAAAGCCAAACCGTCTTCTCCTCCATGCCCAAAATAATTAACCATGATGGCTCCTTTTTCGATAGCATTAGTAATAGCTTCTGTTACTTCTGGATATCTATCTCCTCCAGCAGATGCTTCTTGTTGGTAGGAGTCCGTGTGTATTTTAGTTACATTTATAAAAGGTTTAAATTGTGCAACTTCATCTGCAATCTCGTCTGTTGTTTCTTGTAATGTTGCTTCCCAAGCCTCATCAACATCATCAGATATTACTACAAAATTATTACGCCAACTACCTAAGGCTCCTTTTGAATAATAGACTTCAATTTTATCTACCATTTCTTTAGCTCTTTGCGGTGTATCTGCCACTATTCTACCAACTGCTACATCTAATTTATGGGAATTATTGTAGGCATCAATATTACCTTCATTTGCATCTAAATAAGCATAAAAGTCATCCGATATAAATGAATTTGACAAGTTAAAACTGCTGTAAGCATTCCAAGTTGGAAAATTATACGTGTTATCGGATATTCTACCTTTATAGTCAAATGAGGAATCTCCAAAAATGCATAAATACTTTACGCGATTATTTGGCGTACTAGCATTATCATAAACATATTTTACAAAATTCCTGATACCTGCTATATCTGGATTTCCGTTTGAAAACTCATTATAAATTTGGTCTAATGTTACAACCTTTACATTAAGATTATTTTTATCTCTGTTAATTTGCGCCAATCGTTGTGCTTGAGACAAATGAGAACTGGTGGTCAGCATTAAATAGTCAACATCCTGAAAGCTACCTTGGTTATTTAAAAATATAGTTCCTTTTAAATTTTGATTATTTACTCTACTGTTACTTGCCAAATTTGGTTCAAAATAATCCTGAGAACTAACAGTCACAAACTTTTTTAAACTACCCATTGGTGCATTAAAACTAATTGTACCTGCTGCTGCAGAATTACTTATTGAAGAAACTTCATATAAATTAGTTACATCCCAAACCTCTTGTACCTGAGCTGCATTAGAAACCACATAATTGGCTACACCTGCAGTTGACGCTGTTTGATTATTTTTAAATACAAATTGTTTTCCGCTAAAAGTTAAAGCTCTTGTGGCTTCTACAGCAACATAATCTAAATAAGAGGTCGCACTCGGGTTTCCTTGATTATTAAAATCCAAAGTAACGTTTACACTATTGCTAGCCACAGATGTTGTCCCTTGATAAGAACCTCCTGTTACATAAACACCATCTATTGGACTAGTTGCATTCATGGATATATTACCAACAGCATTACTATTTACACTCAAAGCAAAACCACTAGCACTAGATGAAGTAGACACTGTAACCACTTTTAAACTCACAGGAACAGAGGGTACTAAATTAGGAAAATCAAAATTAAAGGATTGCGAGTTTTCTACTCCAAAACGCTCACCAAACCATCGTCTTCCAACAAAAATTATATTCGTTTCATCTATTTCATGAAACTTATAATCTTGAAAGGTATTAACCACCAAATCCGGAGTACCTGATGCCTGACTAAAATTTTGGATCCTTTTACCTTGTCCAGAACTAATATTAAGATAGTAAACCGCTTTATTGGTATACGGATTAATATTGGTATTAATATTACTATCCGACACATTTGCAGAAGGTCCGACAGCATAAAACAACACATAATCGTTATCATTAAAAACACCATCTTCCTCACCTACTACTTTAATAGCATTTTCAGTGGGATCAAAAGGAAAATTAGCACTATTTGCAAAAGGCATCATCATACCTCCATTTCCATAGATTTTTAAATTTCTTGGATCAAAACTAGAAACGTTAATTCCCATTTGATTTAAAAACGACTTTGAAAGCTTAAAAACACCAGTTTTAGGTATTTCAAACTTATACCACTCACCACTATTCAAAACAGAATTTGTGATAACTTGAGAATTATTTAATCTGCTACTATTGTTAGTTGCAGAGTTATTATACTTAATAGTAAAGCTAGTTACCTTCTTATAATTATTACCTTCTTTTACAATAGGACTTAAAGTAAAAACAGCATAATTAGTGGTTCTAGCAGCTCCATTTTTTAAAGAAAATTGTAAAGTTGTTGGTATTGTCGATAAGTTAACATCCTTTAAATCTTCTCTAGCAATAGGAAGATAATTAACGTTGGTTACTTCAATAGAGTTTTCGGCAACAAAACCATTTACAATCCATTGCTCCACAAACTGCAAACCTTCTGACAAATCAAAAGAGAAGTTTTTAGAAGGTGAAAACGTAGGTATATTTAAAGAATAACTATCTGTAGCATAAGTTTGGGTATTATCCCATGCTAAATTAAACTTTTTTTCTTGTGAAAATATTGGCGTTAGGTAGAGTACTAGTAGTACTAATAAAATCTTTTTCATTGCATTAATAACGTCTTATTTTAAATGATATTACTTAAATCTTAATAATTTCATAAAAACAAGTCAAAATTACGATAATAATTTTTAATAACCTGCGTTATACAGTTCCAAAACATCGATTAAAAGCAAATTTAATATCGATGTAACGTAAAAAAATAGGATGAAATGCATTTAAATTTTACTCAAAAATAACATTTTATGTTGTTTTGTTGGGTTTAATTATTATATTGCGACTCCAAAAAAACATTATTAGCTTACATAAACGCATGAATATGAAAAAAGTAATTGTATCAAGGTTGTTATTCGTTTTAGCGATTTCTTTGACCTTGGTTGGTTGTAAAAGATCTGGTAGCGGTAGTAATACCTCAAGAGCTACTGGATGGCAGATTAACTCTAAAGATGGTGGTTTTCAATACAATACCAAATTTAAAGAACAAGAAACTGCTCCAGGATTAGTTTTTGTAGAAGGTGGAACTTTTACAATGGGTAGAGTCCAAGACGACGTTATGCATGATTGGAATAATACTCCTAATCAACAACACGTTCAGTCTTTTTATATGGACGAAACTGAAGTAACTAATAAAATGTATTTAGAATATTTAGATTGGATTAAAAGAACATATCCACCTGAAGAAGAAAACTTCAGAGCTATCTACAATGGTGTTTTACCTGACACGTTAGTTTGGAGAAACCGTTTAGGTTACAACGAAGTTATGACAGAAAACTA
This sequence comes from Olleya sp. Hel_I_94, assembly GCF_007827365.1. Taxonomy (NCBI): domain Bacteria; kingdom Pseudomonadati; phylum Bacteroidota; class Flavobacteriia; order Flavobacteriales; family Flavobacteriaceae; genus Olleya; species Olleya sp. Hel_I_94. Next base: position 593,775 of record NZ_VISI01000001.1, read on the forward strand.
CTTACGTCATCCAGGCTACGGAGAATATCCTGTGGTTGGAGTAAGTTGGATTCAAGCTGTTGAGTTTGCTAACTGGAGAACTGATCGTGTAAATGAGCTTTACTTACAACAAGATGGTTACTTAAAGCAAGGAAGCCAATTAGAAGCTACTGCAGATGCTAATTTTAGTACAGATACTTACATCAATGCTCCAACACAAACGTTTGGTGGTAATGAAGACATTATAAAAGGAGGAAAACTTAGACCTCAAACTAATGCTGCAGGTGACGAAATTAATGTTTTTGCATCAAGAGAAACAGGTATTATATCTCCTAAATACAGACTACCTACTGAAACTGAATGGGAATATGCTGCTTTAGGATTATCAGAAATAAGAAGCTACAACGTCTACAGAGGTCGTAAAAAATATCCATGGGATGGACAGTACACACGTTCTGGAAGTCGTAAAATAAAAGGAGACCAATTAGCCAACTTTAAACAAGGTAAAGGTGATTATGGTGGAATTGCAGGATGGTCTGACGATGGTGCAGATATTACTGCTCAAGTTAAATCTTACGCTCCTAATGATTACGGTTTATATGATATGGCAGGAAACGTTGCAGAATGGGTTGCCGATGTTTACAGACCAATAGTAGATGATGAGTTTAACGACTTTAACTATTATAGAGGTAACGTTTATACTAAAAATGCAATCAACGATGATGGTACAGTTAAAATTGTAACTACAGACGAGATTGTTTTTGATACACTTCCAAACGGAAAAGTAGTACCTAGAGATTTACCAGGAGAAATTGCTACACAACCAATAGACGAAGAAGAAACTTACTTAAGAACAAACTTTGATAGAAGTGACAACCGTAACTTTAGAGATGGTGACTCACAATCTTCAAGATACTACGCTGATAGATTTGGAGATGACGAAGGAGAAGCTAACGAAGATGCTTCTACACGTAAAATGTACAATGCACCTAAGCATAACATAGAAATGGATTCTTCAGGAAATATGATCAGAGAGTATGACAAATCCAACAAACGTACCTCTTTAATAAACGATGAGGTAAGAGTTTACAAAGGAGGATCTTGGAAAGATAGAGAGTATTGGTTAGATCCTGCACAAAGACGTTACTACCCTCAAAATATGGCTACAGACTATATTGGGTTTAGATGTGCAATGTCTAGAGTTGGTTCAAAATCTAAAGGAACACGTAAGTCTAAAAACTAAAAATATTATTTTTAATATATTAAAAAGTCCTAACATTTGTTAGGACTTTTTTTATACTTTTATTTCATGAAAATAGACGCATTACACCAACTTTTTTTATCCTGTACATCCATAAGTACAGATACTAGAAAAGTAAAAGATACTTGTATGTTTTTCGCTTTAAGCGGAGAAAATTTTAATGGTAATACCTTTGCAACCGAAGCTTTAAATAAAGGCGCCAAATACGCTATTATAGACGACCCTAAGTATAAGACATCAGATAATACTATTTTAGTAAAAAATAGTCTAAAGACACTGCAAGAGTTAGCCACATACCATAGGGACTACCTAGGTTTAAAAATCATTGCCTTAACGGGAAGTAACGGAAAAACAACAACCAAAGAGCTTATTAATGCTGTAATATCTCAAAAATATAATACTACAGCAACCATAGGTAACTTGAATAATAACATTGGTGTACCTTTAACATTACTATCTATGGATAAAAATACTGAAATTGGTATTGTTGAAATGGGAGCAAATCATAAAAAAGAAATTGCTTTTTTATGTAACATAGCTAAACCTGATTATGGATACATTACTAATTTTGGTAAAGCCCACTTAGAAGGCTTTGGAGGAATTGAAGGCGTTATTGAAGGTAAAAGTGAAATGTATGAGTACTTGATAAGCAATAATAAACAAGTATTTTTTAACGCTGAGGATCCTATTCAAAAAGATAAACTGAGTACTTATAATAATAAGATAGGTTTCAACGATAGTATAACAAACAATTACAATTACACCTTATTAGACACCAATCCATTTGTTTCGTTTAAAACAGAAGACAAGGTTATCAACTCTAATTTAATAGGCACATACAATTACACCAATTTATGTGCAGCTTGCACAATTGGTAGACATTTTAAATTGACAATACATCAAATACAAAATGCAATTAAAAACTATGTACCAACAAATAATAGGTCTCAAATAATTGACAAAGATAGTAACACCATTATTCTAGATGCCTATAATGCTAATCCATCTAGTATGGACGTGGCATTAAATAACTTTAGCATCCATAAGGCTAAAAACAAAATAGCAATATTAGGAGACATGTTTGAATTAGGGATTTCTGCTGCTGCAGAACATCAAAATATAGTAAACCTATTAGCTGATTTAGATATTAATAAAGTAATTTTAATTGGTGAAAATTTTTACAAAACTAAATTACACCATACCAATTTAGAACAATATAAATCCTTTGAAGATTTTAAAAACAATTACAAAACAATTAAAGACAGTGCGTTATTAATAAAAGGCTCTAGAGGAATGGCTTTGGAACGCGTATTAGAATTATTATAAATAAAAAAATCCGAAACAAATGTTTCGGATTTTTTTGTGGGCGACAAGGGATTCGAACCCCTGACCCCTTGGGTGTAAACCAAGTGCTCTGAACCAACTGAGCTAGTCGCCCTAATAATAGGTTTGCAAATATATGTTAGATTTTGATTAAAAACAAAATTCCATATCAAATAATAACATAAAAAAATCCAAAACTAAGTTCTGGATTTTTTTGTGGGCGACAAGGGATTCGAACCCCTGACCCCTTGGGTGTAAACCAAGTGCTCTGAACCAACTGAGCTAGTCGCCCTATTTATTAGGTGTGCAAATATACATTAGTTTTTGACATCTCAAAACCTTTTATTCAAAAAAAAACAACATTTTTTAAATTTAAAAATTAACTCATTAATATATAGTCCCTAACAAAATAACTTTTTATAAAAATTTTAATATTTTTGGTAACAAATACACTCCAAATTTGAAATACATCTCTATAATTGATCAATTAGGTATAGATATTAACGCTATTATTACCTTAGATGACGCTAAAATAATTAGACTACAAAAGCAATTAAAAGCTAATGCTGTACTAAATAATACAAGTAACCTTGGAGAATTAGCCCTATTAATTGATCAGCTTAAAGATGAAACGATAAGAGAACATCATGTTTTTATTGAACAACATGACTGGTTAAAACAAATAATTAGCGGAAACTATAGTAACATTCCACAAAGCTCTATTAACCTTTATGAGGATAACATCGAAGACCTTTATGAATTAAAACATTTTTTAGCGCCATATTTTAGAGCGCATCTTAAACCGTTTTTAACCGAAACACTAAATAAAGGCAAATACATATTACTATTTAATGTTATAAAAAACTATAAATTATTTACTGAAGAGATTGAACAAATTATTATAAACTTTTTTAGTGCTAAACTAAATTTTGCTACAGTTTATATTCAAAATAACCGATTAGAACTATCTCATGCACCTGTAGGTTATATTACAAATAGAAACTTTATAAATTGCTTGAGTCAATATCCAAATTCGTTTACAGAGGAGGTTAATGACTTAAATTCAGTGATCATAGACACCTACAATTCTAAACGAAAAAATGTAAATGATTCTGACTTTAATTTTGCTGCTAAAACGATGGTTGCTTTTGGAGCATTGGAGGTATCAAGTTATATGCTAAAGGATATATTAACTTCTAATGCAGAAATTGCAAAACCATATGCTTATAAGACTACTGGTAAATCCAAATCTGGAACAACAGTCGGAATTTGGAGCATTGTAGTCTTTATACTTATTATTATTAGACTTGCCTCATTAGGAATTAATAGCTCTAATCGAAATGATTCACGCATTAATATTGATAATCAAGAATTATTTGAAGCTGTTAGAAAAATTAAACAGCGTCAAGACTATCAAAAAAAGATAGACTTACCACTACAAGAAACCTTAACAACTGAGGATGTAGTTGAAACAACATTAAACAATAAACCTATAATTAGTAGTGAGAAGATAACATTACCTGATGTTAATAGTAAACAAAAAGCAAAAGATCATACTAGATTTATTTATTCTTTAAAATTAAAAACTAATAGAAAAGAACCAGAAATAGACAATAGTGCACCTACTAAATTAAATGAATTTACGAATCCATATCCTAAAACTTTTAATAAGATTGAAGCTTATGCTTATGGTGTGGCAAATAATTCCGAATACAGCTTGGTTAAAAACAGCAGTAGTAAAGATTTAATAGTATTTAAACTTCAAAAAGGGATTGATCAATCGATTTACATACCAAAAGACGAAAAAATTTACATCAATTTAAAACCTGAAGATTCATTACTATTTTATACAGGAAATGGATTTGTAGTCGATAACTTTTCTCATTTTAAAAATGATGCTGAATTATCTAAACTTTATGTCGTCAAAACTATTGGTCCAAAATTAAATCATGAAATTAACGTGCTTCCTTATAAGTTAAGTATTTACGAAAAAAGTATAATTAATTCTGATATTAAAATAAAAGACACCAGTAAATTAGATGTAATAGACAGCAAGAACATTAATTTAAATGGTATTAATATTGATAAAATTTACACTAATTGGTACAAGAAAAAACACAACTAACGCAACCCTGTTTTGCTATCGTCTTTAAATAGTTTTTGTTTATCTTTTTCTCTATCTGGAAGTAAAGCATACAGTGCATAAACTATGTGTTTTAACGAAGTGTAATCCTTACGCTCTAGTACTTGATCACCTTCCTTAATTAACTGCTCTGCTTTTTTCTTGTTTTCAAATTCTGAGCTATACTTTAATCCTAAATAATAACCAATAAAGTTTTCATCGTTAGATTGAATTATAGAATTATATAAAACATCAAGTTCTTTAATTTTGGCTCTAAGTAAATATTTATCTCCAGAGTTAACAACCTCCTTTTCATTGGCTATAACTTTAAGATATTTGGGTCTGTATTTCTCGTTTTCGTCTTTATTAATTTCCCACTCTACACCTTCTTTAGACAACTTATACTCTTCTATTTCTAAAGCTATAACTTTGTTTCTTGTTAAAGTATCAAACGCTTGAATTAACTTTCGCTTTTTATCATCCAATTGATATTTTTGATCAGATACATCATTATCATCAAGCAACGTGGTTTCAATCTGTATTTCAATTAAACCAACTCGTATTTGTTCTAAAGTATTAGAATATTCAAAATTTTCATCTTCGACTTGCTCTCTTATCAAATGTTCTACCTCGGACAATACTGCATTTATTTCCATGTTAATCTTACTAATACTTATCGCACGTTCTGACTGGCTAAATACATTTTTAAATTCTTGATCGCAAGCTTGTAAATAAACATTTATTTTTAAGTCTCTAGACTCGGTTACTTCCAATTCAATCTCTATATCTGTACCTTTAATTAAATCATCTTCCAAATCTTTACCCGAAAACTCAATATAACCAATGCTTAATCCAGAACTAGGTAATCCATTGGATTGACCTTCCACAATATTGATTATTAAATTAGCATCAGTATTTTTAAGTATGGTTTTAGAGGCTGTTTTATATATTTTTTTCTTTAAAGGTAAAATGCTTCCTTTTCTAAATATTTGTTCCAAACGTGTAGTTGACGCATCAATATCGTCTATTTCCATACAAATATCAATAGGTAACGGTTGACCTAAAACATTGTAACTACCTTGATTAATAGCCACAGTACTAATAGTTTTTACAACATTTAAATCCTGATCTAACACTTGGATTTTAAACCGGTTTAATTGTCCTTTTAGTAATGGGACAAACTCAGAAAACCCATTATTTACAATAGTCTTGATACCAGAATCATAACCACCATCAACCCTTGTAATTCTATAATTAAAATTATCACTAGCCACTTTACAAGTAATTAACTCTTCTAAATCTCTAGTATTTTGCTCATAAAAAAGTTGAGTCTCCACTGTATCAACTTCAACTTCTTGAACAACTGCGTCATCCTCTTTTATAGTCGTTGGTTTTGATCCAGCAAAATAAGCTGCACCATCAACCACTGCGGATGTTGGGTCAATACTTGAGTCTACAAGTATCCCTGTTTCTTCTTTTATACGCTGTTTTATTAATGGCACATAAGTACTACCACCAATTAAAATTAGGCGATCTATTTGAGAATTTAAAAGTTGATTTTGAGAAATCACTTTTTTAATAAACGCTATGGTTTGCTCAACTTTTGGTAAGATAACAGCTTCAAATTCTGCTCTTGTAATAATTATTTGTTCAAATAAATTATCATTATTTATATCTATATCTAATTCGATTTCTGTTTCAGGATAAACCGATAGTTCTTTTTTAGCTTCTTCTGCTTTTTTAAGTAATTCAAAATATAGCCCTTTGTATTGACTTGACTTGGATTTAATTGCTTTAAACAGATTTGTAATATTTGTTTTAGCTTCTATTTTAGGAATAATAATTTTTTCGACAATAAGATTATCAAAATCTGCTCCACCTAAAAAATTATCACCTTCATTATCAATCACCTTTAATTCTCTGTCATTGACTTCAACTAAAGCCACATCAAACGTACCTCCTCCAAAATCATAAACTATCCAATTTTTAGACGTTTGAATATCTAAATTGGATTGATTTGCAAACGCTAAGCACGCAGCAATAGGTTCTTGCAATAAAACAACTTCTTTAAATCCAGCCAAATATCCAGCTTTTTTAGTTGCATTAGATTGTATTGTATCAAAAGAAGCAGGAATTGTGATTACTGCAGATTGCAGTTGTACATCATCCAAAACAAAGTTTCTAAGTTCTTTTAATAATAACGAAGACAACTCGATTGGACTAACTTCTTTATTAATGGAAGGTATAAAGTAAGTTTCCTGAGTTCCCATTTTACGCTTAAAAAGCATACACACGTTTTCGGCATCCTTTTCTAAATAATCTAAAGCTTTATCACCAATAATGGTGCGGTTTCCTCTAAAAGCAACACAAGAAGGTAACGTCTGTTTTAAACCTAAAGGGTTATTATATATCTTTACTGCACCATTATTATAGTTAGCAATTAAACTGTTTGTGGTACCTAAATCTATAGCAAAATTAATAGTTTTCATTGGTGCTTATTCTACAATTACAATTCCTTTTTGTACTAAAGTATTTTGGTCATTTATCTTTTTATAGACTATAGGTTTAAGTACTTTAACAATTTTCATTTGTTCATTAAAATCTCCTGTAATATTAGCTTCGACATCAGTCATTTCATTACGATAGGTTTGACCAATAGGGTTTATAATATTGTAACCTAAGTTTTCAAACTCATGATTAATTCTGTCAACATTTCTATTAAACAACGATAAATTTTCTTTATTGCTTTTAAGTTGAATAGAAAATACTTGATTGATAATTTCTAACATTTAAAGAGGAATTAGATGAAAGTGTAAGATACAATTTATATAAAATTAAACCACTTCGGCAACCACAAAAGTACTTCCTCCAATGTAGATAACATCATCAACCGAAGCTGCTTTAAGTGCAAAATTATAAGCCTCACTAACCGAAGCATAGGAGTTACCACTAAAACCATTATCCTGAAAAAGTGTGGACAAAATATTTTGATCCAACCCTCTAGGCACATCTGGTTTACAAAAGTAGTACGTTGCCTTTTTAGGTAATAAAGGCAATATAGACACAACATCTTTGTCATTAACAACACCAAATACAATATGTAAATGTTGATGTGTTTCTTTTAATAATTGCTGTATGGCTAGTGTCAAGCCTTCTTTATTATGTGCAGTATCACAGATTACTTTAGGATTAGTTCCTAACGTCTGCCAACGACCTTTTAAATCTGTATTTTTAACAGTATTGAGTAGCCCTGTTTTAATGTTTTGATTAGATATTACAAATCCTTTTTGTTGTAATTGCTTAATGGATTGTATAACGCCTTTAATATTTTTTGATTGGTAACTTCCCTTAAGGTCAGTTGTAAAATCTTCACTTGCTACTTGATCTGCAAAATGTATTGGGCTATTATTCCTTTCAGCGAAAGCGGTAAAAACAGACTGCGTCTCAGGTTGCGTTTCACTAATAACAACAGGAATATTAGGTTTAATTATTCCCGCTTTTTCTGAAGCTATTAAACTTAAGGTGTTACCCAAAAACTGAACATGGTCTAAACCAATATTAGTAATTAAAGACACTTCTGGTGTAATAATATTTGTAGAGTCTAAACGACCACCTAATCCAACCTCAATAACAGCAATATCTACTTTTTGTTTAGCAAAATAGTCAAATGCCATGCCAACTGTCATTTCAAAAAAAGACAATTTATTAGCATCTAAAAACGTTTTGTTTCGTTTTATAAAACCAATTACAAAGGGTTTACTAACCACTTTACCATTAATTTTAATACGCTCTCTAAAATCTTTTAAATGCGGAGAAGTATATAAACCTACTTTATATCCTGCTTCTTGTAAAATAGACGCCAACATATGACTACTAGAGCCTTTACCATTGGTTCCTGCAACATGTATAGATTTAAATTTATGCTGTGGATTTTTAAGATGCTTAGCTAAATATATGGTATTAGTTAAGTCTTTTTTAAAAGCAGTCTGACCTTGTTTTTGATACATTGGAAGTTGAGAGAACATCCAATTTACGGTCTCTAAATAAGTCATGATTATTATTGACCTAATTTAAAATTGATACTAACATAACCAATTTGACGCTCTGGAGCTTTAGGATCTGCTTTCCATTTGTGGGATTCTGCAATTTTTTTAGCAGGTATCATTAAACACGCAGCAGTATTTTTTGTTCCTTTTACTCCTGGCTCAGCTTTTACTACTTTACCAGAACGATCTACTTCAATTCTAACAACAACTAATCCAGCCTCGTTACAATCTTGTCTAAAAATTTGATTGGTAGGACGACCTCTTCCATTCAAACCATAACCAACACCATCTCCATTTCCGTTTCCTTGACCAGAACCACCAAAATTACTAGGTCCATAAGCATTACCTGTACCAGATCCATTTCCCGGACCATTACCAGGACCATCATTATTAGAGTCTGAAGGATTTTCAGAATTACTTATTCCGTTAATTAAAGCATCGTTTGCTTTTTTAATATCATCTTGTCTCTTTTTTTCAGCTGCATCTGCTGCTGCTTTTGCTGCCTTAGCAGCTTTTTCTTGAGCCAACTTATCTGCTTTAGCTTTTGCTATAGCATCATTTTCTTTTTTAGCTTGCTCCTTTTGTTTTTTGATTAAAACCGCTTCTTCATCGTCTTGTGTTAAAACATCTTCTTTTGAAGTTGCAGCTGCTGCCTCTTGTTGTTGTTCTACCTCAGGCTTTGTTTCTTCTGGTTTAGTTTCGGTTGGTGCTGCTGCTTGGGCAGGTGCACCTCCACCACCACCTGACGATCCTCCAAAATTAATAGCAACTCCAAACTCTTCTGGTGGATCCATATAATTTTGACCAACCACAAAAAGTAGCAATACCAATATCAGCGTAATTAATGCTGTGATTTTTGCCGAATTGCGTTCGTGTTTGGTTTGAAGGTACTTCATTATTATTGTGCTTTAACTGCCAATGTGGATTTAATCTTGTTTCGGTTTGCTATATCCATAATATAGACAACGTGTTGCATCTCTACACTTTCATCAGATCTAATTGTAATTGTCGGAGACTCTACGTTACCAACTTTGGCTAATACTTCTGCCTCTAATTGGTCTTTAGAAACCTGTTTCATATCTACATAATAATTGACGTTTTTGTCAACACTTACAGATACATTTTTAGTTTGTGTAGTCTTGCTAGTAGATTTTGGTAATAACAAGTCTATAGCTTCTGCAGATACTAACGTTGATGCAATCATAAAAAAGATAAGCAACAGAAAAACTATGTCTGTCATAGACGACATATTAAATTCTGGTGTAACTTTATTTCTTCCTCTTAATCGCATATTAGCTAGGTTCGTTTAATAAATCTAAAAATTCAAGCGAGTTTGCTTCCATTTGATACACCACTTTATCTGTTTTTACAACTAAGTGGTTATATGCAACGTATGCTACAATACCAACAATTAGACCACCAACAGTGGTGGTCATTGCTGTATAAAGTCCGTCTGCTAAAGTTTTAATATCTATTGATCCTCCTGAATTTGCAATTTCAAAGATTGATAAAATCATTCCAATTACTGTTCCAAGAAACCCAATCATTGGTGCTGCTCCAGATATGGTAGCTAATACACTCACGTTTTTTTCTAAGCTATAAATCTCTAAACGTCCTGCGTTTTCTATTGCTGTATTAATATCCTCTAAAGGTTTTCCTATTCTAGAAATCCCTTTACTAATTAATCTAGACACTGGAGAGTCTACAGTACTACATAAGTTTTGAGCAGATTCTATCTTACCATTACTAACATAGTCTTTAATTTGATTCATGAAATTTGAATCTACTTTGGATGCATCTTTGATCGCAAACAAGCGTTCAAAATAAATATATACAGCCATAATCAATAATACAAATAGTAATGCAATGATAATTATACCAGCAGTACCTCCTGTTGTAATCAGTTCTATTATTGATAAAGTTTTCTCAACTGGTTCTCCTTCTACTAATGGATCTACCGCTTGAGCAGTGTCTTGAATTAATTTGCTTAGCATATTATAAAATTAGATACGTGTATAACGTTAGATTTTTGTTTTGAGTATATATTAAAATAAAGTTCTGGTCCAGAAAAACACTAAAGTTCCTGCTAAAAACCCTGCTAATGCTAACCATGAGATTTTTTTGAAATACCAGAAAAAGTCAATTTTCTCCATTCCCATTGCAACAACTCCTGCTGCAGATCCAATGATTAACATACTTCCTCCTGTACCTGCTGAATAAGCAATAAAGTGCCAAAGCTCGTTATCAATAGGTTGAGAAAACATACCTAAACTAGCTGCTACCAATGGTACATTATCAATAACTGCAGATCCAATACCTAATAAAATAATTACTAAATCCGAAACACCTTCATGATGTAACTCTGTTCCCATCATTGGCATACTATCTTGTAAAGTAGATGCAAATCCAAATAAAATACCTAAAGATTCTAAAGCTGCTACAGCCATTAAAATACCTAAGAAAAATAAGATACTTGGTAACTCAATTTTTGATAATGAATGGTGTACAGGACTATGGTGTGCGTGTGCATCACTTTCTTCTGAATCATGGTTAGATAAACTAAATTTAGCAGAACTATAAATTTCTGCAAATATTGCTACCACACCTAAAGCTAACATCATACCAACATAAGGAGGTAAATGTGTTACTGTTTTAAATATTGGAACAAATACAATTGCACCTAATCCAAGGTATAACATTGTACCACTAAATCTGCTTTTTGGTTTTTCTTCTACTACTTCCTCAACCGCTAAATCACCTTTAAAAGCTGGTAAAAAAGAAGCTATAAAAGTAGGTACTAGCATACATATTAAAGATGGTAATAGTAAGTATCCAACTAAATGTCCTGTGGTAACTTTTTTACCAATCCATAACATAGTTGTTGTAACATCTCCAATTGGTGACCATGCACCACCTGCATTAGCAGCAATAATAATTAAACCTGCAAACCAAATACGTACATTTCTGTCATTAACAATTTTTTGTAAGATAGAAATTAATACAATAGTTGCAGTTAAGTTATCTATTATAGCAGAAAGTATAAATGCTAAGAAGGCAAAAATCCATAATATTTTGGTTTTCTTCTTTGTTTTGATAAAGCTTTTAATAGTAGAAAATCCATCAAAATAATCAATAATTTCTACGATTGTCATAGCTCCTAAAAGGAATACTAAAATCTCTGCTGTTTTACCTAAATGGTGAAGCAATGTTTCTTCCATTAAGTGCATCTTGGTTTCATGTCCTAATGAAGCATATCCTTCTACCAGCCCATGATTGGCAGAATCAAACCACTCTGTAAAAGAGTCTAATCCTAATGAAATTAACGCCCAACTTATAGCCATCATGACTAAAGCAGGAATTAACTTATCAATCTTTATATTATGCTCTAATGTTATAGCTAGATAGCCTATAACAAATACTAAAATTATTACTGATTCCATATTATACTAATTGTTTTAATGCTATTTCAAAAGCAGTTTTACTAATTTCTTTTTTAGAAGCGTTTTTTGCATGTACGTTTTCGATTGCTTTTTTAATAATATTAGATGTATCATTAAAAATAGCTTCATCAGTCATTTGCACTTTACGCTCCATAAAGTAAGCAAATACACGTGCCATACCACAGTTTGAAATAAAATCTGGTATTAAGCTTACACGCTCATCTGTTTGTTCCATGATAGATCCAAAGAAAATTTCTTTGTCTGCAAAAGGTACATTTGCACCACATGATACAACCTCTAAACCTGTATTAATCATTTGATCAATTTGATCCTGGGTAATTAATCTTGATGCAGCACAAGGTGCAAAAATCTCAGTTTCTAAAGACCAAATGCGCTCATTCATTTCAGCAAAAGGTATCATGTTGTCCGTTGCTAATGTATTTCCGTTTTTAGTTAAGAAAAAGTCTTTAATTTCTTCAAAAGAAAAACCTTCTTCATTTATAACTCCTCCAGAAATATCAATAATTCCAACAATTTTAGCTCCCATTTGTGCTAAATAAAAAGCTGCTGCTGATCCTACATTTCCAAAACCTTGAACTACTGCACGCTTACCTTTTACGCTTCCGCCATAAACATCATAATAATGTCTAACAGCTTCTGCAACACCATAACCTGTAATCATGTCTGCTACAGTATACTTTTTGGCTACATCTGGAGAAAAGTTAGTGTTTTCTAAAACTTTTATTACTCCTTGACGTAACTGTCCAATACGGTTAATTTTATCTGCTTCTGTTGGCTTAAAATGTCCATTAAAAACACCTTCTTGTGGATGCCAAACACCAGAATCTTCTGTAATTGGAATTACTTCATGGATTTCATCTACATTTAAATCTCCTCCTGTACCGTAATAACTTTTTAACAATGGAGACACTGCTTTGTACCAACGCTCTAAAACACCACGTTTTCTTGGGTCTTTTGGATCAAAATTAATTCCTGATTTTGCACCACCAATAGCTGGTCCAGACACAGTAAACTTTACCTCCATAGTTTTAGCAAGGGATAAAACTTCATTCATATCCAATCCTTTTCTCATTCTGGTACCACCACCTGCAGCACCACCTCTTAAAGAATTTATAACTGTCCAGCCTTCTGCTTCTGTTTCAGAATCTTTCCAATTAAATACTATTTCTGGTTCTTTATTTTCGTAAATTTTTAATAAGTCTTTCATGTTTGATTTTTGGTTTCAACTTTAATATTTTTCTCTCTGGATTAACATTTAAAGTAGCTAAAGTTGATTCATCTTACGAAGTGTTAGATTAATTAATTTAACAAATATAAAAAAACAAAAAATGGCTTTTAATAGTCTGGTCATTTTTATTATAATAAATTATTGTTAATAATTATTGACTTGGCTTCATGCAATAATTTATCACTATTATTTATTTTTTTATATTGAATATTTTCCCTGACGAATGATCTTTTAAAGCTCCTGTCACTGATTTCAGACAGTTGTTTTCTCCTCGTAATTTTAATATACCTAAGAAGCCAAAAATTAAGGCTTCTTTAAATTCTATAATGTTTTTTGAAGGTATTATTATTTGATTTGATGTTAATTTAGTTATTTCTTCAAGTAAAAAATCGTTAAACACGCCTCCACCTGTTGCTAAAACCAACGTATTTTGCTTTTGATTTATAACTTTAGCTATCTGAAATGCTATATGTTTAACATACGTATGTAAAACGTCATTGATTGGTAAATTATAACTATCAACTAGTGGAAAAATATTAGTCTTTACCCACTCCAACCCTAAAGATTTAGGAGCTTTTTCATAATAGAAAGCTAATTGATTTAGCTGATTAAATAATTTTTGATGAAAAATACCTTGTCTAGCAAGTATACCTTTATCATCAAAATCAAAACCTAATACGCCTACATATTTATTTAGTACAATATTTACAGGACAAATATCAAAAGCAATTCTATTTGCATTTTCTTGTGAAGAGATATTAGCAAATCCTCCTAAATTTAAACACCAATGATATTGCGGAAACAAAAATTGATCACCAATTGGAACCAATGGTGCACCTTGACCGCCTAACTCAACATCTTGAATTCTAAAATCACACACTACAGTCTGTTTAATTAAATTTGATAATTGAGGTAAGTTACCTATCTGTAAAGTATACCCTAATTCTGGTCTGTGTAGTGCTGTATGACCATGAGAGCAAACTGCATCAATATTACTAATGTTATTAATTTTTATAAAATTGTTGATAACAGAAGCCAAAAAGGTAGTATACTCTTCATCTAACTCGTTTAGCTCAGACGTACCTAAATTTATTAAATTTTTAAGCCTATTTAGCCAAGTTTTAGGATAAACAACAGTCTGAGCAATTTCAATTTTAAAACTCCAATTAGTAGCTTTTTTAAATGAAATTAAAGCAAGATCAATACCATCCAAAGACGTCCCTGACATCACGCCAATCACTGTATAATTGTCTTTTATCATATAATGTAAAAATAACTATAACGATTGAAAATATGCTAATAAAAACTTATCTTTGTATCCAAATTTTATTAAATCAACAATCTTACATAAATTATGGATTTTAGCCTTACTGAAGAGCATATAATGATTCGCGATGCAGCTCGCGATTTTGCACAAACAGAATTATTACCAGGTGTTATCGAACGTGATAATGCACAAACGTTTCCTGATGAATTAGTTAGAAAAATGGGAGCGCTTGGTTTTATGGGTATTATGGTAGACCCAAAATATGGAGGAAGTGGTATGGATGCTATTTCTTACGTATTAATTATGGAAGAATTATCTAAAATTGATGCTTCAGCTTCAGTTATGGTCTCTGTAAACAACTCTTTAGTTTGTTACGGACTTGAAACTTATGGTACCGAAGAACAGAAACAAAAATACTTAACTAAACTAGCAACTGGAGAATCTATTGGTGCTTTTTGTTTAAGTGAGCCTGAAGCTGGTAGTGACGCAACATCACAAAAAACAACAGCTATAGATAAAGGTGACCATTATGTTATTAATGGTACAAAAAACTGGATTACAAATGGTGGTCGTAGTGATGTATATTTAGTTATAGCACAAACTGACAGAGATAAAGCTCATAAAGGTATTAATGCTTTTATAGTAGAAAAAGGAACACCTGGTTTTGATATTGGTCCTAAAGAAGATAAATTAGGTATTAGAGGAAGTGATACACACACACTACAATTTAATGACGTAAAAGTACCAAAAGAAAATAGAATTGGTGAAGATGGGTTTGGTTTTAAATTCGCAATGAAAACTTTATCTGGTGGACGTATTGGTATTGCTGCGCAAGCTTTAGGTATTGCTGCAGGTGCTTATGAGTTAGCATTAAAATATAGTAAAGAACGTAAGGCATTTGGCACAGAAATCTGTAATCACCAAGCGATCGCGTTTAAATTAGCTGATATGTATACAGAAATTGAAGCTGCACGTATGTTAGTAATGAAAGCTGCTTGGGATAAAGACCAAGGTAATAATTACGATATGTCAAGCGCAATGGCTAAACTATATGCTAGTAAAGTGGCAATGGAACAAACTGTTGAAGCTGTGCAAATACATGGTGGTAATGGTTTTGTAAAAGAATACCATGTAGAACGTATGATGCGTGATGCTAAAATCACACAGATATATGAAGGAACTTCAGAAATTCAGAAAATAGTAATTTCACGAGGTGTTATCAAAGGGTAATCCTGAATACTGAAATATAAAAAAAGGCTTTAAAATTAATTTTAAAGCCTTTTTTATTACTAAGATATATCATCTAAAACTAATCTAATCTCTCCATAACTATACTTGTCAGCTATTTGAGATTTCAAATCTGAAAGATTTTCAAAAGTATGTTTAGGGATTAATGCTTTCAATTCTTTATAATGCTTTTCAGAGATCAAATCTGTTATTTTAACTTCACCTGACGGTATAAAACTTGCAAGGTGCCCAAAGATAGTATTCACATTTAAATCACGTTCAAAAGCTATTTGATCTATTGATTTACCTGCTTTAAAAATCTGTAAAGACGTTTCTTTTGTATCTCCCTTTTTACGTTTTGGTTTAGCCTTTTCAAAAATCTCTTTACTATTGGAAACCTCAATGTCATTCTCCTCGCAATACTCTCTTATTATTTGTATAATTTCGTTACCATATTTGGCAACACGTGTTTTACCAAATCCATTGACATTTAATAGTTCGCTTTGACTGGTTGGTAATGTTTCGCACATTTCATATAATGACTTTTGTGTAAATATTTGAAAATGAACCAAATCTTCTCTTTCTGCAATTGTATTTCTTAATTCTCTTAATAATTCAAACAATTCTACATTAGTAGTGCCATCTATAACAGTCTTCCTTGGAGTTTTAGATTTTTCCTTTGTCAAAAACACAGATTTAGCGCGTAATTCTAAAAATAATTTAATTGAAAAGCCTGAATCCAAATTAGAAAAATACAACTGTTTAACGCCTATTAACTCTTCTAAAGTATCTAATTGTTTATTAAAATCCGTATCTAGTGTTTTATTATCTGTAGTAAAATTAAAGCTTTTATAAATTTGAATTATGTTAACATCCAATTGCTGTTTATAATACGCTAGTGCTTTTTTAAATCTAGACTGAATTTCATCACTAGTCTCCGGAGTAGTAGACTCTTTTGAAATTTCTAATAACTGCGCTTTAAATCCATTTGCTACTTTTAATAAAGTAGCGACGCAATCTTTTATACTAGTTAAAGGATTTTCTATATTACCCTGAAAACTACCTCTGTTTTTATAATATATATCTAAAAGCCTATTAGTTGGGTACAAAAATTGATAAAAATCGAAAATTTCAGAGATTAAATTTAATTGAAAATGCGTTTTAGATTGTTGAAGTATACTCTCGTCTGGTTGATTTTTCTCTGCTTCAATATTAAAATTGATAACATTAGCATCACTTATAATTTGACTAGAATTAATCTTGCTTTTCAAAACTAAACCTTCTAAAGATTTACATCTACTCAAAGCGACGTAAGTCTGCCCATGCGCAAATGCACCTTCAGAATCTATGATTGCCTTTTCAAAAGTAAGACCTTGACTTTTATGGATCGTTATTGACCAAGCTAAACGTAATGGAATTTGAGAGAAGGATCCAATTTTGTTTTCAGAAATAGCCTTAGTATCCTTATCAACCGCATAATTTATATTTTCCCAAACCTCTGGTTTCGTAATTATATTGAAATCATCATCTGGACACTTAACAACAACTTCATCTTTATCGAGTAATATAACTTTACCTATCTTTCCATTAAAATAACGCTTGTCTGCAGAACTATCATTTTTAACAAACATAACTTGAGATCCGACTTTAAGTACAAGCGATTCTTTATTAGGATAAGAAAACTCAGGAAACTTACCCTCTACTTTTGCTTTATATGTCTGAGACCTACCTCTTAGCTTCTCAAGTTTAGCTTTATTAGTGTATTCTGCCTTATTATTATGTGTGGTTAATGAAATATACCCATCATCTTCTTTAGGTTCAAAATCAGGCTTATACCTTTTATTTAACTCATTTGCTGACTCAAGGGAAAGCGAATTAGTTCTAATTTCGTTTAATATATTAATGAATAAAGGGTTGTCCTGTCTATAAATATGTTTTAATTCAACAGAAATCGGATTACATTGTTGATAGGCATGACTACTAAAAAAGAAAGCGTCATTATAAAACGGTTTAAGTAAGTGCCATTCATTATCTTTTACAACGGGAGATAGCTGCTGTAAATCCCCTATCATCAAAACTTGAACACCTCCAAAAACTAGATTTTTATTTCTATAACGACGCAAAGTTTTATCAATACCATCAAGTACGTCCGCTCTAACCATACTTATTTCATCAATAATTAATAAGTCCAATGACTTAATAATATTGATTTTAGTTTTACCAAACTTTCGATTAAATCCACCACTAGAGTTTAAATCGTCATTTGGTAAAATAGGTCCAAAAGGAAGTTGAAAAAATGAATGAATTGTAACCCCTTTTGCATTAATAGCAGCAACTCCAGTTGGAGCCACTATAACAATTCTTTTTAAGGAATTCTTTTTTAATTTATGAAGAAACGTCGTTTTACCCGTACCTGCTTTACCAGTTAGGAAAATATTTCTATTCGTATTATTAACGAAATTATTAGCTAAATCTAATTCTTTATTCTCGCTCATTCTCTTATTCAGTCATAATGTATCAAGATATATAAATACTAACTAAAACGAAAGTATTCTATATAAATATTAAACTTAGAATATATTTAACAATTAACAAAATGCTTAATAAACAATTCATTTACAATAATCAATTGCTAAACTATAAAGCAAATAGCATCTTTCGATTTATTTAATACTAAACACCAATATCATATATTTATATTTGCTTATATAATTTACAAAAGTAATGTTAAGCGATATTCCTAAATTTAATTTTCCTATACATCTTTTTGCTTATACCCTTTCCCTTGCGCCTATTTACTTTAATTTTTAGGCACAAAAAAACCCTTCATAAATAAATATGAAGGGTTCTCTAAAAAGGCGACGACCTACTCTCCCACAATGCAGTACCATCGGCGCAAATGGGCTTAACTTCTCTGTTCGGAATGGTAAGAGGTGAGCCCCATCGCTATAATCACCTTAAATCTTTCGGTGTATGTAGTATTAACTACTTAACCGTATATAATAACATATTGAAAAAATGATTCATGAAAATTTTGTATTGAACTTTATAAAAAACAGGCGTACAATAAGCCTATGGGTTATTAGTATCACTCGGCTATGACATTACTGCCTTTACACCTATGACCTATCAACGTAGTCATCTCCTACGACCCTTTAAAGAAATCTCATCTTGTGGTGGGTTTCGCGCTTATATGCTTTCAGCGCTTATCCCTTCCCAACGTAGCTACTCTGCAATGCTCCTGGCGGAACAACAGATACACCAGAGGTTAGTCCAACTCGGTCCTCTCGTACTAGAGTCAGATCCACTCAAATTTCTAACGCCCACTGTAGATAGAGACCGAACTGTCTCACGACGTTCTGAACCCAGCTCGCGTGCCACTTTAATGGGCGAACAGCCCAACCCTTGGGACCTTCTCCAGCCCCAGGATGTGACGAGCCGACATCGAGGTGCCAAACCCCCCCGTCGATATGAGCTCTTGGGGGAGATCAGCCTGTTATCCCCGGCGTACCTTTTATCCTTTGAGCGATGGCCCTTCCATACGGAACCACCGGATCACTATGCTCTACTTTCGTACCTGATCGACTTGTAGGTCTCTCAGTCAAGCTCCCTTATGCCATTGCACTCTACGCACGGTTACCAAGCGTGCTGAGGGAACCTTTAGAAGCCTCCGTTACTCTTTTGGAGGCGACCACCCCAGTCAAACTACCCACCAAGCACTGTCCCTTCATTGAAGGTTAGACTCTAGACAAGCAAAGGGTGGTATTTCAACAATGACTCCACAACGCCTAGCGACGCCGCTTCAAAGTCTCCCACCTATCCTACACATTACTTATCCAAAACCAATACTAAGCTATAGTAAAGGTGCACGGGGTCTTTTCGTCCCACAGCGGGTAATCGGCATCTTCACCGATACTACAATTTCACCGAGCTCATGGCTGAGACAGTGTCCAGATCGTTGCACCATTCGTGCAGGTCGGAACTTACCCGACAAGGAATTTCGCTACCTTAGGACCGTTATAGTTACGGCCGCCGTTTACTGGGGCTTCATTTTAGATCTTCGCCGAAGCTAAACCCTCCACTTAACCTTCCAGCACCGGGCAGGTGTCAGGCCATATACGTCATCTTTCAATTTAGCATAGCCCTGTGTTTTTGATAAACAGTCGCCTGGACCTTTTCACTGCGGCCACCCCGAAGGGTGGCGACCTTTCTCCCGAAGTTACAGGTCTATTTTGCCTAGTTCCTTAGCCATGAATCTCTCGAGCTCCTTAGAATTCTCATCCCAACTACCTGTGTCGGTTTAGGGTACGGGCTGCTTCTCTTGCTTTTCTTGGAAGTCGATTCGCTAGATTATCACCGCGACCGTAGTCTTAGTGTACTATCGAGGTGTTACCACTCTCTTCAACGCACAATTCCGTCTGTGCGCACTAACTTTTCGCCTCCGTCACTTTTAATGAGAGCAGGTACAGGAATATTAACCTGTTGTCCATCCACTACCCCTTTCGGGTTCGCGTTAGGTCCCGACTAACCCTCAGCTGATTAGCATAGCTGAGGAAACCTTAGTCTTTCGGAGTGCGGGTTTCTCGCCCGCATTATCGTTACTTATGCCTACATTTTCTTTTGTAGCTACTCCAGCATACCTCACAGCACACCTTCAACGCCACTACAATGCTCCCCTACCACTTTTACAAGTCCATAGCTTCGGTAATATGTTTATGCCCGATTATTATCCATGCCGAACCGCTCGACTAGTGAGCTGTTACGCACTCTTTAAATGAATGGCTGCTTCCAAGCCAACATCCTAGCTGTCAAAGCAGTTCAACCTCGTTTTTTCAACTTAACATATATTTTGGGACCTTAGCTGATGGTCTGGGTTCTTTCCCTTTCGGACATGGACCTTAGCACCCATGCCCTCACTGCTGATTAACATTTTATAGCATTCGGAGTTTGTCAGGAATTGGTAGGCGGTGAAGCCCCCGCATCCAATCAGTAGCTCTACCTCTATAAAACTATAAATCAACGCTGCACCTAAATGCATTTCGGGGAGTACGAGCTATTTCCGAGTTTGATTGGCCTTTCACCCCTACCCACAGGTCATCCGAAGACTTTTCAACGTCAACCGGTTCGGTCCTCCACTGTATGTTACTACAGCTTCAACCTGCCCATGGGTAGATCACACGGTTTCGCGTCTACCACTACTAACTAAAGCGCCCTATTCAGACTCGCTTTCGCTACGGATCCGTGACTTAATCACTTAACCTTGCTAGCAACGGTAACTCGTAGGCTCATTATGCAAAAGGCACGCCGTCACCCCAAAGGGCTCCGACCGCTTGTAAGCGTATGGTTTCAGGATCTATTTCACTCCCTTATTCAGGGTTCTTTTCACCTTTCCCTCACGGTACTAGTTCACTATCGGTCTCTCAGGAGTATTTAGCCTTATCGGATGGTCCCGACTGATTCACACAGGATTACTCGTGTCCCGCGCTACTCAGGATACTACTATCTTACTGTTCTTTACTTATACGGGACTATCACCCTCTTTGGTTAGTCTTTCCAAACTATTCTAATTCATTACAGCTCAAATATTGTAGTCCTACAACCCCAGCATTGCCTTAACAATACTGGTTTGGGCTAATCCGCGTTCGCTCGCCACTACTAACGGAATCACTTTTGTTTTCTTCTCCTCCGGGTACTTAGATGTTTCAGTTCTCCGGGTTTACTTCCTTTCGGATAACATATCTTCAATATGCTGGGTTGCCCCATTCGGATATCTACGGATCAATTTGTATGTGCCAATCCCCGCAGCTTTTCGCAGCTTATCACGTCCTTCATCGCCTCTGAGAGCCTAGGCATTCCCCATACGCTCTTATTTAGCTTATTGTACTATTTGCTTTTTAATGAGTTCTATGCAGTATTATACTACGATTAGTATAATACCACATTAATTTTAATGAGAAAAATCTCACTAAATTTTCATGTATCTTTTTTCAATATGTCAAAGAACTTTTTCAGTTAAAACTGAATAGTGGAGAATATCGGAGTCGAACCGATGACCTCCTGCGTGCAAGGCAGGCGCTCTAGCCAGCTGAGCTAATCCCCCATATAGGAATCCCGAATGTTCTATTCAGAATTACTTATTTAGAATTGACAACTTCTAGAATTTCCTTTTATCATAGTATTAGTAGTCTCAGGCAGACTCGAACTGCCGACCTCTACATTATCAGTGTAGCGCTCTAACCAGCTGAGCTATGAGACTCTACTATAATAGATTATAAATCAACAGCAGGAGAATAAACTTTTTGTTTACATAAAAAAACACAATAATTGTCTTTCTCTAGAAAGGAGGTGTTCCAGCCGCACCTTCCGGTACGGCTACCTTGTTACGACTTAGCCCTAGTTACCGATTTTACCCTAGGCCGCTCCTTACGGCGACGGACTTCAGGCACTCCCAGCTTCCATGGCTTGACGGGCGGTGTGTACAAGGCCCGGGAACGTATTCACCGCATCATGGCTGATATGCGATTACTAGCGATTCCAGCTTCACGGAGTCGAGTTGCAGACTCCGATCCGAACTGTGATAGGGTTTATAGATTCGCTCCTGGTCACCCAGTGGCTGCTCTCTGTCCCTACCATTGTAGCACGTGTGTAGCCCAGGACGTAAGGGCCGTGATGATTTGACGTCATCCCCACCTTCCTCACAGTTTGCACTGGCAGTCTTGTTAGAGTTCCCGACATGACTCGCTGGCAACTAACAACAGGGGTTGCGCTCGTTATAGGACTTAACCTGACACCTCACGGCACGAGCTGACGACAACCATGCAGCACCTTGTAAATTGTCCGAAGAAAAGTCTATTTCTAAACCTGTCAATTTACATTTAAGCCCTGGTAAGGTTCCTCGCGTATCATCGAATTAAACCACATGCTCCACCGCTTGTGCGGGCCCCCGTCAATTCCTTTGAGTTTCATTCTTGCGAACGTACTCCCCAGGTGGGTCACTTATCACTTTCGCTTAGCCACTCAAACCGAAGTTCGAACAGCTAGTGACCATCGTTTACGGCGTGGACTACCAGGGTATCTAATCCTGTTCGCTCCCCACGCTTTCGTCCATCAGTGTCAGTATATTATTAGTAATCTGCCTTCGCAATTGGTATTCTATGTAATATCTATGCATTTCACCGCTACACTACATATTCTAACTACTTCATAATAACTCAAGACAACCAGTATCAAAGGCAATTCTACAGTTGAGCTGCAGGATTTCACCTCTGACTTAATTATCCACCTACGGACCCTTTAAACCCAATGATTCCGGATAACGCTTGGATCCTCCGTATTACCGCGGCTGCTGGCACGGAGTTAGCCGATCCTTATTCTTACAGTACCGTCAAGCTCTCACACGTGAGAGTGTTTCTTCCTGTATAAAAGCAGTTTACAACCCATAGGGCAGTCTTCCTGCACGCGGCATGGCTGGATCAGAGTTGCCTCCATTGTCCAATATTCCTCACTGCTGCCTCCCGTAGGAGTCTGGTCCGTGTCTCAGTACCAGTGTGGGGGATCCCCCTCTCAGGGCCCCTACCTATCGTTGCCATGGTGTGCCGTTACCACACCATCTAGCTAATAGGACGCATAGTCATCTCTTACCGTAACCTTTAATGTCATCTTGATGCCAAGTTAACATACTATAAGATATTAATCCAAATTTCTCTGGGCTATCCCTTAGTAAGAGGTAGATTCTATACGCGTTACGCACCCGTTCGCCGGTCGTCAGCGGAGCAAGCTCCCTGCTACCCCTCGACTTGCATGTGTTAAGCC